>NZ_CP015106.1:622996-1245993 GCF_002214565.1 Thermococcus radiotolerans
TCTACCCGGACTACGCCTGGAACCTCGCCCAGAAGGCCGGAAACGACCTCTTCAACGTTGCCCAGTACGTTAAGAACGTGCCACTGATGGGGGTGGGAGCATGATCAACGAACTCCTCATCATAATCTTTGCGCCCCTGATAGCTGGAGTCATAGCGTGGGCGCTTGATATAAAGGGCGTGAGGGAGGCTATAGGCCTCATAGGCGCGGCGATACCCCTCGCGTACCTCGCCAAGCTTTACTCCACCGTCCTGAACGAGGCGGTAAACTACTCGGTTACGGTTAGCGGGTTCACCCTGCAGTTCCAGCTCAACACCATGAGCTGGTACTTCGCGGCGGTGGCCTCGCTGGTGGGCCTTGCGATGGCCCTCGGAATGGCATCAACCTCGAAGAGCTCCTACGACTGGCTCTTCGCCCTGATGAGCTACACGGGAGTGCTCGGTGTCTTCCTGAGCCAGGATTTCGTGGGATTCTTCCTGCTCTGGGAGATGATGACCTTCGCCAGCTTCATGATGGTCATCAGGAGGAACAAGCACGAGTCCCTCAAGTACTTCGTGCTGAGCGTTATCGGAGCCTACGCGATGCTGATAGCGATAGGCATCCTCTACGCCAAGACAGGAGCGCTCGACTTCGCCACCATAAGGCAGGCCCTCTACATTGACGCAAGCCTCGGAGCGATAAGCACCGCCGAGACGGTCCTAATATTCGGGCTGTTCCTGACGGCGTTCGGCGTTAAGGCCGGTGCCGTTCCGCTCCACGTCTGGGCGCCCGGAGCTTACAGCGAGACCGACCAGAGCTACACGACCTTCTTCAGCGGTGCCCTCAGTAAGGCGGGAGCCTATGGATTCCTCCTGCTCTACATCCTCATGGGCTACAAGCTCTACGCGGCCCTTGGAACCTTCCACGGGCACCTGACCTTCGCATACATAATCGCGTGGATAGGGGCGATAACCGTAGTCGTTGCAGGCTTCCTAGCTGTCCTCCAGGAGGACATCAGGAAGCTCTTCGCCTACTCGTCGGTCAGCCAGGTCGGCTACATACTGCTCGCCTTCGGACTCGGTAGCAGCCTCGGATTTGCCGGAGGTCTCTTCCACGTGCTCAGCCATGCAGTCTTCAAAGGCCTCTTCTGGCTCGTGACCGCTGCCATAATCCTCCAGACAGGCAAGACCCAGTTCAAGGACATGGGAGGCCTCGCTGAGAAGATGCCCTTCACCTTCGCGATGGGTCTGATAGCGGTGCTGAGCCTCGCGGGAATCCCGCCGATGGCCGGCTTTGCCAGCAAGTGGCTCATCTACGAGGCAGCCATAAGCGCCCACATGCCCCTCGTTGCAGGCGCCATATTCCTCGGAAGCGGCATAGCGTTCGCCTACGTGGTCAGGTTCCTCTACGCGGTTTGGTTCGGCCAGAGGCCGAGCGACCTTGAGGACGTTAAGGAGGCACCGCTCCCGCTCCTCATAGGAATGGCTCTACTGGCGATCCCCAACCTGCTCTTCGGTGTGGCACCGGGCATAGTCACCAAGTACCTCAACAGGATGCTCGGAGGGGAAATCGTCGGCGGTGACTACTACAAGCTCGTTACTCCGACGGGAACCTACAACGCCCTGCTCGTGACGATAGCCCTCACAATCGGCCTGGTCATAGCCGGGCTGGTGTACCTCTACGGCGCCAAGGTGAGGAAGATAAAGGTGACAAACACCTACCAGTCGGGTAACCCCGTCACTGAGGAGTTCAACCTCAGCATCAGAAAGAACTTCTACAGACCGCTGGCAGAGGCCCTGGAGTTCTGGCTCAAGTACAGCTGGGACAGGTTCTACGAGCGCCTGGCGGGCATAGCGGAGGACTTCGCCGACTCGATCAGACAGTCCCTGTACAACGGCAACGTCCAGAGCTACTCGTGGTACCTGGCGATAGTGCTGCTCATACTCGCACTGTGGGGGGTGTTGTGAATGATTGACTGGAAGCTCATCTTGGAAGTCATCGGAATGCTGATATACGCCACCTTCATGGGCTTCATATTCATGGGCATAGAGAGGAAGGCCATGGCAAGGATTCAGCGCCGCGTTGGACCGCCGATATATCAGCCGATAATAGACACCCTCAAGCTACTGGGCAAGAAGGAGAGCGTCACCCATGGATTCATCTACGACTTCGGCCCGATATTCGCCCTTGGAGCCAGCATCGCAGCGCTGCTCTTCATCCCCCTCGCAGGCTTCCGCCTCTTCAGCGTCAACGCCGACCTCATCGTCGTTGCATATCTCCTTGAGGTGCCGATGCTCGGCATAATGCTCGGTGCGATGAGCTCAGGAAACCCCTACTCAGCGGTCGGTGTCCAGCGTGGACTGCTCACCATGGTGGCCATGCAGCTGCCATACGGTCTCGCGCTGATAGCCGTCATCCAGCACTGGGGAACCTTCAAGCTGAACGAGCTGGTGTCCCTCCAGCAGGCCCACGGATGGAGCATCCTCGTCCCGGCGCTCTTCGTTGCAATGATAGTCTTCGACATAGTCTTCCAGGCGATGCTCGGTCTTGAGCCCTTCGACATAATCACCGCCCCGGCGGAAATCTCGATGGGTCCCATGGTCGAGTACGGCGGCAAGCACGCGGCGTTGCTCTTTACCCAGCACGCGGTTCAGCTCTTCGCGGAGACGGCATTCTTTGCGGTAATCTTCCTCGGAGGAGCCAGCAACCTGCTCGAGCTGCTCATCAAGCAGATAGCGGTGCTCTTCATAGCGATATTCGTGGCCAGCATCTACCCGAGGTTCACCATAGACCAGGCGGCCAAGTTCTTCTGGAAGTGGCCGACCATACTGGGAATAATAGCCGTGCTCCTGACGATGTGAGGTGATGTGGATGAGCGAGAGAAAGAATGACGATTTCATAAGCTACGAGCTCCAGGAGTTCAAGCTCTTCGAGCCCCTGTTCAAGTGGGCCAGGAAGAAGAGCCTCTGGATAGTGGCCTTCTGTACAGGCTGTGGCGGTATCGAGATGCCGCCGCTGGCCACCGCCAGGTACGACTTCGAGCGCTTCGGAATAATGCCAAACCCGGCACCGAGGATGGGTGACCTCTTCCTCATCACGGGCTACGTCACCCCGAAGACTCTCAAGAGGATAATCATAACCTACGAGATGATGCAGGACCCCAAGTACGTATTGATGCACGGCTCATGCCCGATAAACGGCGGAGTCTACTGGGACTCTTACAATGTCGTCAAGCAACTCGACAAGTACCTGCCGGTCGACGTGGCCATAGCCGGCTGCATGCCTAGGGCCGAGGCAGTCATGGACGGAATAATGGAGATAATGCGCAAGATAGAGGACGGAACCGCCGACGGCTGGAAGCGCTATAGGGAGAACTACGAGTACTACAGGAAGAATCAGGACGAGCTGTTTGGAGAAGGATGGCGCGAGAAGGACGCCAGGAGGTGGCTGGCATGGATATGAACGAGAAGCCCAAGGTCGAGGAGAAGGTTGAGGAGCAGAAAACCAAGGAGGTTCCGGAAGTGGAGGCTCCAAAGCTCCCCGACACCAAGGAGGGGAAGCTGGTCGCGGAGGTGCTTGAGAAGGCACCCTACGCCGAGGGCAACGTCAGGCGCGAGAGGCGCGTTGAGTTCAAAGTCCCCGCGGACAGGATAAAGGAGTTCCTCGAGCTCGCGAGTGAGAAGTTCGAGATGCTCATTCAGATAAGCGTCGTCGACTGGCTCAAGGAGGGTGAGTTCGAGCTAGTCTATCAGCTCTGGAGCGTCAGTGAAAGCGTCCACGCCTTCGTGAGGACGAGGATACCCAGGGAGAACGCAAAGATGCCCACCGCGATGGACATCTGGCCGGTTGCCGAGACCTACGAGAGGGAGGCACACGAGTTCTTCGGCATAATATTCGAGGGCAACCCGAGGCTCGGTCCGTTCATCCTCGAGCCGAGGGAGTACGAGAAGCACCCGCTCAGAAAGGACTTCAACACGCTCGGCTACGTCAAGACGATCTACGGCGAGGATTTCGACAGATACGACGAGAGCAAGACCAATTACGTGATATGAGGTGATGATCATGGCGAATTTGGAAGTCCCGAAGGAACTTAAGGAAGAGGCAAAGGCCCACGACATGTACCTTCACCCCATAGACAAGGACACCTACGAGCTGTTCTTCGGTCCGCAGCACATGGCCACCGAGAACTTCAGCATAATCCTGAAAATGGACGGAAGCAGAATTGAGAAGGCCATAGTCAACCCCGGATTCCTCCACCGCGGTTTCGAGAAGCTCGCAGAGCAGAGGCCCTACTTCACCAACATCGCCCTGCTCCTCCGTATATGTGTTCCCGAGAGCGACGTGCCGGAGAACATCTACTCCATGGCGGTTGACGAGATAGTCGGCTGGGAGGTTCCGGAGAGGGCCCAGTGGATAAGGACGGTAGTCCTCGAGATGGCCAGGATGAGCGCATGGATGTTCTGGATTATGGGCTTTGGAAACGAGATAGGTCTCTACACAGCGGGCCAGTGGGCTGCTGCCTACCGTGAGAGGTTCATGCGCCTCTTCGAGGAGCTCACGGGAGGAAGGGTTTATCACATCTACACCGTGCCCGGAGGAGTCAGGAGGGACATACCCAGCGACAAGTGGCTCCGCCAGCTCAGGGACACCGTCGAGTACCTCAAGGGCAAGATGAAGGACTTCGACGAGATACTCTTCGACAACTACATCACCTTCGAGAGGACTGAGGGAGTCGGTGTAATGGACAAGCGCTTTGCACTCAAGCACGCCGTCACCGGTCCGAACCTCAGAGCTGTTGGCGTTCCCTACGACGTCAGGAAGGACGACCCGTACCTGTTCTACCCGGAGCTGGAGTTCGAGGTTCCAGTCCTGAGGGAGGGCGACAGCTTGGCCAGGGTCCTCGTCAGGAGGTACGAGATGGAGCAGGATCTCTACATCCTCGAGCAGCTCCTCGACATGGGGCCGCCGAGCGGACCGTACATGGTCAAGGATGCCAGGCTCAAGGCCCTACCGAGATTCAAACCGCCGAAGGGAGACGCCTACGCCCACGTTGAGAGCACGAAGGGAGACTTTGGCGCCTACGTCGTCAGCGACGGAACCCACAAGCCCTACCGCGTCCACGTCAGGGGCCCGAGCCAGAGCCACGGTGTTACCGTGCTTGAAGAACTCCTAAGGGGAGCCCGCCTTGCGGACGTGCCGGTCATCCTGAAGACCCTTGACAACTGCCCGCCGGACATAGACAGGTGATGAAGATGGAGAGCGTTGAGAAGCCAAAGGTTAGGGTCGTCGGCGAGGAGAAGGTCAAGCTCAAGAAGTCATTCGTCAAGCCATGGCTGGGCATCAAGTACCTCTTCAAGAAGCCGGTCACGATAAAGATACCCTTCGAGAAGATAGAGCCGGCACCGAAGTATAGGGGATTTCACACGCTGAACTGGAAGACCTGCGTCGGCTGTAACTTCTGCGGCCAGATATGTCCCGCCAGGGCCATAGAGATGACCTGGATAGAAGTGGACGGCAAGATGGAGAAGAGGCCACACCCGAAGGTGGACTACGGCAGGTGTACCTTCTGCCAGTTCTGTGTGGACGTCTGCCCGACCGGTGCCCTTGACTTCACCGAGAACTACTACCTCACCACCGGCGGCCTGGAGGAGGACCTGGAGCTCTACGACTGGGTGCCCATAGACCCGAAGAAGGTCAAGGAGCTCAACGAGAAGTTCAGGGACTACCGCTTCCCGGTGGTCAAGATCGAGAAGCTGGAGGACGGTACCCACATCTACCACCTCCGCGACGGCGACAAGATAGAGTTCAAGATACTCGGCTACGGTCTGAGGCCGCCCAAGAAGCCGACGCCGGCCAAGCCACCTGCGAAGCCTGCCAAGGCCCCGGAGAAGAAAGAGGCCGCCAAACCAGCCGAGAAGAAGGAAGAGAAGCCTGCCGAGAAGGCCCCAGAGAAGGCCGAGGAAAAGGCCCAGGCCAAGCCCGAGGAGAAGAAGGAGTGACCCTTTCTCTTTTCTCTTCCAATCGTAAACTTTTTTAAGTCTCGCGGTGTTATGCATACGGTGGTGTCAGTGGGTGTTGATATAAAAAGCGAGAAGACCCTCGGTCTCGTTGGATCCGTACTGGCAATCGTGGGCGGTTTTACCGGCGTCATACCCTACGTGGGGGTGTTCATGGGGACCGTCTCCCTGGTGGGTGCGATACTGGTTCTGGTGGCTTTGAAGGGAATAGGTGACAAGGTGGGTGACGACAGACCCTTCAAGTACTACCTGTACTCCATCGTGGTGGCATTCGTCGGTTCGGTAATAGCCGTGATATTCATCGTTGTGGGTGCTCTGTCCCTATCGAACGCGACCATCGCGGGCATGAGGGCCTTTGAGCATCCCTGGGGCATCTTTGGGACCGGCATGCTGATATTCGGCTTCCTCGCTTTCATCGCGGTGCTTATACTGGGGGTATACTTCGCGAAGCAGGCGTGGGAAGCGATGTACGAGATAACGGGCGTTGATGAGTTCCAGAGTACGGCAAAATGGCTCTGGTGGGGTGCGCTGACGGCCATAATCCTGGTGGGATTCATACTGCTCCTCGTGGCCGCGGTATACCAGATAATAGGCTTCGCAAACCTGCCGGAGGAGCTTGAAACCGCAACCCCGGCAAACGTGGCACCGTGAGCCCATCTTCTCACTCTTTTGGGTAACGTTTTTAAGCTTAGGGTTGATTTTCATACGGTGGTTTCGGTGGCCGTTGTTAACGTTAGCAGCGAAAAGAACATGGGAATGTGGGGCGCAATCCTCAGCCTCATCGGCGGTTTTATACCGTACATCGGCAGTGTGGTATCGCTGATCGGCTTCATCCTGATACTGCTGGCCCTGAAGGGAATAAGCGATGCCGTAGGCGACGAGAGGCCCTTTAAGAACTACCTCTACGGCGTCATCTTTGCTATAGGCGGTCTGATAGTCATCCTCGCCCTGCTGTTCGGAACCTTTGCCCTCGTTCCAGCGGGATGGCACCTCAGCGAATCGGCCGGGATAGGCCTGGCGATCCTGCTCTTCATACTGTTCGTGGCCCTGATAATCGGCGCTGCCTACTTCCAGAAGAGGGCCTGGCTTGCGATGTACGAGATAACCGACACCAAGGAGTTCAAGGACGCCGCCACGTGGGTGTGGTGGGGCGCACTTACCGCCATAATCCTCGTTGGATTCCTGCTGCTCCTGATCGCGCGCGTCTTCGTCATAATAGCCTTCAACAAGATGCCCGCGGAGCTTGGAGAGGAGCCGGAGCCAGCCCCAGCGGAAGAAGAGGTAATCTGGTGACCCCTTCTCTTTTGTCTTTTTGTGTTGTAAAAAAAGAAGAACTCAGAGGAGCCTGTCGAGCACTATCGCCGTAAGCGCCCCAACAGCCATCCCGGACTCAAGGATGCTGGCGACTATCTTCGGGAAGGCCGTCAGGAACTCCGCCGGGAGCTGGGGTGCGCCGAGGCCGGCTATCAGCGCGGCGGCCAGTATCAGCGTGTTCCTGTCGTTGAACTCGACCCTCTCCTTTATCAGCCTAAGCCCGGTGACGCTTATCATTCCGTACAGCGCCAGAGTCAGGCCGCCGAGAACCGGCGCGGGCATTGATGCCAGAACTCCCCCAAACTTCGGAACCAGCGAGAGGAGGATCAGAATAACCGCCCCTATCTGCACCACGTACCTGCTGCCAACCTTCGTGAGGGCCACGACACCTATGTTCTCCGAGTAGCTCGTCGTTCCACACGCGCCGAGGAGGCCCGCTATCGAGCAGGCCAGGCCCTCGCTGCCGATTCCCCTCGCTATGTGCTTGCCCGTTATGCCCGAGCCCGTGACGGTGGCTATCGCGTGGTAGTCCCCGACGCTCTCTATGATGCTCACCATGAAGGCGAAGAGGAGCAGGACTATCGCCGTTGTGTCGAAGGCCGGCTCGCCCCACGGGAAGGGCCTTGGGATGCTCACAACCGGCAGGCTCTTTACGAGCCCGAAGTCCGTGAGGCCGAGGGGAACGCTCACAAGGTATCCAACCGCAGCGCCCACAACGACAGGCATTGCCTTCAGGCTTCCCTTCGCCCTTAGGGCGACCATAACGGTCGTGAGGAAAGTTATGACCGCCACCAGGGTTGCCCTGGCGATGCTCCCCCCTGACGGGTCCGCGTAGAAGTTGAAGAAGTTCTTGACGGCAACGTCTGCGAGACTGAATCCGATGAGGGTTATCGTAACCCCCGTGACCAGCGGGGTGAAGAGCTTCCTGACCTTCCCGATTATCCCGAGCCATCCAATGGCTGCCTCTATCAGGCCTCCAACGATCAGCGCACCCTGGACCGCGGCCATTCCGAAGCTTGAGCCAATCGCTATGAGGCCCGGGATGAAGGCGAAGCTTGAGCCCTGCACTATCGGGTACCTGGAGCCTATCGTCGTCTGGAGCAGCGTTGCGATGCCCATCGCCAGCAGAACCGCCTGTATCATGAGGGCAATCTCGGAGCCGCTCAGACCAACTGCACCCCCGACGACCAGGGGCACGGTGACGGTGGCACCGAACATCGCGAGAACATGCTGAAGGCCAAAAACCAAAGCCTTTGAAGGTTCAACCTTATCCTCGATTCCAACCTTGAGTACCGGTCCTTTAATCGTCTCAAGGGTTTCCATTGAAGCCCGCTCAACCTGTGTAAAGGTTTGTTTAAAAAGCTTTCGGAAGCAGGGAAAATAAACAGAAAAATGTCAATCACCAGCCTTGAACCTTCGTCAGAACCTCGTCCGGAACCCTGCCCTCCTCGACGTCCGCTATGGCCCGCTCCAGCCTGTTGAGACCCTCCTCTAGGAGCTCCTCCTCTATCGTGAGGGGCGGCTGAATCCTCAGCACGTTACCCTGGAGGAACGCGAGAACTAAACCCAGCTCGTAGGCGCGCCAGACGACCTTCCTGGCCTCCTCGTAGGCCCTCTCCTTGGTCTCCCTGTCCTTCACAAGGTCAACGCCGAGCATCAGGCCGAGGCCGCGAACGTCGCCGATGAGCTCGTGCTCCTCCTTCATCTTCTCGAGCCTCTTTCTGGTGTACTCTCCGAGCTTCTCCGCCCTCTTGAGCAGGTCCTTCTCCTCTATCTCCTCGATAACCGCCAAAGCAGCTCTGCTCGTCACGGGATTGCCGCTGAGGGTGAAGGTGTGTCCAAGCGACGGAAGGGAGTCCATAACCTTGGAGCGCCCTATTATCGCGCTTATGGGCAGTCCACCGCCGAGGGGTTTGGCTATCGTTATGACATCGGGGGTGACCCCGAAGTGCTCTATCGCGAACCATCTGCCCGTCCTCCCCATGCCGCTCTGAACCTCGTCCACAACCAGGAGGATATCGTGTTCATCGAGGATTCTCTTCACCTTTTTGAAGTAATCCTGCGGCGGAACGACCATTCCGGCGTCGCCCTGTATCGGCTCGGCGAAGAGGGCCGCGACGCCGTCGGCGTAGACCTCCCCCTCGAACTTCTCCTTGATGTAGGAAACGCACTCCATTTTGCAGGTCTTTGGGTCCTTCCCGAAGGGGCAGCGGTAGCAGTTGGGGTACGGGATGTAGTGAATACCGCTCAGCTCACCTACTATGGAGCGAACCTCGAAGTCGAGGCCCGTTATACTCATCGCGCCGTAGGTTGCCCCGTAATAGCTCCTGAGATAGCTGAGTATCGTTCTCCTCCGCGTGTAGGCCCTCGCGAGCTTTATCGCCCCATCGTTGGCATCGCTCCCGCTCATCCCGAAGCCCACCTTCGGGCTCTCGATGGGCGATATCTCGGCGAGCTTCTCAGCCAGGAGGAGCGGCTCAACCGGGAAACCGTAGATGAAGGTGAAGTGTATCAGCCTCTCCGCTTGCTCCCTTATCGCGTTCACAACCCTGGGGTTGTTGTGCCCAACGTTCTGAACGGCGGCGTCGCTCAGGAAGTCTATGTACTCCCTGCCCTCGATGTCCCAGACACGGGCGTTCTCAGCCTTGACGCCCACTATTGGCGCGTAGGTGACGCGAGCCGACCTCGGAAAAACCCGTGAATAGCGCTCCACAACCTCCTCCTTGTTCCGGGGGTAGTCCATGCTCTCACCGTACTGCTATATGCGTTTGAAATTAATAGCAATTTCGCCCAGATTTTACTAATTTCGCAGAAAAAATTAAAAAGATAGCAAAATATTGACAAAAATTGAGGTGAGAAAATGCGAACTAGTGAGCATCTTGACGAACTGGACAGAATGATACTCCACATCCTCCAGGAGGACGGGCGGGCCAGCTACTCCGAGATAGCAAGACGCCTCAAGGTGCCGGAATCGACTGTCAGGCTCAGGGTGAAGAAGCTCGTCGAGAGGGGCGTCATAAGGAAGTTCTCGGCGCTCATAAATCCATTCAAGGCGGGCTACTCGATAGTCGCGTTCATAGCGGTCGACGTTGAGCCGAGCAGGGTGAAGAAGGCCGCGGAGGAGCTGAGCAAGCTGCCAGAAGTGGACGTTCTGGGCATAGCGACCGGGGCGCACGATATACTCATGCAGGTAACCGTTAAGGACCTTCAGGAGCTCGAGAGCTTCCTCATAGAAAAGCTGGGAAGAATAGAGGGGCTGAGGAGCACGGAAACGTCAATCCTCACGAGCGTAAGGAAATGGGGCTACGCGAGGGTGTTCTAAGTCACCCTCTCGAGCCCATCCTTTTTGACGATGTACGTGTCCTCGTGCTTTATCGCCCCCTCCGGAATCATCAGCGGCGAATGGATAACCGCTAGGACCATGTTCTCCTGAACCTTCGCGGCCCTCTGCGGGACGACTATGGTGGAAATGGGGGGCTCCTCTATGAGCAGGCCAACGCCGTGGGTGTAGCCGGCTATGTAAGCCTCGCCGAATCCCCTCTCCCGGAAGAAGTTTGCGAGCTTCTTCTCGACGGTGTTCAGTGCAACACCCACTCTCGTCTCCTCAAGCGCGATTCTGTAGGCCTCTTCCTTGGTCTCAATGGCCCTCCCGACCCTCTCGCCCGGCTCGCCGACCACAAAGGTTCTCGCCACGTTGGCGTAGTAGTTGTTCCAGTCTGCACCGATGACGACTGTAACGACACCGTTTCCGGGGACTTTCAGGTCGCGGAAGGGCTCGGCGTGCGCCCTCGGCGTCGTTGAAACGTAGACCTTCGGGTCTTCGCTGCCGCTCAGCATGAGCTCCCTCACAACTTCAGCCGCTATCTCCAGCTCGCTGAGGCCAGGTTTTATAACCTCCTCGGCGACCTTCATACCGCGCCCTGCGATTTTCCCGGCTTTCCTGATGTTGTCGAGCTCCCATTCTTCCTTTATCATCCTCAGTCCCATCGTGAGGTCGAGGATGTCCACTATCTCCATGGTCGGGTTGAGGCGCTCGAATATCTTGAGGAATATAAGGTAGGCGTCGCGCTCTATGCCGAATTCGAGTCCAACGCGGCTCATCCCGTTGCGGTGTATCCAGCCCACAACGCCGGCCATCAGGTCCTCCACCTTCTGGAACTCCACGACGTTCTCAATCCAGCTCTTCTCCCTGAAAAGCCCGGCTTCGCCCTTGACGACGTAGACCACCGGCTCGCCCTCGGCAGGAATGAGGAGGCTCGGACGAAGCCACTTGGTTCCGGTGAAGTAAATGAAGCTGGAGAGGGTTCTTATCACCGCCCCGTCTATCTCGTTCTCCCTCAACAGCTCCTGAAAGCGCTCCACCCTTCTTCTGAATATCTCCCTGTCCCCGCGCACATAAATCACCTCAATCCTTCCAGTCCAGCAGTCTCTTCTCGCCCTCAATCCTTTTATATGGCTCGATGTCCATCGTCATCTCAAGGGTGCCGAGGTACTCGCCGTCCCTCCCGAACAGCGGGACGTACCTGATGTAGACGTACTTCGGCCCGAGCCGGAGCCAGAAGGCTGCCTCCTTCTTCCTGCCCTCCTTGAAGGCCTTGAGGATTTTGTTCACTATGTGGACGCTCTTCGGGGGATGGCAGAGCTGGACGGGCCTTCCGAGCACGGACGGGGTTCTCGCGAATATCCTCTCCCCCGGCGAGAAGAAGCGAACCCTGTCGTCTCTGTCTATAAAGGTCACGTCCACCGGAAGGGCCTCGAATATCGCCTTTAGTTCCTCAATGCTCACGTAGCCGGTTCCAAGGTCTATATCGCCCTCGCGTTCGAGTTCTGACTTGTCAAACTCCAGAGGCTGGCCCTTCAATGTCTGCTGGATCTCCCTCGGAAGGTTCAGCAGTTCCTCAGCGCTCAGCTCTGGGTCGATCTCCCACGGATGGAGCGGCTCAACGTCCTCTCCCGGGTCCCACGCTGGCGGATTAACCTTGTAATAGCCGAACTCGTCTTCCTGCATCCTTATTGCCTTCCACTCCCCATCGCTCAGCAGGGCCTTTAGGGTGGGGTAGTAGATGTTGTTCTCCCTGAAGACCATGTCACTCAGCGCGAATGAAGCCCCGCCCGCCTTTTCCTTAAAGCGCTCAACGAACTCCTCCCAGGGCATCTCGCCCCTTTTCCTCAAAAGCTCGGCCAGGTGCTTTACCATGAACCTTATCTCATCGTGCTTTGTCCAGAGAACTGTCGCTATCGCGGTCAAACCGCGGCGCTCGATGTAGGGGAAGGTGAGCATCTCCTCGCGGTTGTAGTGGGTGAAACCGACCTTCCTGAGGTTGCCCACTATCTCCTCCAGAACGCCGAGGATTTCCTCCCTCATGCGCTCGTCCCTGGTGGTTGCCAGAGTCCTCGCGTAGAGGTTGAGCATCTCGGAGTCCTTCATTATCTCCTTGTTCTCGAGGTAGAGCGTCTTGAGCGGGTGCCCGTCGGGTAGTTCCCTCTCTTCCAGCTCATCGGTCCCCTTCACAGCCTCCCTGAACAGCTCAACGTGAAGGTCGCACATCTTCGCTATGTCCTTGGCAGAGACTCCCTCCCTCACCAGCTCCTGCTCTATGATTGGAATCTCCAGAGGGGAGATACCGCTCAACACGACCCTGAACTCTTCCTTGAGTTCGTTAACGTCCTCCCCCTCATGAATCCGGAGAAGGAGCCTCTTCAACTGCTCCTTCTTGTATTCGCGATCCTTCAGCAATTCAGTCATCTTTACCACCTTCATGACAAGTGTCATATAAAACGTTTATAAGCATTCCTGGGCATATCTGCCCAACAAGGTTTATATGCCGCGCGTCATATAAGGATAACGGTGGAAAACATGATACTCGATGTTCGTGGATTGCAGCCCCCGCAACCGGCTGTTATGATGGTGGAAGCCCTCGCCAAGCTCAAAGCGGGAGAAACTCTGGAGGTAATCGGCGACAAGCCTTTCGTTGACATGATAGGGAAGCTTGAGGAGGCCGGTTACAGGATTGAGTTGAAGGAAATCGGTGAAGCCTTCGTGCTCAGGATAACCAAAACCGAGAACTCGAGAGAGCTCACGATGGAACTCAAGGAGTGTGACGATAAGCTGGACGAGATAACCGAGGAAACCAACGTGGCCCAGCTCCTCAAAGTCTACCCGGAGTCCCTTAAGATACTTCGTGAAGTACGGCTTCTCACCCCTCGAGAATCCGGAGATGAGGAGAACCCTCGCCAAGACGATAACCCTGAAGGATGCCAAGAGCCTCCTCGGAATGAGCGACGAGAAGTTCGAAAAGATGATGGAAGAGCTTAAGGAACTGGAAAAGGCTTAAATATTCCGCGCGTCATAGTGGTACCCATGAAGACGAACGCCTTTGACGTCGCAGCAAGGTACGTGTATCCCTCCCTGCGGAGAAGACTCGTTGAAATCCTTCGCGGAAAGGGCCTCAAGCAGACCGAGATAGGGGAGCTCCTGTACATCACTCAGTCCGCCGTCTCGCGCTATCTGAGGATGGACAGAGGGGCCCTGATAGACGTCTCGAAGTTCCCGGACATAGATGCCAGGGTGATGGCGCTGGCCGAGAGAATAGTCAGGGAGAGCCCGACAGAGTACGAGATTCATTCAGAGCTCGTCCGGATATCCCTCGAGATGCTCGGCAGGGGTTACGTCTGTTCCCTCCATTCACAGCTTGACCCGGAGGTCGATCCCGCCAAGTGCAGGGTCTGCCTGGAACTTTTCGGCTGAACTAAGGCTTCTAGGGCGCTCTAAGGGAAGGTTTAATACCTTTCGACGCCTATTTTAGCCCGGTGATATCCGTGAAAAGGGCACTCGTAACTCTCACACCCCCCGAGAGCAAGAGGCTGATAGCCAGGGCGGTCGTGGCCATGCCGGAAGTTCAACACGCACTGAAGCACGGCTTCGTCTACATAGCCACCGGAACTACCGCTGCATACATAGCCGAGGAGATTCTAGGGGAGAAGATAGAGAAGGAGAAGTGGACCGTTGGCATAATAAGCAAGGGGCGGACGTGCGTCACGCCCAAGCAGACGTGGCCCAAGCACCTCGTCCTCTACAGGGGCGAACCGTTTGATGATCCACTGGAGGCCCTCAAGCGGATGGGCCCAGAAGATGTTTTCATCAAGGGCGCCAACGCGATAGACATCAACTGGAACGTTGCAGTTTTTGCAGCGGCTCCTGACGGTGGGACGATAGGCAAGACCTTCGGCTGGACGATAACGAAGGGTGTCTTCACGATAACGCCGGTGAGCCTTGAGAAGTTCGTGCCGACACCGGTTGAGGAGAGCGCCAAGTTAACCGGCATCTACTCATTCGACTGGGGAACCGGGCTTTACTCGGCCCTCGTGCCGATACCGCATTCACATCCCGTCACCGAGGTCGAGGCGTACAGAATACTCGCGGGAGTCGAGGCGATTCCGATAGCGGCAGGCGGCGCCGGCGGAGCTGAAGGAAGCGTCACCCTCGTCCTTGAGGGCGATGATGAGGCCATGGAAACGGCGAAGGAGATAACGAAGGCAGTTAAGGGTGAGCCGTATCTCGAGCCCTACACCGAGGACTGCTCGATATGTCCGTTCGCAAACATCTGTGGCCTTGGAAGCGGCACTTTTTGAGCCGTGTCAATTCTTCCTCCTTATAAAACCGCATCGAGCATCAAAGCGAAGCACCGGTTAGAACCCAGACCCCTATCGCGATCAGCAGAATCCCCGCAACGACCGAAAGCTCCCGGCTCCTCCTCACCATGGCCTGGGAGAAGCGCTTGCTCTCCGTGACACTGCCCATGGCAAGCAGTATGATCACCAGCGGCAGCACGAACACCAGGTTGTAGAGGGCCAGAAGGAGGAAGGCGAGGGCCTCCCCTGCCTTCGAGATTATTATCGCGTAGACCAGGTAGCTCCCTGCAGAGCATGGAAGGAGCGTGGTGGAGACTATGATGCCCAGGGTGAAGGCCCCCACGGCTGTGGCATCGCTGCTGAATATCCTCTTCTTGACGCCCTTCTTGTCGGCTATGCGCGACTTCTCCATCAGCCCGGTGGCTATGGTGTAGGCCCCAAAGATTATCGCGGCAACCCCCGCGACCCAGAGGGGCAGATAACCGGCGAAGTAAAGCAGACCGACTCCAAGGAGGTAGTAGGATATGTACACCGCGGCTATGAAAGCGGCACCTATGAGGTAGAGCCGCCTCTTGGAAATCTCCCTGACCGAGAGGGCTATGAGGAGCATGGTGTATATGACGAACGTGCACGGGTTTATGGAGTCCGTCATCGCAAGGGTGAAGAACTGGGGGATGAAACCGCTCATGCCCAGTGCCCACAGCGCCAGGGAGCTTATCCCGAAGGATGCGAGGACTATGAGCGCCAGACCCTTTATCTCACTCCTCATGGTAGAAAGTTATCGCGGGGCTTTTTGTGGCTTTCTAAAACAAAAAGTTGAGAACGAAAGGTCAGCGCCTCCGTTTGAGGAGAACCAGGGGAATAACCGCAAGGGCAACCAGTATTCCCGGCCCGCAGATTCCACTGTTGCCCGGCGTGGTCGTGGTTGTGGTCGTCGTTACCGGCTCATCCGGATTCCTGTGCTCAACGTAGATAACCTGGAGCTTCTGGATTATGGTTTCGTTTTTTATTATGTACGCTTTTCCCCCGGTTACAAGGATCAGACCGCCGTTGTCCATCGCAGCCTTTACTATCTCCGGGGCCATTGAGACGTTAAACTCCCCCTCAACTATGGCCTCAAGTTTACCGTCGTAGGCTATGCCTATGGCCGGAACTCCCGCTATGCCCGTGTACTGGTACTGGACGCCGAAGAGGGCCTGGTTCTCGGTATTGTCCACCAGCTCATAGTAAGTGAAGCTGTCGTTCCCGTAGACCCTCGGTATCTCCTCCTTCATCTTGCGGCAGTGGGGGCAGGTCTTCGCACCGTACATGTAGAAGTGGAGTTTATCCGGATTCACCTGGGCCTCCGCGACGGCGTATGATACCGTCGAGATAAACAGCAGCCCTATGATAATTAAAACCAACTTTTTCATCTTCTCACCTGAACCTTATTCCCGTGGGAAGTTATAAACCTTGGCCGCGGAAAGCTTAAATCCTCCGAGTTGCAAAATTCTTGGGGATGATCATGCAGGAGTGGTACCGCTCCAGGGCACTGTACGAGGCGGTTCTTAAACTCGTCAACTCTGGAAAGACCGAGGAAGCGCTTCAGATGGCGGATGGGATACCCGACAGGGTGATTCGCTCCAAGGCATTCTCGCATATAGCCATTGAAGTCGCACGAAAGGGCCGGGACTACGGGGAGGCCCTGGAGAGGGCGGTGAAGGCTGCCCTCGATATAGAAAACCACGAGGAGAGCACAAAGGCGCTCATGAGCCTGGCCTTCGAGTTCCTGAACCTCGGAAAGCCCGACGAGGCCATGAGGATATCCAAGTACATAACCGACCTCTCGAACAGATCCAAGGTTGAGGCCGAAGTTGCCCTGACCCTAGCCAAGGCAGGGAAGATTTCAGAGGCGATGGAGATAATCAACGGCATAATGGACGATGACGTTAAGACGTGGGCGATGTCCAGACTAGCCAGCCAGCTTTAGCTCAAATTTGCCTATTTTCCCGTGACATTTTTAAAAATTTAACACGCAACAATCCACAAGGCTTTTTTAGGCTCTCCCGTTTCCCGTCCGGGTGAGAAAAATGAACGGTGGAGAGATAATAGGACTCTTGGGAATGCTACTCCTCGTGGGCTCGTGGGTTCCTCAGACAGTGGAGACGATAAGGAAAAGGCACTGCCCGCTGAACCTGGAGTTCATCCTGATCTACGTCCTGGCGGCCAGCTTCCTGACTGTCTACTCGTACATAATACGGGACTGGATATTCTTCACCCTGAACTTCCTCTCCGCGTTCCAGAGCGCGGTGAACCTCTTCGTCAAGCTCCGCTACTGAGCCTCAGTCCCGCCTGTACAGGCCGACGAGTTCGCCCCACTGGACGACGTGGCCCTTCATGGCCTCTTCCAATTCCCTTCTTCCGGAGCCGGGCCTGAGGTTGAGCGTCGTGTCGAGGCCGTAAACCTTGAAGTGATAGTGGTGTATCCCGTGGCCCCTCGGCGGGCACGGACCGCCGTAGCCTACCATTCCGAAATCGTTGCGTCCCTGAATCACGTGAACAGGGGCATCAACCTCCGCCTGTTTTGGAACCCCCTTGGGTATCTCGCCCAGGGGTGGAATGTTCCACGCTATCCAGTGGGTGAAGGTTCCACCGGGGGCATCGGGGTCGTCCATGATGATGACTAGGCTCTTGACATCGGGGTCTATGTGCCCTATGAATATCGGGGGGTTAACGTTCTCCCCATCGCACGTGAACTCAACGGGTATGTACTCCCCGTTGTGAAACACCGAACCTATCTCAAGGTCCATACTCACACCTCCTTCGGGTTTTTCATGGGATGTGCATCCTGCGATGCACACCCCCAAAATCAAAACCAGTACTACCGCGAATCCCTTCATGTTAATAAGTCCTTTTTCAAACGTAAAAATATTTCGGCCTTAGGCTTTATTAAGTTCAGCCGACAAAATAGTACCCGGTGATGGCTGTGGAGCTGGCCGGGAAGGTTGCCCTCGTCACCGGTGCCGGGAGGGGAATCGGTCGGGCGATAGCCGTTGCCCTGGCGGCGAAGGGAGTGAACGTCGCCGTAAACTACGCCCACAGCAGGGAGAAGGCTGAAGAGACTGCCAAGCTCTGCCGCTCCCACGGCGTCGAGGCGATAACGGTGAAGGCCGACGTGAGCAGTCGCGAAGAGGTCAGAAAGATGGTTGAAGAGGTCATCGACCACTTCGGAAGGATAGACATCCTCGTGAACAACGCCGGAATCCTCGGAAAGACCCTGAAGCCGATGGAGGTCACCGACGATGACTGGGACGCCGTTCTAGGTGTCAACCTCAAGGGGGCCTTCATAGTCACCCAGGAAGTCCTCAGATACATGAAGAGGGGCAAGATAGTCAACATCGCCTCGATAGCCGGGAAGGACGGGGGAACGGTCGGTCCTCACTACGCGGCCTCGAAGGGCGGACTGATAGCCCTCACATTCAACCTCGCAAGGCATCTCGCCCCGGACATCCTCGTCAACGCAATAGCGCCTGGACCAGTTGACACCGAGCTGATAGGCCCTGAGATAAAGGAGAGGCTCCGCTCGCTCTCCCTGACTGGCGAGATAGCTAAACCCGAGGAGATAGCCCACGCGGTGATTTTTCTCCTCGAAAACGACCACATAACCGGTGAACTCATAGACGTCAACGGCGGCAGGCTGATGGATTGATTTTTAAGCTCCTTCCCCATCTTTTCTTGATGCCCCATGAAGGTGCTGTGGGAGAGGGAGATTCCAGCGGATGAGATAGTCGTCTCGCCCAGACCGGTCTGGAAGTGCCGCTCCTGCCCGATGTACGGCAAGAGGCCGAGCTGTCCGCCCCACGTCCCGAACTGGAGGGAAGCGAGGGAGTGGGTGCGGCACTTCAAGAGGGCCCTGATAGTGAAGTTCGAGATAGACATGGAGCGCTTTGAGGATGAGAAAAGGGAGACCCTGCTGTACCTCCTGAAGAGGGAGGAAGAGTTCTTCAAGAAGGGGAAGATGTACGCAATGGCGCTGTTTCCCGGTTCCTGCAACCTCTGCGACGACTGTCCATTCGAGAGGGGCGAGCCGTGCAGGATGCCGACCACGGTCAGACCGAGCATAGACGCGGTGGGCATCGAGATTGGAAAACTCGTGGAAATCAACTTCTCCGAAAGCGTTTTGTACGGGATGGTGCTAATTGAATAACGGTGCGAACGGATGAAGGAAAACGTCTCCCCCGCCGGGACGAAGTGGGGAATCTCACTTATCATGACGCTCGTATACGCCTTCGGGGCCGCGTGGTTCTACTACCTGCCGGGGAAGGGGGAGCCCGGCGTTGAGGTGGAGTTCTGGCAGCTACTGCTCCACTTCCTCCTCCTCAGCTTCCTCTTTTGGATAGTTCTAGTTCCAGAGAGGAAATCGAGCAAATCTCCCGACGTTCTCATGTTCACCGTTTTAACGGTTCCCGCCGGAGTGCTCGCCGCACTCCTCTTTCTCTTCGCCGCCGGGGGAGTTGGAGTTCACGAAACCTACGGTCTCGAATACATCGTAATGGCACTGGTGCCGTTCCTGATCGCCCACAAGACCGTTAAGGGGCGGATTTCAGCGGTTCCATTCGTTTTGGCGCTGGTTTATGGAGTCATAGCGTACATCTGGGGGAGTAGATTATGGTGAAGGTTGCGTACATAACCCTTCTCGGCCGCTCGCCGTGGGCGGTCGTTAACACCTACTACAAGCTCCTCACACGGGGAGGGAAGGCCGAGAAGATATACATATTCACGGAGGAGCGCTACCGCCACAACCTGCCCAAGGTCGTCGAGGCGATTAGAGCGATTTCAGAGGCGTATAACCTCAATCCAACAATAGAAACCGAAGTCGTTCCGGACTACGGCTTCTTCGTCGCCGACAGAAAGTTCAGGGAGCTGTTCTCCAAGCTGGAGCGCGAGGGCTACAGGATGGGTCTGGACATAACCTCAGGAAGGAAGGCCCTCGTTGCCGCCGCGATAGTTCAGATAAGGAAGTTCCCCGTGGCGTTCATAGTTTACATGGGGCTCCTCGATCTGGACTTCCCGGACAGGCCCTACATGATGATCCCAACCCACATGCAGCCGATAAAGAACTTCCTGGGTGATGAGAGTGAGGGAGACTAGCGAGGTTATAGAGAAGCCGGAGCTCCAGATACTCCTCAACGTTCTGGGGGACATCAGGGTGAGCTATCCGCTCTACGGGCTGCCCCTGCTGAGGGCAAAGCCTGTGGAAACCGGCTACCGCGTTGAGCTCACTGTGAACAGGCGGGAGTTCAACGAGCACGTTCCAGAGTATCTCTCCCATGAACTTCCCACCTGGACGGACTTCTACGAGTGCTTCATCTCCGCGGGCATCGTAAGGTACGCGAACATCGATGAGTTCATCCAGAACCTAGAGCTCTACGAGAGGCTCAAGAAGGGCGTGGCCTTCGCCCCGGACACCAACCTCTTCTACCACCGCTTCATCTCGGGCTTCAGGCCCCTTGACCGGTATCAAATAGTTGTAGCCGAGGGCGTGAAGAAGGAGATAGAGAACGCCATGAACTACAAGTACCGGCACAGGGAGCTGGAGGAAATCAGGCGCGAGGTTAGAAACGGAAGCCTCCTCCGGGAGTTCAGCAACAGGCGGACGAAGAGGAGCAGGAAGGCCGCGTACATAGCCCTCAAGGAGTTCGAAAGGCTGAAGGACAGGATAATCATAGCCGAGAGCGTCAAAGAACCGGCCCACAACAACGACGAGATAATAGTCAAGTCCCTCAAGCACTACGACAACATGACTCCCACGCTCCTCGTCTTCCTCACGGCGGACATAGCGATAACCGATGTGGCTGAGATGGAGGGGCTGGAATACTTCCTCTTCAAGTACCCGCGCCAGGAGATTGGTCGGCACGATGTTACGGCCTATCAACTCAGGACGCTCCTCTTCAACCTCGCGGCGGTTTTCGGCGTCATAGAGGTGAATGGAATAACGATTTTCGGCGAGTTCGGAGGCAAGGGCGGGCTGAACGAGCTCAAGCTGATCTTTCCAACCGAGAACAGGGCCTATCACGAGTTCGAGTTCCACCTGAAGCTCAGCAGGAAGCTGATGAGGATAATGGGGGAGAAATAAAAACTCACTGAAGCATGCCCTCCAGCCTCTCCACGAAATCCATGCTCCTCCTGAGGTCCGCGAAGTACTCCTTCGCCCTCTCGATGTGCTCCTTCTCCACCCTTCCGCCCTTCGCCAGGACGCTGGCCGGAGCCAGGAGCTGCACCGCGTAGCGCAGGCTGGTCTTCTCGCCGAGCTCCGCGAGGTACTCTATCGCCTCCTCACTGACCTCGATCTTCTCCTCCTTTGCCCTTATCTTGACAATCTCTCGAATCTCATCCTTCTTATAGGGCTCGGTGTTGATTATGAGCAGCCTGTCGAGCATGTCGATGGGTATCCCGTGCGGAGCCTCGATCTCGGTGCCCCTTATCTTCGTCCTTCCGCGGTTCGTCGCGAGGATAAGGATCGGCGCCAGCTCGCTCTCCATCGCCCTCGCGAGGAAGGAGAACGCCTCGATGTCGAGCATGTGAACCTCGTCTATGAAGAGAACCCCCGGCACGAGGCTGGCCTTCCCCTCCTCGATCCACTTCTTGACGGTCTCATCAACGCGCCCCCTTATCTCGTCGCTTATCTCCGCCCCAGTGCTGAAGAGTAGGCCGAAGATGTTTCCGCGGGCGTTGGCAACGTCGAGATCGTGGAGGGTTACCGTGTAGGTGAACTCCTTTATCTTGAGAACCGGTCCGCTCGGTAGGTTCACCTTGCGCTTGAAGAACAGCCCCTCTTCCTCCTTCGTGGTTCCTATCTTCGAAATCCTTCCGGTTTCGGCGTCAATCTGTATGACGTCGCCCTCCTCAACGCCCATCTCCATGAGCTGATAGGCTATCTCCCTGCCGGCCCTGATGGTCTTCTCATCGTCCTTGGTGCGGAGGGTTATGACGACGCTCTCGGGAATCTCGACGTAGGGATTGAACGGATGCCTGGTGCGGTTTATCCTTATCTCCCTGACCTCGCCCTCGTAGACCTTCCTCTCTTCGCTTATCCTCACTCCTATGGCCCTCCTCAGGGCCTCCTTCAGGAACTCCGTCTTCTTGACCTCGGCGGAATAAATCTCGCTTCCCGCTATCTGGACGAAGGGAACGTCCTCACCGAGTTCCCTTGCTATGCCCATAGCTATGGCCGTTTTACCGCTTCCCGTCGGGCCGACGAGAAGGATTCCCTTTCCGGCGAGCTTGCCGCGCTTGATGAGTTCAACCGCTATTCCCGCCGCTTCCCTCGCCTTAACCTGTCCGACCATTCCGTCGGCCATGAACTTCGCCTTTCCATTCTCGTCGAGACCGAGCCCCTTGATGTGGGAGTGGCTTCCAATCCTCTCGAAGCTCCTCGGTGCGGTCACTTCCTCTATAACTGGCATGGCACCACCCCCTTAATCTTTCCAGGGGTTACTAAAAGAGGGGAGATTTAAAAATTTGACGCTCACATGTGGGCTTTCCAGAAGCGCCTTATCGTCCCGAAGGCCTCCTCCTCTGGGGCGTAGTCCTCGGCTATCTCGGCCAGGAGCCGGTGTTCGCTGGCTCTTCCGCGGAGGGTGAATGCGCGCCTCAGCGACGGGAAGGAAGCGGCAACGGCGGCACCCATTGAACCAATGATCGATGTAAATCCATGGGGGAAGAGCAGTTTTCCAACGAAAAAGCCCGAAGCCAAAAGCAGTGAGCCAAGGGTAAAATTGACGAACCTCTTGGGCAGGGCTATCGGGAATTCGGCGTAGGGAATCCTTCCATCAGCGCCGTCCACGTAGGCCCTGTGTGTGAGAAAGCCGTACCTGTAACTGAGACGCCATATTGGGTAGTATACGAGGCCGTCCAGGGTCACCTCAAAGCCCGTCTCGTCCAGCCCGACCCTGCCCCAGTGAAAGTAGTGCCTGGCTTCCTCCTTCAGGAGCTTCCCCACCGCCAATCTGAGCTTTTCCCTCGCCTCATCCTCGCTCAGCGTTTTCTCCACGAGCTTTCCCTTAACCCTGCCGTCGAAGTACCTCCTCCCCCTAGTGGGCAGGGGATAGTTCATCAGCTCGTTGAAGCCATTCGCCGCGGGGACGGTAAGATAGTTGAAGAACTCGACGTTGCCGGCCCCCTCTGGAGAGAACGTCCCCGTGTAGGTCATGCCGGTGGCCTTTACGAAGAACACGTAAAAGGGTATGTAGAGCAGTTCTCGCCCAATGAGCTGAGCCTTCCACTCGACGTCGTTGGGGGAAAGGCGCTGGAGCCTTATGAAGGACATCAGGGGCTTCCAGGGATCCTCAACTCTAAGTGGATACGTGAACGTCTTCACCTCGCCGAGCCGTATCTGGAATCCGCAGTAGGGGCAAGTCACAAGTCCCTCTTCCGCCTCGAACTCGGCACCGCAGTTGGGGCATCTGACCTTCATCTTTCGACCCTCACGTCACGCGCCATCTTTCTTCCGTAGCCCTTCGCGAGCCCGAACCCGAAGTAGGCGAGCAGAGCCGGGATTATCAGGGCCAGGAGAGCCCCCTGTCTGGCGTGGGCGACGAGGTCCCAGTATTCCACGTTGCCGTATGGGGTCGTGAAGAACGCTGCCACCCCCACTCCCACCAGCGCCGCAAGGGCGTACGCCACCTTGCGCCAGACCCTTACCGGCTCAAGAGCGAGCACTTCCTTTCCTTTGTGGCCGTCGTATGCGATGAAATAGGTTCCGCCCTCGATGTCGTAGTACACCTTCCAGAGGGGGTAGAACACGAGGGCAAAGTCCTCGACCTCACCGCTGAACCAGAACGCCCTCATCTCCTTGTCCTTTGGAACGTGGACTTCCTTGGCCCTGTCCGATGCCCTGTCCAGAAGCGCCGCCTTTGCCTGCTCCCTTCCGAAATCGGTGTTCAGGAAGTCCGGCTCGAGTTCCTCCCACTTCTCGGGAGTGAGTTCGGATATTGGCCTTGGCTCCATAATCCTGGAGAGGGCGCGGCTTATCTCCCCCGACGCGATGTAAGCCCTCCGTTCCATCTTCCTGGCAAGCTCCTCAACAGCCACGTCGTAGACGCTCCTCCTCGCAGGGACGCAGACAATGGATTTCTCCTCAAAATTTCGGGATCTGACAACTCGCTTTGTCTTATTGCCCTCTTTGATTTTGTCCACGTACCGAACGTATCCATTTCCCTTTACCTTGCCGAACCATATCGGAACGTAGAAGCCCTCAACCTTCGCAATCTCGATCTTCCCGCGGAGGCCCAGGTAGTCCTTGTCCCTCCTCACGCGCTCCCAGAAGAGGCGCAGGATTTCCTTCTTTGGGAGGCTCTCAACAAAGAAAACGTTCTTCTCGGTGAAAATTTTGTCGTAGGAGTTGGGATAGCCGCAGTAGGGGCAGACAACTATTATATCCTCCGGCGTGGTCTCGAGGGGCGCACCGCACCGCTCGCACCTGAGGACCTCGATGATTACCACCACTGATTGGGAGGAAGTTAAAGGTTAAAAGTTTTTGGCTCAGGCCGTCGATCCCGGGCATCCTTCACCCCAAAGGCCAATGTCATCATCGCCGTATTCACTTCGGAGAATCCCTTAAAAGCTCACCTGTATCTCAGCCAGAAGTACAGCGACGCGCTCCCCACGATGATGGAAACCGCGAGCAGGAAAGCGCCGACGAACCTGGCCACGTACGAATTCTCTCCGATGGCCAGCCGCCCCATTATCAATCCAGCCGGGATCAAAAGGAGAACCGCCTTTTCCGACTTCCAAAAGAAGGCGGGAATCAGAAAAGCCCCTCCCAGAAGGTAAAGCGGATTTCCATAGTTCAGGAACAGCAGGATCGGGAGGAGAACGCCGAGAACGAGGTAGGCCTCTCCAGAACGCTTTGAGGGCCTTGAACGGTTGAGTACATGGACGCCGGCAAAGAGCACTGCAAACGCCGCCAGAAGGAGCATAAAAGAAAGCTTCCCCCCGGAATCCTGAAAGTATGCCGAGAGGCCAACGAGGACGAGGGAGAGCGCAATAAGCGCCTCACCCTTCACGCTCTCACCTCAGAGGACGTTGAGGTACTTGTGAACCTGGAAGCTCAGGCCGACGTTCTTTCGGCCCATGATGAGCGAAGCCTCGCGGTAGAACTCCATAAGCCTCGCCTGACTAATCTCAATCGGCTCCCTCGGCTGAATTACGAGTGGGGCCAGGCCTTTCAGTAGCTCCGCATACCAGCGGACGTTCTCGATTTTCGTTTCCGACGTAACGACGAGCTTGGCGTAAACTTTGGCCCCGGCTTCCTTCAGAATCCTTATGCTCTCCACCTCGCGGAGAACCAGAGCCCTCCAGTCCTCCGTGGCCTTAGCCGTCTCGTCCTTTATGTCAACGCTGGCGTAGTCTGTGAGGTCGGCAACCTCTTTAATCAGCTCCGGCAAACCGCCGTGGGTTTCAAGGAAGTTGTCGAAGCCGAGGCTCCTCATCTCCTCCATGAGAGCTGTGAGCGGTTTTATCTGGAGCGTCGGCTCGCCGCCGGTGTAGCTTATCGAGTGAAGGTCGCCGGTATCGAGGCGCAGAATGGCATCAACAACATCGTCGAGCTCCGCTGGATTCGGTCGGTACTCGAACTTCCCGGTGAACGGCTCGACTTCATAGCGCCAGCGTGAAACCCGGGAGGCGTCTATGTACTCCCTGGAGTCGCACCAGACGCAGTTAAGGTCGCACCCGGCGAAGCGGACGAAAATCTGCCTCCTGCCAAAGGTAGAACCCTCGACGCTTCCCCCCTCCCCCTGCCAGCTGTTAAAGACTTCGGCCATTACGAGTCTCATGCCAACACCTCACAGCTCATCCACATCAACGCCCTTCACGTGCTCGCTCACGTAGCCCTCGAGAATCTCAACCTTTACGCTCCGGTCCTCACCAGTCATGTCGGCCATCAGCTGAACTCCCCTCGCATAGTCCCAGAGGCGCCTCTTTGCCTCGTCCGTGACCCTCTCCGCCATGACGATTATCTCCCTCTCGTCGGGCCTCTCGCTCACGATCTCGATGACCCTCCTAGCATCTTCCTCGGTGAAGGTTCCCCTCTTCTTGAAGAGCACGGCCACCACCTCCAGCTTTAATTAAATAATCCTGTAATTCGGTGATTACATAATCAGATGTATCTCATCAGCAGTTCAACGGCTTCCTCGAATATCTCCCTGTCCCTTCCATCGAGAACGCTCTCCAGATAGTGTAGGCTGACGAGGTTAAGGATTATGTAGGCGGTGTTCCTGTCCAGACCAAGGTCATAGGCCTCGTAGTAGACGATCTCCCTGCCCAAGGCATCGTTGAGCATCTCCACGAAATAGGCGATGTCTTCCACGCGGAGCTCGTCCCATTTGCTCTCCATCTCGTCGAAGTAGCGCTCCATGACCCTGAGCGTTTCAAGGTCAACCTTCAACGTTCCCTCAAAGTAGGGGAACTCACCCACGCGGAAAATCTTGACGCCCTCCTCGTCCTGGACGCCTATGTAGTCCCACAGGAGAATACCCTCTACTGGATTGTGGCCGTATTTGCTCGCCAGGTAGGAGAAGCGTTCCATTATCTCGGTCATGTCATCGAGAAACTCCTCTTCGTCGCGGAAGTGTATTATCTTGCTTATCGTTCCGGCCATGTTCTGCACCTATGGGTGAGTTAGCCCAACCGTTATAAGGTTTTGTGCATAGGAAGAATTGCCCGACGAGTATTGGGTTGCGATGACGTCGGGACCCCCAGGGGGGCGACATCTCCACTGCCCCCCTTACAAACTTTTCTGGTGAAAAGTTTGATCAAATAATTCTGACTGTTCATGAGGCGGGTTTTATAGTCTGTGCACTTTAAGGCAGGTAAGTTTTGTTGTTGGTTTGTTTTACAATTATGATTTAACAGTGGTTCACTCTCAAGAAAGGCGTCCAACGGACGCCAGAATGGGAGTGAACCCTTGTAAAAAGTCCAGCTTAATGTTAAACCTCCTTTTCCTATAGCAAATTTTAGAGCGCACGCATTATCCTCTGCCAGTTCGACAGGAAAAGAACTTTTTGGTGAAACTTTGCTGGACAAAGTTTCAACGTCCAGATAAATTTTATAAGGGAATCTTCTATCAATCGGCGGGTTTAAAGGAACCGCGAACTTTGATGAAACTTTGCCATGCAAAGCTTCCAGGCAAAGGTTTATAAAACGTCCCCGGAAACACTCTCCAGTCGTGAAAATCGGTTGATAATTAGAGGTGATGCTCATGGGAAGGACTACTAAGGTTGGTTCAGCCGGAAGATACGGTCCAAGGTACGGTCTCAAGATTAGAAGAAGGGTCGCGGCCGTTGAGGCCAAGATGAAGCAGAAGCACGTCTGCCCGGTCTGCGGAAGGAAGGCCGTTAGGAGGATTAGCACGGGCATATGGCAGTGCCAGAAGTGCGGCGCCACCTTCGCCGGCGGTGCCTACCTGCCGACCACTCCGGCCGGAAAGGTCGCCAAGCGTGTCACGGCCTCCAAGGCCTGACCCCTTTCCTTTGCTTAGTTTAGGGTGATAACCATGGTGATGGCCGTTTACCGTTGCGCAAAATGTGGAAAGGAGGTCGAGCTCGACCTCGAAAACACCAGGGAAGTCCGCTGCCCCTACTGCGGCAGCAAGATACTCTACAAGCCCAGGCCCAGGGTGGCCAGGCGCGTAAAGGCGATCTGATTCTTTCGTTTCGAAAGCCTTTTATCGCTTAAACGAATTTTGAGTGAGGGCTATGATGCTGATAACGACTTCCCACAGACCCACAAGGAGGACGAGGAGCTTCGGCCACGACCTAGAGAAGGTCTTCCCCAACTCGCTCTACCTGACCAGGGGAAAGAAGACCATCCAGGACCTGCTCATGGAGGCCTACGACAGGAACTACGAGAGGCTCTTGATAGTCAACGTCTGGAAGGGGAACCCGCTCAAGATGACCTTTATCAAAGTTGACCCCGAGGACTGGGGCTACCTCGGCTACCTGTACCTCCACGGCATCAAGCTCCAGCGCGAGATCGGTTTTAGGGATATAAGGCCCATACGCGAGGAGATGCCACTTGTTGTAACTACCGCAAAGCGCGTCGGCCTCGACCACGTTGCCTTCGCCCAGGTTTTCGCCGAGCTGACCGGCGGAAAGTTCGTCCCGAGAAAGGAGCGCTCGCTCCTCGGGATAGCCGACAGGTACAACACCGACGTGCTGAGCGTCATCGAGAGGCACCCGCGCGGAATGGCGGTCAACTTCTACCGCCTGGACGTCAATAAGGAGAAGGCCGTTGGCCCGCTCATAAGCGTCAAGATATGGATAATGGAGGACGGGCGGAGATGGGACTACAAGGAAGCGATTCTGAAGCGTGGCCCATCGAAGGAGTGATCGAGCTCTCCTTTCCCGATGAGGAGACCGCGAGAATAGTTTACGAGAGCGTTCTGTACGAGCACGAGAGCGTGCCTTATCGGAGGAGCAGAATAGAGTTCCTCCGCGAGGGGAACAGGGTGATAATCAGGTTCCTCGCCCGGGACAACTCCGCCCTGAGGGGCACGCTGAACTCCTATCTGAGATGGATTAAGGTTGCCATCGATGCCATAGAACCTTGATTCTAGACGACCCTTGATGGTTGAATTTTCCTGCATCCGGGGGCAGGTTTATATAATTCTAAAACGCAGATTGAATTATTACAGATGATGAAGGTGTCAACATGAAGTTTAGCAAAAACTTCGAACTCCCAGTGTTTTTCCTGCTGACGTTCGCTTGGTCGTGGGGCTTCTGGAGTTTGGGAGGATACACCAAAATAGCCCTCCTTCTGGCACCCTTCGGGCCCACACTCATGGCTTTCCTCCTCACCTACCTCACATCCGGAAAAGGAGGCGTAAAGGACCTTCTGAGAAAGGGTCTTAGTCTCAAATTTCCCAAGGTTTGGCTGATCCCGGCACTCCTCCTGATGCCGGCCATAATCGGGCTGTCGCTGTTGATTGCAGTTATGAGTGGAGAGCCCCTTCCCGAGACGCCACTTACTGGGAATCCCCTAACGCTTATTGTAGCGTTTTTCTATATCTTAGTCCTGGGAGGCCCCCTGGCCGAGGAGTTTGGGTGGAGAGGCTTTGCCCTCGGGAGACTGCAGACAAAGTACAGCGCTCTGGTGGCGAGTCTGATTCTAGGGGTGATATGGGGACTGTGGCATCTTCCATTATTCTACGCTGCCAATGAACTATACAAGAACGTTCCTTTCCCAGGCTTCGTCGCGGGGACAATCCTCTTTTCCATACTCTTCACATGGATATTCAACAACACCAACGGAAGCGTTTTGACCGCAATACTGCTCCACACCAGTGGGAACTGGGGCCACTTCGCCTTTCCAATAACGGCAACCCAGTGGGGAAGCCTGTACTCCTTGATAATAAACTTCGCCGTGGTTCTTGTGATCCTCGCGGTGTGGGGAACGAAAAGCATGAAGCGAGAATCTACTCCTAGCGCAGGCCCATAACCTTCTTAAACTCCCCCCCTTATTCTAACCCGGCATTACGATTACGGAGGTGTGTGTCATGCAGAACATTCCGCCCCAGGTTCAAGCCATGCTCGGCCAGCTTGAGAGCTATCAGCAGCAGCTCCAGCTCGTCATCCAGCAGAAGCAGAAAGTTCAGCTCGAGCTCACCGAGGCAAAGAAGGCCCTGGAAGAACTTGAGAAGGTCGAGGATGGAACGGTTATCTACAAGACCGTCGGAACGCTCATCGTCAAGACCGACAAGGCCAAGGCCGTCGAGGAGCTGAAGGAGAAGGTCGAGACCCTCGAGGTCCGCCTGAACGCCCTCGAGAGGCAGGAGAAGAAGCTCAACGAGAAGCTCAAGGAGCTCACCGCGAAGATACAGTCCGCCCTCAGGCCCACCGCGGGCTGACCTCTTCTCTTCCATTTGGAGGGATAGCAATGGACGAGAGTGCCAGCGAGAGAAGGGTTATCCACATCGGCCTGCCGGAGCTGAGCGAGGAGCAGCTTATAGAGGTAGGCGAGATCGCGCAGGAGACGATAATCAAGCACGTCTTCGACGTCCTCAACAGGAGCGACGTGAAGGATATAGAGGTCACGATGAGGATAAACCGCGACGAGACCCTTGACCTTGAGGTTGAGGTATACCTTGAGGTACCCGTTTTCGTGAAGGTGGACGTTGAGAGTCTCATAGATGAGGCCGTTGAGGAGGCCTACGCGGCCGTTGAGAGAAAACTGAGGGAGATTGCGGATGAGGGGAAAAATAAGGCTTAAACGCTTCCTGCAACGCTCACGGGATAAATCCTTCCTTCTCCTCTGCCACCACAACGCGGACCCGGATTCCCTCGGCTCGGCGATAGCCTTCGCTATCTACCTCAAATCGATCGGCGTTGAGAACGTGAGAATAGGCGTCGCCCAGAGCGTTTCTTCCTACGCGAAGAGGCTGCTCACCTTCTCACCCGTTCCGCTCGAAAAGGATCCTTCCGTTGAGGAAGAGGTCGTCGTAATCTTTGACACCTCTTCCCTCGAACAGCTCGAACCCATCGAGATCCCGCGCGGTAAGACCGTTATTGTCATCGACCACCATGCCGAGAAGGAGAGACCCATCAGAGCTGATATAGCCGTCGTCGATTCATCGCGCACCTCCACGGCCGAGATAGTCTGGGAGCTTTTCAAATATCTCGGCTTCTACGATGAGAAAGCCGTTAAGGCCCTTCTCGCCGGAATAGTCACCGACACCGCAAACTTCCGCTTCGCGAACTCGAAGACCTTCAAGGCCGTAAGCGAGATGTTGGAGCGCTTTCCAATTCAGATGGGGGAGATTTTCCAGCTAGTTGCCCCCGTCAGCGACGAGAACATCGATCAGGCAAAGCGCATGGCCATCCTCAAGGCCTGCCAGAGGATGGAGATAAGGAAGTTCAGGAGGTATATCATAGCGGTCTCCAAGGTCTCTGCCTACGAGTCCCTCGCCTGCAAAACGTTCCTGAACCTCGGCGCAGACATAGCCGTCGTGGGGAGCGAGAAGAAGGGTGTCAGGATTTCCGCGAGGGCAAAGGAGAGCATCGTGAAGAAGGGCCTGCACCTCGGCAAAATCATGGAGAAGGTTGGACCTGTAATAGACGGCGCAGGTGGGGGCCATGCCGGAGCCGCTGGGGCGAACGGAAGGAAGAACCTTGACGAAGCGATAAAGCTCATCCTGAAGGAGATTGAGAGGTTTTTGAGGGAGGTTGATTGAGATGGCAAAGTGCCCGCTCTGCGGCAGTTCCCTCGACTGGGCAGGATTGATAGAACAGATGCTCGCCATTGAGAACGCTGATGAGGTTTTCCGGGACCGCGAAAAGTTCATGGAGGCCTTTGAAGACTTCGTCTTCAAGTGCCCCCACTGCGGTGAGGAGTTCTACGGGAGGAACCTTCCGGCGAAGGAGGCCGAGAAGGTGTTTGAGCTGCTCAACGAGTTCAAGGGCTCCATAGACTGGGAGAACCGGAAGGTTCGCCTCAGGCTGAACAGCCTCTTGGCGCTCGACACGATGCTCGAGAACTGGGACAAAAAGGTCAAGGGTTAGCGATAGCCTTTTTTACTTTCGTTCCCTACTCCTAGCGGTTGGTGGTTCTCGTGGAGGCCGTGGAGCTTTACCTATCAAAGGGGGACTATAAAAACGCACTGAGGAATGCGCTGGAGATTGAAGACCAGATAAAACGCCTGATAGCCCTGACCGAAGTCCTGACGGCCTTTCCGCGGGACGAGGTTTTAAGCCACATGCTGGAGACGCTCGAATCCGTAAGCGGAACACCGGAGAAAGCTTTGGCGTATTCGATCCTCGGCAGGGCGCTCTACGTACTCGACCGGGACAGGGACGCGGAGGCCTACTTTGAAAACGCCATAGGCATCGCTAGGAGCATAGACTCCCCAAGGGTTAGGGGAGAGGTTCTGGCGGGGATAGCGAGAAACCTCGTTCTCTCAGACCGATATAAGGACGGATTGGAGCTTTTCAGAGAGGCCGTCGAGCTCCTGCAGGCCTCGAGGGGACTGTCATCGGCGGCAACGTCGTCCCTTATAAAGGTCGCTCGATTGATTGAGAAGAGCGCCGACGAGATACCCAACGAGATAGCCCTTGAGTTTTACGAACTGGCCCGGGACGTTTACGCCTCGATATTCTTCAAGCTCCAGGCAAAGTACCTCGAGGACAAGATGGAGCTGATAAATGACGTCCTGAAGAGGGGCAAGATAGCCGTGGAGGAGCTTCTAGAGAAAGGGGAGGTCGAGCCCGCGATTTCAATGATGCGCTTCCTCCCGCTGGAGGGCAGGGCGATATCGATGCTCGAGCTGGCCTACTGGCTCTACCTCCACGAGCAGCCGAGGCTCGGAAGAAGGGTCTTCGATGACGCCCTCGAGATAGTCTTCGTCGGAAAGTTCAAACCAACGGACGGTGAGCTGGACAGGATAGCGAGGCGCTTCCTGCGCATAGGCTTTCTGGAGGAGCCGCTTATCCTTGCCGGCGTTATCAGGGACGATGGGATAGCGTCGGAGCTCCTCGGGGAGGTGGCTTTGGCCTACGCCCGCTGGGGCGATAAGACCAGAGCCCGCTCGATAGCCGAGGGAATAAGGGACGAAAGCGTTAAGAACCGCGTTTTAGAGGCACTGGAGGGTGAGAGTTATGTGGGACACGAGCAAGGATTACCGCTTACTGGTGGCGGAGAAGGCGGTGGAGCTGTTCCTGAAGACGGTGGAGCACGCGAAGTTCAAGGGGAAGTGGAACAAGAAGGGAGCGATTCAGCTGGCGAAGGAGATGATTCCAGAGATACAGGCGATGAGGTACAGCTACGTGGAGCCGAAGGAGCTGATTGAGACACCGCAGATGAAGGCGCTGAAGGAGAAGGCTTTGGGCATAATCGAAGCTTTGGGCGGCGAGGACTGGCACCACAAGTTCATCAGCCTGGCAGATAAGAGCGAGCGCGAGAAGGTCGAAGAGCAGGTCGCGAAGGTCCGCTTCTTCCTCAACACAATCCTCGGCCTTGACAGGAGGCTGGCCCTCGGAAAGATAAACGACCCGGTTATAGCCGTTGATATAAAGGTCGGAGAGGTCATGAGCGTCGGCAAGCACCCGAACGCCGACAGGCTTCTAGTTACCAACGTGAACATCGGCGACAGGGCGATAACCGTCGTCACCAACGACCTGGGCGTTAAGGAAGGAAACCGTGTTGCCGTTGCCCTGCTACCGCCGGCCAACTTCCGCGGAATCGTCAGCGAGGGAATGTTCCTCGGCGCCGGAGAGGGAGTCCTCAAGGACGTGAAGGGAGAAATAGGCGGCCTGCCCAAGGGAGTCCCGCTCGAGGCCTTCAACGAGACGAGGAACCTGGTCGAGGCGTTTTTGAAGGGCTGACCTATTCTTTTCCCTTCTGAAAACGCTACAGCCAAGGAAAAGAAGGGGAGGAGGAAGTTCAGATAAGCCCCATCCTCTTCTTCACGACCTCCAAAGCCCTCTCCGCATCATCCTTGAACTCCGGATAGCCGAGCTCCTCCATCGTCTCCGGCAGCGGGACGCCGAGCTCCTCGTGCCAGCCCCTCAGCCGGTAGAATTCTTTCCTCGCTTCAAGGAAGTCGTTGTAGTCTATGAAGGCCGCGTTGCCCTCCGCAGGCCCGTCTGGCTCGGGCTCCCACCAGCGCGGTGGAATCGTATCGTCGAGCGGAGGAGTAACCCAGTCGAGGGCATCGTGTATCCTTGCTATGCTCTCAACTGCCTGCGCGACCTTCCTGAGCTTCTCTACCGTCCACTCCTCGCCGGTTGCTAGGGAGTAGAACCTCGCCAGATCCTCCATCTTGTAGGAAACGAACTTGCACGTTCCAAGCATGTCCGTTATGTAGCTCTCGTCCCTGCCCTCTATCATCGACGGGACGAGTTCCCTAGCAGGCCCCTGGTTGGGCAGCTGGTGCGGCCTCGGCCAGCCCCTCAGGTGGCTCGCCCCAACGTCGGCAGTGGCGTAGCTGAGGGCGTAGGTCCTCCTTCCGCGCGGGTCCCAAGCGGGGCTTTCCATGCCCTTCACGTGAACTGCCAGTTCGCAGCCCCTGCCGAGCCTCTCGCAGGCCCTCTTAACGCCGTCCGCTAAAATCGCCCCAATTCCCCTCCTCTCGGCCATCAGCTTGATGAGCCTCTCCTCCGCTTCCTCGTCACCGAAGCCTTTAACCGGGAAGCCTATTTCATCCTCCGTGATTAAGCCCCTCTCCACTATCTCAAAGAGCCAGCCGATGGTCGCTCCGGTCGCTATGCTATCCAAGCCGAGGTTGTTGACGAGCCAGTTGAAGTACGCCACCGCCGGGAAGTTGAACACTCCGGTCGCGGCTCCGAGCATGGCAATGCTCTCGTATTCAGGCTTGACGCGGATTTTTCTGCCCTTGTACTCGACCTCCACATAGCGGGCGCACTTTATCGGACAGCTCTTGCCGTGGACGAACCATTCCGGCTCGACCTCGTACTTCTTGACTTCGTCTCCAGCCAATTTGCTCGCTAACTCATCGGGTATGTGGGGCCTTGAGAAGTTGTACGCAGGACTCATTCCAAGGGAAGCCGAGCTCCTCAGCCCATCGCTCGTGCCGTAGTTTCTACTGTGCTCGTACTTCGGATCGGTGGCGAAGTGGTCGTAGAACTCCTGCCAGAGTCTCTGGAACTCCTCGGGGTTGGCAACAGGGGGCTTCTCACCGGGTTCGACGACGACCGCCTTAACCCGCTTGCTCCCAAGAACGGCCCCAAGGCCGCCCCTTCCGCTCGCCCTCTCCGTGTCGTAGATGACGTTGGCTATCCTGCTCAGCTTCTCTCCGGCCGGCCCGATGAGTGCCACGCTCGAAGTAGGGTGCTCCCTCCAGAGTTCTCTGGCGACCTCGTAGTTTCCTTTACCCCAGAGATGCTTTGCGTTCCTAATCTCGACCTTTCCATCATGGACGTAGAGGTAAACCGGCTCCTCAGCTTTACCTTCGATTATCAGGGCGTCGAAGTGCCCCTTGAGCTTCGGCCCGAAGGCGTCTCCGCCGCTGGAGTCGCTTATGAGCCCCGTCTCTGGGCTCTTGCTGACGGCTATGACCTTGCTCGAGCCGGGTATGAGGCCCGTCAGTCCACCCGGCGCAAAGATGAACTTGTTGGCCGGGCTTAACGGGTCGGTTCCGGGCGGAACCTCCCGGTAAATCAGGTAGTAGCCGAGCCCCTTCCCGCCGATGAACTTCCTTATCATCTCGTCGGGCAGTTCCTCATACGTCACCCTTCCAGTACTCAGGTTAACCCGGGCTATCCTGTTATGGTAGCCGTACATTAGACGCACCCCCTCGCCTTCTCCCTATCATCCTTCGTGAGCCTCCAGCCCATCGCACCGGCGTTCTCTTCGATATGGGCCTTGCTGCCCGCCTTGGGAATGGCTACAACGTTGTCCTCCCAGATGAGGTAGTTCAAAGCCACCTGCGCTGCGGTTTTGTCGTAGGATTTTCCAATCTCGGCCAGACATTGGTTTCTCGCGAGCGAGCCCTTCTCCAGTGGAGTGTAGGCTATGAGTGCCATCTTTTCGCGCTTCATGTAATCTAGAAGCCCGCTCGTCTCGGGCCACCTGTCGCGGAGCGAGTACTTCACCTCGTTGGCAACTATCTCGTACTTCCTCATAGCTTCCTGGGAGCGCTTGAGAAGCTCGAGGTCGAAGTTGCTGACGCCTATGTAGCGAATGAGTCCCTCATCCACAAGCTCCTCCAAGGCGTGAAGCGTTTCCTCGATTCTTCCCCACTCTGTGCCGGGCCAGTGGAGAAGGTAGAGGTCTATGTACGTGCCGAGCCTCTTCGCACTCGCCCTTGCGGCCCTCTTTGCACTCTCGCGGCCGAAGTGGGTTGGCCACACCTTGCTGATGATGAAAATCTCTTCGCGCTCGAAGCCCCTAATCGCTTCCCCGACGAGCTCCTCGCTGTGACCGGCTCCGTAGAACTCGGCCGTGTCAATGAGGTTAATCCCCAGCTCCAGACCGTATCTCAGGGCCTCGATGTTTTCCTTATCGCGAGAATAATCGGGGCTCTCGTAGCCCCCTATGCCCCACGTGCCCATGCCAATGGCGGTGACCTTATCAGAACCGATAATCTTCAAATCCTTAGGCACCATAACCCATCACCACGTCGGTAGAATTAGGAAACCGAACTTAATTAAGGTTTCCATCTGAACGCTAAGATAAAGGGACAAAAATGGATAAAGGATTGTTAGTCCCTTGATGTTTTTGCTTGAATTTTTTCAATCAGCAAATAAACTTCCTCAATTGCGTGGATAGATTCTACAAATATCCTCTCAGCTTCGTTTATCTCGAACACTTTATCAGGATGCTCTGCACTATTACGTATTTCTCTCAAAAAATCCAAATATCCCTCCAATCGCTTAGATCTGATTTTGCGATATTCTAACTGCTTTTGGATTTCAGAAAGAGCATAATTCCATGTGGGGTAAGAATCTACTTCGTTAACGTCTTCATTTGTTAATTTGAAATACAGGTCCCTAATTGCAGCCTCTACCGCTCTCAATGATATCATTACAGAGGCCGTGGGAAGATCAAACAGCAATGCCTTAAAAGACTCCAGTAAATCATGCGATACTATTTCAGGAATGTGGTTAACCACTATCTCTGGGTATGAGAACAATGGCTGTAATCCGGTGGATAGCAGGTTTTCGTAATCTAAGATGCCCTTATGAACTTCAATCTCAATAGTTTTCCTTTTTGAGAGTTCCTGTTGTAAGAGAGTTATTATGATTTCAACAGTCCGCCTAAGAGCTCTTAAGTCATTTTCATCGATGTTCCTTGGAGTAGACTCAAGTTCGGAAGCATATTTCTGGTGAAGGTATGAAATCAACTCATCCAATTCGCTGTATTGAATTATATGCTCTAACCCCTTTCTTTTCAAGAAATCTTGAATCAGGTACAATGTCCACAATATATATCCTTTGCCTTTTTGATCGCTAACTTCTCCAGAAGGCAAAACAACTAAATCCTCAGGTCTAGCTAGTCGTATGTATTCTGTCCAAGTTCCAATTGTATACGCGTCAATTAAGTCTATCGGCTCTACAACAGGTTCAGAAGTTTGTTGGGGCAAAGTCCCATTCTCATCTTCCATTGTGTCCACCCACTAACAATAAACGTAACTAGTGGTATAAAAAAGTTTGGTCTAATAGAATATTGAGAAAAAATTAAGCCCCAAACTTCTCGGAGCGGTTCATGAGGTCCATCATTATCGGCACTATGTCGTGGCCCTTTATCCTGCCGAGGCCGCCGCGCATGCACTCGCGCTCGCCGAAGCTCTCCGTGTAGTCGGGCCTAACGCCACCACCAGCTATGAGAACCGGAACAGGGTCGCCGCTGTGGTTCATGACCTCACAGGGCGTTGAATGGTCGCCGGTTATCGCTATGACGACGTCCTCAAGGTCAACCTTGTCAACTATGTATCCTATCATCCTGTCGGCCTTCTCTATCATCTCGACCTTGAGCCTCGGGTTGTTGTCGTGGCCCGCTGCATCGGTCGGCTTGAAGTGCAGGAAGACGAAGTCGTACTCATTGAGGAGCTCGACCACTTTCCTCGCCTTCGCCATCTCGTCGGTGTTGTACTCGCCGGTGGCCCCCTCGGGGGTGTATATGTCGAAGCCTATCGCCCTTGCGACGCCCTTGACGAGGGAAACCGCAACGACCGCCGCTGCCTTTACCTTCCACTGCTCGGTGAACTTCATCGGTATGTCCGGATAGGTGCCGGCGCCCCTCACCAGGAGGTAGTTGGCCACGGGCTTACCCGCCTTTCTGCGCTCCTCGTTGACGGGATGCCTTTCGAGAACCTTGTGTGCCTGTCTGACGAACTCGTTGAGTATCTCGGCAACGCGCCTGCTCTCCTCATCCTCCCAGGTGAACTCGTGGGGCGGCTTTCCGGCCTCGTGCGGGTCGTTCTCGCCGACTTTATAGCCAGCCGCCATGCCCTTGAGAACGAGAACCGCCCTGTGGCCGGTCGCTCCAACGAAGATGAAGTCAACGGGGAGCTTAACGTTCTCCTGGATGGCCTTCGCCAGCTCGTGGGCTTCCTCCGTGCTTATCCTTCCGGCGCGCCTGTCTGTTATGACACCGTTCTCGATGGTCGCGAAGTTTACGCGGAAAGCCAAGTCGTCCTCATCGAGGTCTAGACCGACGCCGAGGGCCTCAAGGAAGCCCCTTCCGCGGTAGACCTTGTAGGGGTCGTAGCCGAAGATGCTCAGATGAGCGGTGTCGCTGCCAGCCGGCTGTCCGGGCTTTATCGGATCCTGCTGGCCGAGGAGCCCCCATCTCGCAAGCCCATCCATGTTTGGGGTGTTTGCGTACTCAAGCGGAGTTTTTCCGCCGAGCTCCTTTATCGGCCTGTCCCCAAGGCCATCAAGGATTATGAGAAGTCCCTTCCTCTGCTTCATACCTATCACCTGGAGTGAGTAGCGGCATGGAGTTAAAAGCTTTGTTGACCGGATTTGAACCGCTTCATCACCCGGAGTTTCAAAAAAGCTTTTAACCCCTCCCCCTTTCTCCCACTGGAGGTGAGGGAATGAAGATAATGTGGGCACCGTGGCGCATCGAGTACATACGCTCACCGAAGCACGATGGCTGCATATTCTGCGATTTCCCGAAGGAGAACCGCGATAAGGAGAGGCTCATCCTCTACCGTGGGAAGCACTGCTTCATAATCATGAACAACTACCCCTACAATCCAGGTCACGTTATGATAGCCCCCTACCGGCACGTTGGGCGGTGGGAGGATTTAACCGATTACGAGCTTCTTGAGATGATGCAGCTCTCCCAGCTCATGATAAAGGCCCTGAAGAAGACGATGAAGCCGCAGGGCTTCAATATGGGCGTGAACCTCGGCCGCGTTGCCGGAGCGGGCATAGACGACCACGTGCACCTCCACATAGTGCCGAGGTGGAACGGGGACACGAACTTCATGCCGGTCATAGCCGACACCAAGGTTATCCCGGAGTCGCTTGAGGAAGCCTACGACGAGCTGAAGAAGGCGATAGATGAGATAGTGGAGGAGACCGCTAAATCCTCCTGACCTTTATCTTAAGCGTATCATCCAAAGGCAGACCCTCAAAGAGCTCCGGGCCCACCTCCAGCACCGAGAGGTCTGCCTCGATCACCGTTTCTTTGTTCTGGGAATTCCTCACCGTAAGCCGGACGAACCTCCCTCCCCTGACCGTTGCTGAGATTCTGACACCATTCTCGGACACGCCTTCAAGCATGAAGTCCTTGCCCCTGAGCTCCCAGATGATCCTCTTTATGAGCGCTGGGGCACTCTCTGGGGTTACGTGATGCACGACGCCTTCGTCCGACTCCAGTTCCAGCACCGGGCAGGTCGCTTGAGCGCTGCAGAAGTCCTTTATCGCTTCAGCTATTCCTCTGGCGAAGTTCTCCAGAGGCTTGCCCATGAGGAGTTCACCGAATCCAGACCAGCTGGCCGTCACTTTAAGCCTGTTTTCCCGCATTTCAAACGTCACCGTGAGTACTCCCTTTTCCCCGGTGAAAGTGTATACTGCAGCGTTCCTTCTGAATCCCAGGGCCAGCGTGAACTCGTAACCGAAGTCAAATATGAACCTGGGATGTTAAACCTCACCGTATCACCATGTAAACTTTCGAAGTACGGAAAGAACGGAAGGGTCTTCTCCGGCTCGCTGAGGATTACCTGGAGACCTTCCCATGAATGGGGCAGTTCTACCTCGTAGCTTCTAGTTTTCACCTTTACTCGCCGAGAATTTGTAAAAAAGGCCATGTAAAAAGCGTTTCTTAAACCGTTGGGTTGGAACCCCTCCAAAAGAAAAAGAGGGAGTCAGCCCTCCACAACGTAGATGGGAACCTTCCCGTGCGGGATTCCGGTTCTTTTGCCGTACCATTTGCTGAGGAGGCGGTGGAGCACAACGAGCAGCGGTACCGCGATGGCGAGCAGTACCCAGCCGTTCTTCAGGCCCGCGGCGAAGAGCAGGAGCATGAGGGCGCCAACGAATCCCGCGGTGAGGGCGTAGGGTATCTGGGTGTTCACGTGGTCAAGGTGGTCGCAGCCCGAGAACATGGAACTCATAATGGTCGTGTCGCTGATCGGTGAGCAGTGGTCGCCGAAGACTCCACCCGCGAAGACGGAGGCGATGCTGGCGTAGACGACCGGTCCAAAGCTCCCGCTGAGTCCGTAGGAGAGGGGAACCGCTATCGGCATCATTATGGCGAAGGTTCCCCAGCTCGTTCCCGTCGTGAAGGAGATGAATGCCGCCACCACGAAGACCACGAAGGGCACCAGTCCAGGCGAGAGGACGTTCGATGCGACGCTAACTATGTAGTCTGCCGTGCCAACCGCGTCGCAGGCGCTCTTGATGCTCCACGCGAGGATGAGTATCATCATGGCGAAGTGCATCTGCTTCATTCCGGCAACAAGGGTGTGCTCGACCTCCTCTAGGCTCATTATCCTCATCGCCAGAACGAGGGCCATTGCGACGATGACCATGGAGAAAGAACCCCAGACGAGGGCCCACGTTGAGTCCGCGTTGGACAGGACCTCCTGGAATCCGCCCTTCGCGTAAGCGGCGCTGCCTCCGCCGGTAACCCACAGGCCGAGGAAGGTCATGAAGACAAGGGCCGCAACGGGCAGTATAAACACCCAGACGCTTTCCTTGCCCTCCAGGGGCATTCCAACGTCCACTTCCGTCGTCATCATCGGCTGCGCCCCGTCGCGCATCACCTTGCCTTCGGTCCTGGCGCGGTACTCAGCGCGAAGCATCGGGCCGTAGTGCCTGTGGGTGATTGCAACGAGGTAGACGAGGATGACCGCCAGGATGGGGTAGAACCTGTAGGGCCAGCTTGAGAACCAGGCGGAGTAGGCGCTTATGTTCGCACCGACGCTCGCTATCGCGTCCTTAAGGAGGCCGAGCTCGTAGCCAATCCATGTGGAGACGACCGCCAGAACCGCCACAGGAGCGGCGGTGGAATCGTCGGCGTAAGCTAAGAACTCCCTTGAAACCCTCGCCCTGTCGGTTATCGGCCTCATGGTGTTGCCGACTATGATGGTGTTGGTGTAATCGTCGAAGAATATTATCGTCCCGAAGATGGCCGCCATGAGGGAAGCGGCGCGGCTGGTTTTAATCTTCCGCGTTACCGCCTTCGCTATGGCGTTCATGCCTCCTGCTTTGTATATCAGCGCCACCCCTGCACCTATGAGCGCATCAAAGAGGAGAATCCTCGTGTTCCAGAGGTCGGTCATGATCTGTCCGTTTTCTTCCCAGGCGGATGCTATGTTGAAGGCTATCCACTTCAGCGTTTCGGTAGTGGCACCTATTGGGTTCCCTCCTGCCACCAGCAGTCCTCCGACCCATACTCCAAAAAACAAAGCGAACAGCACCCTCTTTGTTAAAATGGCCAGCCCAATGGCCACCAGTGGGGGAAGCAGTGACAGAATCCCGAAGTCACTCATGGTTCAACCACCCGATATTGTACTATTGGGAGCACGTCACCAATAGGTATCAAGGGTACAATATAAAAGCCTTTTTAGAACTTTTGTGGCTATTCTGTGGAGTATTCTGGCAAGTTTACCCCAGAATAGCTAACAAAGAATAACAAAATGCATAGAAGCTCTTCAATAAACCTTCCTACCCAAATATTATTTTGATGTATTGAACATTGAACCAAAAATTTATGAAAGTTTATTCATATCCGGGCAACCTTTGCCCACTTTTCCTTCGTCCTCTTCCAGCAGCCCGGCGGCATAAGCTCGCCCTCTGGACAGTAGCCGAGCTGAACGCACCTGGGCCCGAGCTTCGCCCACTTGATAATCGGCCTCAGGTCATCGTTCTTGGCTATCTCCTCCAGCATCTTCCAGGCCACTTCCCTTATCTCCCACTGGGCCCTCTCGCACGCCCTTAGACCGAAGAAGTGCTTCAGCTCGCGGAGGTTCATGGTCATGACGAGCTTAGTCCTAACTGCCTGGGGGAGTATAAAGCGCGCGTCCTCCTGATGGCTTCCCCGCTCGATGGTCTTCTTGTACAGCTCCATCGAACGCTTCATGAGCTCTTTCCATTCGGCAAGGAGTTCTGGATCGTTCTTTACGGACTCCGGGATAACGAAGGTCTCCTCGACGTCTTCGGGATTCAGCACGATGTAGCGCTGGCTCTGCTGCGTGTAGCTCGCTATTCTGTGCCTTATGAGCTGGTGACTGCAAACGCGAGAACAGCCCTCGATCGCAAAGGTCAAAACAGCGTGTTCCAGTATTGACTCGTGGCCGTAGCCTAGAACCCGGGGCAGATGCATCCGAACGTCCTCTTCGCCCATGCGCTCGAATGCTTCCGTCTCCCATTCATCCCAGTAGCTTATGAGCGCCGCCCAAGTGACAGTTTCGAGAGGTTTTTTCGTATAATTGACAAGGGTAACCCTGATCCCATCCCCCATTCGTGCCACCGGAGATAGAAGAGGCCCAGGTTTATTAGGTTTACCTTGGAGTCAAAAATAGATGGAGGGAACCGGGTTCCCCACAAAAGAGTCTAATCTTGCGGGGTTTCCTCAGAGGGTTCCTTGCTGGCCTCGGCAGATTCCTCCTCGGGAGTCGTGGGCTCCTCGGAGGGTTCAGCACTCTCAGTCTCCACGGTTTCTTCGGGTGCCGGCTCGGGGACTGGTTTCTCATCGGGCGCAGGCGTCTCACTTACCGCCCCGGGAAGCTCCTCCGGGAGGGCGAAGAACGCCATGATCTCGAGTATGGCGCCGACCAGGATGAAGAAGTAGCCCACCATAAGGAGCATAAGTATCGAGCCGATGAGGTAGAAGAGCGCTGCCGTGTGGAACGTTCCAACGCCCGTTTCTTGGGCTATTGCGTCGTAGCTCTTCTTCATGAACCAGACACCTATTATCATGAGCACTACCGATATGAAGCTCCAGACGCCAAAAGCCGACATGAGCTCGGCGACCTGCTCTGGGTCGTGAATGACGTCCGCCATTTTGTCCCACATGTCGTAGAAGGCCCACGAGAGCACCAGGCTGGCGACTATGTTAAGCATCGCCGCCCAGACGTAGTCCTTGAATATCTTCTCCTTCTTAGTGGCCTCGGCTATCTCCTTCACTGCAAAAAGCTTCATGATGAAGCCCACGAGATAGGTCACGTAGAACAGGCTGAAGATTGCGCCGATGCCACCCCATGTTCGTGCGGTTTTCAAACTTCCCATGTTATCACCCGTAACCGGTACGATTTTCGTATATAAAAGTGTTTTCCCATAAATGGAGAAACGTCGAATTCGCAACAAAGACAAAGGGAAACGGAGAAAATCATTCCTCGAACGAAACGGGCACCTGCTCCTCAGCCGTCTGGGCAACCTCGTCGGGCAGGGAGAAGAAGGCCACTATCTCGAGTACTGCCGCCACGAGGAGGATTACCAGCCCCAGCCCAACGGGAACCAGAATGGCACCGGCTAGGTACAGTAGCGCCGTTGTGTGGAAGGTCCCAACGCCGGTCTCCTCGGAGATTATGTCGTAGCTCTGCTTCATGAACCACACTCCGATGAACATTATTATGGCCGCTATGAGGCCGCCCATGCCCATGGCACCGATGATGCCCTCCGGGGACTCGGAGAAGCCCATCGCAAACATCGTGCCCCAGATGGTCGCCACAAGAATCAATGCCGCTATGATGTTCAGTATCGCCGCCCAGAGGTACTTGCTGAATATCTCGCCCCTGCCGGTGGCCTCGGCGATGTCCTTGACCGCAAAGAGCTTCAGTATGAAGCCCACAAAGCCAAGCCCCACCAGTGTGAGGATCGCACCTATACCTCCCAAGAGCTTGGCGTTCTTCAATTCGCTCACGTTACATCACCCCGTTAATGTTGGACGGCGATTTATAAAAGGCTTTTCACCACAAACCATAAAATTTAGGACACAGTTCCGTCGGAATTGCATCAGTGGAACAAAGGATGCACCAATGCCCATTACGTTTGGAAAGTTCAAGAACGCTGATGCTCAAAAGATTTCAGCCGGGAGCAGGTTTATCCGACGAAAGGGTTATTAAAAGGGAGCGCCAGCATTAATCGGTGATGCACATGGTGGTTAGCCTTGCAGGAAGGGATGTTCTCTGCCTTCAGGACTTCACGAGGGAGGAGATTGAGACTATTCTCAAAACTGCCGAAATGATGAAGATATGGAACAAGATAGGCAAGCCGCACCGCGTTCTTGAGGGTAAGACCCTGGCCATGATTTTCCAGAAACCCTCGACTAGGACGAGAATCTCATTTGAGGTTGGAATCTATCAGCTCGGCGGCTACGGCCTCTACCTCAACGCTCAGGACCTGCAGCTCAGGCGTGGCGAGACCATCGCCGACACCGCGCGCGTTCTCAGTAGGTACGTCGACGGAATAATGGCCCGCGTTTATGCCCACAAGGACGTTGAAGACCTCGCCAAGTACGCGAGCGTTCCGGTCATCAACGGTCTGAGCGACTTCTCCCACCCGTGCCAGGCTCTGGCCGACTACCAGACCATCCTTGAGAAGAAGGGCCGCATAGCCGGTCTCAAGGTCGTCTACGTCGGTGACGGAAACAACGTCGCCCACTCGCTCATGATAGCTGGAACCAAGCTCGGTGCAAACGTTGTCGTTGCAACTCCAGAGGGCTACGAGCCGGACGAGAAGGTCATCAAGTGGGCGGAGCAGAACGCGGCCGAAAGCGGCGGTTCATTCGAGCTCCTCCACGATCCGATCAAGGCCGTCAAGGACGCCGACGTCATCTACACCGACGTTTGGGCGAGCATGGGTCAGGAGGCCGAAGCCGAGGAGAGGAGGAAGATATTCCAGCCGTTCCAGGTCAACAAGGACCTCGTCAAGCACGCCAAGCCGGACTACATCTTCATGCACTGCCTCCCGGCCCACCGCGGCGAGGAGGTCACCGACGACGTCGTTGACTCTCCGAACAGCGTCGTCTTCGACGAGGCCGAGAACAGGCTGCACGCCCAGAAGGCGGTGATGGCCCTCATCATGGGCGGGATAAAGGTTTGAATGCCTTTTTCTTAACCCTTTAATTCTCGGGACAAAGAACCTTTTAAACCTCTTTTCATATCTCCCTCCATGCTCGAGAGGTTGTTTTCCCTCGGCTACTCCAAGACATTCGCGGAGAGGTATTATGCCCTCTGGGGCGATAGGGCATTAGCTATAGCCGAGGCCATGGAAAAACCCCTGCCGAGGTGTTTCCGCGTAAACACGCTCAGGATAGAGGTTCAAAAGCTCACCAAGCTCCTCAACAAGAAAGGCTTCCAGTTTAAACGAGTCCCCTGGGCGAGAGAAGGCTTCTGCCTAACTCGCGAGCCATTCTCGATAACCTCCACGCCGGAATACCTTGGTGGCCTCCTCTACATCCAGGAGGCCAGCTCGATGTACCCGCCGGTGGCGCTCGAACCAAAGGTCGGTGAAACCGTTGCCGATATGGCGGCGGCACCTGGGGGCAAAACTTCCTACCTCGCCCAGCTGATGGGGAACGAGGGGATAATCTACGCCTTCGACGTCGGTGAAGAACGCTTAAAGGAAACTCGTCTGAACCTTTCCCGCCTCGGCGTTACGAATACGGTCCTCATCCACAAGTCCTCGCTCCACATGGCCGAGCTCGGCGTCGAGTTCGATAAAATCCTCCTGGATGCCCCCTGCACCGGCTCGGGCACCATACACAAGAATCCCGAGCGGAAGGCCAACAGGACAATGGAGGATGTGAAGTTCTGCCAGGGGCTGCAGATGCGGATGATTAAGGTCGCCCTTGAGAACCTCAAGCCCGGCGGGATACTCGTCTACTCGACCTGCTCGCTCGAGCCGGAGGAGAACGAGTTCGTTATCCAATGGGTTCTTGATAACTTCGACGTTGAACTGCTCCCGCTCCGCTACGGCGAGCCGGCTTTAACCAATCCCTTCGGAATTGAACTTAGCGATGAGATAAGAAAGGCGAGGCGCTTCTACCCCGACAGGCACGGGACGAGCGGCTTCTTCGTTGCGAAGATTAAAAAGCTCTAATCCTCGGATTCTGCAACCAGGACTTCCTCTATTTTTCTAAGCCTCTCCAAGACGTCCTCGCTGAGGTTCCTCTCCAGCTCCTCACGGGCGGCCTTGGCAAGCTCGAACTTCGAGTCGTACTTCCCGAGGGCCGTCCAGTGAATCTTCTTGCCCTCCAGAAAAACATCTATGTCGCAGAGGCGCTTGTATCCAACGTACTCGATGCCCTTCAGCAGAAACTTAACGCGCACCGGGTCCTCCCACGTCAGCAGCTTGAGCTTGTACACCGGAACGCGCATGAAGGGCCTCGGATAGTCCCAGTCCCAGCCCTCACCGACGACGAAGCCAAGGTCGAGGTCCTCTATGACCATCATCAGCCGCTCTATGTTCTCATCGTAGCGCTTGTCGGTGTCGTAGATTTTGATGGTTATCTCCTTCCATTCGGGCATCAGCCGGAGGAGAAGCACCGGAACGTCAATCGTTAATTCATGGTAGACGCTCAGAAAGTCCCTGCGTATCAGAACCGCCCCCGAGATTTCATCCGGCCCGATGGGGGCGCTGAGCTTCTTCGTCGTTACGCCGATTATCGTGTCCCCGGCTTCGCCCTCGTCGAAGGCCGTTCTGATGTCCATGATTTCGCCGCCGTACTTCTCGGCCAGCAGCTTGAGCCCGTCCTCAACGTTGGTGGGTATCCTCAGGAGGATTAGGGTGCTCTCAACGTGCACCTTCTCCACGGGGAGGTTTCGGTTGACGACCTCGCTGAGAACGACTGGGGCGTGGGCCCCTATCAGGAAAGCCGTCTCCGGCGGGATGGTCTCCTTCTTCCATTCCTCCGTTACGAAGACGACGGTTTCAAACTCGTTGCTGAGTTTGATTGCCTCATCCGTCGGCAGTTCTTTGACACCAAATGCCTCAGAAACGGCCTTTTTCACCAACTCCGCGTCCTTGGCTCTGAGGAAGATTATAGACGGACCAAATCGGAGAACCTTCATCATATTCCCCTCCACATCTTGTAACCCCTATCAAAATCCGTTCCGCCGGGGTATTTAACGCGATAGGTCTGCCTGCTCGGCAGAAGAACGAAGTTGACGCCGAGAACGCCGTTTAGACCCCTCTCGATGAGCTTGAAGTTGTGGCCGTACAGCCTAAAATCGGCGTCCAGGTTAGCCACGTCCCTCCACGTATGGCCCAGGGCAAACCTCGCACCCTCTATCTCGATGACGGTCCCGGGCTCAACGACGGCATCACCGAAGAACTCCCTGACCAGCTCCGGGTCGTCCTCGTTTCCTGGAACGACGTAGAGTTTCACCCCGTAGCCCTTGAGAACGTGGGCGAGCTTCCTTATTGCGCCCTGGTAGCGGGGCCTGAGCTCGGGCCGTCTCTCCAGCTTTACGTTGTCGGCTAGGTCGCCGGTATGGATGACGTAATCCGGATCGGTTTTTTCTATGAGCTCACCGATGAAGCGGTAGACGCTCTCGGGAGTATCGCTTACGTGCATGACCTTCGTCTCATCGGAGGATGCGAGCACTTCTAGGACCTTTTTCCGGAAGATGGGAAGCTTGAACGGCATTGGAGAGACTAGGAGCAGGGCTTATATATACCTTGCCACAACTCCCATGGGGTGTTGAGATGAAGGTTCTCGTTCTCGGTGCCGGAAACGTTGGAAGGGCGATAGCCTGGGATTTGAGGGATGAGTTTGATGTTCACGTGGGGGACGTCAGCGATGAGAGACTGAAAGCCGTCTCTGAATTCGCCACGCCCCTGAAAGTTGATGCGTCCAGCTTCGATTCCCTCGTTGAGGCCATGAAGGGCTTTGAGCTTGTGGTGGGTGCCCTGCCAGGGAGGTTCGGCTATCAGGCAGTTAGGGCCGCGATAAAGGCGGGCGTTGACATGGTCGACGTCTCGTTCATGCCGGAGAACCCGCTGGAGCTTCGCGATGAAGCAGAGAAGGCGCAGGTGACGGTTATATTCGACGCCGGCTTTGCCCCCGGGCTGAGCCACATCCTGATGGGCAGGATATGGCAGGAGATGGACGAGCTGAGGGAGGGCTACATCTACGTCGGCGGCCTCCCGAAGGAGCCCAGGCCACCACTCTATTACAGAATTACATGGTCCCCTAAGGATTTAATTGAGGAGTACACGAGGCCGGCGCGCGTGATAAGGGGCGGTGAGGTTAAGGCGGTTGACCCCTTCGAGAGGATTGAACGGGTCTCCATCGGGGACTTCGAGTTCGAGGCCTTCGTGAGCGACGGCCTGAGGAGCCTCCTGGAGAGCGTTAGGGCGGAGAGACTTGAGGAGTGGACGCTCCGCTGGCCGGGACACCTGGAGAAGATGAGGGTTTTGAGGGAACTCGGCTTCTTCAGGCCGGAGCACGTTGATAAGACGCTCGAGGTCATAGCCCCGCTCATGACCTACGAGAGCCCGGACTTCTCGATAATGCAGGTGGTCGGAAGGGGAACTCTGGACGGCGAGGAAAAGGAGATAGGCTACCTCCTGTACGACGAGGAGAAAGAGGGCTTCACCTCGATGGCCCGCGTCACGGGATTCACCGCGGCCATAATAGCGAGGCTCGTGGCCGAGAAGGGTTGCATCTTCGGAGTTATCCCGCCAGAGATACTCGGGATGCGCATAGACACCTTCGAGAGAATCGCTGGTGAGATTGCCGAAAGGGGCATAAGGCTCGAGAGGTGGGAGAATGCTCCACCTGGTGATAGCTGAGGCGGAGCTTGAGCTCGTCCCGAAGGCGATACTTGACCATCCGGCCATTGTGAACCACGCCAGGAGGAGGGGAAAGAGGCCCGACGAGATACTGCTGGACGGCACATACCACCACGCGGCCATCAAAAAGCTCCCGGACGGCGAGAGGCGCGGGCGGCCGGACATAGTCCACGTCTGCCTCCTCAACGCCCTCGAGAGCATTGCCAACAAGGAAGGCCTGCTGAGGGTCTATGTCCACACCAGGAACGACGAAGTGATTTACATTAAGCCGGAGACGAGGATTCCGAGGAACTACAACCGCTTCGTTGGGCTGATGGAGAGCCTCTTCAAGAACCGTGCGGTTCCGAGGGACCTGGAACTGCTCCGCATTGAGGAGAAATCCCTCGAAGAGCTCGTGGAGGAGCTGAACCCCGACGGAGTCTTCGTGATGCACGAGAATGGAGAGCCAGCAAAACCGTCGGAATTCGGAAAAACCCTTTCGGAGCTCCGCGAGCCCACGGTAATCGTTGGTGGTTTTCCACACGGCGATTTCAGAGCAGAACCCCCGGGAAAGAAAATAAGTCTCTACAACGCTCCGCTGATGGCATGGACAGTTGTGAACGAGGTAATCATCAGCTTTGAGCACTGGATTCTCTGAAAACGCCCGCGGGGGCATAACGTTTTTATATTACCTCCTGTTTAATTCCCCGTAAGCTTCCTGGAATAACGGGCTAGAAACATCTCCACGGGGGTGTGAATCGATGAGAAAAATAAGCTTCCTGATGGCGTTTTTGATAACCGGGTACATCCTTGGAATCTGGAACTTCCTGGTTCTGCCCAAGTACTACATAAACTTCGGGCTGAAGGGATTCCTGATATCGCTGATACCGATGCTCGTAGCGCTGTTCCTGATATACAGTGAGGCGGAGAGCACCAAACGCACCAGATACCTGATATACGAGCTGTTCTTCAAGATATCGCGCACCCCGGCGCTGATATTCGTGCTCATCATGTTCCTGCTCGTGATCCTCGGAATAACGACCTACTACTCCTCGTACAGCCTCATATACATCTTTGGCATCGGACCCAAGTACGTCCCGGCCATCGCCCTTGGAACGATACTCCTCTCCATAATCCTTCTCCTGCTCGCCAAAGGCAAGACCCTCGAGGTCATCTCAGTGCTGTCAGTGCTCTTCGTGCTCTTCGCAATCCTCTCGGCCATCATAGTCAGGAACCAGGCTCTCAGTGCCGTCACCGCGCCGCAGGCCGTTCACTACATGAACAACGCGGTCTCGGCGATAACGTCCTTCGACCAGCCGCTCTCCATCAAGGGAATCCTCTACATGCTCATATCGGTCCTCGTTTCCTTTGGACTCGGTGCGGGCGTTTACTACGTGGTCGGGAGCTTCACCCCGGAGGAGCTTGACCTCAGGAAGGTCCTCGCGGCGGTTTTCATCCTCCAGATAATACTCAGCTTCGCGGCGGCTTTCACCGTCGCCTACTCCCTCGGCGCGGCATATCAGGGATTCGGAAAAGCCTTCCACAACCCCAACATCCCCGCGGAGGAGTCCATGAAGCTCTACCTCGGCTTCCAGAACCTCAAGGAGTACGCCACCAACAGCGAGAAGAGCCCGATGGACTCGATTGAAGTGTTCTACTCGATTCCCTACGTTCTCAGGGGCAACATTGCCAACGCCGACAGGTTGGTATACCTGCTCATGCTCTCGCTCTACTTCGCCGGGCTGACCACCATCATAGTCCTCATCGAGATGGGCAGCCAGATACTCTCCGAGGTCATGCAGCTCGGGAGGAGCAAGAGCCTGACGCTGGTGGCGTTCCTGGGCCTCGTGCTCTCCGCAACGATGGTCGTAAGCGACATCAGAACCATGTTCGTCGTCGTGCCCTTCAGCGTCGGTGCCCTCATAGCGGCGGTGGAGGCCTACCCGCTCCTCTCAGGTGAGCTTGCACACAACAGGGGAATCGTCGGGGGCATAATTGTACTGCTCCTCCTGGCCGGCATCGTGAGCCTCTACTTCACCCTCAGGGCCCCGGCAACACCGATCAAGATTGGGGCACTGCTCGGTCTCGTCCTCTTCGTGCCGGTGCTCATGAACAGCATGCTGATGAAGACCCGCCGCTGAACTTTTCCATTTTCAAAAATTTTTTAAAGACCCTTCCCAATCGGTTTTAGAACGCTTATGGGAGGTCTGAAAAATGGGAGACAAGACCAAGGTTCAGGTTAGCAAGCTCAAGCCGGGAAGGTACATCCTTATCGACGGTGAGCCCTGCAGGATTGGCAACATAACCGTTTCCTCGCCTGGCAAGCACGGCTCCGCCAAGGCCAGGATCGAGGCCGTTGGAATCTTCGACGGCAAGGTCAGGAGCATCGTCAAGCCCACCAGCGCGGAGGTTGACGTTCCGATCATCGACAAGAGAACCGCCCAGATCATCGCCATGACCCCGGACACCGTCCAGATCATGGACATGGAGACCTACGAGCTCTACGACGTCCCGATCGAGGGCGGCGTCGCCGACGACATCAAGGACCAGCTCAAGGAAGGCATCAACGTCGAGTACTGGGAGACCCTCGGCAGGATCAAGATAATGAAGCTCAAGGGCGAGTGAGCCCCCTTCTACCTCTTTAAACCAAACTTTTCTCGGAAAGTTAAAAAAGCTAGAGGGAATTCAGGAGGTCCAGATACCTCTCCAGGTGCCCGGTAATTAAAAAGTTCTCCAGCACCCTTTTTCTTGCCTTCATGCCCATGAGGTCTGTTTCTTCCGGGTGTTTCAGCAGATAGATGGTCTTCTCGACGGCATCTTCCACCCCCTTCACGAGAAAGCCGGTTTCACCGTCAACCACTTGGAACTTGATTCCTCCAACGGCCCTGCCAACCACAGGCTTACCCTTCCACATGGCCTCAGTCACAGTTAATCCAAAACCCTCCCTGATAGACATTTGCAAGACCACATCACTAGCCCGCTGGAAGGCGTTGACCTCACGAGCGTGAACTCCAGTCAAATTCGTCAAAACCTTCACGTCGTAATCCTCGCCAATCTTCCTCAGGGTCTTCTCAAAGTAAACCCAGCCTTCCGGATCGTCAGCAGCCATGACGCCGACGAGGAGAAGCTGAACCCCTGGAATCTTCTCCTTCACTTTCCGGTAAACGTCAATGACGTCAAATACTCCCTTCCAGGGGTCGAAGCGGGCGACTTGAGTGATTATCGGCCTGTCAGGGTCAACGTCGAACCTTTCGAGCGTTTTGAGAACCTCGGACTCGCTTAACTCCATGTTCTTCTCGCTTAACGGATCGATTGATGGAGGCATTATGACGGTTTTCCTTGGGTCCAGATCACTCTGAACGTATTCTGGAAGGTGAAAGATGTACCTATCGTATTTCTGAACGTATTGTCTTAAGAATTCCCAGAATTCCCTGTTTGGATCGCTCAAGTCGATGTGGCAGCGCCATATCCAGGGCTGTCTCTTCTCGTAAAACTCTATCAATGCTGCTGGCTGTGGGTCGTGGACGAGGACGTAATCGAATTCAGTCAAGTCGGTTTTTTGGGCGTTCTCCTCGTTGGTTTTGATGTAGAGGTTTTTCATTTCCTCGGTGAGTTTGAGGTTTTTGTTGCCCTGGAGGGCGTTGTGGAAACTTTTAGTGACGTTGAAGAACTCGTCCGAGCCTTGAATGACGAACCATTTGGCGTCGAGTCCTGAGTCCCTCATGAGGGGCACGAGATTGTGGAGTATCTCCGCAACGCCCCCGCCAAAGGACGTCGAGTTGACGTGGGCGAAGCTCTTTCCCTCCAACTTTTCCGCCTTGACTCTTATCCTTTCAACGGTCTCCTCTCCGATTATTCCGCTGTAATCCTCCAGGCCTTTACCGGCCCCTGTGAAGTCCCTAACCTCCAGCATCACATCACCCCCTCACTTTCGGTAAGAAGAGAAAGGGCTGATTTGAGGCAGTCAGCGCAGTAATCAGCCGTACAGCAGTTTTCCACTCTTGGGGTCGAAGATGTACATCCTATCCATCCTCGGCCTCCAGTAAACCTCCTCCCTGCCCGTCTCCACTCCTTCAGGAAGCCTGAGTATGAGCTCCACACCACCGTAGGCAATGTGGCCGTAGCTCTCCACACCGAGCTTCTCAACACCGAGGAGTCTGCCCTTCACAAAGCCCTCCTTCGGTTCGGAGCTGACTTCAACGTGCTGAGGCCTGAAGCCGAGAACCGCGGTGCCGCGGATGTCTATGCTGGCAGGAAGTTCCAGCATGAATTCCCCTGCATCGAAGAGCACTTTTCCATCCTTCTCCTCAACATCTCCTTTCACGAGGTTCATTGGTGGGCTTCCCACGAACGTTGCAACGAAGGTGTTGGCGGGTTTGTAGAAAATCTCATCCGGCGTGCCAACCTGCTGGAGAACGCCCTTGTCCATGACCGCTATCCTGTCGGCCATCGTCATAGCCTCAACCTGGTCGTGGGTGACGTAGATGGTGGTTATTCCGAGGTCGTAGCTGAGGAGCTTTTTGAGTTCAAAGCGCATCTGGGTTCTTATCTTGGCGTCGAGGTTGCTCAGCGGCTCGTCGAGGAGGAAAACCTCGGGTTCTCTCACCAGCGCCCTAGCCAAGGCCACACGCTGCTGCTGACCACCGCTCAGTTCGCTTGGCTTTCGGTTGAGAAGGTCGGCTATCCCAAGGAACTCGGCTACCTCCTTAACGCGTCGTATCCTCTCCTGCTTCGGAACCTTCCACATCCTCAGCGGAAATTCTATGTTGCCGAAAACCGTCATGTGTGGATAGAGCGCGTAGCTCTGGAAGACCATGGCGGTGTTCCTTTTGGTGGGGTCTATCTCGTTGACCAGCTGGTCGCCTATCCATATTTCGCCTTCGGTGGGTGTTTCGAGGCCGGCTATCATTCTGAGTGTCGTCGATTTTCCACACCCGCTTGGTCCGAGGAGCACCATGAACTCCCCATCCCTGATCTCAAGGTTCAGTTTGTTGACCGCAACCACTTCACCAAACTTCTTGGTAACGTCCTTAAGCAGAACCCTCGCCATCAGCCTTTCCCTCCTGTAATGACTATACCCCTAATGAGATACCTGTTCAGCACGAGGAAGAGCAGTATCGTGGGTGCCGAGGCCACCAGCGAGCCCGCTATGATGGGGGTGTACTCCGTCCACATGCTCCTCTGGAAGGCAAAGCTGAGACCAACCGGCAGCGTGAAGTTTTCCGGCGAACGGAGGAAGATGAGCGGCCCGATGAAGGCGTTCCAAGAGCCGAGGAACTGGTAAACGGCAACCGCACCAAGGGCAGGTTTGGCCAGCGGCAGAGCTATGTAAAAGAACGCCTTTATCGGACCGCACCCATCTAGGCGGGCGGCTTCGAATATCTCGTTGGAAAGTGAGGTGAAGTACTGCCTCATGAGGAAGATGCTCGACACGTTCACTATTCCCAGCAGTGCGAGGCCGAAGATGTTGTCTATGAGGCCGAGCTTGTACATGATGATGTAGTTCGGAACCAGCGTAACGAACATTGGGATCATGAGGAGCGAGAGCAGCGCGGAGAAGATTACGTCCTTCCCCGGGAATTTGAGTCTGGCGAAGGCGTAGCCAGCCATGCTGGTGAATAGCACGTTGCCGGCAACGATTAGCCCAGCGTAAAGCGCGGTGTTACGAATCCAGCGCGGAAACAGGTCAAGTCTGAAGAGCTTCTGATAGTTCTCAAGCGTGAATGGATTGGGGATCCACTCCGGGGGATAGGCTGAAGCCTGCGCCCACGTCATGAACGAAGCGACCAGCGACCTGATGAAGGGCATTAGATAAACCAGCGCAAAGGTTATCAGCACGGCGTAGGTTATGACAATCCATATACGGCGGATGAGTCTCTCCCTCTCCCGCGGAGTCATCGCATAGCCCTCCCGTACTTCTTCTGGAACAGGTAGGTGGTCGTGAATATTATCGCGAACAGGAACCAGCTCTTGGCCGCGGCAACGCCGGGACGTATCCTGGTGAACGCTTCGTTATAGATGTCCAGCGCGACGGTATAGCCTGCCCCTCCCGGGCCGCCATTGGCCCCTGCCATTATCCACGCGAGGTCGAACATCTGGAGGGCTCCTATGAGTCCCATGACCACCACGTAGACGACCATCGGCCTGAGCATCGGGATTGTTATGAAGAAGAACCTCCTTATCGGCCCGGCGCCGTCAAGCATTGCCGCCTCGTATATCTCCCTGGGAATGGCCTGCATCGCCGCCAGGAAGGATACCATGAAGTGGCCGCTGGTTCCCCAGATGGCGACAGTGGCTATGGCAAACAGAAGGTAGTCCTTGTTGTTTATCCAGTCCACCGGCTCGAAGCCCGGGATCACGTGGGTCAGGACGTAGTTTATGTAGCCATTTTTCATGAAGAGCCATATGAATATCAGCGCCACGATGACCGAGGAAGTCGTCGCGGGCAGGAAATAGGAAACCTTGAAGAACTGCTGGCCGCGAATCTTCTGGTTGGCGAAGGAAGCCAGGACTATTGCCAGGAAGGTTTGGATGGGCACGACGATCAGTGTGTAGAGCAGGATGTTCTTCAGGCCGGTGTAGAATGGGACGAGAAGATAGGGAGCTCCGTGAAGTCCCCTGATAAGATCCCTTATCACAATCTCAAAGTTTTGAAGCCCTACAAACTGCATCTCGCCTATATAATCCCATTTGAAGAAGCTCAGATAGAAGGCAAAGAACATCGCGAAGTAACCAAAAACCAGATTCAAAATAACGGCAATCGAGATGAGAGTTAGCCCGGCCACAATCTCCTTATTCCTAGACTTCTCGTAAAAGGAAGAAAAAGACGAAAACATGTTCTCACCTCAGCTGCTCAGCTCTTCCTGAACGACCTGTTTCATAACCTCAATGGCCTCGTCCGCACTCATCTCGCCCCTCATCGCCGCTGCCATGGCGTCGCTGAACTTGCTCTCAATCGGTCCCGACTTCGGACCCCAGAGGAAGACTATCATCTTGTCGTACTTGAAGGAGAGGGTCTTCTTGTGCTGCGGCCACATGTCCGGATCGTTCTCAAAGCCCTTTATGCTGGGCAGGGTCTGGCCACCCTTGACGACAAGCTCCTTCTGTCCCTCCGGTCCGAGGAGGAACTTAACGAACTTCCATGCCTCCTGAGGGTGCTCGGTTTTGGCGTTTATTCCCAGAATGACGGTGTAGACCATGGTCACCCTTCCTTCTTTTCCGGCCGGGACGGGGGCGATGTCCCAGTCCTCACCGTATTTGAAGTCGGGGAACTGGTCGGCGAGGAAAGGAATCATCCAGTTTCCGCTGATGACCATTCCAACCTCCTGCTGGCCGAAGGCGTCACCGAGCCAGCCGGCTCCGACGTCACTCGGCTGGACAACGTACGGGGTAAGTCCCTGGTTCTCCCTCTCTATCTTACCCTTCCTGTAGAGGTCGATGTACCAGGTGAGGGTCTCCTTAACCACGGGGTTGTCGAACCAGGAGGCATCCTCGGGCTTCTCGAACCAGGGCTTGGGAGCACCGTTGCTGACCGCCACGGGGACGTATCTGTTAAATCCGCCCAGATATATGGCCAGTCCGGGCTTTCCGGTCTTGTCAGCTATTATCTTGGCGTACTCCTCAAGCTCCTCCCAGGTTTCGGGCGGCCTGGTGAGGCCAGCCTGTTCGAAGAGCTTTTTGTTGTAGAAGAGGGCCAGCATGCTCCAGTCCTTCGGCAGGCCGTAGAGCTTTCCATCCTTCATGAACGGCTCCAGCAGGAACGGATAGAACTGGTCAATGAAGCTCTGGTCGGCAAGGTCGGATATGGGATAGAGGGCGCCCTTGTCGATGAAGATTGGAGCCCAGGCACTGTCAACGTAGAAGACATCGGGGGCAACTCCAGCACCGTAGGATGCCAGAATGTTCTCGTGGAACATCTGAGTGATGACCTCATACTTGATGCCGATGTTGGGGTTCTGCTCTTCGAAGGCTTTAATCATCTTCTCGTAGTTCTTCATCTCGGTTTCTCCGGCACTCCAACCGGCGAACCTTACGAAAACCTTCTCCTGCACCTGCGTCTCAACCTTGGTCTCAGTTTTAACTTTGGTCTCCGTGACGGTTGCCGAGGTTTGGGTTCCGGTCTGCTCTCCGCCGCCGATGCATCCGGCAGCTACTACCGCCAAAAGCAGAACAAAAACCAAAAGACCACCAGCAAGGACTTTTTTCATACCTCCTCACCCCTCGAGATACGTGCATGAAATAATATGGGCATTCAATGTTTATACTACAATACTATTATATAAACCTTACTGAATTAGTATCCAATATATTTAAATAGTATTGAAGCTCAAAAATACGTAGTAGCAGTGACCTGTGGAGGGGTGCAGATGGAAAATTATGCTTTTTTGATTGAAAAATTGCAGGAACTCGGGCTCACCAAAAGGGAGGCTGAAGTTTATCTGACGATTCTCATAAAGGATGGAGCTACCGTGAAGGAGCTTCTTGAGGCCCTTGACATTCACCAGCCCCAGCTCTACAACATAATCCAGAGCCTGATACGGAAGGGATTCATAAGAGCTTCCGCCGGAAGGCCGAGGGTTTACACTGCGAGCGATATAGGGGCCCTAATCGACATTCAGAAGATGAAGTTCGATCTCCTCCGGAGCGTCCTTCAGGAGGAGCTTATGAAGATTAAGGGGAGAACCGGGGAAGAGGGACCCTATATCTCGCTTGTGAGAAGCCTAGAAGGTGTCCTGGCGAGTGTTATCGAAATAATAAACTCCGCGGAAGTCGAGATTAGAGCCGAGCTCCCCTATCCTGTTTTCAAAGAGCTCAAACCCTATCTGCTGGGAGCCCTTCAGAGGGGGGTGAACCTGTACCTCCTGGTTTATCCCAGCATAGGCACTCCAGAGGAGTTCGAGAGGTTCAGGGATCAGGTTAAAATACGGACCTTTGAGCTTGGAAACTTCCTCCTCGTTATATCTGACCTCTCAAGTGCGGTTTACTCAAAACGGCGCTTTTTCAGCGTCCACAAGCTTCCAATTTCCAGCAACGAGATCTACGGATACGTGATACAGGAAAAAGACCTTCTCCTTAGACTCCTCAACATCCACAACAACCTCTGGCTCAAGTCAAAGGAGGTCATGGGCTGGATTTCTAGGCCCGAGCTGTATCCCAAGGTGTTCATAGAGTTCTCGATGGCGCTTAACGAGCTTGAGACCCTGCTAAAGCTCGGCTACACTCCGGTGGTGACCGTGGAGGGCAGGGACGTTAAGAGCGGCTACCCAGTGAGCATCACCGGAAATGTGCGCTCGATAAACCGCTTTGGAATAGTCAGCAACTTCGTCCTCGAAAGCGAGAACGGAACCTTTACCGTCGGGGGTTTCGATGCGGAAGTAGAGGACATCGAGGCGCAGAGGGTCGTCATCAAGGAGATAAAGAAATAAGGTGGCAGCGATGGCCAGGATAGCACTGATATGGGACTTCGATGGGGTCCTCGTTTACACGCCCCACGAGGAAGCCTGGCGAAAGGCCACGGAAATATATGGGGCTAAAATCGACCACGAATTCTACGTGAGGTACGTCTCAGGAAAGCCGCGCTACGAGGGTGCGCACAACATACTGGAGCTGACGGGTATCTACGAGCGTCATGGTGCGGACACCGAGGAAAAAAGGAAAAAACTCCTCACGGAGTTCGCCGAGTTCAAGAACAGAATGGTCAACGAGATGTTCGACAGGGGAGAGTACGAGGTTAACCGAGGGGCAATAGAGTTCCTGATGAAGGCAAGGGAGCGGGGAATACCGAGCGCTCTGGCTTCTGCCTCAAAGAACGCCCCGAAGCTGGCGGCCAAGGTCAGGGTGGGAGAGAAGAGACTGATAGACCTTTTCGATGTTGACGTCAGTGGTATGGCCCCCAGCAAGAAGGAGGTATTCCGGCTGGCTAGGAAAAAGCTCATGGAGATGTTCCCGGAGGTGGAGTCGTTTTTTGTCGTTGAAGATGCCCCCGCGGGCGTAAAGGCTGCCAGAGAGCTCGGAATGCTTGTTCTTGGATACGAAAGAGAGGCGGAACTTGATGAGGCAGATCTGAGGTTCAGGGACTTTGGGGAGGTCTCCATCGAGCGACTGTTGATGCTGAGCGAAGGTAAGGAGGGGGACGAATGAGGTTTCGGTTTAGGCTTTCCCGGTATTCACCCGAGGAGGAGGCAGTCTACGGGACGATACTAACCCTGGGAAACGGGCATCTCGGTGTTCGGGGCGAAGTTGAGCTTGAGCCAACGATATACGGCACGACCATAGCCGGTGTTTATGATGATGCCCCTTACTTTTACCGCGAAATTGTCAACGCTCCCCGGGTCGTGGGTCTGCAGCTGATGTTTAATGGTGAGCCCCTAAACCTGAGCACGCACAAAATTCTGCGCTACGAGAGGGAGCTGGACATAGAAAAAGGAACCCTAACAACGTGGGTGGAGCTTGAAACCAAAAAAGGAGCCAGAATTAACTACGAGAGCACGCGAATAGTCCACGGAAAGAGAAAAAACCTCGTTATTATGAGGTTCAGGTTTAGGGCCAGTCAGGACGGCCTCCTCACGATACTGAACCCGATAGAACTCGACACAGCCAATCCATCCTACAGGGAAGAGATACTCGTCAGGCACTATTCCGTGGAGGAGCTGGACTGCGATGGGGAGGCGGTATATGCCCACGTCAGGACGCTGGACGGGAGGTACCACGTGGGCATAGCGAGCTCAATTTTCACCCCCTGGAACCACGAGAGAAACACCGTAAAGAGCACCAGGCTCCTAGGAGAAGTCCTGACACTGAACGTTGAGAGCGGGAAGGAGTACGAGTTTGTGAAATACGTTGTAGTGTCCTCAAGCGGCGGAAGCGACATGAAAAGTGCCGTTCTTGAGGAACTCCGGGAGAACAAAAGGACGGGGTTTGAGGGGCTGTACGAGGAACACGTGGAGCACTGGGAGAAAATCTGGGAGAGGGCAGGGATAGAAATAGAAGGCGACGAAGACGCCGAGAGGGGACTTGCATTCAGCCTCTTCCATCTGGTGCAGTCACTTCCCCACGACAGTCGCATATCCCTAACCGCGAGGGGGATACACGGCTTTGGCTACCGCGGGCACGTCTTCTGGGACACAGAAATCTATGCACTCCCGTTCTTCATGGCAACGATGCCGGAGGAAGCCCGCAGAATGCTAGTTTACAGGTACAATAACCTCAACGCGGCCAGAGAAAATGCGAGGCTCAACGGCTACGAGGGCGCACAGTTCCCATGGGAATCGGCCGACGATGGCAGAGAAGCAACGCCTCCCCTTGTGCCGCTCGACATGAGGGGGGAGAAGATGGTCAGGATATACACCGGCGAGGAGGAGCACCACATAACGGCCGACATAGCCTACACCGTTGACCTATACTACCGCCTTACGGGGGATGAGGAGTTCATAATTCGCCACGGCCTCGAGATTATCCTGGAAACGGCGCGCTTCTGGGCGAGCCGGGTGAGGTACGACGATAAGAAGGGCTACGTGATAGAAAAGGTGATCGGACCGGACGAGTACCACGAGCACGTTAACAACAGCTTCTTCACCAACCTGATGGCCAGGCACAACCTGCTCCTCGGGGTCTCATATTTCAGAGAAGGCCTTGGGAAGAGCCAGTGGAGGGAGGTCATTGAGAGAACCGGGGTGACCGAAAGGGAGGCCCAGAGATGGCTTGAGATAGCCGAGGGCCTGTACCTTCCACCGCAGAGGGATAACGGAGTTTACGAGGAGTTCGACGGATATTTCGAGCTGATGGACTACACAGTTGACCCTTACGGCCTAGGCGAGGGGAGACTGCCGGAGGAGATAAGGGAAAACCTCGGAAAAACCCGGCTCATCAAGCAGGCGGACGTTATAGCCGCCCAGTACCTCCTGAAGGACTGGTTTGACCTGGATACCATCAGAAGGAACTTCGAGTACTATATCGTCAGAACCACCCACGCATCCTCACTCTCAATGCCAACCTACGCCATAGTCGCATCGTGGCTCGGGGACCTGGAACTCGCGTACGACTACTTCATGAAATGCGCCTACATAGACCTGAAGAACATTTACGGAAACACCGCGGAGGGATTTCACCTGGCAACCGCCGGCGGTCTGTGGCAGATACTCTTCAGGGGCTTTTGCGGTGTTGATTTCAAGGGAAATGAGCTGGAAATCAAGCCGAACCTCCCGGAAAAATGGAAGTCGGTGAGGCTGAGGTTCTTCTTCAGAGGGTCGCGGCTTGAGCTGAGGGTGAAGCACGGCGAAGTTCACATAAAGATGCTGGAGGGCACGAAACCGATAGGTGTGGAAGCCTTCGGAAGTGAGGCGATTCTTCAGCCGGGGGGAGAGGTCGTACTCCGGCCTTAGCCCCCACAAAGGTTTTTAATCGTGCCCTCAGAAATCTCCTCGGTGGGAGAGATGGACTTCCTGTACACCTACGAGACACTCAAGCTGGAGTTTCCCCTCATTGAACCGGAGGAGGCAAGGTTTGCAATCATGGGCGTCCCCTTCGATGGAACGACCAGCTTCAAGCCCGGCGCGAGGTTCGGCCCGACGCTCATCAGGCACGCGACGCTCAACCTCGAGAGCTACATCATTGACTACGACGTTGACATAGCGGAACTTCCCATAGCGGACATTGGGGACGTCGCCGTTGTAGCTGGCGATCCCCGTAAGACCGCTGACCGGGTTAGGGAGACCGTTGAGGAGCTCAAGCGCGCCAATCCCAACGTTATCCCGATACTCCTCGGCGGCGAGCACTCCCAGACCCTTGGAGCCGTTGAGGCGCTTAAGCCTGCCAGCTACGTCGTCTTCGATGCCCACCTCGACCTGCGCGAGAGTTACGAGGACAACCCATACAACCACGCCTGTGTGGCGAGGAGAATACACGAGCTGGGAGTCAGGGAAGCCATGTTCGGGATAAGGAGCGGCACGAGGGAGGAGGTCGAGTACGCGGAGAGGGAAGGTATAGCGTGGGTGCACGCGAGGGACTACGACTTTGATGCATTCGTCGAGCTGGTGAAGCCCCTCCCTGAGCCGGTCTACCTCTCGGTTGACATAGACGCGTTTGACCTCTCACTGGTTCCGTCAACGGGAACCCCTGAAGCCGGTGGTTTGAGGTTCTGGGAAGTCGTCGAAGCCATGGAGTGGCTCGTGGAGAACAAGAGAATAGCCGGCTTTGACATAATGGAGGTTGCGGGGAGTGAACTCGGCGACGTAACGGCTCTAACGGCGGCAAAGCTGCTGTTCCATTTCATAGGGGCGATGGGAAAAGAGAAACCATGAACATTTCATTCTTTCACATGCTCCGGCGGGGGAAGTATGTCAACGGACGTGGCCCCAAACCGCACGGGGGCGTTTTCTAAGGGCTTCTTCATGGAGTACGGGTACTCCCACTTGAGGACCATTGCTATTCCCGTCCCGAAACCGAGCAGCTCCATAACGACGTCCTGGATCTTGTTCCTCATGCTCTCGTGGAGCCAGGGCATGTTCGGCTGAAGAACAACCTCGAAGAACTCCCAGGCGACTCCAACGAGGACGAGGGCAAAAAGGCTTATGGAGATTATTTTCAAGGGGCTCCAGTGGAGGTTGTAGGTTCTCGACGACTCCAGAACGACCTCGTTGAATATGACCCACGTCACGAGGCCACCAAGGTAGTGGCTCGGTATGTCCGCACCCTTCCAGAACTGGTTGTACAGGTCGAGGTGGATGAAGGGGACGTTGAGAAACGTTATATGGGCCGCCATGAATATCGCAAAGAGGGCGTAGACGCTGTCGTTGTAGAACGGACTCACCCACGGCCAGATTTTTCGGCTTGGCTTGGGATAAATCCACCGGACGAAGCTGGGGACGAAGAGTGATACAAAGCCTGCGGCGGCTGCGTAGATTTGATCAAACTTTCCGTACATCAAAGCGCTGATAAGGCCCAGAAAAACGATAGCCCTGGCGCCCATTATCACTCCTTTCTCCCACGTCCGCATTCAAACCACCTAAGCTCCCTCCACGTGATTCCATAATCCGTCGGGCTTTATATACTTGTCGGCCAAAAATGGGCAATATCCGAACTGAAATGAGCCGAAACAAAAACCAAGTTGGTGATAAGGGTTGAAGGGAGAATTAGAAAGATACTTGTAAATGTCCTTGTCTCCCTTTTGATACCTCATCTCGAGCAGGCTCCTATCGCTGCCCTTTTGGTACAATGTTCTAAACGTTGCCCCAGTGTCGCGTTCAGCCCACAAAGCCTTAAATAGAACTTTTTTCATCAGTCAGAATTGGTGATGGCCGTGGAAGTCGAGTCCGCCCTCGAGAGATTCCACTCACTTAAACTGGCCGATATAATGCCGAGATTCGAAACGATGCCCGTGGTAACGGCCGATTCCGACCTCCTCAACGTCCTCAAGATACTCAGAACCAGACACCACGTTTGGGTGGTTGACAGCAGGGAGAACATGAAGTTAGTGGGAGTCATCAGGTACATAGACGTCATAGACGTCCTCCTGCCGCCGGAGGCCCACAGATTCAAGCTGGGAATGACGAGCAAAACCATGCGCTCGATGCTCGGTGGTGCCACGAAGGCGGAGGACGTTGCCGAGAGGCACGTGCTGACGGTGGAGGAAGACGCAACGGTTCTCGACGCACTGATGAAGATGCGCAAGTACAGGATTCAAGTGCTGGCGGTCGTAAAGGATGGCAAGCTGGTGGGAGAGGTGAGTCTCCGCATACTGATAGACGAGCTGCTTAGACTGCTGCGGGTGGGTGGTGCCCAATGGAGAGCGTAACGTGGCTTCTCTTCGCCCTTGGACTCTCGCTAATCCTCGCGAAGATAGGGGACAGCATCATTGAACGCTACGAGCTCCCGGGAGTCCTCGGAGAGCTGCTGATGGGAATGATACTCGGGAACCTGGTCTACTTCGGCATAGTCGCGCCCCAGTACCTCCCGATAGTCAGCGGGGAGGCCTTCACCACGGACATGACGGTGGTGGCCAACTTCCTCGCCAAGCTGGGCATAATATTCCTCCTGTTTCTCGGTGCCCTCGATGCCGACCTTGAACAGCTCAAGAAGACGGGCCTCACGGCCACCGTCTCGACGGTTCTCGGTGTCTTCGTCCCCCTCGTCCTCGGCTGGTTTGCCCTTATGGAGATGGGCTATCCTAGCAGGGAGGCCTTCGCGGGCGGCGTTCTCCTCACCGCGACCAGCATCGGCCTGACCGTCAGGGTGATGATGGATCTGGGGGTTCTCAAAAGTGAGGTTGGCGCGGCCTCCCTGAGTGCGAGCGTTATGGACGACTTTCTGGGCATAGCCCTCGTCATCTTCGCCGTCGGAAGCGGCGGCCTTCTGGAGCTCTCGGTTAAAATCGTGGCGTTCTTCATTCTCACCGGTGTCATCTGGTGGTTCCTCGTCGATTATTATATAAAGTTCGCCGAGAGGCTTCACGTGGAGAAGGGAATCCTCGGAGCGGTTCTCGGGATGATGTTCCTCTTCGCGGCTTTGGCTGAAGGCTGGTTCGCTGCGGCCATCGAGGGTGCGTTCATGATGGGCCTCGTCCTCTCGAAGCTCCCCGAAGGAAAGCGTATCATGGAGGACGTGAAGGCCATCGGTTACGGCCTGCTTATACCGTTCTTCTTCGTCCACACGGGGGCGATGCTAAACCTCACGGTCTTCGAGAACGCCAACGCCCTGATCCTCGCTGCCGTCCTCACCGCTGTCGCCGTTTTCGGAAAGGTCCTTGGAAGGGGATTTGGAGCATGGATAACCGCCTGGGGACGTGGAAGGGACTTCCTCTTCACAAAGAAGAACTTCCAGATGTCGCTCCAGATGGGCATCGGTTCGGTTCCGAGGACTGAAGTTGCGCTCGTTGACCTGATGGTGGCAATCCACGGGGGCGCGATAAGTCCCGAGCACGCCCCGGAGTTCATAGCGGCGACCCTGATATTCATAACAATCTCGGTGCTGATAACCCCACCGCTCCTCAAGTGGGCGTTCAGGGAAGAGATAGAGGCAACAAGGGCGCAGAGGACCAGTGCAAAGGTCGAGAGGATAGAGAGCACGAAGAAGAGGATAAAAGAACTAAAGGAAGCCCAATAGCCCACTTTTCACTTTCCCTAGCATTTTAGCAACACTTGGCCATTTTTATCGGGAAACATTTATACACTTTTGTAGACATAGTGCAACACAGTGGTGAGCTTTATGAGGGCAAAGCTCGGAATTGCGATCATGATGACGGTTCTGGTTTTGATATCTTTTCCAGACTTTTTGGAGGCAAACTCCGCGGGCACTGTTACCCCAATCCCCGTGAACTCATGCATCATCATAAACCAGTCCGGATACTACATCCTCACAGAGGACATAACCGAAAGCGGGGATATGACGTGTATTCTGATAACCGCCAGCAACGTTGTTTTTGACGGCATGGGCCATAGAGTCGGCGGATTGGGAAACTATCACACGGTCGGTGTTTATGCTCAAGGTTCAGACACCTTGGTCAACGTCACCGTTAGGAACTTGGTAGTCTCCGAATGGTTCCATGGAATATACTACAAAAACGTCAGGACTGGGAAAATCGAGAACAACACAGTAACATCGACCTATGGGGTGGGGATATTCCTGTGGGACTCCACCGGACTAACAGTGAGGAATAACACCGTAAGCTCAAACTATGCCGAGGGTATATTTCTCCACAATTCCAGCCACAGCGTTGTGGTAAACAACAGTGCGAGCTTCGATTACGATGGGATAATCCTCAGCGCCCTGAGTAACTTCAACATCGTTTCGGGAAACAACGCAAGCTCAAACACCAACAAAGGCATCTCCATAGACGGTTCAAGCAACAACACCTTAACCCGCAACTATGTGGGTGGAAATGGATACGTGGGCATATTCCTCCAGAGGGCAATGGGGAACAGGATAGCTGAGAACAAGATAATCTCCAACCGCGATCACGGGATTCAGCTCACATCCAGCCGGAACAACTCAATCGTCGGCAACGACGTGAGGCTGAACGGTAGGGACGGAATTTGTCTCGAGTTATCCACCCACAATTCAATCTCGGAGAACAGAGTTACCGAGAACCTCTTCCGTGGAGTCTCCCTCTGGAGGTCCAGTGGGTACAACACGGTGGCCAACAACACGATAAGAACTAACAATGAGGCGGGAATATCGATTGATTCATCCAATGGAAACACTATTGTGCACAACAACGTGAGCTCCAACAAATACGGGATTAACATCATCTTCTCCGAAGATAATCTAATCTACGACAACTACTTCAACAACCCAAAGAACGCACAAGCGGATAGACAAAACCGGTGGAACATAGAAAAGACAGCCGGCACAAATATAATCGGCGGCCCCTGCCTTGGAGGCAATTACTGGAGCGACTACTCCGGTAGGGATACTGACGGGGATGGCTTTGGGGACACCATGCTGCCGTACACCTCCGGGGGAAACATTCTGCGCGGTGGAGACTACCTGCCCCTTGTTCCGGTGACTGGAACCGCATCCTGCACCCCTGCCACGACCACATCAACAACCTCTCCTTCATCAACGGCTTCATCCACGACTACCACCTCCTCTACGAGCACAGTTAGTCCCTCGACCACAACACCACCAACGTCAACCCCCCCAATTAGCAGTTCAACGACGACTTCGGAGGAAAGTGGAAGCACAACCCAGAGCACCAGTGGAAAAGCGCCGACCATATGCGGTCCCGTCTTACTGTCGGGATTGGCACTAATCCCCATCATCTTCGGAAAACTGAAACAGAAGAAGTAAAAATAGAGGCCAGGCCTCAGCCGAAGAAGGCGCCCATCATGTCCATCTGCTCCTCGCTCATGGACTTTATTTTGAACTCGGGCATCTCGGGGAGCAGTTTCTCGTATTCTTCCTTTGTAATCTCCTCGGCCTGCCCGTTCTTGACGTGGTAGAATATGCCGTAATCCGGGTCGCGGTATGCAACGAGGAACTCATCGACCTCGATGTCGTCGAAGTCCACGAAGATGACGTTTCCGCCGGTGTAGGGGCGCTTGCACTTGAAGGGGAAGCTTGAGGAGTTGAGCATCGCATCGCCGAGGGCCTGGTTGGCCTTCTCGCCGTTTATCTCGGTCCAGAACTTCCTGCCCTCAAAGTCACCCTCAACGACGATGAGAAACCTCTTCCCATCGAGCTCGGCGACCGGGGCGCCTTTTTCCGCGAGTATCTTGAACAGCCCGCCGATCGTCTCGGCGTTCCTGAGGGAAGCAACGAATCCTTCAACCTTCATGGTCCCACCAGAATCCCTTCTCGCGGAGGACTATAAAAGCTTAAGCTTTTTATTGGTGACATCAAACCTCCCTTGATGGTGTCGAAACGGCAGTACCTCAAAAAGTGGGGAATTGTCATAGCTTTTTCAATTCTGGCCGGCCTAGTTGGCGGCTTGGGGGCGATAGTCTTCAGGCTGGCCATAGGCCTAGTTCACGGCTTCTTCTTCGGATGGCTCCTTCCGAACGTTTCCTACGAGGTGGGCGGCGTCAACCTCGGCTACATACTCCTGCCAACGCTCGGTGCGCTGGTGGTTACGCTCTTCGTTATCGAGTGCCCCGAGATTAAGGGAAACGGCATCCCCGAGGTTATAGAGGCGGTTATATTCAAGGGCGGCAACATACCTGGGAGGTTCGCGGTTTTGAAGACGATAGCCACCGCGATAACCATAGGCTCCGGCGGCAGCGTGGGACGTGAGGGGCCGATAGGATTCATCGGGGCTTCCCTGACCTCCATTCTGGCACGCTGGTTCAACCTATCGAGGGAGATGAAAAAACTCCTGGTCACCTGCGGTCTGGCGGCAGGCATAGCCGGCACCTTCAACACCCCGCTCGCGGGGGCGATGTTTGCCCTGGAGGTCGTCTACATGGGGGCTTTCTCGATAAACCTCGTGCCCATATTCATCGCCGCCGTCACAGGAAACGCCCTGACGCTCGCCGTCCTCAACAGGGCGGTGGAGATAGACATCCCCGGAAACATCGGACATACACTCCCAGAACTCCCCCTCTTCTTTCTCCTTGGGCTGGGTCTCGGCCTTCTGGCGGCGTTCTACGCGCGGTTCCTCTACCGCATGGTTGACGGTTTCTCCGAGTCCAAGATACCCGAAACCCTGAAGCCCGCGATAGGCGGCTTCGGAGTCGGCGTTCTTGGAATGCTGTTCCCCATCTACGGTATATTCGGGATAGGCTACGAAGGCATGAGGATGGCGTTCTACGGTGAGCTGGCGATTGGACTGCTCGTGACCCTCGGGCTGGTTAAGATGCTGGCCACCGCCCTGACGATAGGCTCAGGCCAGAGCGGCGGTGTCTTCGCCCCGAGCCTCTACATAGGAACGATGTTTGGAGCTGCCTTTGGGGAGGTCGTGAGGTTCCTTTTCCCCGGCCTCGGCTCGAACCCTGCCGTCTACGCCCTGGCTGGAATGGCGGCCTTCTTCAGCGGCATGACGCAGGCCCCAATCACCCAGATACTCATGGTAACGGAACTCACTAGGAGCTACGCCGTTCTCCCCCCGGTGATGACCTCCGCCACTATAGGCTTTCTAACGGCCAGGTTCTTCCTCAAGGGGGAGTCCATCTACACCCTCAAGCTCATCAGAAAGGGCTACCACGTGAAAACCGGAAAGCCCGTCATCCTCGAAACCATATCCGTCGGCGAGATAATGAGCCGCGAGCCGGTTTACGTCACCGAGAACCAGACGCTCTTTGACGTGGAGCATCTGATAGGCGAAACCGGCCATGACTGCTTCCCTGTGGTCAACGAGAAAATGGAGGTAGTGGGCATAGTCGGCATAAAGGACATCCTGAAAAAATCTCCGAGCGTTAAGCGGATGCCTGTGAAGCGGTTTATCCGCCGGCCCTACGGGGTTACGTACCCGACGGAGACGGCCGAGGATGCCTTCGAGAAGCTCATGGCCTACGACCAGAACCTCCTCCCCGTGGTCGAGAGCCCCGAGAACAGGAGGCTCATCGGAGTCGTGACCAAAAGGGACATATACCGCGCCTACTACCGCGGTCTGGAGGGAATGTACATCGAATGAGGTGATCCCATGCAGGTTGATGCCGACCTCCACATACACTCGCGCTACTCGAAGGCGGTCTCAAAAGCCATGACGATACCGAACCTCGCCGAGAACGCGAGATTCAAGGGGCTCGGGATAGTCGGAACGGGCGATATACTCAACCCGAAGTGGGAGGAGGAGCTGCTTAGGTACACCGAGAAGGTGGACGAGGGGACCTACGAGAGAAACGGAATCCGCTTTCTTCTCACCGCAGAGGTTGAGGATAATCGGCGCATTCACCACGTCCTGATTTTTCCGAGCATCTCCACCGTCCGGGAGATGAGGGAGGAGCTGAGGAAGTACTCGGGGGATATAGACACCGAAGGAAGGCCGAGGGTTAACCTTCCCGCGTCGGAGATAGCTGACATAGCGAACGAGCTCGGCGTCTTGATAGGACCGGCACACGCCTTCACACCCTGGACGGCCCTTTACAAAGAGTACAACAGCCTCAGAGAAGCCTACCAGGGGGCAAAGGTCCAGTTCCTTGAGCTCGGTCTTTCGGCGGATTCGGAGATGGCCGACAGAATCAAGGCCCACCACTCGCTGACCTACCTCAGCAACAGCGATGCCCATTCCCCGATGCCCCACCGCCTCGGAAGGGAGTTCAATCGCTTTGAAGTGGAGGACGCGACATTCGAGGAGATACGGAAGGCCATTCTGAAGAGGGGAGGTAGAAAAATCGTCCTCAACGCCGGCCTAGACCCCAGACTGGGCAAGTACCACCTCACGGCATGCTCACGCTGTTATGCAAAGTATTCGCCAGAGGAGGCGCGGGCATTCAAGTGGAAGTGCCCGAAGTGCGGCGGCAGGATAAAGAAGGGCGTTCACGACAGAATCCTCGAACTGGCCGACACGGAGGAGAGACCGAAGGACAGGCCGCCCTACCTCCGCCTAGCCCCCTTGGCGGAGATAATCGCGATGGTGGTAGGGAAAGGAGTCGAGACGAAGGCAGTCCGCGTGATTTGGGAGCGCTTTTTGAAGGAGTTCGGGAGCGAGATAAGGGTTCTCGTCGACGTCCCGCTGGAGGGTCTGGCGGAGGTTCACGAGGAGGTTGCGAAGGCCATCTGGGCCTACAGGGAGGGCAAGCTGATAGTAATCCCCGGCGGTGGCGGAAAGTACGGCGAGATTAAGCTGCCGGAGGAGATAAGAAGGGCCAGAATAGAGGACCTCGAAGCCCTTGAGGTCGAAGTTCCAAAGGAGGAATACCGGCCGAAGCAGACGAGCCTCATGAAGTTCCTCGGGGGAAGCCCCGGGGCTAAGTGAAGCACCTTCCCCTCGCGCCAGTTCTTTTTATCACCTTTCTGCAGGCATCCTTCAGCTTCTCTGCATTCTCCTCGGGAATTCCATCATAGGTAAAGTCCCAAGTTCCCATCTCTATCCCCGCGGCGTACTTGATTCTGCCGTTCTCCCGCAGGATTGGGTAGAACTCGATGTGGAGGTGGTAGAAATTGTAATTTCCCTTGAACGGCGCCTGGTAGAGCATCATGGTGTAGGGCATGTCCCTTCCCAGGACGGTGTTGAGGGTTCCGGTCGCAGTTCTGAGCGCGTCGGCCAAATCCTTGAGCTCTTCCTCCGTCAGCTGGGTGAGCCACTGAACGTGTCTTTTGGGGTAGATGTGAACCTCAAAGGGCCAGTTCGCGAAGAAGGGCAGGAAGATTGCAAAGCTTTCGTTCTCGTATATCGCCCTCTCACTTTCCAGCTCCTCGCGCAGAATCCTGCAGAAGAGGCACTCGCCGGTACGTTTGAAGTATCCCCTCGAGTTCTCGATTTTGAGGCGAACCTTGAGGGGTATGAAGGGTGTCGCGTAGAGCTGGCCATGGGGGTGGATCAGGCTAACGCCGATTTCTTTCCCCTTGTTTCGGAAGATTGAGACGTAGGCAACGCGGGGATTTTTCTTCAGTTCTGCGGTTATGTTTTTCCATAATTCAACAACCAGGGTCATGGCATCGAGGGACAGCTCGTCGAGGTCTCCAAGGTCGTGCTCAGGGGTTTCGACGATAACACTGCACTGGCCGAGCGCCCTTGCCTTCCTGTAGAACCCATCTCGCTCGGGCCTGGGGGCATCGAAGGACAGCATCGGAAACCTGTTCGGGAGGAGGAGAACCTCCCAGCCGTAACCGGTTTCCTCGTTTCCGGGACAGAAGGGGCAGAAGTTCCTCGGCCTCCAGGGGCGTTTTCTCCTCACCGCCGAGACCATGACCCACTGACCGGTCAGGGGATTGTATCTCAGCTCCCGCATCTCCACCACTAACTTGGATTAGCGGAAGAACATAAAAGCTTGGCGAAGGCTTTAAATCCCATGACCCAACTGGAAGTGAGGGATACGGGTGGAGAGGGAGATAATCGAGCTCTTCAAAAGGCACCTCAAGCTCCAGGGCGACCTGCCGCTGGGGGACGATGCAGGCGCGATCCGACTCGGTGACGAATGGGTAGTCGCCACCAACGACATGCTAGTGAGAAAAACGGACGTGCCGGATATAATGACGCCCGAGCAGGTGGGCTTCAAGGTCGTCACCATGAACGTGAGCGACATCGCGGCTATGGGAGCGAGACCGGTGGGGTTTCTCTTCTCACTGGGCGTTCCGCAGGATATTGAGATGGAATATCTAGAGGGCGTTGCGGAGGGGATAGGAAAGGCCCTCGAGTTCTATGAAGTCCCCGTTCTCAGCGCCGATACGAACGAGGCGGACGATTTGATAATAGACGGAATCGCCCTCGGAAGGACGAAGAGACTCCTCACCCGGAGCGGGGCAAAGCCTGGCGACCTGGTCTGCGTGACCGGTGATATCGGCAGAGCCCTAGCGGGGCTTCTCGTGTGGAGACGCGGCCTCGACGTGCCGGAAAAGATAAGGGAACCCATCTATGAGAAGCTCCTTGAACCGAGGGCGAGGGTTCAGGAGGGAATCGAACTGAGCGGGGTTGCAAACGCGGCGATTGACATAAGCGACGGCCTGAGCAAGGAACTGCACCTCCTAGCCGAGATGAGCGGGGTGAGAATAGAGGTCGAAGCCCAGAAGCTGCCGATTCGGGATGAGGTGGGGGCGGTGGCCGAGGCCCTGGGGCTGGACCCGATTGAGATGGCCCTCGCGAGCGGGGAGGAGTTCGAGCTGATTTTCACCATCCCCGCAAGCCTGCTGGACGAATGCCCCGTGCGATGCACCGTCATTGGAAGGGTCCTTGAAGGGGCGGGAGTTTACATTACCATCGATGGAAAAAGACAGGAGATGCCCGTTCTGGGCTGGGAACACCTTAACTGGGGTGTAAAAGGGACGTATAGAACGATGTTCCGATAACGTTTTAAAATCCTAGGCAGACTTAGGTTAGGTTGTGACTATGCTAGAGAGCCTTGCGACGTCAGCACAGCAGTATTTTTCAGTGGTCGTTAGCGCGTCCCTCAAGTACCTCATCTTAGCCTTTCTCACGTACTACGTGAGCGTCGTTCTCTACGGCATCCGCTGGAAGCTCGTTCTGAGGGGCGTCGGTAGGGACGCACCCCTCCATGAGCTCGTCAAGGCCATACTCGCCTCGATTTTCATGAACAACGTCACCCCCATGAGCCGGAGTGGCGGGGAGCTGCTCAGGATGGCGTGGGTTTCCAAAAAGGCGAACATCCCCACTGGAGTTTCGGCGGTCAGCATAGTCTACGAGCGCATACTGGAGACCATTCCGATATTCGCCCTCTTCCTTGTTGGCATGATGTACTTCTCATCCGGGGAGCCCCTCCCGTTCATAATCCTCGGCATAGCCGGCGTGATTCTGGTATGGATTAAGTGGGACGCCTTTGTGAGGCTCTCACTCCGCATCTTCAGAACCCCCGTGACCGATGAGGAGATGAAAAAGATAACCGCACTCCGGAGCATGCACAGCCTCAACATGGCGGCGGTGCTGCTCAGCTCCACAGTCTGGCTCCTCGACGTCGTCAGACTGAAGCTCATAGCCCTTGCATTCGGCCTTGACTTGGCATGGAGCTTCATAGCGGTGATTTCAATCGCGAACCTCCTCTTTGGCCTTGTCGCATTCACTCCAGGGGGCGTGGGAATAATCGAAGGGGGTCTTGTTGGAACACTCACGTACTTCGGTATTCCGATGGCGCTCGCGGTTTCAATAACCCTCCTGGAGCGCTTTGTCTCGTACGTCGCCAGCAGTCTAGTGGGACTAGCGGTTCTCCTGACGTCCGGAGGGGTCGAGATATGGAAAGCCTTAAGATCGCAATAGCAAGCGACTGGTTCTACCCTAAAATCGGGGGAATAGAGTCCCACATCGATGAACTGGCCCGCAACCTCGTTCTCATGGGGCACGAGCCCTACGTCCTGACCCACGACTACAGGTACATGAAACCCTACGTTGACAGCTTCCCCTATCACGTTGTTAGGTTCCCCGCGACGCTTTACTTCAAGAAATACCACTCTAGCGTGGGATTTTCACAGTTCTGGAAGATAAACGAGTTCTATAAGGAGATTGGATTCGACATAACCCACGTTCACAGCATATACTCTCCCCTGGCAGTGGCGGTGTCAAAAATATCGAGGGGAATTCGAAACGTTCCAGTGGTCGCCACCAACCACTCCTTCTACGGCAGGCCTTCCCTGGACTTCCTGATCGGGCCGTTCATCAGACACCACCTCAAACGAATAGACACCTTCGTTGCCGTCAGCACGCCCGTCGCCGAGGATACCAGAAACCTGCTGGGGAATAAGCTCAACGGCCGTCCCGTCCTCGTGGTTCCGAACGGAATAGACGTTAAAAAATGGCGCCCGCCGGAGCCGGAGGAAAGGGAAAAGGCCAGAAGGGACCTCGGGGTGAGGGACGAGATAGTGGTTCTGTACCTCGGAAGGATGACCGAGCGCAAGCAGGCCCACAGGATACCGATGATGATGAGGGAAGCACTCAAATGGAGCGGGGTTCCGAAAAACAAGGTGAGGCTCGTAATGATAGGGAACGGCCCGATGCGCCCGGTGCTGGAGAGAAACCTCAGGGAAACCGGCATCGGAGAGATAACCGAGCTGTACGACTTCATGGAGAGGGGAAGACTTCTCCCACTGTATTGGGCGGCGGACCTGGTTCTCATGCCCGGTATCCTTGAGGCCTTTCCCGTTGTGGGGCTTGAGGCCATGGCCACCGGGAATCCCGTAATAGGACGGAACGAGAGTGGACTATCGGACATGGTTCTCAATGGAATCACGGGGCTCCTCGCGGTGAGTGAGGAGGGAATGGCAAAGAACCTCGCTGAAGCCTTTCAGAACAGGGAAAAACTAATAGCTATGGGAGTTGAGGCCAGAAGAAGGGCCGAGAAAGAATTCTCATGGGACGTTGTGCTGCGGCGGCTTATGCGGGTGTACCGCTGCACCATGGAGATGGGGGAGAGTGTTGACAGGCTGTACCTGCTGTACAAGGCGATGAGGAGGCTGGGATGATGCTCGTTTCAATAACGTTTGACGTTGAACACGACTGCCCGCCGTACCTCACGACGACGCGAGGGATGGAGGAGGGGCTTCCGAAGCTGCTGGACCTGATGGCCGAGAAGAAGGTGAGAGCGACGTTCTTCTTCACGGCGGAGATGGCGAAGCGCTTTCCGGAGCTTGTTAAACGGGTCATCGATGAGGGGCACGAGCTGGGAAGCCACAACTACAACCACGAGCGGCTGGATAAGCTCACCAAGGACGAGGGCGAGAGGGCCATCGTGAAGTCCCTTGAGGTACTGCGGGAGTTCGGAGATGTAGTTTCATTCCGCGCCCCAAACCTGCAGTTCCCTAGTTACTATTATGATATACTGGCAAAAAACGGAATCCTCGTTGACTCATCCAAGGCAACCTACAAGGGCTACCGTGAGGGCGTGAGGTTTTTCGGCGATGTTCTTGAGGTTCCGGCCTCGACGACCTCGTCCGTTATAAGGCTGCCATGGAAGGTACAGAAGCTCGTCCATGCCCGCCTGAAGGAGCCCCGCGTCTACTTCGCCCACCCCTGGGAGTTCGTTCCCATGCAGAGGGAAAAAATCCGATGGGACTGCAAGTTCAACACCGGGGACAAGGCCATTGAGCTGCTCGAAATGCTGATAGACCACTACCGGCGCCAAGGGGCGGAGTTCCTGACGATGCGTGATTACTACGAAGTATACCAAAAACTTAAACGGGAGTGAGCCTACTACAATGCGGTGAGAAGCATGCGCGAGGCTATGTACTGGGAGCCGCTAGAGGGCGGAAAGGTGAGGTGCAGACTGTGTCCCCTCAACTGCATAATAAACGAAGGGCAGCGCGGCTCCTGCAGGGTGAGAAAGAACATCAATGGAAAGCTCTACACGTTCAACTACGGTAAGGTCTCGGCGATAGGAACGGACCCCGTTGAGAAAAAACCGCTCTTCCATTTCTGGCCGGGCTCCTGTGCGCTCTCGATAAGCACCGTTGGCTGCAACATGCACTGCAAGCACTGCCAGAACTGGGAGATAAGCCAGGCCGACGAGAACTTTCCGTACCTCCACGACGCGACCCCGGAGGGAATAGTGGCCCTGGCGAGAAAGTACGACTGCGAGAGCATAGCCTACACGTATAACGAGCCCGTGATATGGTACGAGTTCGTTCTCGATACCGCGAAGCTCGCCAAGGAGGTAGGTATATACAACCTCCTCATAACCAACGGCTACATAAACGAGGAGCCGTTCAGGGAGCTGGCACCGTACATAGACGCCATGAACATAGACATCAAGGCGTTCGATGACACCTTCTACATGAAAATAGCAGGCGTTCCGAGCGGTGAGCCGAGCAGAAGGACGGCGGAGATAGCCAAAAAGGAGTTCGGAATCCACGTCGAGCTGACGTACTTAATCATCCCGACGCTCAACGACAAAGAGGAGGAGATTAGAACCTTCGCCAGATGGGTGGTCGAGAACCTCGGAGACGACACACCGGTTCACTTCTCACGCTTCTTCCCGCACTACAAGATGACCCACCTCCCCCCAACGCCGGTTGAGACCGTCGAAATGGCCTACCGCGTTGCCAGGGAGGAGGGACTCAAATTCGTCTACGTCGGCAACGTGCCCGGACACGAGGGGGAGAACACCTACTGCCCCAACTGCGGCAAACCTTTAATAGTGCGCTGGGGATTCAAAATCACCGAGTACCACATCAAGGATGGGAAGTGCGAGTACTGCGGCGAACCCATCCCCGTAGTGGGCACGTACAAGAAAAAGCGATATAACTGGATGTGGTGGTGAAATTGGCCGAAATCGAGGTTATTTTTTACATCGAAGGCATAGGGAACGACAAGAAAGTTTTAGAAAGGGCCCTGAAGGAGACCGCGAAGAACCTCCGAGAGGAGAAGGGCGTCAAAATCAAGTACGTAAAACTGGAAGATGTCATAGAGAGCCCAGAGGAAGAGCTGCTCAAGTATTCCGGGGTCATAGAGGCCCAGGTAGCCGGAGAACTCGGGGATATAGTTCGCCTAACCCTCAGATATTCCCCCGCGGTGGTCGAGGTTCTCAAGCCGGGGAAACTGGAGATAGAGGCCAAGGACCTCATGAAAACCCTAGGGGAGGTATCCCTCTTCATGGGGAAGCTCATGAAGCAGTTTGGCGGCCTGGCAGTTTACCCAAAGCTCGATGACCTCCCCGAGCCCACGATGGGATATTCCAGGGAAGAGATAGAGGAGCTGATCGTGGAGGACAGAAACATCCTGTATCGCTTCGTTATAGAGGTTTTCGGGGAGAGTGAGGAGGCTATCAAAACCACCATGGGGAAGGCCCTCAGCCTTGAGGGGTGCCGGATAAACAAGCTCGTCGTCCAGGGACAGATGGAGGGGGAGAACTTCAAGGGACTCCTCGCTGCGGAGCTCCTTTCCCCGTTCGAGACGCTCTTCCAGCTTACGGCCAAGTACGCGCCGGTTGCGATCTCAATCCTGGAGCCAGAGATTATAGACATAACCGCCAACGAACTTCAGAATACACTGACGGACCTCGGTGGCTTCGTCAACGAGCTGGTTACAAGGCCTGTGAAAAGGCAGCTCATGGAGAAGAAGAACACGGAGTTCAAATTGAACCCTTGATATTATCGGCAAAAGGCGAAAAGCCTATAGGCATTTAATTAAGCTTCCTTTCATTTTTACGGCAATGAGCGAGCTTCTTTTAAGCGGAGAAAGGGTCTGAAAGCGAAAAGTATATATACCCTAACCGGGTAGAAAGTCATTGACAATACATATTAGACCATCCCAGGGCGTAAGCCCAAGATTAAGGAGGTGTTGGGAAAATGAAAGTGAAGAAGATCGCGGCCCTTGCAATTGGTGCCGCAATGGTTGGAGCCACCATGGGCTTTGCCAGCGCTCAGCCGACCGTTCCGAACATACCGAAGGACTTCTTCGTTAACGCCGATGGAACCCCGAACGTTAAAATCGTCGTTGGAAGTACCGCTGCTGCTATGGACGTTGCCAGCGCTGCTGACATCGCCGTTGCCCTCGGCAGCATGCTCTACACTACCGAGCAGGCCGAGGTTCAGAACGGCTACGTCAAGGTCAAGGCCGAGTACGAGCCCGAAGATGTTCAGGGTTCTCCGTGGACCATTTACAAGTACAACTATGACACCATAAGGAACCAAACCGCCTGGGCCACTAGCTACGACGACCTTCCGGGCGACTACTGGTGGAACGGTGCCGGTGGTTACGACGCCACTTACGGCGGATGGAAGAGCGTGTTTGAAGTTACCCCAGAGATACCCGACATGGATAAGATCGTGTTTGAAGTTACCCCAGAGATACCCGACATGGATAAGATCGGTGATGAGCAGCTTATTGACTGGGCTATAACCATCAAGAACATCGAACTCAAGTCCAAGGATCCAAGTGACTGGGACCAGAGCCACCCACCCAAGGACGCTGACCTCGTTATCACCCAAGGCAACGTCACCGTCTTCGTTGACTACAAGCTCTACAACTACACTTACACAGAGACCTCCACGGTCAGGGACGCCTACCCCGAGTGGGGCGTTCCTTCAGAGGATGAGACTGTAACCAAGTGGGTAATTGGAGACGCCGACGACGTTCCTGCCAACCTCGTCAGCAGCGAGGTTTACAGCGAGGGAGTCGGCGAAGGTGACACCTTCACCGTGTTCGGACAGACCTTCTACGTCCTCAGCGTTGGAAACGACACCTTCACCGCGGGTCTCGACAAGGGCGAGGCCTGGTACCAGGTCGGCCAGCCGCAGGCCATCGAGGGCACCGACTGGATAGTCACCGTCCTCGATATAAGCATCATCGACCAGAGGGCCCTTGTCGTCGTTAAGAACGCCGTCACCGGCCAGGAGAGCGACCAGAAGATCCTCGAGGAAGGCCAGGATGTTGACATATTCGAGGATGGAAGCGTCGTCCTCACCCTGCTCGACACCTTCGTCGGTATCGACGGCCACCTCATAGCCAGCATCGCTGCCAGGGTCGACGTCGTTGACTGGTCCAGCGGAAAGACCATCACCTACGACGGCAAGGAGTGGGAGATGACTATCAACACAGCCAACATCAGCAACAAGTGGTACATAACCAACATAACCCTCACCAACAAGGACACCCTCGAGGGCAACCCGGTCGACATCTTCGGCACCTACAACCTGTTCTACAAGTTCGAGATGAAGAAGCTCAACGAGAAGTGGCTCAGCGACCAGGGCTACTCAGACACCCACGCCGACATCGACGGTGACGGCACCATCGAGGACAAGGACTTCATCGTCGCCTACGCCTACATCTGCCTCAAGGAGAAGGAGGGCAAGGTTGTCGAGAAGGAGCTCAAGGTCGGCGACGACGTCCTCGACACCGACTACAAGGTCGCGGGCATCTACGGTGACGTGGTCACCCTCAAGCCGATCACCAGCCCGATAACCGTTATGGACTACGAGGTCGACATGGAGGACCCCGGAGCGAACCTCATCCTCATCGGCGGTCCTGTTGCCAACAGCCTCACCAAGTACCTCGTCGAGCAGAACATCAGCCAGGTCGACTGGTACAACAGCCCAGGCGACATCGAGTACATCCAGGACGCCCTTGGCGGCTACGACGTCGTCATCGTCGCTGGTGCCACCAGGGACGAGACCAAGGTCGCCGCTGAGGCCCTTATGGAGTACCTCGCTGGCCTCTGAAGGCCTTTCATTCTCTTTTAATTCCCTTTTCTGGGGGTTTTGGCCTTGGATCAAAAGAGACTCGCAGTGGTTCTTGTAGTTCTCTTGGTGGTCGTTGCTCCAATCAGCTACGTACTCTACTTGTATCATGGCTTTGGCGCAGTGATAAATCCAGGGGCCCCCAAGGCATCCACGCAGTATGTCATGATTTACACACCCTCGGGACAGTTCTACGCCCTTACCGCAGAGCAGTACCAGAAGCTAATTGAAGAGGGTACAAGACCTCCCGCTGGCTCAAAACTCTTCAACGTCACGATAGACAGCTACATAACGGGAAGCCCCGAGGTTGACCTCAACCTGACGGTCAGGAGCTTCTACGAATACTTCACCATAGTGATGGGCAACCCCTCGGTCACCAACTGCAAAGACGCGCCCCAGCTGTACATCGGGGACTGCAAGTACAGAACACTGGCCGTCTCGGAGATATCGGGGGTTGTCTCCAACATATTCACGACCAACTACTACATAAAAGGGCTACAGATGGGCTACGATAATGCCACGGCCAAGCAGTACGCCTTCAACCAGACGTGGCTCAGATACAGAAAGGTCTACCTGAACTTCTGGACAAAGGTGGACATAGGCCGCGGCAAACTCGGAAACGAGAATCATCTAGCAGTAATACTCATCGGACCGGCGGAGGGTGCAACGGAGAACAGAATATTCGCCCCCCGGAAGGGCACGCTGGTGATAGAGGGAACCACCGACGAAACACTGAGGGCAGAGGTTGTGCTGATAGAGAACATCATAGGGTTCTCCTGGCCGGAGAACAGCACGGCTACACGGTGATCAGTCCGTCCAGCATCTCTCTTTTATCTTCCCCCACCGTGAGGAAGAACTCGTTCTTGTCCCTGAAGGGCCGCTTTGAAAGGATCCTCACCACGTTCTTCTTCCCGATGCCCGGCAGGTACTGAAGGACCTTGGGCGTCTCGGTGTTCACGTTTATAGGAACCGGAACGCCAGTGATGCTCCTGAAGCCGTGTCCAACGATGAGAACGTTGTAGAACCTGTTAAGCTCGATTTCCTTTGGGATACCCACGATGAGCGGATAACTCCCTATCTGCCTTCCGTAGGTGAGACCGTTCTCGAAGACCTCGGCACGAACGTCCCTGAGAACGGTCCCCACCGGAACGAGGCGTTTCAGCATTGGAAGGTCAATCTCGTGCCGTATCTTGTACTTGTAGTGCTGGATGAGCTTCTTGTGCTTCTCGGTCTTGACCCTGTCCCTCATGTGCCATAGCGGCGTGCCCGGGAATACGACAACCTGACGGATGTTTATCCTGCGAACCATCAGCCCGTCATCCAGAAGGCGCTTAAGAAACTGAAACGTCAGCTCGTAGCTCTTCTTGGTCTCCCCCGGCAGGCCAAAGATGATGTTGATTCCAGGAAGGAGCCACGGCATGCCGTTTGGGCCTCTCTTCCCCCCAACCTCGTTGAGGAGCCTAACGGCTTCATAGGTTTCTTCCGCTGTAGCGTTCAGGTTGTTCAGCTTGGCAACCTTCGGATCGGCACTTTCGAGGCCGAAAGCAACGACGTTTCCGGACGTTCCGTATTTTATGAGGGCCTTTGCGATCCTGGTGCTCTCATTGGGATAGTTGGCTATCACGGCGGGATTGGCGTTGTCAACGTGGAGAGTCCTCAGATCAGGAGCCAGGGAACGGATTCCGGCAAAGAGTTTCTCGATGGCCTCTGGATTGGGAACTGGAACGCGGCCGTCCGGCCTTGCCATGTATGAGAAGATGCAGCTCTGTCTCCCAACGCGAAAGTGCCTGACGCCGAGCCGGTAGAGAGCCCCTACTTCCTCAATGATGTCCCCCACCGGCCGGTTCTCCACCACCCTATAGCGCACGGGCTCGGTGCAGAAAGAGCAACCCCCAATCCCCATGGCCTTTGGACAACCTCGCTGGGTTTCAATCTCCACTATAACAAAATCCGGATAATCCGGGAACTGTCTGACTACCTCCGCCCCGAGAATCGCATAGTCCCTGAGTTCATCGTACCTCCTGAAGCGGAAGGGATCAGCATCATGGGGATTCTTCAGGAAATCGTGGAGAAACGCCTCAAGATCGCCGTAAACTATGTGATCAAAAACCGTCTCGGCCATCATCAGTTCACGGGAGCTTATCCTTGTACCCCCTGCATGGGCTGACCCCATGAAAGCAGGTCCGCCGAGGATTTTAATTCCCAGGAGGGGCTTCAGAAACTTGGCCACCTCCTCAACCTGGGAGGGCACGGCCGAGAGGTACTTGCCGGGTGTGTGCAGACCGCCGATGTAGACGATGAGGTCGGCCTTTTGAAGGATTTCCCGCGCTTTTGGAAAGTTTGGAGTCTTGTTTTTGGTGGCTATCCCTTTCTCACCCTCAAAAGTGGCCCGAAGGTCGTCTATAGTTAGGTAAAAAATTGCGGCATCCTTGCGCGCTTTTTTTATGGCTCCGTAGGCGTAGCGGGGGTATATCCCCAGGTAAGGGGGAACACCGAGTCCCGCGGGTTCATCGGTGTAGCCGTCAATGATGGCGATTATCATGTTCTGGAGTTCGTGGGGCCTTTTAAAAATCAATCGCCGGCGAAAAGTATAAACACGAGAAACCCGTAACATACCCGGGGATGGTTATGAATGCATCTCGATACAAGACCGAAGAGGAGAAGGCCAAATTTAGGGAGATATTGGCGGCCATCTCCAAACTGAACCACAAGGAGCTGCTAGCCTACTGGATGGATCAGGAAGTGAAGGAAGCGGAGATGTACCACAAACTCCACCAGCTCAGCAGAGACGTCAACTGGGACGAGCGTGTATCCAAGCTGTTCCTCCAGCTCTACAAGGAGAGCCTGGGACACGCGGAGGCCCTGCTAAAGATGTTCAAGGAAATGTTTCCAAATGAAAGTCCACCGAAGGTCAACCTGCCCGCCCTGGAGGTGGAGCTCTCCGAGGAGCGGCTGAGGGACATGGTCTACCACGGTGACCTGAAGGACATTCTGGAGTACCTGATGGGAACCGAGAAGCTGGCCCACGACGTTTACCAGTACCTGGCAGAGAGGACCGAGGACGAGAACTCCAAGGCAACGCTGATATGGCTCGCCAACATAGAGAACGGCCACTACCAGAAACTGAGAAACCTGTACGTTACCCTGTTTGGAACCGAGCCGGAGGAGTGATCAGCCCAGAATCTTCTCCGCAACGAGAAACTCCTCGATATCTTTAACTTCCATTGGAGTGAGTTGAAAGACTCTTTTTTTAGCATGGGGCATCGTGGAGAGAACATCCCTGGCCCTCTTGAATTCATCCTTGTCAAGGCCAAGCATGTGGTGGGATTTCTTCAGGGCGGCCAAAACAGTGCTCCTCCTATGCTGAAAGAGCGCCCTCACGAGGTCTTCGTTGAGTTCTATCCGCTCGTCTTTCGGCTTGGGCTCTAGCACCACAACGGCGGAGTCCACCTTGGGCCTCGGCCAGAAAGCGCCCCTGCCGATGCGCTCCACGAGCTCAGCGTATGCTTTCGCCCGAACCATCAACGAGAGGCGGGAGTAGTTCTTATCCCCCGGCTCCGCCACCATCCTCTGGGCGAACTCCAGCTGGTATATGAGAACGGCCCTCTCGAACTCATACCTCAAAAAGCGGAAGGTTATGGGAGACGAAATCTGATAGGGGAGGTTGGAGACTATCTTGTTGAACTCTGGAAACTCAACCCTCAGTGCGTCGCCCTCTATTATCTCAACGTTCGGCCAGTCATACTCCTTCCGGAGTATCTCGACGAGGCGAGGGTCCTTCTCGATGGCGTAGACCTTCCCGGCGCGCTTGCTCAGGGCATCGGTGAGGACCCCAAGGCCCGGACCAACTTCGAGAACGGTGTCGTCCTTATTCAGTCCGGCCCTCTCGACGTTCCGTTCGATTATATCCGGCACTACCAGAAAATTCTGTCCAAGGTCAGAACTTGCCTTCAGATTGTACTTGGAAATGAGAGAAAAGAGGCGCTCCCTCATACGCGGAATATCCTCCTGGATCCGACGAAGAGCCTGTACCTGTCCTTGCCCTCAAGCTCATCGACGACGCGCTTGGCTATCATCTTTGCCGGGTCGGGGAGTCCCTTAACGCGATGGCGGAGGTCATCGAAGCTCTTGAAAGGCTCCTTCTTGCGTTCATCCAGTATCTCCCACATGTGCTTCTTCCCTATTCCAGGCAGCAGTTCCAGGCTGTGGAGCCTGTTGGTTATTGGCGGGGCCATGTTGAAGAACTGCACGAAGCGCTCCTCGTTGTTCTTAACTATCTCCTCAACAACGTAGGGAAGCTCGGCCTTGGCCGTGGCCGTTAGCTCATCGTAGTGAATCTTCTTGTTTATCATGAGAATCTTGTCCCTCTGTCCCTTACCTATGAAAACTCTCTCGTACAGCATGAGGTCTTCCTTGGGGGCCACCTCAAGGAGCGTGAATGCCTTTTCACCTACAACCTGCGCAACGGGCTTCCCGGTCCTTCTACCGGTCCTCAAATCGGTGTAACCCTCGGGCAGATAGTCCAGCACGTATGCGTACTCCTCATACTCAACGTTCCGCCTCTTCTTTTCGAGGCTTTCCCTGTAAGAATGTCTCCGGTACCTATCCATTGTCTCTCCCCCAGAAATTATACCCTCCCGGAGTTTTTATACTTTGTCTAGGAAAAGGAAAAGAAGAGGTCACTCCCTGTAGTCGTCGAGGAGCTTTATTATTTCCTCTGCTTCCTCTTTGGTGGGCATGTAGTCCTCCTTGCTGAAGATCACCCGTATGTCGAAGTAGTCCTCGGGCATCAGGTCGACGAGCTTCGCGGCGAGCCTCTCGTCCATCCAATCGAAGAGCTCCATGAGCCTCCCCTTCAGCTCGACCGCCTGCTCGGGCTTGAGCTTCGCAAAGCGCTCGGCATGCTCAAGGCTAACCCTAGCCTCGTAGAACATCGGCTCCTCGGGGTTCTCCTCCATCCCCTCTGCCTTGCGCCTCTCGAGGAGCTCCTTGGTTTCGGCTATCGTAAGGTACCGCTCCTCGAGCTTCTTTCTCCCGATCATGCTCATCCCTTCTGGGCCCTGAGGTGAACCGGGTGAATGAAGAAGGTCTTAACCTTGCCACCGTCCTTAATCTGGACGACGTAGGCGTCGCCGCGCTTACCAACGACGGTTCCGGTTCTTCCGTGGAACCTCGGGTCGGGCATTCCCCTGTGGTAGCTCGGCTCGATGACTATGTGTACCCTCTGCCCGGTCTCAAACTCCTGAAGGAACCTGGTGAGAGGCGGAAGCCCCCTCCTCCTGGGGCTCTTGCTGAGCTTCCCGCGGGTCTTCCTCCTAAAGCTGTGGGCCTTTTTGACCATTCCTATCACCTCACGGATTTTTATCCATCGCGCAACGGACGCAAAGGCGTATCCAGTTTTCAGGAAATTCCAGCCTTTTCGGCATATCAACTAAGCCTGTTATGGCTTCGCTATCCAATCGGCGAGAACCGTTTATAAAGTTTTCAGTCATCGAGGATGTTCAGCACGTCCAGCCTTTCACACCAGGCGGACTTTCCAAGGAGGTGGCTCACCGAGGGCTTCGTGCGGCCTTTGTCCCCCGATACAAGCTCCTTGATGTACAGGCCCCCATCGGTAACGAGGCGAAGCTCGAAGTGCTTTTCATCGAGCCACCTTGCCTCCGCCTCGTGAACCCTCTTGACCCTGACCCTGTCAGCCCTCGCATTCCTCACGCGCCAGGGGGTTCTCTGGTGAATCTCAAGTCCCTTGAGCTTCCTGGCAACATCCTCTGCCTCCTCCGGCGTTACCCCATCGTCAACACGGACGAGGGCGAGGTATTCCTTCCGGTGATTCCGCGTGAGGACTTCTTCGGCCTCCTTCGGTGAAACGAAGCGCAGGTTCAGAACCTCTACCTTTCCGCTCGCGTTTATCTCCCTCGCTATCGCGTCGAGGTCGAGTCTCCTCCGTTTAGGACGTTTGATTTCAACTATGAACGGCCGCCCGTTGCCGAGCATCCGAACGTCAACGTCCTCCCTTCCAGCTCCCTTAAAAACGCACTTTCCGCCGAATGCCCTCGAAAACGCGCGGCAGATTATCGAGGCGATGCTGTCCTCAAAGTCAGGCAGCGGTGTCTGCGGAATGCCACGCAAAAGCTTCCGGTAACGGCCGTAGACGTAGAGGGGGTTTATCTGGACCTCAATTTTACCGGAATACGGTTCGACGATGAAAACCACGTCTGGGTTCTTGGCTGTATCCTTTCCCGTTGCCCTTCCAAAGGCCTTTCCAAGCTCGCGGTTGAACTCACGGTTTATCGGCTCAGCGGTATCGATTCCAAATTCCTTCCAGATGGCCTCTTCCTTTTCGCGTATCTCCCCCGGAAAGCGAGAACCGACGAGAAACGTCTCGAACTCGATGCCTGAAGCGGCACTTTTCATGCCCTCAATGAGTTCGGGGATTCTTTCAAAGACGTTGCCGCACAGCTCGCACGTTTCGGGCTCTTCAATCGGCGGCAGGCCTCGCTTGGAGCGCTCCATGTTGAGAACGAACCTTATCGCTCTTCCGCGCTCCTCGTTCGTCCCCCTGCCGAGCTTCGCGAATAGCCTCCCCAGGCAATGGTCACAGAGCCTGTGAGACTCAAGCACCCTTTCGGCGTTCTCAATTATCATGCTCCCACCCTAAGATTTATATCTCGCCAGTCAGAGCTTCTCGCGATGATGACTCGTAGGCAGCGCATAATAAAGCTTTTGGAGGAGAGGGACTACTCGCCGGGAGAGCTCGCACTGGCCCTTGAGCTGAGGGGCAGGGGGGCGAAGAAGGTCATCATCGAGGATCTGAAGGCCATCCAGAAAACCCTCAAGCGCGAGGGGAAAGTGCTCCTCATAAAGCCCGCCGAGTGCAGGAAGTGCGGCTTCGTCTTCCGGCCAGAAATCCACGTTCCCTCCCGCTGTCCCCGGTGCAAGTCCGAGTGGATAGAGGAGCCGAGGTTTAAGATCGAGGCCAGGTAGTTGTCACTTCGACGAAATTTATAGGGAATTCCGGCTGATTTTTGCCACTTGTCCAGCCCGAAGGTTTATATTGGATTGAGCGCACTATCCCCGGAGGGAGAGCTATGCGCAAAGTTGAGAGGTTTATGAAGGATAAGAATCTAGAAGTCGGAGATTACGTTCGGATAATCGAAAAGGAGAACGGAAACACGAGCGTCTATGAGGGCATCGTGATGAACCCCTACGAGCTCTCCAGCGGCGAAACCCTCACGCTGAAGCTCGACAACGGCTACAACATAGGAATACTGGTTGATCAGATAGTATCCGTTGAAATCATAGAGAAGGCAGCCCCCGGGGAAGAGCTGAAGTTTGAAGAGGTCTTCCCCAAGAAGCCGGGCCTTCCAAGCGTTGCGATAATAGGAACCGGCGGAACCATAGCGAGCAGGATCGACTACAAGACCGGTGCCGTTCACGCGGCCTTCACCGCCGAGGAGCTCGCCAAGGCCGTTCCCGAGATATTCGACATAGCGAACATAACGCCGAAGCTGCTCTTCAACATAATGAGCGAGGACATGCGCCCCGAGTACTGGATCAGGATAGCCCACGAGGTCGCTGGAATGCTGAACAACGGCGAAGACGGTGTCGTTATCGCCCACGGAACGGACACGATGGCCTACACCGCCTCGGCGCTCAGCTTCATGCTCCGCGATCTTGGAAAACCGGTCATCCTCGTAGGCTCCCAGAGGAGCTCCGACAGGCCGAGCAGCGACGCGGCGATGAACCTCATCTGCTCCGTCCGGATGGCGACTGCAGACTTCGGAGAGGTCGCCATCGTCATGCATGGCGAGACCGGCGACACCTACTGCCTGGCCCATCGCGGAACCAAGGCCAGGAAGATGCACACGAGCAGAAGGGACGCCTTCAGGAGCATAAACGATGTTCCACTTGCAAAGATATGGCCGACGGGCAAAATCGAGTTCCTCAGGGACGACTACAGGGGGAGAACCGAGAGCGAGGTCTGGGTGGACGACGAGATGGAGGAGCGCGTAGCCCTCGTCAAAGCGTTCCCCGGAATCCAGCCAGAGGTCATAGACTTCTTCGTTGATAAGGGCTACAAGGGACTCGTCATCGAGGGGACGGGCCTCGGACACGTGCCAACGTACCTCATCGACTCGATAAAGCGCGCCACGGAGGAAGGCCTCACCGTCTGCATGACCAGCCAGTGCCTCTACGGCAGGGTGAACCTCAACGTCTACTCAACCGGAAGGAGACTCCTAAAGGCCGGCGTCATACCGTGCGAGGACATGCTTCCGGAGACGGCATACGTCAAGCTCATGTGGGTTCTCGGCCACACCGACGACCCGAAGGAAGTGCGCGAGATGATGCTGACCAACTACGCCGGGGAAATAACGCCGTACACGAGGTTTGACACTTTCCTGAGGTGATAACGATGGCGTACGATTACGAAAAGCTCGGTCTCAAGGTCGGTCTTGAAATCCACAGGCAGCTGGACACCAAAAAGCTGTTCTCACCCGTCCCGAGTGAGCTCAGCGACGAGGTTGAGTTCACCTTCCAGCGGAGGCTCAGGCCCACGATAAGTGAGCTGGGCGAGATAGACCCGGCTGCGCTGGAGGAGTTCAAGAAGGGTAAGAGCTACATCTACGAGGGCAACCACCTGCTGGCGGACCTTGTCTACATAGACGAAGAGCCGCCCCACATGCCCGACGAGGAGGCGCTCAGGGTTTCCCTCCAGATAAGCTACCTCTCCAACGCCACCCCTGTTGACGAGGTTCACTTCATGCGCAAGATAGTCATAGACGGCTCCAACGTCTCCGGCTTCCAGAGGACCGCGATAATTGCTATGAACGGAAAGGTCGACACCCCCTGGGGGAGCGTCGGCATTCCGACGATCTGTCTGGAGGAGGACGCGTGCCGTATCGTCGAGAGGAGGGAGAAGGAGGTAATCTACCGCCTCGACCGCCTGGGAATCCCGCTCGTTGAGATAGCAACAACGCCGGACATACACCACCCGGAGCAGGCGAAGGTCGTGGCCAAGTACATAGGCGACGCGCTGAGAGCCACGAGAAAGGTCAAGCGCGGTCTCGGAACCATCAGGCAGGACCTCAACGTCTCCATCAGAGGGGGAGCGAGGGTCGAGATCAAAGGTGTGCAGGAGCTGGACATGATACCGGTCATCATCGAACGCGAGATTGAGAGGCAACTGAGTCTGCTCGAAATCAGGGACGAGCTCAAAAGGAGGGGAGTCAACCCCGAGGACATAAAGGAAGAGTTCCACGACGTTACGGATATATTCGAGAACACCGGCTCGAAGATAATAGCGAGGACGATAAAGAGGGGCGGAAAGGTTCTGGCCGTTAAGCTCCCCAAGTTCCGTGGGCTTATAGGGAAGGAGATACAGCCCGGAAGAAGGCTCGGCACCGAGATGGCCGACAGGGCCAAAAAGTACGTGAAGGGCATCTTCCACATCGATGAATTACCGAACTATGGAATTAGGGAAGAAGAGGTCAAGGCCGTCGTCGAGAGACTCGGCCTCGGAGAGGAGGATGCCTTCGTTCTCGTTGCCGCGGAGGAGGCGACCGCGAAGAACGCTCTCCGGGAGGTTCTTCAGCGCGCGAGGGAGGCCATCGAGGGAGTGCCAGAAGAGACTAGAAGGGCCCTGCCGGACGGAAACACCCAGTACATGCGCCCGCTCCCGGGCAAGGCCAGGATGTATCCGGAAACAGACATACCGCCGATATTGATAACCAACGAGATGAAGGACGAGATACTAGCGAATCTGCCGGAGCTGCCGCAGGAACGCGTTGAGCGCTACGTGAAGGAGTACGGAATAGACAGAAGCCTTGCCGAGACCCTCGTCAACGACGAGCGCGATGAGCTCTTCGAGGAGCTGATAACCAAGGGCGTCAAGCCGTCCCTGGCGGCCTCGATACTCGTGGTGGTCCTCAAGGGGCTCAAGAAAGAAGTTCCCATCGAGAACATCACCGATGAGCACATCAAGGAAACCTTCGACCTCTACCTGAAAGGGAAGATAGCCAAAGAGGCCTTCGAGGAGATATTCAAGGAGCTGGCAAAGAACCCGAAGAAGAGCGCCGCCCAAGTGGCGGAGGAGAAGGGCCTGACACTCCTGAGCGAGGAAGAGGTCGAGAGGATAATAGACGAGGTCGTTCAGGCGAACATCGAGGTCATCAAGGCCAAGGGAATGGGCGCAATGGGCATGATCATGGGCAGGGCAATGGCGAAGCTCCGTGGAAGGGCGGACGGGAAGCTCGTCAGCTCACTCGTGAGGAAGAAGATTCAGGAGGCCGCTTCCTGAGCCCCTCTTTTTTCATTAAACTCCCAGGAACTTGCGGACTTTGAATTTTAGATAACCAAAAAACGCACTATTGAGGTAGGAGTCCGTCGAATGGGTGTAGAGCGTTCTTGCTATCCTGTGATCTTTGAAGTGGAGAAACGCCAGCTCCCGGAGATCCTTTTTATCAAACAGCAGAATCGTGTTGGCAAGCACCCGGGCCCCAAAAGCGTCCAGCGGGTCATAACGTATCCTAGCGAGCTTCCGCGGGGTTCCTATTTTAATCCGCCTGTAGTTTCTGGCGATTATCTCGTCGATAAGTGTGAAAGTCCCCTTTCTAAATCCTGCAGGATGGTCTTTGATCTCGATCTTTGTTGGCTGAACCACCTTATCGAGCACGTAATACTCCGGGAACAGCTTTTCGCGGATTTTAACCAGCTCAAGAAGATTGAAAAGTGCGGTCAGATACGTCTCGATAACGGTTTCGGGGATTATATCCAGGTAGTAGAACTCGTCCAGCAGGGCCCCCTTTCCCTCCGGACATTCCATTCGCAGAAGCTTTGTTCCGTGGGAATCCACGATGTAAAGACCGCTATCGAGGAGAAAGCTCTTGTAGGTAGGGAACTGGATAACCGCGTCCGCGAACAGTAGCTCAAACAGCTTCGAAGTCGAACTTACGAGCATCGATTTGCACTTATGTCCCCCTATTTCAACCGGGATCATTGGAGACTCCCCAACGTGTATTGGAAAATCCCCTAAATTAACCTTTCTTCGACCCAATGTCGAAAAATCAGTAGAAATGCCAACAAAAGTGGGCAACTGAAAATTCAAAACCCAAAAATGGTTACAGAGGGAACCCGCTAAAATAGGGGTTTCGGAATCACGGGACCGTTGAACCAAGGTGAAAGTTTTAAACTCTGAAGAGTATTCAGTACGATGGGCACCGCGGGGAGATTCCAGTCGATTCTCCATGGGTGGATGGGATCGAAGAAGTCCCTCAAGTACATGAGGGTTAGGTGTGATATTCTATCCGAATGCATAAAGCGGACTGAGGGACTTCTCAACTCAGAGGGAATACGCTACTCGCGGCTGATCGATCCGGACTCGTACATGATAACGGCCATGGCAGAGCCTTTTTACGAGAGGGGCAAATTTTTAGGGGTACTAGAGCTGGGGGATGAGCTGAGCCGTGCGTTCTACCTGATCGAGTCGGACATCCCGATAAACCTCAAAAACATTCCCGGACTGGAGTTCACCATAGCCTTTAGGGTGCGGAAAAAGGAGGGACTGACCGCGCTTCTAAGGATCATACATGAAGGAAAGGTCGGCGGGGCGAGACATAAACACCGCTCCACGCTGAACTTCCTCACCAGCTTCTTGGGAAGCCTCTTCCTGTCCACGGTAATGGACTTCGAGAGCTATTGGGCCCAGCTCCTCATCATGCTAATTCTGACGGTCCTTCTGTTCCTGGTACTCGACTACCCCTTCTCGCTGCTCTACTTCAAGGGCGTTGAAGTCGTCTCAGAGGCAGAAACATCAACGAATGTCTTCGTTCTCAAGATTAAGCTGGAGGAAAAGAAAAGGAGCTAACGCCCCAGCTCGGCGTGGGCCTTTGCCAGGTGCTTTGCCGCTATCGCGGCCAGGAGGGAGAGCTCTCCGGCGAGAACCGCGCCAGCTATTATCTCCGCGAACTTCTTGGCGTTGGTTCCAGGCGGATCTCCTCCGCCGGCAACGCCCATTATGCTCAGCGCCTCCCTCTGGGTCGGGACGCGGGTTCCTCCGCCGACCGTTCCAATCTCAAGGCTCGGCATGGTGACGCTTACGTAGAGGTCGCCCTCCGGGGTAACCTCCGCGAGGGTTATGCCGTGTGAGCCCTCGGTAATCTGGGCCTCGTCCTGTCCGGTGGCGAGGAAGATGGCCCCGACTATGTTTCCAAAGTGGGCGTTAAAGCCGTAGGAGCCGGCCTGGGCCGAACCGACGAGGTTCTTCCGGTAGTTGACCTCGGCTATGAGCTCTGGCGTCGTCTTCAGCTTCTTCTCAACTATCTCACGCGGGATTACCGCTTCCGCTATTACCGTCTTTCCGCGGCCGTTGATGAAGTTCATTGCGTTCGGCTTCTTATCAACGCACACGTTGCCCGAAAGCGCGAGGTACCTAACGTCCGGGAAGTGCTCCTCGATGACCTTCATTATCTCCTCGCTCGAGATGGTTACCATGTTCATTCCCATGGCATCGCCGGTCTCGAACTCGAAGCGCAGGTAGAGGTTGTTGCCGACGATGTAGGGCTTAACGTCCCTCAGCTTCCCGTGTCTGGTGACCTTGCTCACGGCCTTCTCCTGGAGGTACTCGATGTTGCCCTTAACCCACTCGGCAACTTCCCTGGCGCGCCTCGCGTCCGGGCATTTGAGGAGCGGCGCGCGGGTCATCTTGTCGTCGATTATGGTCGTCTTGACGCCCCCCGCGGCGGTGAGGGCGGAACAGCCACGGTTGACGCTCGCAACGAGTGCTCCCTCCGTGGTGGCAAGCGGAATGTAGAACTCACCCTTGGCGTATTCCCCGTTGATTTTAAGCGGACCGGCAACGCCCATCGGTATCTGGACGACGCCTATCATGTTCTCGATGTTCTTTCCTATGACCCTCTCGGGGTCTATCGAGTAGTGCCCTATGTTCTCAAGGCTGACGCCGAGCTTCTTCTCCAGGGCACGGCGCCTTACCTCGGTGGCGAGCCTCTTGTCGCCGTTCGTGTACCTCTCAACCTGGTGGAGCTTCACCTCTCCGCTGGCTACCTTATCCACAAGCTCTTCCACGTTCATACCAACACCTCCAGAAATCAGCCGAATATCCACTCCTCAAGTATCTCCCCCGTTTCCCTCAGGGCTATGGCAGCATCGCTTTCGGGGAAGTACTTAACGATTGGAATACCCTCGTTGATGGATTCCGGAACGTTGTAGTCGAATGGAATCCATCCAATGACTGGAACGTCGAGGTCGCTCTCAACCGCCTCAACGATCTTCTCAACGACATCGGCGGACTCCCTCACCTTGTTCAGGATGACGCCGATGTTGAGGTTGTACCTCTCGCCCAAAACCTTGAGCTTCTCAATCTCGTTCTTCACCATGGTCTCGAAGGAGTAGATGGGTGAGCGCTCGATTTCAACAACTATCAGCTGATAGTTGGCCACCTCAAAGGTCGGGAGGGTGTCAAAGGGGATACCCGTTGGGGAGTCCACGAATACGACCCCAAACTTGTATTTGACCTTCTCAAGTATCTCCACCAGCCTCCTCGGCGAGATTCCAAGAACGTCCTGGAGCTGCGTGCTGCCGGGCATAACGTGGACCCCCGTCTGGGGGTGCTTGTATATCGCCCATTCCGGGTCAATATCCGGGTTCCTCAGAAGGGAGTGAAGGGTATACTTGACGGTGTCGAGGGAGAAGTGAAAGCCGAGGTTGGGGAGGTACAGATCACCATCAATGGCCAGTACACGGTACTCCCGCATGGCCAGGTAAGTGCTAAGGTTGGCGGTCATCGTGGTCTTTCCAGCGCCGCCCCTCCCCGTCACGACTATCAGCGCCATCTTTAAACCCCCTTTATCAAGTGGAAAATACTCAAAAGAGGATATAAGGTTTCCGATGGGCATGGAAAACATCTCACCTCCTATCGTCGGCCGCAAAAGGTTTATATCATCCCCCGTTCAGATAGGCATTGTAAGGTTAAGGAGATGATTGCCATGGCCGAGAAGATGCCCGCGATTGTAAAAACCAAGCCCGCTTACGGTGCCGAGCTCGTCGAGGTCGACGTTCCAAAGCCCGGGCCGGGCGAGGTTCTCATCAAGGTTCTCGCCACCAGCATATGCGGAACCGACCTCCACATCTACGAGTGGAACGAGTGGGCCCAGAGCAGGATCAAGCCACCCCAGATTATGGGCCACGAGGTGGCCGGTGAGGTCATCGAGGTCGGCCCCGGCGTCGACACCCTCGAGGTCGGCGACTACATAAGTGCCGAGACCCACATCGTCTGCGGCAAGTGCTACGCCTGCAGGCACAACCGCTACCACGTCTGCCAGAACACGAAGATCTTTGGCGTCGATATGGACGGTGTTTTCGCGGAATACGCGATAGTTCCGGCCCAGAACGCCTGGAAGAACCCGAAGGGCATGAAGCCCGAGTACGCCACCCTCCAGGAGCCGCTCGGTAACGCGGTTGACACCGTCTTGGCGGGACCGATAGCCGGAAGGAGCACGCTCATAACCGGCGCTGGACCCCTTGGGCTGCTCGGCATAGCGGTTGCCAAGGCTTCGGGAGCTTACCCGGTCATCGTGAGCGAACCGAGCGAGTTCAGGCGCGAGCTGGCCAAAAAGGTCGGCGCCGACTACGTGGTTAACCCCTTCGAGGAGGACCCGGTTAAGTTCGTGATGGATGTAACCGACGGGGCCGGAGTTGAGGTGTTCCTTGAGTTCAGCGGTGCTCCCAAGGCTCTCGAACAGGGTCTCAAGGCCACCACACCCGGTGGAAGGGTCTCCCTGCTCGGTCTGTTCCCGCGCGACGTCACGCTGGACTTCAACAACCTGATAATCTTCAAGGCCCTCGAGGTTCACGGCATAACCGGAAGGCACCTCTGGGAGACCTGGTACACGGTGTCCAGCCTGATCCAGAGCGGCAAGCTCAACCTCGACCCTGTTATCACCCACAAATACAAGGGCTTCGATGATTTCGAGGAAGCCTTCGAGCTCATGCGCGCCGGCAAGACCGGAAAGGTCGTCTTCTTCCCGCACAAGGGCTGACCCATTTTCCCTTTTCCTCCACCGCAATTCTTAAGTAACTCCTCTCAAACTCAACCCAAGGAGGTGGCCCTATGGAGCTAAGCTACCAGGAAAAACTCACGCTCATAAAGCTCAACGAGGTTAAAAGGGTCAAATTCGACGAGCTCGTCGAGAAAACCGGCCTCGACCAGGTCGCGGTCATGCGCTCCGTCCTTGGACTCCAGAGCAAGGGACTGGCGAGGCTCGAGGAGAGAAGCGAAAGGATAGCGAAGCTAACCGAGACCGGGAGAAAGTACGCGGAGATAGGCCTCCCCGAGTGGAGGGCGCTGGCCGTTCTGAGGGAGAGGGGAAAGATAACCCTGGACGACCTGAGGGACGTTCTCAGCGAGGATGAGCTGAAACCGATAGTGGGCCTTCTGAGGAAGGAAGGCTGGGCATCCGTGCGGAAAGAGGACGGGAAGCTCGTTCTTGAAATCACCGAGAAGGGCATGGAAGCCGGGGAGAGACCCATTGATAAAGCCCTCAAGCTCCTCGCCGAGAGGAAAGTCGTACCCCTGGGTGAAGTTGAGAAACTGGTTCCGGCCAAGGAGCTTAAGAGGAGAAAGATAGCCGAGGAGGACACGGCAACCGAGAGGTTCGTGGAGATAACTCCCGAGGGAGAAGAGCTCGTGAGGAAGGGCCTTGAGCTGAAAGAGGAGGTCTCGACCCTCACCCCCGAGCTGATAAAGTCCGGCAAGTGGAGGGAAGTCGAGTTCAAGCGCTTCAACATCCAGGCCCCGGTAAGGAGATTCTACCCAGGCAAGAAGCAGCCATACAGGGCTTTCCTCGACAAACTGAGGAGAAGGCTAATCGAGATGGGCTTCATAGAGATGACCGTTGACAGCCTTATAGAAACTCAGTTCTGGAACTTCGACGCCCTCTTCCAGCCCCAGAACCACCCTGCCAGGGACTGGACGGACACGTACCAGCTCAAATACCCGAAGAGCGGCCACCTGCCCGGGGAAGAGCTGGTTGAAAGGGTGAGGGCTTCCCACGAGCACGGAGGAGACACAGGCTCCAGGGGCTGGGGCTACGTCTGGTCGCCGGAGAGGGCGATGCTGCTTATGCCGAGGGCGCACGGAACGGCGCTCAGCGGCAGACAGCTCGCTAAAGGCGTCGAGATTCCGGGGAAGTACTTCACAATCCAACGCGTCTTCCGTCCGGACGTCCTCGACAGGACACACCTCATAGAGTTCAACCAGGTTGACGGCTTCGTCGTCGGCGAAGACCTGACCTTCAAGCACCTCCTCGGAATACTCAAGCGCTTCGCGGTGGAGATAGCTGGAGCGAAGAAAGTCAAGTTCCTGCCCGACTACTACCCGTTCACGGAGCCGAGCGTCCAGATGAGCGCCTACCACCCGGAGCTCGGCTGGGTCGAGTTCGGTGGGGCTGGAATATTCCGCGAGGAGATGACCAAAGCCCTGGGCATAGACGTTCCGGTCATAGCTTGGGGAATAGGAATAGACAGGCTTGCTATGTTCAAGCTCGGAATAGACGACATACGCTACCTGTTCAGCTACGACCTGCGCTGGCTTAGGGAGGCGAGGCTCGTCTGGTGAGGTGATGGGGATGCCAAAGTTCGACGTTTCCAAGGCTGATCTCGAGAGGCTGGTAGGAAAGACCTTCACCGTGGAGGAGTGGGAGGACCTCTTCCTCTACGCGAAGTGTGAGCTGGACGACGTCTGGGAGGAGAACGGTGAAATCTACTTCAAGGCAGACTCAAAGGACACCAACCGGCCCGACCTATGGAGCGCCGAAGGTATAGCGAGGCAGATACGCTGGGCGCTCGGCTTCGAGAGCGGTCTTCCAAAATATGATGTTGAGGAGAGCGGCGTAACCGTTTACGTTGACGAGAAGCTGAAGAACATCCGTCCCTACGGTGTCTACGCGATAGTTGAGGGGCTGAGCCTCGACGAAGAGGCACTCAAGCAGATGATAAACCTCCAGGAGAAGGTCGCCCTGACCTTTGGAAGGAGGAGGAGAGAGGTAGCGATAGGAATCTTCGACTTCGACAAGGTGAAGCCTCCAATCTACTACCGCGCCGCTGAGAAGAGCGAGAAGTTTGTTCCCCTCGGCTTCGAGGAGGAGCTTACGCTGGAGGAAATCCTCGAGAAGCACGAGAAGGGGAAGGAGTACGGCCACCTGATCAAGGACAAGCCCTACTACCCGCTCCTCGTGGACAGCGAGGGCAAAGTTCTCTCGATGCCCCCGATCATAAACTCCGAGATAACCGGCAGGGTGACCACCGAGACCAGGAACGTCTTCGTTGACGTGACCGGCTGGGATTTGAAGAAGATAATGCTGGCTTTAAACGTCGTTGTTACAGCACTGGCCGAGCGCGGCGGGAGGATAAAGAGCGTTAGGGTAGTCTATCCTGAAGATGCGGATGTCTATCTTGCCCCTACTATCATTGCTCAATTTTTTGATGATTTCAAGTCTCATGAAGATGTGTGGCATGCCGTGAGAAATCTTTTGGGTTGGAAGGTAATCGAGAGCCCCGACTTAACCCCGAAGTCCTTCGAGGTCGAACTGGACTACATCAAGAGACTGACGGGGCTCGAGTTAAGCGATGGGGACGTGAGGAACCTTCTGGAGCGCATGATGTACGATGTCGAGTTGGTTGACGGGAAGGCGAGGCTACTCTACCCGGCCTTCCGCGACGACATAATGCACGCCCGCGACGTTCTGGAGGATGTCCTCATAGCCTATGGCTACAACGAGATTGAACCCGAGGAGCCGAAGCTTGCCGTCCAGGGCAGGGGCGACAAGTTCATTGAATTCGAGGACGCCGTCAGGGAGCTTATGGTCGGTTTCGGCCTGCAGGAGGTCATGACCTTCAACCTCACCAACAGGGATAACCAGTACACGAGGATGAATCTCCCCTGCGGGGACTACTCCAACCATCCACCCGCTGAGCTCGTCGAGATAGAGAACCCGATAAGCCCCAAGTGGTCGGCGCTGAGGGGATGGCTCACCCCGAGCCTGCTCGACTTCCTGAGCCAGAACACCCACGAGGAGTACCCGCAGAGAATCTTCGAGGTCGGAAAGGTCACGCTGATAGACGAAGGCAGAGAAACGAAGACCGTGAGCGAGAGCAAGCTGGCCGTTGCCCTGGCCCACCCGCGCGTAACCTTCACCGAAGCCAAGGAGATACTGGAAAGCGCCATGCGTCACCTCGGCTTCGAGTACGGGCTTGAAGAAATAGAGCATCCAAGCTTCATTCCTGGCAGGGTGGGGAGAATCATCGTGAACGGGAAAGAAATCGGCATCATCGGGGAAATCCATCCGGCAGTCCTAGAAAACTGGGGAATAGAAATGCCAGTGGCGGCCTTTGAGCTGTTCCTGCGGCCGCTCTACAGGGAACCCTACCTCTAATCCCCCTTTTTTAAGCCCTTCTGAAGCAGCGTGCACATTATTTCAAAGTTCGTGACGTTCGTGAGTATCTCCATGTCAAATATCTCAGCCATGACCCCACCTCCAATTAGAGCTGGAAGGCGCCCTTTATCAACCTTTCCGGTGGTTTATTGAATCTCGTCCAAAATCAGGGTTTGTATTTGTAAAATAACCCGTCGTTCCGTCGGGAAAAGGCATTTATACCCTCCGCCGGATTCACCAACCATGAGGATGGCCCTCAGGATAGCGTACGACGGCACGACATTCTACGGCTTTCAGAGACAGCCAGACGTTAGAACCGTCGAGGGTGAGCTAATCAGGGTTCTCTCAAAGCTCGGGGTAATAAGGGACGCCGAGAGCTCGAACTTCAAAGGGGCCTCCAGAACCGACAGAGGTGTCTCTGCGTTCTTCAACGTCGTGGCCTTTGACGTTGAGGGCCGACCAGACCTGGTTAGGGGGGAGGTTCTCAACCACCATCTCCGCGATGCCTGGGTTCTCGGCGTTGCCGAGGTGCCGGAAGACTTCCACCCGCGTTTCTGGGCAAAATCGAAGACCTACAGGTACTACTTGGTTGATGAAGGGTTCGACGAGGAAGCCATGAGAAACTGCGCCTCCCTATTCATCGGAACGCACGATTTCTCCGCCTTCGCTAGACTGGAGCCGGGAAAAGACCCCGTGAGAGAGCTGACGCGCCTTGAGGTGAGCCGGCGCCACGGCTACTACGTCATAGAGATTGAGGGCAAGAGCTTCCTCTGGGAGATGGCGAGGAGAATAGTCAACGCCGTCCGCCTCTGCGGGCTGAGCCTGATGGAGCCCGAGGAAGTTGAGAGGATGCTCGCGGGAGACTACGAGAAAAAGGTACCCCCCGCGAGACCGGAGGGCCTGATACTGTGGCACATATCCTACGAGGGAATAGAGTTCGAGGGGGATGAGCGGGGCCTCAACAAGGCAAAGAGAGACCTGTTTGAGCGCTACTCACGAGCGCTTACGAGAGCGGCCCTTCTTGGGGACGTTCTCATCGAGCTTTGAGTCCATCTCCCTGTCGTAGTACATGCCGTAGTACTGCTTGAGCGCCTTCTGCCTCTCGATGAAGTGGGTGAAGAGCAGGGGGTCGTCGTCCTGAACATCAACGATGACGGCCTTCATTCCCTTCTTCGGCCTTAGTGCGCGGCCTATCGTCTGAATCGTCATGATGTCGCTCTTTCCGCCGCCGGCGAGGATTATCGCCGAAATCTCGGGTATGTCAACGCCCTCCTTCAGGAGGGTGGAAACCAGGACCGGGATCTCGCCCTCCTTAAACGCCTCCAGTATCTCCCACCTGTTTGGGCTCTGGGAGCTGAGGAACTCGGCCTTTATCCCCTCCGCCTCAAGCATCTCCTTCAGAATCCTACCGTGCTCTATGCGCTTCACGTCAATGAGGATGCGGTGTCCTTTCCTGGCGAGCTCAACGGCCTTCTTGACTATCGCCCTGTTCCTCTCGTCGTTGTTCATTATCATGTCCTCGTACAGCTCCTTGTAGCGCTCGCTGAAGGACGGCATGGTCGATTCGTAGGTTATTATCTCGAAACGAGGCTTTGCAAGGAACCTCTCCTTTATCAGGTCCTCGGCCTTGACCTCAAATATGGTCGGGCCAACGACGGCCTCGATCTTTATCTCCTCCCCGCGAACGCGGCGCCAGGGGGTCGCCGAGAGGCCGAACCGATAAACTTGAGGGAGGCTGAGTCCAAGCAGGTAGAACTTCTCGGCAGCGGATGTTCTGTGGCACTCGTCGAACATCACTATCGCGTACTCGTTCTGGAGCTTCTCCGCGCCCCTCGAGAGGAGGGTCTGTATCATGGCAACGGTAACGCCGCGCTCCTCCCACTTGTTGTCCCCGACTATGCCGGGCTCAACGCCCAAAACTTCCCTAACCTTGTCCGCCCACTGGTAGAGGAGTTCCTTCGTGTGGACGACTATCAACGCAGACAGGTCGAGCTCGTGGATTATCCTGAGACCGACAACGGTTTTACCGCTCCCAACCGGGAGGGAAAGAACGCCCATCTTCTCCTTGAGGGCCTTTTTTATCGCCCTCGCCTGGTATCTGCGCATGACGTAGTTCTCGTTCCAGGTGGAGTTGAGCTTTACCCCACTGACCTGCCTCTCGTCCTTAATCCTCACCCGATAACCCTTGCAGTTGAGGAACTTCTTAACCCTCGGAAGAACACCCACGGGAAACGTTCTCTCGTAGGGGTCGTAGAGGCTCTCCGGCTTCTCCCATTTCCCGAAGTCCTTCTTGTAGCTCAGCAGCTCGTATATCTTGAAGTAAACCTGGGGGTCAGCCTTCTCGATTTTCACCAATGCCGAACCGTCCGGGATGCGAAGGACTACCATAGGCATGGCCAATCATCGGGGGTTTGGAAAAAGGCTTTATAGACCTTTTGGAACACCCATCTAAGGTGATAGAATGCTGAGGGAAATCATCGAGCGTTTTGAGGATACCGTCATCGTGGAAGAGCCCGTGAGCAAGGAGCTTGAGATAACCAGGCATCTCGTGAAATACCGCGATAGACCGGTCCTCTTCAGAAACGTGGACGGCTGGACCGTTGCGGGCAACATATGGAGCACGAGGGAGAGGATAGCGGGCTATCTGGGGACCGAGAAGGAGAAACTCCTCCACTTCATAGCGGATGCCATGGAAAACCCCGAACCCTACAGGACGGTTGACGGTGCACCCTTCATGGCGAACTCCACGGCCGACTTCTCACTCCGCGAGCTTCCAATTCCAAAGTACTACCCCAAGGACGGCGGCCAGTACTTCACATCAGCCATGGTCATAGCCAAGGACGAAAACGGCTTCGTCAACACCTCTTTCCACAGGATGATGGTCATTGATGAGAAGAGGGCCGCCATAAGACTCGTCCCAAGGCACCTCTACGCCATGTGGAAGGAAAAGGCCGAAGCCGGGGAGGAGTTGGACGTCAGGATAGTCGTCGGGAACCCGGTTCACCTCCTAATCGCCGGCGCCACGAGCGTGGCCTACGGTGTAAGCGAACTTGAGATAGCCTCGGCGATGAGCCGGAGGGCCTTCGGAAAGCCCCTCGAGGTCTTCAACCTCAGGGGAATACCCGTTCCGGTTGAGACGGAGTTCGTCTTCGAGGCGAAGATACTTCCTGAGCTGACCGATGAAGGGCCCTTCGTTGACATAACCGGAACCTACGACTACGTGAGGAAACAGCCGGTGGTGGTCTTCGAGCGCATGCACCACGTGGACGAGCCCGTTTTCCACGCCCTCCTGCCAGGCGGCTACGAGCACTACATGCTGATGGGACTTCCAAAGGAGCCGCAGATCTATGCCAGCGTTAAGAGGGTCGTTCCAAAGGTTCACGGTGTAAGGCTGACCGAGGGAGGTGCGATGTGGCTCCACGCCGTCGTCAGCATAACCAAACAGCACGACGGAGACGGAAAGAACGCGATTCTTGCTGCTTTCGCTGGACACCCCAGCCTGAAGCACGTGGTCGTTGTGGATGAGGACGTGAACATATACGATGACAGAGAAGTGGAGTGGGCGATAGCGACGCGCTTCCAGGCCGATAGGGATCTGGTGGTCATCTCCAACGCCCGCGGCAGTTCCCTCGACCCATCCGCCGAGAAGAGCCTCACCGCGAAGTGGGGAATAGACGCGACCAAGCCCCTGGATAGAAAGGAAGAATTCGAGAGGGCCAGGCTCTAGCCCTCACTCCACCATTTTGAGGAATATCTCCTCAAGGCTAGGGGCCTTGATCTGCATGGTGAGAATCTTAGCCCCCTGTGCGGCAACGAAATCGTGAATCTGCTCCCTGATGTCCTCCGAGGCCACTATGCGGTACTTCTTCTCGCCCAGCGGCGTGACCTTCCACTCGACCCCCGTGAAGTCCACCGGAACGTTGGTCTCCACCACGATCGTGTAGCCCGCCTTCTTCAGGAACTCCCTCTTGATGTTGTCAAGGTTGTCCTCAACGCGGAGCTTACCCTTGACTATTACGCCGACGGTATCGCATATCTCCTCGACGTGAGCCAGGATGTGGCTCGAGAAGAAAACAGTCTTTCCCGCCTTCTTCTGCTCTTTGATGATGTCCTTGAACTCCGCTATTCCCGTCGGGTCGAGGCCGGTCATCGGCTCGTCAAGGATCAGGAGCTCCGGGTCGTTGATGAGCGCCTGGGCAAGCAGAAGGCGCTGCCTCATTCCCTTAGAGAACTTACCGACCTTCCTATCACGTTCCTCCCACAGGTTGACCAGTTCAAGGAGCTCCCTGATGTTCTTCTCCCTCTCGGCCTTCGGGATTCCGAACGCGTCGGCTATTATCTCAAGGGTCTGAACCGGGGTGAGGAAGTCCCAGAGGGTGGCGTGCTCCGGCATGTAGCCTATGCGTTTTTTGGCCTCAACAAGCCGGTTCTCGTTGAACTTTCCATCGGCGAAAACCTCAAGGTCGAAGAGCTGAATCCTTCCCTCCTGAGGGAATATCAAACCAAGAGTGCTGAGGATGGTGGTGCTCTTTCCGGCGCCGTTGGGGCCGAGGAAGCCGTATATCTGGCCGGGCCTGACCTCAAGGTTCAGGCCATCGAGGGCGCGAACGTCCTTGTAAACTTTAACGAGATTCTCGATTCGTATCATCGTCATCACCTCAGATCCATGCGGAGGAAGCGGTAGAAGCCGATTCCAAGGTACACCAGCGTGAGCCCCACGAGTATTCCGAAGTTCGTGAGGTTGTTCCTGATGGCATAGGCCATACCGCGGTACTCGGCGGTGGCACTGTTGATGTTACCCTGGGTGTCCGATAGCATCCCAACGTCCCCCGTGATAACGCCAACCTGGGAAGTAGGGACGTAGAACAGGTACTTGGTGGTGTACTCCTTCTGGAGCGCCTTGATATCCTTATATCCCATGTTGGGGTTGTTAAGACTGTCCCTGATGGCTAGATATCCAACGATGTTCGGCATTATGAGGAAGAGCACGAATGCCAGCACGAGGGCCGCCCCAAGGGCCGAGCTGGAGGACTTGATGACGGTTGAGAGAATGTAGCCCAATGCAACGAGCTGAACCATCGCCAGGAGGAGCAGCATGTTGAGCAGCAGAACGTCAACGACGAGCTGACCGCTCAACGGTGCTCCCAGATAGACCACGCCGAGTATTCCGACGAGCGTGGATATCAGAAGCGCCATCAGCAGGACGGCGGAGTGTGCGAGGAACTTGCCGCCGATGTAGCCCAGCCTCTTCACAGGCTTGCTCATGGCAACGCGTAGCGTTCCCTTCTCAATCTCGCTGTTTATCGCTGTGGCGCCCATCAGGAGGGCGAGGATTCCGATGAAGAAGCCCGCCATTCCGGTGACGAACTGTATGAGGAACGTCATTGCACCCTCGACGGTGAGGTCCTCAACCCCCGCGCTCTTCATTATGTAGAAGACCGGGATGTAGAGGAGTACCATGATCCCTAGAATCAGCCAGAGCTTCTTAGTTCGAAGGCTCTGCTTAAACTCAAGCTGAAATCCCCAAAGCATGCACATACCCCCTTATTGCGATGTTGGAGTGAATCCCCCTCACTCGACTACAACTAACACAAGGAGTATAAAAATTTTGCCTATCGAGTTGAAGCGATGACGCCCCTCCAAGGTTGCCAATCGAAGTCACATCTCCAGTTATAAGGTTCCCAAACATACCTTCCACCCCGATGCATCGAACTTCGAGGTATTGTTGGCGTCAAGATATTTAAGGCTTTGGGCTTGACGAGACAGGAAGTTAGAGGTTTGCGAGCCTCAAAACATCCTCCCACTTCGTGCAGTGTTCTTTCAGCCGCCTGAGAACCTCGGCACTTCCTCCCAGAACCGGCCAGAGTATCGAATCTATGTGGAGCGGCGGAATTCCAGTTTCCTCTCCAATTCTTCCCCAGAAGCTCACCGGCGGCTCGTTCGTGAACCTCTTAGTGTAGGCGTTTATCCTCACGTCGTCGGGTATCTCGATGACCATTGGGTAAGGCACGAACTCCCCAAAGGCTATCCTGCCCGCGTAGCCGAACATCTTGACGGCGAAGACTATCGTCTTGGCGCTTCTCTTCGAGCCGAGAGCCTTTGCAAGCTCGTCGCGAAGGCGTTCCATGCCGTTGAAGTAGTAGTCCCTCAAGCCACTTAGGGAGAACGAATCGAGAAAAGGCTCGAGCCTTTCCAGCCTTCTCACCTTCCCGGCGACCAGCCTTCTGTTGGTCATCGAATTCGGCAGAAAGGAAGAGTACGCCTCGGCTATGCTTCCCGCCGGCGGGTTCTCGGAAAAGTACCTGGAGAACTCCCACCACCACCGCTCGCCCTTCGCCGTCAGCTGATAGCTCACAATGGAATTCGCTATGACCAGCTTGATAAAGAGCTCGTCGTCCCCAAGGTTCGCATGGAGGTTTTTGAGGGCATCGAACTGGAGGTCAACCCTCTCCTCGATGGTTCGAGCGCAGTCGAGGCCAAGTTCGCTTAGGATCTCTCTGAGAACCTCCACCTTTTTCTCGTTGGCCTTATATTTTACCCTGATGAACCTATCCAGCGTCACCTCAACCACCCACGGATTTTATCAGCCTCTCAAGGAACGCGCTGTCACCTATTACCTCCGCACCGGCGTTGTTGGGCAGACCGAGCTCGACCTTTGCCCTTATCCCGTGCTCCCGCAGGTAGTCGTGGGCCTCAGCGTTGAGCCTCTGAAAGTCATTCCTGAGTATCAGCCCGTAAACCGTAGGTCCCCAGGAGCTCTGACCGCAGCCGTAGGTTTTCTCCGCCAGAAAGTCGAGTATAAGCTTAACGTCCTCCCTGAACTCGCCACCCTGATACGGCTCGAAGTGCTTTCCAACGAGCCGCTGTATCGCGGAGAGGTGCTCGCCAAAGGTCTCAACGTCCCTCTCCTTCAACGCGGGCAAAAGGCCGAGCAGAACCCGGTGGCTTATCTCCATGGCAACGTCGGCCCTTCCAACAACGCCCGCCATCACGGGCTTTTCCTCCTCCTCGTCGAGGCCGGGCTTGAGCTCGGGAATAACCAGCAGAAAAGCCCACTCCTCCGGGAAGTCCTCGCGGAATATAAGCGGGGGAAGGCTATCCCTGACGCCGCCATCTATCACAAAACCACCGTAGGCGAAGGAGTAGATTCCGGCACCGCCGTTCTTGCCCCTTCCAAGAATCCTCGCCAGCTCCTCTACCGAGACGTTCAGGTTCTTCAGCCTCACTATCCCTGTCGCAACGGCCAGGCTGAGCTGGGTCGTGGAGCCCAGGCCCACGTGCCGGGGGATGGCCTTTCTAATCTCGACGATGTAGTTGACCCCTGTCTCATAGGCTGAGTTCATGCGCTTTATGGCGAATTCGATGGTTTTTCTGTCCTCGCCCTCAGCCGCTATCTCCATGGCCTCGCCCTCAATGATTCTAACTTCGTAGCCGCCTTCGAGAGCAACGCCGAGGCTCCCGAATCGCCTCCCAAATGTGGCGGCGGGGTCTATGAGACCGAGATGAAGCCTCCTGGGAGTGCGGATTATCATGAGGATCACCAGAACTTGAAGGGCGAAAGTCCTTTTATACCCAGCGGCCATTTCAATGTGGAGGGTGAAACCATGAAGTTCGCGGGGATTGATTTAAGTGAGCCCAGGATAATGGGCGTCATTAACGTTTCACCGGAGAGCTTCTACAAGGGGAGCGTCAGGAACGACGAGGACCGGCTGATCGAGACCGCGGTAAAGATGGTCGAGGATGGGGCGTCTTTCATCGACATCGGCGCCAAATCGACCGCTCCCTACCTTGAGACCCAGATTCCGGTCGAGGAAGAGGTAAGGAGAGCCGTTTGGGCGATTAAGACCATTCGCGACCACGTTGATGTTCCCATAAGCATAGACACCACCAGCGCGAGGGTAGCAGAGGAAGCGCTCAAAGCAGGGGCGGATATTATAAACGACGTCACCGGCCTGAAGGGAGACCCGAGGATGGCAGAGGTGGCCAGGGACTACGGGGCTCCTGCAATAGTCTGCGCCCATGGAGAAGTGAGGAACCTCAGCGACCCTATCCACACCGTGATAGACTTCCTGGAGGAGAGTCTCATCATAGCCGAGAGGCACGGTATCGAGGAAATAGCCATAGACCCGGCGATAGGCTTCCTCCGTCCGGAGTGGCCGCCCTGGTACGAGTGGGACTCGAAGGTCATAGCCAACCTCGACATCCTTAAAATCTTCGGAAGACCAATCCTCGTCGGGATATCCAGGAAGTCCTTCATAGGGGCGATAACCGGAAGAAAAGACCCGGCGGAGAGATTGCCTGGAAGTTTATCGGCAACGGCAATAGCCGTCCTAAAGGGAGCGCACATCGTTAGAACGCACGACGTCAAAGAAACCCTCGATGCGGTCAGGGTGGCCGCATTCATCCGGCGCTTTTCACCTTGACTTCCTTCCATTCTTCGACGAGCGTCGCCAGCAACGAGAGGGCCACGGGTCCGATTATTATTCCAACGAAGCCGAAGGCTAGATAGCCTCCAAAGATTCCAACGAGTGAGATGAGAGCGTTGACGCCTTTCTCCCTTGTTCCGAGCCTGGGCCTCAGGAGTATATCGGGGAGAGGTGAGATGAAGACGATTCCGTAAAGGGCAAACACAATGGCACCGGCAACGTTGCCGCTGTTGAGCATGTAGACCGCCCCGGCAAGCCAGACAACCCAGCCTCCGAAAACGGGGAGGAGCTCAAAGATAACGGTGAAGATTCCTGCGGCTATGGCTCCTCCGGGCTTGGCGAGTTCAAAGAGAATGAAACCACCGGCGGTGAAGACACCCTTGAGGATGCTGATGGCCAGCCAGCCGCGGAGGAGGCTGTGGAGTGTCTCACCGGCCTTCTCGAGGAGTTTTATCGCCAGCTCCCTATTCTCGGGCGGTAGGAGCGAGTAGACCTCTCTCCGAATGGCCCGGGCGTTTATGAGCATGCCATAAAAGGCAAAGACCATAACTATGGCCTGGAGGGAGAGCTTGGGAAGGGAGTAGGTGTAGCCGAGAACGTACTCCTCAAAGCGATTCGGGATGTCCTCTGCGAGCTTCTGGAGGAGTTCGTAGACGGCAGCCGGAAGGTTCCAGGTGAGGAGCCACTCGAAGAAGGCGTTGATGTAGTACGCTAGCGAGCTCTTGACGTCGTTTATCCAGAGGGCGAATCCGATTATGAAGAGGAAGGTGATCAGGGTGAGAATGGCCGTCATGGTGAATGCCGAGACCCTGTTGCCGGTTTTCTTCGCCAGTCTCTCGTGGAGGGGGTAGAGGATGTAGGCGAGCGTCACCGCCAGGATGATGGGAGAAAGGATGGGACTAACCGTTTCCCATACGAGGTAGAGGACTATGAGCGAAACCGCTATCCAGATTCCCGCCTCAAGCTCCATCCAGCATCCCCAGGTACTTCAGTATAAGTTCCCTCGCGCTCGGCTTGTTGAAGACTATGAGGGTCTTGGTACCCTCGTCAAGGATGAAATTCTTCCCAAGGGCTAATAAACCTTTCTTGAGCTTGTGAATCTCCGCCTTCTCGAAGTCTACGCTTTCCCTGACTTCCTCAGGCGCACCCGTCTCCTCTAATGCCTTCTCCAGCCTGTTGAGAACGCTCTGGTTGAGGAACTTTACCGGGCTCGGCCTGAACTCCTCGGCAACTACATCACTTCCGTCCATGTAGATTCCCCAGAACTCCTTGGCGCACTCGAAGGGATAGACGTAGTCCTCCCCGTAGTCGGGGAGGTACAGCTCCCTGATGACGGCAAGGAGAAGCCTCCTGGCGTCGCCGCCGTAGAACTCCACCTCAAGGTGAAACTTCCCATCGGCGAAGCCGTTCTCAAACACCTCGAGCTTCTCCTCGCAGAGCATGGCCATCACCCCGTTTTTATGTAAGCGCTAACGTACCTAGGATCGAGGAGCAGGGCGGTGCTCCCGAATATCCCAAAATCTGACGGGGACGAGCCTTTGTAGATGACTATCCTCGGGTTGGTGACGTTGAGAATCCCCTCAAGTACGCTAACTGCGTAGTCCAGGTCGCCGGTCTCGTCAACCAAGCTTCCGGTAACGTTCATTGCGAACCACGTCCTTCCGGTCGCGTATTTCTTCGTCTCGTTGATGCTCATGCCCCTGCCGCTGCTCACCGCCTGGAGGAAGCCCTGGAAGTACGTATCAACCATCTCGGTTATCATGGCCTTCTCCTCGTCGGTGAGGCCGCGCCATTCGGCGCCCATGTCCTTGTAGGGACCGGTCTTGAAGACCTCGACCTTTATTCCGTTCGTCTCGTAGTTCTGCTGGAGGTTGTAGTGAACGTAGATAACGCCTATACTCCCCACCTCTGCCAGGGGGTCGGCTATTATCTCATCGGCTCCGACGGCTATGTAATAACCTCCCGAAGCCGCTATGCCGCCCGTGTAGACCACGACGGGCTTCACGAGGTTGAGCTTCCTGACGGTTGAGTATATCTCCCTGACGGGTCCAACGTAGCCGCCGGGGCTCTCTATCCACAGAACAACGCCCGCGATGGAATCGTTCTTGGCGATTTCCCTCAGGGTGGGAATCACGCTGAGGGCCGTGTAGTCGTCTATGAGGCCGAAGATGGGAACTATGGCTATCGTCGCGTTGCCCTCGGGCATGTTCTGCTCCCTCAACTGGGCCTTCAGAAAGTCAATCTGCCTCTGGAGTTCGTCTATCTGGAGCTGGTACGAGGTGGTGTTGCACGTGACGTTGGGCCCCTGGACGAGAACGGTGGTCGTGACATTGGATGGATGATAGCCCTTCAATTCCGAGTTCTGCATGTAGAGCAGGAGGACCGCTACACTCGACGCCGCGAGAAGGAGTATGAGAACCGCAGCAATGTACTTCCAGATGTTTTCCCTCATTCGCTCACCCACCTATATCTCCAGCCCAAACTTTTAAACCCTGTCCCTCGGTAAGCTTTTATATTCAGCGCTCAACTCTCTCGTAGGTGATAGTATGGAGATAGGCGTAACGATTTATCCGCACTTCGTCACCAAGGACAAGACCCTTGCGTCGGTTTTGGCGGACGTTAAGATAAAGAACTACGACTTCGTCTCGATATTTCCGCACACGCTGGGGCTCATAATGAACGGCGTCGTCATCGAAAAGAAGCTCAGGAACATAGAAACGACCCTCCGCGGCGTCGGCATTGACTACCTCGTTAGAATGCCCACCTCCGTCAACCTGCGCGACCACATCTACTACACGCGCCACTTCCGCGTCGCCAGGGCGATGGCAGACGTGGCGATAAAGCTCGGTGCCAAGGTTATCGTGATGCAGAGCGGAAGAACCGGAAGGCTCGATCTTGAGATAGAGGCGATACAGCAGCTCGCCGACATGGTGGCGCCGTTTAACATAAAGATAGCCCTTGAGAACACCTTCAGCGTCAAGGACACTCTCTATGTGGTTGACAACGTTGAAAGGGAGAACGTTGGCTTTGCACTCGATGTTGCCCACGCCTTCCTCAGCGCCCAGGGCGACGCCGACAAGCTGCTGGAGGACGTCAAGCTCGGAACTGACAAGACGGTAATACTCATGATACACGACAACTTCGGAAAGCTCTTCCCGCAGGTTGAGCCGGAAGATGCCCTCGCTTACGGCGTCGGCGACCTGCACCTGCTCCCGGGGGAGGGAAGCATACCCTTCGGAAAGGTTCTCAAGCTCTTCGGAGACGTTCCGCTCCTCCTGAAGGTCAAAGACCCGGAGAAGTTTGCGAAGGTTCCGACAAAGATGGGGCTCATAGAGCTGCTGACGAGCCTATAGCTCCAGCCTCTCCCCTATTACTTTGAAGACCTCGGCGAAAGCCCTTCCTATTGCCTCTTTTCTCCTTGAGAAGTGCGTAACGTCCTCGGTGAAGTTCTTCATCAGAATCTCGACCGCTTCCTCCACCGTTATCTTCCCCTCGAGCCACGCGTAGGCGAATATTGCCTCCGCTATGTCGCCCTTGCCGTGCTTGTCGGTTCTCGGAGGAATAACGTGCCTCAACCCGGCCAGCTCGAGGGCTATGCTCAGCGAGGCGTTCGGAACCCTCTCGCCGGTGGGCCTGTCCAGATACTCGCTCAAGGCGAGAGAGAAGACGAAGTTGACCAGCGAATCTCCGAACTTTGAAAGCCCCTTGTCGGTGAAGTCCATCTCGTACCTCAAGCTCTCACCCACTCCCTCTCCGAGAGCCAGGCTTTAAGGTTTTTGAGGTGTGGAACCGTGGCGGTGAGTATCACCGCGTAGAGGAGAAGCGTCAGCCCGATGCTGTAGGCAACGTACGGCTCATCGGAGAAAACCCTGAACGTCACCGCGTCAACGAAGTGGACGAGCGCCCAGTTGGGGTTCTCCATGTGGACGTGGAACCAGAACGCCGAGGGCTGCATTATGGGCCAGATTCCTGCGTACACCGCGGTAAACAGTGAGAGGATTGTCACCGCGCCCTCATCAAGCGCGGCAAGGATGACTAGGAACGCCACCAGCGGGACTAGGTACTGTGGGTTGACGCGCCAGTACGTGGCCGTGAAGACGGCGTACGCAAGGGCGGCCGAAGCGGCCAGGTTTCGGTTAAACGTATGCCTGATGAGAACCAGCGAGAGAAGAACGAGGGTCGGAACGTACCAGTGCCGGAGAACGGGGAGGGTGTCACTTCCCCCGGTCATGTGGAGGTAAGTCGCGAGGCTCGAGACCCCGTTCATGCTGTAGGAGAGCGGAACGGTGTACGAGACTTTCAGTCCCCTCATCAAGTCCGGTAACCCCCTCAGACTCGATGGACAGAGGAGTATCATGGGAAGGAACGGAAGAAGACCGCCGAGCAGGAAGAAGGCAATGCGCTGGACGGCCCTCTTCCCCCTCAGCACCGCATCCCAGAGGGAGAGAAGCGCCGGAAATACGAGCGTGTGCTTGACAGCGAGGGAAAATCCGTAGAGGATATAGGAAGAGCGTTCCCTGCTCGAGAGATAAAGGCCGAGGAGGAAAAATGCGAGCGCAAGTCCGTCGAACATCCCGTAAACGGCGGAGACGTGTATCGTGATAGGGTTAAGGTAGTAGAGTGCAGCGCCGAGGATGGCGAGCTTTTCGCTTTTCTCCCGCAGGAGAAGGTACAGGAGAAAGGCCACGGCAGTGTCGGCGAGGATGAAAACCAGCTTGACGGAGAACGCCCACGTTGGGTCAACGTAGACGTAGTAGTTCCCACCGCTCCAGAAAGCCCTGACGGAACCCCCGACAACGTACCTGATGAGGGCAAGGACGTATGCCATGACCGGGCCGTAGACGTAGGGCCAAGGATATGGCCATCCCTTATTCCAGAAGCCGACTACGTCGGCGTAAGCGTAGAAACAGGCCTTCTTTTCCAGCATGGTTCCGGCAAAGCCGTAGAACTGGGCTAAATCGCTGCCGGCTGAATACGGTGCAAGGGCAAGCCTCAGGGACAGGCCGGACACTATGATGAGGAGCAGGAGGTATCTCGGACGTTCCAAGCATTCCACCCCAGAGGGGGTCGTTGATTTCAACTTAGAGTTAGAAGAGTTCGGCATTTAAGGGTTTTGGACGGAGGGATGGAAAGGGAGAAGAAGAAACTCACTCACTTATGGCAGCCTTCCATGCGTCGAGAACGGCCCTGGCCCTGTCGAATATCTTCTGGGCAGCCTCCTCCAGGGCCTTCTCTGGAGTTACCTTGCCGTCGGTGACGATCCTGAACTTCGGCTTCCTGGCCATAAGGACCGGGTGCTCGATGGTGTAGCCTGCAAAGGTCACGTGCTTGTTCTCGTGGAGCACCTCGTTGAGCAGGTTGGCGAAGGTGTGATCCTCCCCCTCAAGGTAGAACTCGAGGACGTTTTCCTCACGCTTGATGACCTCAATCTTCATTTTCCTCACCCTCTAAGTGTTTGAGCAGTATCTCCAGCGCCTGCTCCTTGTTCTTCACCAGTTCGTATTTAAACTTATCCTCCTTCCACTCGGCGAGGCCAAGTTCAACGAGCAGGTCAATGACCTCCATCGGGTCGATGCCCTTGAGAACCGCCACAGGAAGGATAACCTCCCGTATCTGCCTGGTGGTCTGAAGGGAGATGTCCGAGAGGTACTCGCCGAGCGTCCCCGTCAGGGCAACCAGCTCCTCCCAGGGCATGGACGTTATCAGCTCGCCCTCCCTCAGTTCAACGGTTTCGCCCAGGAGTTCCAGGGTCTTTAGGAGTATCGGGGTCGAGACGCTCGCCCCGGATTCCCTGAGAAGGTCGTCTATTGTGTAGCGGTAGAGGCCGCGTCTGTCGGGGTACAGCTTGGCCCTGACGCGGTTGTGTATCTCCCTTATCCTGCGGATGGCTTCCCTGATGTCCTCCTTGGTTCCCTGAACGTTTATCTTGAGGTCGTTGAGCTTGGCGTGGACGTAGATGAACGCGGGAAGGCGAAGCCTCTGGAGCTCCCTGAGGAACTCCTCCTTCTCCCTGTCGTCCCGGACGTGAATCGTTATTACCTTCTTTGCCCTCGCCATGCTCACACCTTCAGCTTCCTGTAGAGGGAGGACAGCTTTCTGGTCTCGACGTGGCCGCAGCGCGGGCATACCAGCTTGTCGCCGCGCCTCACGAGGGGCGCCCTGCACCGGGAGCAGAGGGCGTAGATAACACCCAGGTCGTGGCCCTTGGTGGACAGCTGGATTGGGCTCTTCTCGTTTGCTATGACCCTCGCCCTGATGATGTCGCCTATCTTGAACTCGCTGCTCATGCCTTCCACGTAGCCCTCCCTGACCTGGGAGATGTGGATTCCGGCGAGTTTCGATGTCGCTATCTCCCTGTCGTTCCTCCCCTCGATTTTAATGAGCTGAACTATCGCCGCCTGGGGCTTGACCTCAAGTATCTTTGCGATAACGATGTCGCCCGGCTGCGGAAGCGGGGGTGTGTCCGTTACGGGCTCAACGCTTATCTCCATTTTATCCTGGTCTATCCTTACCTTACCTGCCCTTATTGCATAGAGCTCACCGTTCTCCTCCTTAACGCCCTCGCCGGGAAAGTACTCCTCGATGACGCCGAGGTAGTCCCCAGGAAGAACCAGGTCACCGTTCCTTGCACTCCTCTTTTCATCCATTCTCCCACACCTCCATGAAAGTTCCAGCCCGGATTTTTTAAGCCTTTGCCATCTGGGGAGAATTTATAAAGGCCGGGGGAAAAGTTTTAGTAATTCCAATTGAGCCTATGGTGGTGGTTAAGGATGAGAATGCTTCTGATACACAGCGACTATTTGGAATACGAGGTAAAAGACAAGGCCCTTAAGAGCCCCGAGCCGATAAGCGAGGAGCAGAAGAAGGGCAGGCTTGAGGAGGTTCTGGCGGTTTTCATGAGCGTTGAGAAGGCCGACGAGACCAACCCGGAGGAGGTCGTTGAGAAGGCCGTTGCCGAGATTAAGGACGTTGCATCGCAGGTTAAGGCCGACAGGATATTCGTTTACCCATTCGCACACCTCAGCAGCGAACTTGCGAAACCTGACGTGGCGCTGAAGGTTCTCCAGAGGATCGAGGAGAGGCTGAGGGAGGAGGGCTTCGAAGTCAAGCGCGCCCCCTTCGGCTACTACAAGGCCTTCAGGCTGAGCTGCAAGGGACACCCCCTGGCCGAGCTCAGCAGGACGATAGTCCCAAGCGGCGAGGCGGTCAGCAAGGAGGAGCGCAACATAGCCCTCGAGAAGGAGGAGGAGCTCAAGAGCTACTGGTACATACTCACACCCGAGGGAGAGCTCGTTGAGGTCGAGAAGTTCGATTTCACAGGGCACGAAAACCTCAGGAAGTTCGCCAACTACGAGATAAGCAAGAGCAGGGTGGCGGAGAGGGAGCCGCCGCACGTCAGGATAATGCTCGACCAGGAGCTGGTTGACTACGAGCCGGGAAGCGACCCCGGAAACCTCAGGTACTACCCGAAGGGCAGGCTCATCAAGGGTCTCCTTGAGCAGTACGTCACCGAGAAGGTCATAGAGTACGGCGCCATGGAGGTCGAGACCCCGATTATGTACGACTTCGAACACCCGGCGCTCGAGAAGTACCTGAACAGGTTCCCGGCGAGACAGTACGTGGTTAAAAGCGGCGACAAGAAGTTCTTCCTCAGGTTTGCGGCCTGCTTCGGCCAGTTCCTCATCAAGAAGGACGCCACGATAAGCTACCGCAACCTGCCGCTCAGAATGTACGAGCTGACGAGATACTCGTTCAGGCGCGAGAAGAGCGGAGAGCTCTCCGGCCTCAGGAGGCTCAGGGCCTTCACGATGCCGGATATGCACACCGTGGCTAAAGACCTCAAGCAGGCCATGGACGAGTTCAAGAAACAGTACAAGCTCAGCATGGAGGTTCTCAGGGGAGTTGGCCTCACCCCAGACGACTACGAGGTTGCCATAAGGTTCACCGAGGACTTCTGGAAGGAGAACAGGGACTTCATCATCGAGCTGGCGAACATAATAGGTAAGCCGGTCCTCATCGAGATGTGGAAGCAGAGGTTCTTCTACTTCATACTCAAGTTCGAGTTCAACTTCGTGGACAACCTCGACAAGGCTGCAGCCCTGAGCACCGTCCAGATCGACGTCGAGAACGCAGAGCGCTTCAGCATAACGTACTACGACGAGGAAGGAAAGGAGCGCTACCCGCTCATCCTCCACTGCTCGCCCAGCGGTGCAATCGAGCGCGTTATGTACGCAATCCTCGAGAAGCAGGCCAAGCTCCAGGCGAAGGGCGTAAAGCCGATGTTCCCGCTCTGGCTCAGCCCGATACAGGTCAGGGTAATCCCGGTCAGCGACGAGGTTCTCGACTACGCGCTCTACGTTGCAGGAAAGCTGGAGGGTGCGAGGATACGTGTCGACGTTGACGACACAGGAGATAGGCTCAACAAGAAGATAAGGAAGGCGGAGAAGGAGTGGATACCGTACGTCATCGTCGTCGGCAGGAACGAGAAGGAGCAGGGCACCGTAACCGTCAGGAGGAGGAGCGACGGAACGCAGGTAGAGATGCAGCTCGAGGACCTCATCCGGGAGATAAAGGGCCAGACCGAGGGCTTCCCCTACAGGCCGAGACCCCTGCCGTTACTCCTCAGCAGGCGCCCCAAGTTCAGGGGCTGATTTTTCTTACCCTCAACTTTTCCATTCCCTTCCTCTTTGTAACACGGAAGGAATACATCTCAGGTTCAAAATCCTCGTAAGGTGCGGATATAAGGTACAACGCTTCTTTGAGTCCCTTTTCTTCCAGCCACGATTTGGCGAGGATCACGTAGTCACTTATCCCGGAAACCCACGCCACAAAGCGGGTTGAGACGACGTCTCTGTTCAGGGCCAATACCAAGATGGAGTCCGGGAGCTGGCGGGTTCTGGACGCTAGGGTCTGGTTCAGGAGTTTTAGAGTGTTTTCCTCGCCAAGGAGCAATGAGACCCCATCTAGTGTGTAAACCAAGCGGAAAACAGGCCTATATCTAACCAGTTCCCGAAGGTAAACGTCATATATCCTGTCGATTTTGGGGTTGAGGGTCTCGGGCTCAACTTTGTCCAAGTAGAAGACGTTCGGGAGTGACTCCTTTGAACCGTATCTCGTGCCGAATAGGTCTATTACAGCGACATTTCCGTCGTGAAGTGCCTTCTCCATATCAAAACCAACGGTACCGGTCTTTCGTATTAACGACCTGATGGGTCCCGCATAGTTGGATACAATGCCTACACTACCATTCTCAACCGCGTGCTTGAGAAGAAGGAGCGGTATCCTCCATGCGGAAGAATAAGCGTCGTAGATAATGCTGACGGTAGAACCGGGGAGGTATTCCTCCCGGAAGAGGTCTATGACGTTCATCTCCATTCGCCTTCCCCCCATAAAGTTGAGGGGAAGTCATCACAAAGTACGTCATGCCCCTCTCATACCAGCCATTATCTCGTTGAGGAAGTCCCTGCCTTCATCGCTGAACTCCTTCATGGGAACCTCCTTGCCGTACTTGTCGTAGACCTTGCCGTCCCTGAAGTTTATCTCAAAGACCTCGTAGCGCTCCTCGCTCTTCTCGTGGTGCTTTATGCCGTGCCCCTTGAGGTGCCTCTCGAGGCTCTCGACGTCAACGTACTTCCCGCACTTCTCGCATTTGTAGAACTGCCAGAAGATGTAATCCTGGCCGGCGAGCATGTTGTTCTTGATGTGGTTGATGAAGGCCCCTCCGAGGTACTCGTAGAAGTCCTCCTGGATGAGGTTATCCCCGTCCTCGACGACCTTGAAGCCGCTCCAGACTATGTGGTCGTTTATGTCCGCGAGGGTCGCCTTAAGGTAGCGGTAGGTCAGTATGAAGACGCCATTGTGGACGAAGAAAACGCTCTTGTCGGGTATGGCGATTATCCTGATTCCCTCGCCGCTCCCGTTTTCGGCCATCTTCTCGGCATGCTCCCTGTTGTCAGCGACCTCTATCGTGACCCGGACGTTGCTCTTCTTGTGAAGTCCGATTATCTTTCCACCGTTTATCTCCCAGTGATAGTCATCCAGATATCTCACCTGGGCATAGACCTTCTTGATTCTCGGGCTCAGCTCACCGTAGGCCATTAATCACCACCGTGAGAAAATCGCCCCCAACGTTAATAAGCTTTAGCGGAAAATTTTAAAAAGGGTCGTTCCGGCAGTGGCTGGCTCCGATGATGGAAAGCTACCTTCCAAAGCGCCTCTGCCTCTTCTGGTACTCGCGAATGATTCTGAGGAAGTCTATCTTCCTGAACTCGGGGAAGTAAACGTCAACGAAGAAAAGCTCGCTGTAGGCGATTTGATACAGGAGGAAGTTGCTTATCCTCTCCTCCCCACCGGTTCTTATAACGATGTCCGGGTCGGGCATGTTCGGATAGTACAGGTACTCCTTTATGAGGTCCTCATCAACGTCCTCAGGCTTTACCTTTCCGGCCAAGGCGTCCCTCACTATGTCCCTCACGGCGTCGGCTATCTCGCTCCTCCCCCCGTAGGCGAGGGCTATGTTGAGGGTGTAGTTGCTGTACTTCCTCGTGGCTTTCTCGGCCTCCTCAGCGGCTTTCCTGACGTTTTCGGGCAGGAGCTCCCTCCTCCCCAGGACGTTCACCCGGATCCCGTACTTGTGAACCCTCTCGTCCTCGAGGAGCTCCTTGAACTTCTCCTCGAAGAGGTTCATGAGGGCGTTTACCTCCTCGGGGGTTCTCTTGAAGTTCTCGGTGGAGAAGGCGTAAACGGTGAGCGTCCTTATGCCGAGCTCGCGGCACCACTCGAGTATCTCCTCAAGCTTCTGGGAGCCGAAGAGGTGCCCGTACCACGGGGGTTTCTCCAGCTTCCGCGCCCATCTCCTGTTCCCGTCCATTATGATGGCCACATGCTTTGGGATGCGGCCCCCCTTAACCTTGTCCAGAAGGTAGCCTTCGTAGACATCGTAAACGGGCTTGAATAAAATGTGGGGAACGTGGGAAAGGAGACGGGAAATCATGACCATCACTCAATCTTCTTCCTGCTGGAGAGGTGCATCTCGGCAAGCTCTATGTAAATCTCGGCGTTCTTCTTGGTCCACTCGATTTCCTCCTCGCTGAGCTGCCTGACGACCTTGCCGGGAACGCCGACGACTAGGCTGTAGTCCGGTATCTCCTTGCCGGGCGGAACGAGCGCCCCAGCGCCGATTACGACGTGCTTGCCTATCTTGGCCCCGTCGAGTATGACGGCACCCATTCCGATGATGGTGTAGTCGCCTATCTCCGCACCGTGAACGACGGCGTTGTGACCGATGGTGACGTACTTGCCTATTACCGTGGGCTGTCCGTGGGAGGTGTGTATGCTGACGTTATCCTGGACGTTCGAACCTTCGCCCACGTAAATCTGCTCTATGTCCCCCCTCAGAACCGCCGACGGCCAGACACTTGTCTTCGCCTCGAGGACGACATCGCCTATGACCGAGGCGGTCTCATCGATGAAAGCGGTCTCGTGAATTTTAGGCTTCTTTCCGGCCAACTCATAAATCGCCATGTCCATCACCGGCCTTAACTCCTCGACATAGCTTATAAACCTAACCGGACAATATAGGATGAGGGAGTGCAATGAAGTACAGAAGGGGTGCCAGCGCTGAAAGGGAGCTTATAAAGATGCTCGAAAAGGCCGGTTTCGCGGTGGTGCGCTCCGCTGGGAGCAAGAAGGTTGACATCGTGGCCGGCAACGGAAAGGTCCACCTCTGCATAGAGGTGAAGAGCACCAGGAGCGAGAGGCTATACTTCAGCAGTGAGGATTACGAGAAGCTCGTCTCCTTTGCCGGAAAGTTCGGGGCAAAGCCTGTTATAGCGGTCAAGTTCGTGAACAACGGCTGGCGCTTCTTCCTCCCGGAGAGCCTCGAAAAAAGTGGCAAAAACTATAAGGTGGGCCTGCAAACAAAGAACTATCTTACCTTCGACGAAGTTATCGGGAGGCAGAGGTCCCTCGAAGGGGTGGTAAAGGGTGAAGTTTAAGGGCATGCTGCTGATAATCCTGCTGGTTCCGATTCTTCTTCCGCACGTGAGCGCCCAGTCACCGCTCGTAATAGTCCCGCTCAACGATGAGTTCACGGGTGTTCCAGGGGACACTATAATAATCCCGTTCCAGCTCAGAAACCTGGGGAATCAGACTGTGTCGAACGTCACGGTGTACGTTACTGGCCCAACTGAGGGCTTTCTCTACGGGAGCAAGGTAATAAGGGAACCCATAGGCCCAAACGAAACGATTCAGGACACAATCTCCGTCAAAATACTCAACCTTGACCCCGGAAGGTACAACCTGACCCTCGTGGCGAGGGTCGGCTCCAGCTACTCCGAGGCCCAGATAACTGTCAGCGTTAAAACCCTCGTGGACTACGCACTCAGCATTGACGTCAACGACGAGTACACCTACGGCAGCAACGTCACTGTGAGACTGAAGATGACCTCCCAGGCGAACGGCGTTATCATAGGCCGGCTTGGGTACACGCTCACCCGCGATGGCAACGTTCTGGAAACGTTCGTCACCACGATATACCTCCGGCCGGGTGAGAGCTGGATAAAGGACGTAAAGCTCACGACGCCCAGGGTCGGCGATTACTCCGTGTACTTCTGGGCAAACTTCAGCGGGAGGTTCAAGAGCAAGACGACAACGTTCCGGGTGTACCAGAGAAACCTGAGGTACGATGCATACTTCAAGGACGGGGCCATATACGTCCACGTTTACGACGAGAACGGTCAGGGCGTTCCGGACATCTCCGTGAAGATAAACGGGATACCCTTCAAAACCGACGACGAAGGAACCGTTTCGTACCTCGTGGACAAGCCGGGAACCTACGAGGTCATCCTGAACCTCGACGGAAAGATAGTGACGACCTTCGTTGAGGTTAGAAAGCTATTCCTAAGCGCCGCCCAGGAGAACGAGACGCTCCTCGTGAGGGTCGTGGATTCCACAGGAAAACCCGTCTCCAACATAACGGTCACCGCCTCTGGGCCCCTCGGCAAGGACTACTCGACCACGAACGCCTCCGGCCTGGCTGAGGTTGACCTCAAAAAGATCGGCTACGGGACGATAATGCTCCGCGCGGAGAGCAGCAGGTACATAGGCGGCGAGGCCAGCGTGAAGGTAACGCAGCCGGTCACTCCAACCCCGACACCAACGACGACCACGACGCCCCCACTGACCACTACCACCACCCCGACAAAGCCTCCGAGGAACTACGGCCCGCTGGCGGCCATACTCCTGATTGCTGGCGTAATCCTGGCCGGAACCTCGTATGTGGCATTCTTCAGACCGATAGTCCAGGAGGAGATGCTCGACAGGTACTACTTCGTCAAGGTGAAGGCGCCCAGGCTGAAGGGCGTTGATAACTTCAGGTTCGAGAAGGGCGTCAACGCAATAGAGGTCAAGGCAACCAAGGGCAAGGCCGAGATAGGTGACGGAACCGTTGTGTGGGAGATCGACCATCTGGAGCCGGAGGAGGAGGCCTACCTGCAGGTCATCCTCGGCTGAATCCCTTTTCTTTCGTAAACCTTATTAACACGGGCGGATACATTCAGATGGAAATCTAAAGGAGGCGAAAGCCATGGTGGACATTGAACTGCTCAGGAAAATTGTGGAGGCGCCGGGAGTTTCCGGCTACGAGTTCCTTGGAATAAGGGACGTCGTTTTTGAGGCCCTGAAGGACCACGTGGACGAGATATACGTTGACAAGCTCGGCAACGTCATCGCCCACAAGAAGGGCAACGGGCCGAGGATAATGATCGCGGCCCACATGGACAAGATAGGCGTCATGGTCAACCACATAGACAAGGAGGGCTACCTCCACGTAGTCTCCGTTGGAGGCGTTGACCCCAGAACCCTAGTCGCCCAGAGGATAAGGTTCTTCACCGAGAAGGGCGAGCGCTACGGCGTCGTCGGCCACATACCGCCGCACCTCCAGAAGCCGGAGGACAGGAAGAAGGCCGCCGACTGGGACACCATCGTTGTGGACGTCGGCGCTGACAGCAAGGAGGAAGCCGAAGAGATGGGCTTCCGCGTTGGAACCGTCGGTGAGTTCGCTCCAGCGTTCGTCCAGCTCAACGAGAACAGGATTGCGACGCCATACCTCGACGACCGCGTTTGCCTCTACGCCATGATAGAGGCCGCTAGGGCCATTGAGAGCCACGAGGCGGACATCTACTTCGTTGCCTCCGTGCAGGAGGAGGTCGGCCTGAGGGGCGCTAGAGTTGCCAGCTACGCCATAGACCCCGAGATAGGCATAGCCATGGACGTCACCTTCGCCAAGCAGGTCGGCGACAAGGGCAAGATAGTTCCGAAGCTCGGCGGCGGCCCGGTCATGGACGTCGGTCCAAACATCAACCCCAAGGTTCGCGCCTTTGCCGACGAGGTTGCCAGGAAGTACGGCATAGAGCTCCAAGTCGAGGCCAGCCCGAGGCCGACCGGAACCGACGCCAACATAATGCAGATCAACCGCGAGGGCGTTGCGACGGCCGTTCTCAGCATACCGATACGCTACATGCACAGCCAGGTCGAGACCGCCGACTTGAGGGACATAGACAAGACCATCGAGTTCGCCAAGCACTTCCTCGAGGAGCTTCGCGAGATGGATCTCACCCCGTGAGGTCTCTTCTCTTCTTCCTTTGGAAAGGTTTATCTCCCCCAAGGCGAATTAGATAACGGTGGAAGGCGTGAGGGCAGAGCCTATACCGGGCCGATTCCCGCCTTCGATTGGGGGTTCCCGCAGTCCGTACACGCGCCGGGTGAAGCCCGAGCTTAGGAGGGGAGCCGGGGATGATACTCCTCGTACCCATCGGAAGGATTGATGGGCGGGTGATTGAGGCGGTGAGGGAGTTCGTCGGTTCTTACTACACCTCCCTAGGCCTCCCCGTCGCGGTGAGTGATGCCCTTCCCGAGGACCTGTTCTCCGACGCTTACAACCCCCTGAGACGCCAGTACCTTGGGAGGAGGTTCCTGCCCGCGCTCTCCGAAGTGGGAAGGAAGAGGAGAGCGCGCGCCGTCCTCGGGATAACCAATCTCGACCTCTACGAGGAGGGATTGAACTTCATTTTTGGACTCGCACATTCTGGACTCGGGGCGGCGGTTATCTCGACGTTCAGGCTCAGGCCAGAATTCTACGGAGAGGCCCCGGACGAGAGGCTCTTCGTCGAGAGGACAATCAAGGAAGCCATGCACGAGCTGGGGCACGTTTTTGGCCTGGGACACTGCCCTGATGAGCGGTGCGTCATGCACTTCTCAAACTCCATAGTTGACACGGACATCAAGGAACCCGTTTACTGTCCCCCCTGTCTCAGGAGGCTTAAGAAAAACTTGGAGGTTGGGTTATGATAGAGATTGAGGTTAAGGGGTACGCGAACGAGGCAGTGTTTGAGCGCGTTAGGGAGAACTTCAAGCTGATACGAAAGGAGTATCACGAGGACACCTACTTCAGGCATCCGTGCAGGGATTTCGCCGAAACCGATGAGGCCCTCAGGATAAGGATAAGACGCTTCAACGGGCACTTCGAGGCGTTCCTCACTTACAAGGGGCCAAAGATAGACCAGAACTCGAAAACCCGAATGGAGATAGAGGTCCCGATAAGCGACCCCGACAAGCACACGGAGATACTCAGAAACCTGGGTTTCGAGGAGGTTCTCACCATAGAGAAGACCCGGGAAAAGTACTACGTGGACAAGGGTATCATAATAGACCTCGACGAGGTGAACGGTCTCGGAAAGTTCATTGAGATCGAGGCCCTAGCCGAGGGAGAAGAGGTCGTCGAGGAAACGGTAAAGATACTCCGTGAGATTCTGGAGTCCCTGGGAGTCGAGAGGTTCGAGAGACGCTCTTACCTGGAGCTAATGCTCGAAAGGGAGGTGGAGCATGGGGAGGCTGGATGAGTTCTTCAAGTCACTGGGCGAGAAAAGGAGAAAGAGGTCAGAGCTGGATGTTCTCGAGGAGATAGAGGGCCTCATCGGGATAGGAGAAATCGAGCAGGCGGTTGAATTAGTCGGGGAGATTGAGGGCGAATCCAACAGGTTTCTGGCCCTGAGGATGATTCTGCGCTCGATTATGGAAAGATTAACTGAGTTGAAGCGCTCAGAGGGCGAAGCGGATACGGGATTCGAAAACATGAGGGAAACGGTCAAGACCCTGATACCCCTCGTTAATTCCCTCATCAATCCTCGCTACAGGGCCATACTCCTCGGAGACCTGGCGGTTCTATTCTACCACCTCAACGATGAACTCAACGGCGACATAGCCCTTCGAACCGCGATAAACCTTGCCAAGGAGAGTGCCGACATAATTCGGGACATTCTCATGGGACTCGTGAACGCGGGCCTGCTGAGGAAGGCGGGCTACGCCATGAAGATGGTCCGCGAGCCGGAGAAGCTCGACGTCGTGCTCGTGCACCTGGCGGAGATGTTCTACCGCGCTGGCGACGTCCAGAGGGCAAAGTTGATAATCGAGCACATCTCCAACCCGTTCCACAGGGCAATGGCGCTCTACTACCTCGCCGAGGTGGAGGGGGAGCGGAACAGGGAGGGGGCACTGAAGATACTGGACGCGGCATTCAAGATTGCAGATAAGGTGGAAGACCCCGACGCCAGATTCGAGCTCATGCTCAAGCTCTACGACCTCAAATACGCTCTCCTTGGGAAGGCGCTCACACTGGAGGATATCCTATCCCGGAGAGAAGCTCCTCCTCAGTGATGGCCGGTCCCTTCAACATACCCCTCTTCCTGAGCTCGTGGGATATCTCGAGGCTTGGAGGGAGCTTCACACCTAGTCTCTTCAGCGTCTCGGCCTCCTCGGCTATCTCCCTGGGGGTTCCCTCCAGGACAATTTCTCCGCCCGCCATGACCAGCACCCGGTCGGCGAAACGGAGGATGTAGTCGGTGTGATGCTCGACCAGAACCACCGTGATGCCGTGCTCCTTCCGGAGGAGGGAAACGAGTCCCAGGACTTCCTTCCGTCCGACGGGGTCAAGCTGGGACGTCGGTTCGTCCAGAACAAGCACGGCCGGCTCCATGGCCAGAACCGCCGCTATGGCCAGCCTCTGCTGCTGTCCCCCGCTCAGGTTGGGCGGAAACTCGTTCTCAAGTCCCCTCAGTCCGGTTACCTCCAGCGCCCACCGGAGTCTTCTGAGTATCTCGTTTCTATCGAATCCCAGATTTTCAAGACCGAAGGCTATCTCCTCCTCGACGGTCATGTTGAAGAGTTGGCTCTCGGGATTCTGGAGGACAAGGCCGACGAGCGTTGAGAGCTTCGCCACGGGTGTTTCCTTGGTGTTGTACTTCTCCCCGGTCTCCGGGTCCCTGACTATGACATCGCCTGAGAACTCACCCTTTATCGAGTTGGGAATCACGCCGTTGAGGGTCAGACAGAGCGTGGACTTTCCGCTTCCGCTCGGCCCGATTATTCCGAGGAGCTCCCCCTGCCTAACCTTAAAGCTCACGTTCTTCAGCGAGTACTCCCTCGCTCGCCTGTACCTGAAACTGAGGTCCTCCACGCTTATGACGTTCATCTCCTCGTCACCACCCTCGGGGCGAGGAGGAATACGCTTATGATGAACACTAGGGTCGAGAATATCTCCAGCCTTCCAATCCACATGTGAAGGATGAGGAGGATTTTGAGGTCAACCGGCAGTGTGGGGGAGGTTATGCCGATGCTGAGACCAACGTTGCCCTGGGCGGAGGCGACCTCGAAGAAAGAATCCGTCAGGCTCGTGCCGAGGCGGAGCATCGTGTAGAGCGTGCCTATGAGAAGGAAGGCGAAGTACGTCATCGTGAAGCTCATGACCTCCTGAATGTCCTCCTCGCTGAACAGATAGTTGCCCACCTTCCTCTTGATGACTGCACCCTTGGGCAGTATGGCGCTCTGGAGGGTCCACTTGAGGCTTTCGTACATCAATATGACACGTATGAGCTTTATACCACCCGCGGTGCTTCCGGCGCCGCCGCCGATGACCATAAGGATGCCTAGTATGAACTTGCCCAGCTCCGGATACTTGCTCAGGTCAGCGATTCCAAATCCGGTACAGGTTATTGCCGAAACTGCGTGGAAAACCGCCTGTCTGAGGGCGTCGCCTATGCCATCTCCGAGCTGGGTGAGGCTGAGGGCTATCACGGCTATCGCGGGGAACAGGAATATGAACATGTACTTGACCTGAACGTCCTCGAAGAAGGGCTTGAGGTGCCTGTCCCTGAAGAGTCTGTAGTGAACCGTGAAGTTGACGGCACCCATTATCATGAGGAATATCGTGACGGCCTCTATGGAGGTGCTGTTGAAGTAGCCGATGCTCAGGTCGTGGCTACTCATACCACCGGTTCCAAGACCGGTCATGGAGTGTATGACGGCATCAAAGAGGGGCATGCCGTTGATGTAGTAGAGGTAAACGCCAACCAATGTGAGAACCAGGTATATCTGGAAGATGACCTTTGATGTGTTCACCAGGTTGGGGACTATCCTCTCGCTCCTCGCCTCGGCGCGGTAGAGCCTGGCCGCCGCAACGCCGGGGCGGATGAGAACCGTCAGCGCGACCAGCACGATACCGATTCCGCCGAGCCACTGCATCCACGAGCGCCAGAAGAGGAGTATATGGGGGTAGCTCTCAAGGTGACTCATCATGGTGAGGCCCGTTCCGGTCCACGCGCTCATGCTCTCAAAGTAGGAATCCACGAAGGGCATGTCAGCTATGTAGATGAACGGTATGACGCTTATGAACGATGCGAAGAGCCAGGTGAAGGCGGCCGAGACCATAGCCTGTCTGAGGTTGACGTCCTCAACCTTTCCCATGTGCCTCGCGAGCCACGCGCCGAGCAGAATGGAGAACACTCCAGGGAGGGCAAAGTACACAACGTAATTGATTTCATCGGGGTAGAACCACACCAGCAACACGGGGAAGAGGTACGCCAGCCCCACACCCTGCAGGATTGCCCCGATGAGATTCTTAACCACGAAGATGTCGTCAGAGATGTTGATGTACTTTCTGAGCTCTAGCATGGGCCCACCGTAGAGGTAGGGTCTGCATTAAATAAAAGGTTTTTCCCGGAGTGGAAAGGTTTAAGGGGTAATAGGGCCTTCTTATGGCGGTGATAGAAAGTGGACGAGAGAGAGGCACTCATAAAGGCAGGGGAGATAGCACGCCAAGTGAAGAAGGAAGTTGTCGACATGATAAAGCCCGGGGCAAAGCTCTACGACATCGCGGAGTTCGTGGAGAGGCGCATAGTCGAACTCGGTGGAAAGCCCGCCTTCCCGTGCAATCTATCGATAAACGAAATCGCTGCCCACTACACGCCGTACAAGGGCGACGATAGCGTCCTCAAGGAAGGGGACTACCTCAAAGTCGACCTCGGCGTTCACGTGGACGGATACATAGCGGACACCGCCGTAACGTTCAGGGTGGGGATGGAAGAGGACGACCTGATGGCCGCCTCCAAGGAAGCACTTGAGAACGCCATAAGCGTGATACGCGCGGGTGTCAAAATAAGCGAGATTGGAAAGGCAATAGAGGAGACCATACGCGGTTACGGCTTCAATCCAATAGTCAATCTCAGCGGTCACAAAATAGAGCGCTACAAGCTCCACGCCGGTATAAGCATCCCGAACATATACCGCCCCAACGACAGCTACGTCCTCAAGGAGGGGGACGTCATCGCGATAGAGCCCTTCGCGACCACTGGTGCCGGGCAGGTCATAGAAGTTCCACCGGCGCTCATATTCATGCACATCCGCGACAGGCCGGTGAGGATGGCCCAGGCCAGGAGGCTTCTCATGCACATAAAGAGGGAGTACAACGGCCTCCCCTTCGCCTACCGCTGGCTCCAGGGCTTCATGCCGGAGGGTCAGCTCAAGCTCGCCCTGGCTCAGCTTGACAGGGCCGGAGCGATTTACAGCTACCAGATACTGAGGGAGGTTCGCGGCGGCCTGGTGAGCCAGTTCGAGCACACGGTTATAGTGGAAAAGGACGGGGCGTACATAACGACCTGAGCAAGCTTTTAGAAAAAGCTTGAGCAAAAGTCAAAATTCCGTAAAATATGAACGAGAGAGTTGCATCTCCTTTTCAATTTTAGCGGTAAGTTTGGGGTTTTATTCAAACACGCCGGCTTGACTGAGGTTTCACTCATTTCAACGTCCAAAGGACGTTCTACACAAGGGAAACACAATAAGAAGTATGAAAATTTGGGGAGCAACCCCCCAAGGGGCTCGGCAGTTGGCGCCGGGGCAGGGATTTGAACCCTGGTGCGCAACGCGCACGGGATCTCGAGTCCCGCGCCTTCCCAGGCTAGGCTACCCCGGCGCGATGGAGAGTTCTCGCGGGAGTTTTATAAATCTTTCCGCGAAAGATTTATTAACCTGAGTTAACTAAAAGCTCTCGGTTGCAAAAGTTTAAATTATCGGCCGCCCTAATAATAAGTGAAAAGGAGGTGGCAGAAATGGTCGGTATTCTTGTGCAGGAGGTTATGACCGACAGGTTCCAGAAAATAGACATCGACGCCCCGCTTTCTGAGGCGATCGGAATTTTTGAGAAGGAAGACCCTGACCTTATTCTGGTCTTCGACGGAAACCTGTACAAGGGAGTCCTGACCCAGGACCTGATAGTACGCTCCCACCTCAAGTGGGACCCAACCAAAGCCAAGGTTAGGGACGTCTACAAGACCGCTCCGGTTATCAAGCCGGATGAGGACCTTAGCAAGGCCGCCAAGCTCATGATTGAGGTTGACCTGCGCTCCCTCCCGGTTGGGGAGAGCAAGGCTGAAATCATTGGAGTTATAAGCGATATGGAGCTCCTCAACAGGATCGTTAAGGAGGAGTTCGGGGAAAAGAAAGTCGAAGACTTCATGACGAAGGACGTTATAACCCTGAAGCCCGACGACACTGTTGCAAAGGCGCTCGCAACAATGCGCGACCACGCGATCTCAAGGATACCCGTGGTCAACGAGGAGGGAAGGCTCGAAGGCCTTGTTACCCTGCACGACCTGATAATAAGGTTCATCAAGCCCCGCTTCAAGGCCCAGTACGGAGAGGTCGCCGGTGAAAAGATACCTCCCTTCAGCATGCAGCTCCGCGACGTGATGATAAGGGGTGTTATAACCATACCCGCCGAGGCAACGCTGAGGGACGCCGTCAAGACGATGATGGACAACGACATAGACGGACTGGTTGTCGTTGACGAGGGCAACAGGGTCAGGGGAATCCTCACCGTCAAGGACATGCTCCTGCCAATCTCAAGGATGGTTGAGAAGGAGGTCCGCTTCTACCTCCAGCTTGGCGGAGATGCGGATGTACTCAGCGACTTCACGAGGGAGAGGATAATTGAGGACGTGAGGCGCTTCGTTGACGGCTACGAAGACCTCCTTGGCCAGGAAGGCATAATCTACCTCTACATCAGGCGCTTCAACGAGCGCTTCAGGGGAGTGCACCTCTACCAGGCCAGAATGCGTGTCGTCACCGACAGGGGGGTGTTCATAGCAACCGGAGAAACATGGGGTGCGATACAGGCAGTCCACGACGCACTCAGGGCCATCGAGAGACAGCTCCTCCAGAAGGCGGAGCTTGAAAAGGACACCCACTACTACAAGCGCTTCCTTGAGAAGATGGGACTCGATTGAGGGGGTTACCCCCCCGGAAATTCCCTTTCTAAAATTCTTCTCTGGGTTTTGTCGAGGGTTCCAGGGTCAACCACCAGGATCAGCGTTCCGCCCGCGACGAGCACGTGGTCCTTCACGTTGAGGAGGAACTTAAGGGCGTTTTCGAAGCCGTTCTCCACGATCAGGTACTCGACGGCATCAACGTAAACAACCCTGTATCCGCTCTCGACGGCCTTGGCTATCAAGTCGGTCAGTATGTCTATCTTGGTGGGGCTTATAGCGTATATCTCGGGGGATTTGTGTATCTGCCCCTCCATGACCCTGGTGACCCAGAAAACCAGGGCGCTGGGGTGAACCTTACCGACTATGGAGTCTATGTTCTCCCGGGTTATCATCACAAGGTTTGAGGCCTCCTCGATACTGCCGAATTTCTCCGAGGCCTTCTCCCTTGAGGGACAGAGATAGGCACCGGGGGGAATGTTCTTCTTTGGCACTGGGGGAGCCCTGGCGGGTGGAAACGGTATGAACACGAATTTAACCGCCCCCACCGCGGCCATGATGCGGAAGAGCGCACCCAGGAAGAAACCAATGGGAGCAAACCACTCGATGTGACGGGTGACCGGATAGGTCAGGTTCAGAACACCCAGGAGCATCAACCCTATCGGGAACAGCGAGTCTATACTGCGGTCGGATATCTCCTTTTCCCTCAGAATCATGCCGAAATATATCAGGGCGGCGCCGTAGACGAGGGATGGAAACGTGGACTCAATGAAGAAGTTGTCGTGGAACGCGTTGGCGGCCAGCAGAAACAGCCACACATAGGACAGCACCAGGAGCACGGAGATGGCAACCACGTGCTTGAACTTGCTCGTGCGATATTTGAGGTGAAGAGCACCCCAGATCAGCAGCGTCGCTATGAAGAAGTTGGGTATCTTCGAGGCGATTCTGTAGGCATCGTGAGCGATCTCAATGCCAAGGGGTTTAAAAATGTAGCTCTCGATGTCCAGAACGTTGATAAAAAAGGCGGTCGTCAGAAGCATCCAGCTCTTTTCTCTCGTCTGATACGTTTTGTAAAACACCGCGAAGAACAGCACCCATCTGGAGATAAAATTGATTATGGAGACAAGATCGTGCCAATTCATCTCGTCATCACCGTTTTCTCCTGCTTCGCCACCACGAGGCTCCCGCTTGGAACGTTTCTGTCAACTATCACGCCTGGCCCGACGAAGGAGTTGCTCCCTATCTTCCTACCGGGGTAGATGCTAACGTTTATGCCCACCTTGACGTTGTGGCCTATTATCGCCCCGAGCTTCCTCCTTCCGGAGTCCTCGAGCTTGCCCTTTATCTCAACCTTTATCGTGCCCTTGTCGTGCCTCAGGTTTGCTGTGATAGTGCCAGCGCCGAGGTTAGTGTTCTCCCCGATTATCGAGTCCCCGACGTAGTTGAGGTGCGGAGCGTTGGAATTGTCCATTATGATGGAGTTCTTAACCTCCACGGCGTTGCCTATGTGGCAGTTGTCACCTATGCTGGTGTACGGTCTTATGAAGCAGTTCGGTCCGATGCGGGAGTTCCTGCCTATCTTAACCGGCCCGATTATGTAGGTCCCGCTCCTGACGACCGTACCCTCCCCGATTTCAACCGGGGGAACCACCGTGGCGCCTTCCTCCACGATGCCCCTGATGCTGTGTTTAAGCTTGTTCTTGAGGAGGTATTCGTTCAGCTCCAGCATGTTCCACGGCCTGCCAACGTCGTTCCAGTAGCCGGAATAGACGGCGTAGGTTACTCTCCTTCCGGCATCCAGCATCAAGTTGAGCGTGTCGGTTATCTCGTACTCCCCGCGCTTGCTGAGGGGAGTTTTCTTGATGAAGTGGAAGACGTCTGGTTTGAAGATGTAGACCCCAAGGTTCGCGTAGCCCGAGACCCTGCCGGGCTTTTCCTTAACGGCCGTGACTAGGTTTTCCTTGACCTCGATCTTGCCGAAATGGCTCAAATCATCGAACTCCTTGACGAGCAGCGCAGCATCGGCCCTTTCCCTTCTGAAGGCACTCACGAGCTCCTTCACACCGTCTATCTCGAAGTATATGTCCCCGTTCGCAACTATGAACTCCTCGTCCCCGATCAACTTGCCCGCCGATTCTATGGCCTTGGCCGTTCCGTCCCCCGGGAGCTGCTCGACGTAGGTTATCGGCTTTCCGTTGAACTCGTCCCCGAGGGTGGCCATCAGCTTCTCCTTCTCGTAGCGGACCACCACGATGAACTCGTCCACGAAAGGATCGAGGTTCTCAAGCACGTACTCGATTATCGCCCTGTTTGCGACCTTGAGCATAACCTTTGGCCTGTCATCTGTCAGCGGGCGTAGCCTCTCACCCTTCCCGGCTGCGAGAACGACGGCCTTCATAGAATCACCCCCAGCAGGTAAACAGCGACGGCGATTGAGCCAAAGACGACCAGAAAAGCCCTCTGGCCAATGGACTCCGAGAGCCTTACGAGGGCTTTCATCGTTACGATGCTGACGACGAACGCGGCGAGGAAAGCCGTGAACAGCAGCGAAACCGGGAGCGCGGGCTCCCAGCCGCCGAGGAACGCGAGCTTCATGACAAAGTACACGGGGGCCACGATAAAACTCAACTCAAGGGCCCGCCTCACGCTTATGCCTGTACACAGGAGACCCAGGAGAACCAGTCCACTCCTGGAAAGACCGCCAAGGAGTGTGATTCCCTGCGAGAGGCCGGATATTATTGCATCGAGGAGAGTTGCCTCTCCCTTTTCCTCTCGAATACGGCTCTCCAGCCCCTTAAAGGGTGCCCCCGACTTCGTGCCCGCGAGCAGAGCGAGGATGATTATCACAACGCCAATCGCGGCGTTTACCATGTCTGAGGTCCGGGGGCCGATAACGTCCCTGACCCCGGCGAGTATGGGGTAACCGAGGAGAACCGTGAAGATGGCGGCGTAGAGAAGATACCTCGTGTCAGAGTCGAAGCTCTTCCGGAGGGCGTTCTGGGAACCGAGGGCTATCTTCTCCTTGAAGTAGAAGAGAACCGCGAAGGTAACCCCCAGATAGGCGGGCACCAGGTAGTCCGCGTAGGCCGGATCGATGCTGTGAAGGAGGTTTGAGACGAAGTATCCCTCGGGGCTGATGGAAAGCCAAGACGAAAGTGCAACGACGATGCCTGAAACCAAGGGGGCTACGTATTCACCGATGTTAACCATGGCAACCACACCAAGGGTTTTAATTCCCCAGAACATAAACTTTTCGAGGGGTCGTGATGAAACTGACCGTGATATACGAAAACCATGCCGGGTTTAGAAAGGGTCTCCTCGGCGCCCACGGCTTTTCAGCGCTCATTGAGCACGGAGGAACCAGGGTTCTCGTTGATACCGGCACGGATGGGAGCGTGCTCCTTCACAACATGGGGGAGCTGGGAATCGACGTGGACGGGATAGACTTCCTCTTCATCACCCACGGACACTACGACCACACGGGGGGAATGAAGGCCTTCCTCGAAGCCAGAACGAAGCCGTTGAAGGTCATCGGCCATCCGGAAATCTTCAGGAACAGAATAGCCCTGAAACCCAAAAGAAGGGACATCGGCATCCCGTTCAGCAGGGAGGAACTTGAAGGGCTGGGAGCGGAGTTCGTTCTCAGGAAAGAGCCCTTCGAGTTCACACCGGGGTTCTGGAGTTCGGGGGAGATACTCAGGCGCACGTGGGACAGGGCGGTGGGCTACGTTGAAAGGGACGGAAAACTGGAGAGGGACTCCGTTCCGGACGACATGGCGCTGATAATCGACCTCGGCGATGGGGCCGCCGTTGTCACCGGCTGCGGTCACTCGGGGGTTCTGAATATCGCGTGGCATGCGGAGGATGTGAGCGGGAAGCCGGTCAGAGCGCTGATAGGAGGCCTTCATCTCAACGGTGCCAAGAGGGAAATCCTCGATGAAGTCGCCGAGAGGATAGAGGCCGAACGGCTCTACGCCGGCCACTGCACTGGCATTGACTCCTATGCGTACCTGAAGGCCATGCTCGGTGAGAGGATAGAGCCGCTGCACGTAGGCAAGACCATCGAGCTTTAGCGAACCTTTAAATACCCAGCCGAAAAGCCCAACATCGCGAGAGAAAAGGAGAGGTGGGAGAGATGAAGAACCCGTTCGAAAAAATGCCGACCGTGCTTACCGCTGACGAGCTCATCGACAAGGCCTTCAGGAGGGCCGAGAAAGCCGCATCGGCCTTCACGCCCAAGGGCGGTCCGAGGGCAAAGGCGAGGCAGAGGGAGGAGCTCCGCGTAAGAACTGTCTCAAACGTGGTGAGGGACAACCTCAGAAAGCTCCTGGACAGAACGCCGGGCGTTTCGGAGCTGCCAGCGTTCTACAGGGAGCTGGTTGACACGCTCGTTGACAGGGACCAGTTTCACCGCTCCCTTGCGAGGGTCAACTGGGCGATAAAGACGATAAGGAACCTGGAGCAGAGGTACGTTGAGAAGATACGGTACTCCAGGGACCCGGAGGAGATAGCCCGGCTCAGAAGGGCCTTCTACGGCCGCGTTGCTGACGTTCTCAGGGACATAGCCGACGACCTTGAGTACCTCAACCAGGCGAGGAACGTGCTGAAGGATTTGCCGGTCGTTGACCTTGGGCTCCCAACCGTCGTCATAGCCGGTCACCCCAACGTGGGCAAGTCAACACTGCTGCGGGCGTTAACCAACGCCAGACCCGAGGTTGCCACATACCCGTTCACGACCAAGGGCATAAACGTTGGCCAGTTCGAGGAGCACTACCTCAAGTACCAGGTCATAGACACGCCCGGCCTTCTAGACAGGCCGCTGAGCGAGAGGAACGAGGTCGAGAGGCAGGCCATCCTGGCGCTCAAGCACCTCGGAAAGGTCATCGTCTACATCTTCGACCCCAGCGAGTACTGCGGCTATCCCATTGAGGAACAGACCCACCTGTTCGAGGAAATCTACGCCGAGTTCGGCGAGTTCCCCTTCATCATAGTCCTCAACAAGGTGGACATAGCCGACGAGGAGAAGATTAGAAAGGTAGAGGAGTTCGTCAGAGCTAAAGGCCTTGAACCCCTCAGAATCTCGGCGCTCAACGGCGAAGGCCTTGAGGAGCTGAAGGAGCGAGTCATAGAGCTCGTAAAGCCCATGGTCGAGGAGCAGGCGAGGAGAATAATGGAGAAGGAACTGAGAAAGTACCGGGAAGAGCTGGAGCTCTGACCTTTTCTTTCCTATCGTTGAGTTCTATATCCCTAGAAAGCGGACGTTAAATACCGGTCAATTGCAAATTCGAGAGAAAAGCTCAAATTGAAGAGAAAAGAATTCAGGCGCTCTCCTCCTTGATGAGAACGGCGTTGACGACGCCGTCCTGGCCGGGCCTGCTGGTGACGATGGCCTTGCCGGCCTCGGTCTCGATGATGGCGCCCTTGGTGATGATGTTCCTCCTGACGTACTGCCTGTTGGCCGGGTTCTGGATGACGCTGATTATCTTAACCTTCTTCCCCTTGCCATTCTCGAAGACGTTGGCGTAGAGGGCCTCGATGAGCCTGACCTTCCTGTTTCCGCCGTAGGTTCTGATTATCTTCTTCTTTTCCCTGTCCTCACCGACCTTGGTGAAAGCCGGCTCCCTTCCAAGCTCCCTCTTCCTCTTCTTCCTAGCGAGGATAATCCTTCCGCCTGAAGGCTTCTTGAGTGACCTTCCCTGCCATATAGCCATTTATCTCACCTCATGAGCTTAATACTCAACCTATCGCCACTTTGGGGGGTTCGTTTATAAGCTTTTCTGGAAGGATTTTTAAATACTCTCCCCCATTACTCCATCAGGTGGTGGCATGGGAGCGATCGACGCCTTCACGAACGCATTCTCACTGGTTCTCAGGAACAAGAGACTCTACCTGCTTGTGCTGGTCATGAGCCTCATGATGGCCCCACTAGGGGCATACCTGATCCCCAGCGACATCGGCTACGAGTACAATCAAACGAGCATGCAGAAGGGAAACGTCATCATCGAGGAGTACGGAACGCCAATAGGCGAAGACGAGATGGGCATGATCATGGAGCTTCTCAAGGGACTCGCAATCTACTCGGTTATCGCCATCATAGTCGGGGCAATCTTCGAATACGGCGTTACGAAAGGAATCTTCATGTACATAAAGGGCAAGGAATACTCCCTAACCGGCATTCTGATGGACGGGCTGAGGCACTTCCCGGGGGTAATCCTGATAAACTTCGTCTACGGCCTCATAATGATAGTCTTCATAGCCCTCGCCGCGATTCCGATAGCCCTGGGGGCCGCTCTGATGCCAGCGGGAATCGTGCTCGTGTTCCTCGGCCTGCTCCTGGTGCTCTTTGTCCTAGCCTTCACCGTTGGCCTCTCTGCCCTCGCAATTCCCTTCTACGTGGATAGAGGGAGCATCGGGGCGGCCTTCGAGGCCTTTGGAGTGGCATTCAGGAACGTCATCTCAACAACCGGTTTCGGTGTTCTTCTTGGGGTGGGAGTGGTCGCCATTATGATGGTGGCGAGTCCGATAGCATTCGTGACGCAGATGGCCCTCCCAGAGAACATAGCCCCGTACGTCTCGGCGTTCCTCCAGGCACCCTTCGACGCCCTGCTGTACCTCTTTCTCTGGGTGGCTGGAGTGGCGTTCTACAAGGAAATCCAGAGGATGGAAGAACTGAAAAAAGTTGATGAAGAGCTGCGTGAGCTCGGGATAGAGGTTTAAGCCCCGTACTTCTTTTCTTTTGCAGCCTTGACGAGCCCCCTGAATACCGGTGCCGGATTCATGGGGCGGGACTTGAACTCTGGGTGGAACTGGGTTGCTATGAAGTACCTCTTCTCCGGAAGCTCAAGTATCTCCATCCTCCTCTCGTCGTCCCCGGCTATTCCGCTGAAGATTAAGCCGGCCTTCTCAAACTTCTCTATGTACTCCGGGTTGACCTCCCAGCGGTGCCTGTGGCGCTCGTAGATCAGTTCCTTCCCATAGAGTTCCCTCGCAAGGGTTCCTGGCTTTACCTTGACGGGATAGGCACCGAGACGCATCGTTCCGCCGAGCTTGTCGAGGTCCCTCTGTTCCGGCATCAGGTCAACGACGGGGTGCGGTGTCTGGGGGTCTATCTCGGTGGAGTGCGCACCCTTCAGCCCCAGAACGTTGCGCGCAAACTCAACAACCGTGAGCTGGAAGCCGAAGCATATCCCAAGGAAAGGTATGTCGTTCTCCCGAGCGTAGCGGGCCGCGAGCATCTTGCCCTCCGTCCCGCGCGCCCCGAAGCCGCCGGGAACTATTATGCCGTCAACGCCTTCGAGGAGCTTTGTTCCGCTCTTCTCGAGGTCTTCCGCCTCGATCCAGCGTATCTTCACCTTCACGCCGTTGGCGACGCTCGAGTGCTTTAACGCCTCCTTTATGCTGAGGTACGAATCGGCAAGCTTGACGTACTTGCCCACCACGGCAATCTCAACTGTGTCCTCTAAGGACTTGTACCTCTCGACCATCTCGCGCCAGGCGTCGAGTTCCGGCTCCCTCTCAGGAAGGCCGAGCCTGCGGGTAAGATAGTTTGCAAGACCCTCCTTCTCGAGCATGAGCGGAACCTCGTAGGTGTCCTCAACGTCGTAGGCGCTTATGACCGCCTCCGGCGGGACGTTGGTGAAGAGGCTTATCTTCCTCCTGGCGCTCTCCTCGAGCGGGTCCTCCGAGCGGGCCACTATAGCATCGGGCTGGATTCCAAGGCTCCTAAGCTCCTTAACGCTGTGCTGGGTCGGCTTCGTCTTCTGCTCGCCGACGACCTTGAGCTTCGGCACGTAGGTAACGTGAACGAAAGCGACGTTCTCCCTTCCCTCCTCGAGCTGCATCTGACGGGCAGCCTCAAGGAAGGGCATGCTCTCTATGTCACCGACGGTTCCGCCGATCTCGACGACAACGACGTCGTGGTCGCGAGCTATCTCCCTTATGCGCTCCTTTATCTCGTTGGTGATGTGCGGAATGACCTGCACGGTGGCACCGAGGTAGTCGCCCCTGCGTTCCTTTTCAATGACAGCAGAATATACCTTCCCAGTGGTTATGTTGTGGTCAAAACTCAGGCTGGTGTCCAGAAAGCGCTCGTAGTTGCCAAGGTCGAGGTCAACCTCGCCGCCGTCGTCGAGGACGAACACTTCGCCGTGCTGGTAGGGGTTCATGGTTCCGGCGTCGTAGTTGAGGTAGGGGTCTATCTTGATGTTGGTCGTTCTGAAGCCCCTCGCCTTCATGAGCATTCCGAGGGAAGCGCTGGTTATACCCTTTCCAAGACCGCTGACGACACCACCAGTGACGAATATGAACTTTGTCATGGCAAAACCTCCACCGGTTATGTCGTTGGTTGATTGGTGAGTGCTTAAAAGCTTTGTTGGTGGCGGGGAAGAAAAGCTTAAAAGGCTCCACGTCAATACCATTCATCGATGTAACTATGGAAACTGTCGACCTGAATGTATCCGCAACACTCAGGAATAGGAAATTTCTCGCCCTGCTAGCCATAGCACTTCTGGTGACCTATGCACTGCCGTTTCCCCTCATCAACGGTCCCCTTCATGACTATTCACGGCTCAAGAGGATAATGGAAAGGATGACCAAGGAAAACGACGCCATAGTCTGCCACAACGTCCTTGATACTAACCCCGACTTCTTCGGCTCCCACGGGATGAAATGCGATGACGAGTACTACAGACCGAACAAGTCCACGGTGACCGTGGGTGACTTGATAGTCTATGAGGACACGTACAACGAGTACCTGAGGGCAAGGGAAGACCTGAAACGCGGACTGTCGGTATTCATACTCTTCGCGATATTCGTCTTTCTGGCCACGCTGGGCTTTGGATACGCCATGGTGGATTTTGCCGTTGGGCTGTCGGCGGGAACTGAAAGAAGGCTCCAGGACTCGCTCACCTCGGGCCTCCGCGCGATCCCCGCCCTCGCCGCTTCTGAGATTCTGGTTTTCATCGTACTGCTACTGGTTCTAATACTCCTGGCGATTCCAATGGCGCTTTTAGGCCCATTCAGCAACGTTCTGGCAGGACTCGTGGCGTCTCCGGCTTTCGCGCTGGTGGTTCCAGCCTACTACTTCACAAAAAACATCGGATTGATTGAGGAGATCTGGCGCGTGGTGAAAAAGAACACCGGGGGATACTTTGCCCTTGGCGCCGGTCTCGTGCTGGTTGATGGATTGATGGTCCTTCAGTACAACCTGGGCCTCGGAATCTGGACGCTCCCCGTCATGATCACAATAGGGGCGGTGAGGTACCCGCTAAATAGCCTGGGGGCACTCAAAGTTTACCTAGACACTGAGCGGGAAGAAGAGACGAGCAACGAAGAGAAAGAAACGTGATCAACCGTCCAGCTCCAGACCGTTCCCCTCTTCCTCCTCGGTGAGCTCCCTTATCTCGTAGACCTTGAGCGGAACCTTCTTGAGGGCCTTGCCGATGACGGCCTTGGCTATCCTCTCGGCGTGCTCGATGGTTTGAGCGTTGTAGACCTTGATCGTCAGGTACATCCCAACCAGACCCACCGAGCCTATGACGAAGGCGCTCTCGAAGTGGGCCCCGCATACCGGGCACTGGGAGTAGCCGATTTCAACGCGCACGAAGTCGAGCTTCTCCTTGTTGAGGGCTTTCGCAACTTTGCTCACCGCCACGTTTATCGCGTCCTCGCTCGTTTCGACGTCCCTCACTATAATGGGTGCCTCCAAAACAACCACGTAGTCTCCCATAGCTCCCACCTCAGCCAAAGGCAAACAGTCTGTCATCCTCTCCCCTAAAGACTCCGAGCCTTACGCCGGCATCGATGAAACCGTGGGCGTAGTTGAGCGCGGCAAAGGCAGTCACGTAGTCACCTTTCTCGTAGTAGTACCTGGCGTCCTCAAAATAGCTCCTCGCCATGGTGAGGAAGTCCTCCGCAACGGTTCTTAAAAGGCTCTTCTCATGAACCGCTATTTCAAGGGTCTCCAGCGCTTCAGCGGTGATTTTAAAGTACCTCTGGAGCTTCTCCTCGGTTATCTCCCGTCCCACCGGTCTCGCCTCACGGTTGGTTGGGGGAGAGTCTTATAAACCTTATCCCATGACTCGCCACTCTTCGGTTGACCAACGTTCACAAGTCCAGCCGTCGGTTGGGCGCTCTTACCTTCAAAACGCTCCGGAGGGGACACAAAGGCGAAGGAGCAAAGCGTAAAGTTTATAAAGCCCACCCGATGATAGGTAAATGCCCGCACGGGTGAGGGCCCGGAGAGGGATGAGAGCCGGGTTTTAGAGCCGTGCGGAGCTGTTGGGTGTGGGCCGGTAGCTCAGCCTGGTATGAGCGCCGCCTTGGCAAGGCGGAGGCCCCGGGTTCAAATCCCGGCCGGTCCACCATCCTTGGGTCGGGCCCGTGGTCTAGACTGGTTATGACGCCACCCTGACAAGGTGGAGGTCCGGGGTTCGAATCCCCGCGGGCCCACCACATCAACCCTTTGCTGACGCAAAGCGTTGATGGAAAAATGGCGTGCAATTCTAAAAACGCTTATCAGGTGGTTTACTCCCCAATTACCACTTTTACAGCGTTTCACTCACTCAAGGCGTCCTTCGGACGCCAGAATAAGAGTGAAACTAGTTCAACAGCCTGTTTTAAAGTTAAACCCCCCCACAGGCAAATTTTAAAGTGCACGCTCTAGGCTCCAGCCAACTTGACAAAAAGGGAATATTTTGGTCAAACTTTGCTCTGCAAAGTTTGCTTTTCTGGCGAAAAGTTTGATCAAAGGCTAGTGATTCTTTTTGAGGAGCTTCTTGAGAGGGTTCGCCTTTTTGAGTGTGTGGTTTTTAGTGAAGAATTCCTTTGAACCTGCCTTATTCGAGTGAATTTTTGCCAAAAGCTTCAGCATCGGCTGAAAGAGGCAACGTTTTCAGAAGTTGTGAAGTTCATTAAGATAAGCATCGAAAAGTTAATATGGGAGTTTTACGATTTTCATTCCAGGTGAGACCATGAACCCACTCGACGAAGCCCTGAGGATTAAGGACGAGATAATAGCCTGGAGAAGGGACTTCCACATGTACCCCGAGCTCAAGTACGAGGAGGAGAGAACTTCGGAAATTGTGGAGGAGCACCTCCGTGAATGGGGGTACAGGATAAAGCGCGTCGGAACCGGGATAATAGCAGACATCGGAGATGGCGAGAAGACAATAGCCCTCAGGGCGGACATGGACGCTCTGCCCGTTCAGGAGGAGAACGACGTCCCCTACAAGTCCCGCGTTCCCGGAAAAATGCACGCCTGCGGACACGACGCACACACGGCCATGCTCCTTGGAGCCGCAAAGATAATCTCGGAGCACATCGATGAGTTCAACGGCAGGGTGAGGCTCATCTTTCAGCCGGCCGAGGAGGGCGGCAACGGAGCGGTGAAGATGATCGAAGGGGGAGCCTTGGAGAGCGTGGATGCGGTGTTCGGCCTCCACGTCTGGCACGACCTCCCGAGCGGGATCATCGGCATAAAGGAAGGCCCGTTCATGGCCGGTGCGGGCATATTCAAGGCACGGGTAATAGGAAAAGGCGGCCACGGAGCATCGCCGCACCAGACCGTTGACCCCATCCCGATAGCGGCGGAAACAATACTTGCACTCCAGACCATAGCGAGCAGAAACGTCCCTCCGATTGAGACGGGAGTTGTCAGCGTCACTGCAGTACACGCCGGAACGGCCTTCAACGTGATTCCAGAGGAAGTCGAGATGAAGGGGACGATAAGGTTCTTCAAGCACGAGGTAGGCGAGTTGATTCAGAGGCGCATGAGGGAGATACTCGAAGGTGTCACGAAGGCGCACGGGGCTTCCTACGAGCTGTCAATAGAGGAGCTCGTCCCGCCGACCGTTAACGATAAGAACATGGCGGCTTTTGCCAGAAAGGTGGCCGAAAAGTACGGTCTGAGGTATGGCGATGTTGAGCCAACCATGGGGGCCGAGGACTTTGCCTTTTACCTCCAGAAAGTCCCAGGAGCGTTCCTGACGCTCGGAATATACAACGAGGAAAAGGGGATAATCTACCCGCACCACCATCCCAGGTTCGACGTTGACGAGGAGGTTCTCCATCTCGGAACGGCGATGGAAGTTGCCCTCGCCATTGAGTTCCTCAGGTGAGCTCCTTCGCGAGTATCTTAATTTTTCCCACCTTTTCAGCGCCGAAGCTCTCAACGCTGCCCGGCAGGAGTGTCAGAACCCGCTCAAACCCGAGGATCTTCGCCCTGCCAAGAACCGCCTTCAAATCCTCAATCCTGCCCCAGAGCAGGAGCGCAACGCCCTCTCTCCCCGGAAGGTTTTTCAGCGCGTAGTACGAGCCGCCGCTCCTTCCTGATTCTACGGTATAGTGAATCCCAGCGATGTTGTCCTTAAAGGCCGAGAAGAACATGCTGTAGGAGCTTTGGAAGCGACCAGCGACCAGTTCGAGGTTCTTAACGTCCTCCCAGCCAAACTCCAAAGGTTCTACCGTCCCCCTTCCCTTCGCGGGCACCCACAGGATCGTTCCCGTGAAGAGTTCAACGTTAAAGCCGAGCTTTCTGTAGAACCCCTCCGCATCCGTATCCGGCTGGACGGTCAGCATCTCGACCTCCCGCTCCCTAGCGACCTCCTCAACGAACTCGATGAGCGCCCTTCCAATGCCCCTGCCCCTGTAATCCGGGTGAACCTCGATGACGTCAATATGGGCTATTTGCATAAGCTTCCCGTTAATTGGCTCCTCAGAGAATAGAACCTCCACCTCGCCCACGATTTCTCCGTCCAACTCAGCAACGGCGACCAGCTGGTTATCCCGCAGAAGGTTATTGATGTGTATCGCGCAGGTCTCAACCGCCGTCCATGGCCCGCCCTTGCTGTAGCGTTCGTAGATGCCGCCGTTGAACCTCTCGCCGGCCGTGTGGAGTGCAACTATCCCCTCAACGTCATCGAGAGTCGCCAAGCGGATCCTCATCGACATCACCAAGGTAGCCGAACTTCTCCAGTACGTGAAGGATTCCCTCCGCTCCGCCCTCCCCGTAGGTCTTTTTCGTCACGTAGTCGGCTTCTCTTTTCAGGCTCTCCGGCGCCTGGCCAACGGCGACGCGATAACCGACTACTCTGAAGGCATCGAGGTCGTTCTCCCCGTCCCCGATATGGGCGACCTCCTTGGGCTCTATCCCGAGCACCTCGCAGGCCTTTTCAAGCCCGGTACCCTTGTTTATCCATGGCTTCTTGACGTGTATCGCGAAGCCTGAATCAACGGCGATGAGGTTGAGCCCGAGCTCCGCTATTATATCCTTCACGGCCTCGACGGGGATGGTCCTCAGAATCACGAGGCCGGCCTTCCGCTCCGGCATCGAAAAGCTCATGACTGCCTCTGGATAGCGTCTCTTCACCTCGCTCCAGAGAATCCATTCCTCGTCCATCTTCGTCAGGTAAATCCTCTTTCTCAGCCGTCCGTCCCTTATGGACAGGGCTCCACCGTCCTCCGCCACCACCGGGCCGCTGGTGCCTATCATTATCGCCATTGCCTCCGCGAAGGGAACGGAGTTGCCGGTGACCAGCATGACGGGAACGCCCAGGCTCTCAGCGAGCCTTATCGCCCTCAGGGCATCTTCATGGAGCCGCCTGTCAGGATAAGTGATAGTGCCGTCTATGTCTAGGGATATTGCCTTTATCATCCTCTCACCCGCAATCTGCTTGAAAAAAGTCGATAAAAGGCTTACTGGACATCAGTGGTCCTTCATTATCTCCCTGAGCACGCTGGTTGCGTATGTTCCTTTCGGAAGGAAGAAGCGGAAGTACATGCCCGTTCCGGGGATGTAGCCGTAGGTCATTCCTAGGGGCCTAATCAGAAGCTCCCTCCTGCCGCCGGGCTCGGCCATCGGCTTGGGAAGCTTTCTGAAGGTCTCGAGCGTTATGCCCTCCTCCGCAAGAATCTCCTCCTCAAGCTTCCCCGGAAGACCCCTGGCCATCCTCATCGCAAAGCCGAAGAGCGGGCCACTAAGGGCGGCCTCGCCGCGCCGTATCTTTTCATTTACGAAGTCGATGTTCGTCTCGGTGACGCGGTACGTTCTGTCGCGGTAGGGAATTCCCCCTTTGACCTGAACGACGATATCGCCGACGAGGGCCTCGTTCAGGGGAATGCCCCTCTCAATCCTCCTGGAAATGTAGATGTTGAAGAGGTAGCTCTGGTAGGCGTGGATGAAGATGCGCATTATCGGGAGGGGCAGCGAGAGGAAGGCCCTTCTCCAGCTTCCCGTCTCCTTGTAGCGGTAGAGGAGCGTTCTCTCATAGCGCAGGAAGTTCGGAAATTCCTCTAAGGCCCTCTCAACGTCGCCCGTCTCCCAGAAGCGCCTCCTGGCTTCGTCGCCCTCCATGCCACCCTCGTGTGCTCCGAGGAACAGCCTCGCCGCAGCCTCAAAATCTCCCTGGAGGAGGAGCTTTCCTATGAGGTGGTTCGTGACGCGCCGCTCTCCAAAGCGCTGGTAGCCGAAGTAGTTCGGAAAGCCGCCTTTACCGCGGAGTTCTCTCATTATTTCCTTACTCCGCTCGAAGGCCTTTTCATCAACCTCTCTCACGATTATCTTGAAGCGATTTCCGAGGAGGTGACCGAGTTTTATAAACCGACCGTAGGAAACGAAGCGGAGCTCAACGTCTCTGATCCGAACGTTTTCAACCTTCTCCTTCGCATCTTGAGGCACGCTTATGTATTGATACGTCACCGCATGCCTGTCCTTCGTCCCGGCAAAGCCGATGTCCCTGTAGTTGATCCCGGCGCGCTTCGCTATCTCCTTCACCGCGCTCATCGTGTCCCAGTTCCTCTTTTTAAGGAAGAAGATGGCATGCTTCCTGCCCTCGAAAATCGAGGGAAGGGGGTCTTCAATGACCACGAAATCCTCGGGATGGACCTTTATCCTCCCGCCGATACCGGGCCCCTCGCTCAGATACATGAACTGGGAGAAGAACTCGCGGTAGTCCATGGCTCACACCAGCTTCAGATGGCCGGTAACCTTGTCAACTAGCTCCTCCGGGGCCGGGCCGATCGCCAGAACCGTTATCGTTCCCGGAGGAATCTCGGTTAAGCCGGCATCTCTGATGAGCGCCGCGGGGATGCCGAGCTTCTCCGCGTGAGCCTTCAGTTCGAAGAGCTCCCCCTCGTTTTCGGCCTTAACGACGACCTTCTTCTGCCCCTCGTGGAACCAGGCCTTGAACCACTCGGGCTTCTCCTTCTGAGCCTTCAGCGCAGCGGTAACCGCTCCGTGGGCAACCTGAACGGCGAACTTACCCTTGCTGAGCTTCAAATCCTTCCTCGCGACTATGACCTGCTTGTATCTGAACATCTCCCATCCCGAAGGAAGTGAGAAAAGGGGCTTATAAATTTAAGGAAAAGAAAGGTCAGAGTTCGGTTATCTCGGTGCTTTCCTTCTCCTCTTCCTCGGCCTTCTTCGGCAGTCCTCCTGGGCGCCTGCTCTTCTTCCTCTCGAGCTTCTCCCTGAGCTTCTCGGACTCGTCCCAGTACTTGTAGGCGACTCCAGCGAGCACGAAGGCCACTATGATGAGGAGTATCGCGAGCGGCTTCCATGGGTTGCCGGTTGGGCTGTAGGTTTCGGCAATACCCTTGAGCTCCTCGGCGAGAGGAGTGGGGTCGCTCATCTTGGCGAGGGTCTGGTTGACATAGCCCGGAAGCTCCTCCGGGGTCGGCCAGACTTTGACCTCCTCCACGATAACCTTGGGCGGAATGCTGTTGATGGTAACGAGGTTGCCGAGCTCAAGCCTGTGCTCGTTTCCGAGCGGGTCGAGGTAGACGAGCGTAGCCCCTATGTTGGTGAGGTTTTCCCTGAGCACGGTCAGGTCTATCTGAACCGTCTTGGTTTCTCCGGCCTTAATGGTCCCTATCTTGATTGATGACTGTCCGTCAAGGCTGGCCGGGAGGTCTAGGAGGAGCGTGGCGTTCGTTACAAACTCGTAGTCCGGGTTGCCCTCGTCAGCTGAGAGCATGAACTTGACCTTGACGGTATCGCCGACCTTTGCGCTCACGTAGTTGCCCCAGGTGCCGTTGTAAGCCTGGGCGGTGACGTCTATGGCGGGTATGTTGTAGACCTTAATGCCGCTGAGAATCGGGGAGTATATCGTCCTCTTCTTTCCGGTCTCGAGGCTCTTGTCGTCGTAGAAGGTAACTATGGCCTTCCCAATCTCAAACTCGCCGACCTTGGTGGGCTTGAGGACGTAGATGAGCGCAGGCATGCTGGTGAAGGCAGGGAAGGTCTTAAGGGTCCAGGTTTTGGTCATACTCACGAGCTCAAAGTCGTTGGGTATCGGCGCGGCAACGCTCACGTCGTAGGCATCTCCCCTTCCGAGGTTCTGAACGTTTATCGTGACCACGAGGTTGTCGTTGAGCAGCATCGCCTTTGGAACGGCATCTATTTTGGCTATAACGTTGGCCTGCCTGAGAATCGGAGTCACCTGAGCACCGGCAGGGCCGTAAACCCTGATTATCGCTCTCTTGTAGTCGGGCTCAACCTTCTGAACCGAGAGCTTCAGGGGGGCGTTTGGAACGTTCTTTGGCTCGTCTCCGACCTCAAGGAGCATCGTTCCCAGGCTGTAGTCCCCTCTGAAGGCCTCAACCTTAACCACATCGGGAATCGTTGAAACGAGCTTGATGTAGTACGTGGTGTTGTCCGCAGTTATGGGGAGCTTCTCGTTGACGTAGAGGAGGTCGTTGTAGAGGAGGACGGTCTCAACCTGCTCGGGCGGGTTAACCTCACCGCCCTTTTTGACGATCTGGAAGTTTGTGGATGCGACCTTGGGGACGTAGACGTTTATCGTGGCGCCGTTGTTCACGGTGTTTGTAACCTCTATGGACAGGTAGTTGGAGTATGAGTGGCTTGAGTCAAGCTTGTACCTCACGCTACCGGCGGAGCCCTTGTCTATGGTGAGCGTGTATATGTCGCCGTAGGGCATGGTGACCTTGAACGAGGCGGTATCGCCGGAAACCGAGGTCAGCTTTATTTTAATCTGCGGGAAGCCCTCCGGCAGGGTTAGCTCGTTCCCAACCACAAGGTTCTTGCCGGAGAGGACCTTCTGGAGGGGCGATTTCAGCTCAAGGAGGATGGACTTGGTGTCGTACCTGATCCACACGAGGCTCACGTTCAGGTAGACGTTCGCGCTCGATGGATAGAGGAGGTATCCATCCTGGCTGATGACGTACCTGAGGGGGCCCTGGGGGCCGTCGACCTGAATGTATATCTTGCTCCAGTTGGGATTGGCGTCGGCGAACTGGACCTCAAACGGACCCAGAACAGCCTTGTCTCCCAGACCCAGGGAGACGCTGGATATGCTGGCGTATTCCGGCACGCTTGCGGATTTTACTAGGTGCACCACAGGTGTCAGGGAGAGAATCATCAGGCCCAGCAGGATTAAAGCGGCTACCTTTTTCATATCTCCAGCCTCCAAAGAGTAGTTAACTAATCACCAAAAGGAAAAGGTGATATAAAGATGTTACGGTGTTAATCTTCTCCTGTCCCTTGGGAACAGGATGACTTCCCTGATGTTGTTGAGGTCGAGCATCTGTTTCACCAAGCGCTCGGCACCGAGGCCGAAACCGCCGTGCGGCGGCATTCCGTAGCGGAAGGCCTTGAGGTAGAACTCAAAGCTGGCTGGATTGAGTCCCTTCTCCTTGATCTGCTCGACGAGGACGTCAACCCTGTGCTCCCTCTGGCCGCCGGAGGTTATCTCTATCCCCCTGTACTCGAGGTCGAAGGAGCGGCTTATCTCCGGCCTGTTCTCATATTTCATTATGTAGAACGGCTTTGCCTCGCTGGGATACTGGTATATGAAATAGAGGGGCGCGTTTTCGTTTTCGAGCATGTACTTTCCGAGGAGCCTCTCGCCCTCGGTGTCTATGTCCTCGCCCCATGGAATTTCCCTGCCCAGGTCCGCGAGTATCTCCAGGGCCCCCTCGTAGGTGACGCGCGGGAATGGCAGCTTTGGCTCCTCCAGCTCGAAGCCGAGGGTCTGGAGCTCCTTGACGTTGTGCTCGCGGACGTATTCGATGGCGTGCGCGACGAGCCTCTCGAGGAGGTTCATTACCTCTTCCTCGTTCTCGATGAAGGCCATCTCGGCGTCGATGCTCCAGGCCTCGTTGAGGTGTCTCGTGGTGTTGTGCTCCTCGGCGCGGAATATCGGGGCTATCTCGTAGACTCTGTCCAGGCCGGTGGCCATCATTATCTGCTTGTAGAGCTGCGGGCTCTGGGCGAGGAAAGCATCTTTCTCGAAGTACTTCATGGGGAAGAGCTCGGTTCCGCCCTCGGTGGCGGTGGCTATTATCTTGGGTGTGTGCACCTCGATGAAGCCCTCGCTGTGGAAGAAATCGCGAACGGCCTTGAAGACGCTCGAGCGTATTTTGAATATGGCCATTACCTCGGGCCTTCTGACGTCCATGAACCTGTTGTCGAGTCTTGTGTCGAGCTCCGCCTTGACCTTGCCGGTCGGATCGAGCGGGAGCGGGCTCTCGGCCCTGCTGAGCACCTCAAGCTTTTCGGGAAGGATTTCAAATCCCAGCTTCGCCTTCGGGGTGAAGTTCACCACGCCCTCGACGGCGACGACGTCCTCGGCGTTCAGCTTGGGTATGAGCTTGAACAGCTCCGGGTCGACCTTCTTCTTGGGGGCCGTTACCTGGACTATGCCCTCGCGGTCCCTTATCCAGAGGAACTTTATTCCACCGAGGTCCTTGATTTCCCAGACCCAGCCAGCGACCCTAACGCGCTGGCCGTTCAGCTCTTCGGTAATCTGGCTTGAGTAGTGCGTCCGATACATCCTCAAAACCTCCATAGGGAAAAAGGAATCAGATGAAGTTTATCTTAACATCCTCCCCGGCTATCTGGGAGAGTATGCTCTCCAGCACCTCAGCCTTTTCAGGAAGCTTCCTCCTGTCCCTGTTGAGCACGAGAACCTTGTAATAGGTTCCCCCGCCGGGCTTGTAGACTATGTTCACACCGAAGACCCCCGCCGGGTAGAGGAGGTCCGTGGCGAGCTTTTTAACGTCGTCGGTGCCCTTGACTTCCACAGCCTCGATGACGCGTATCCTCTTGCCGAGCTCCCTCATGAGGGCCTTGATGTTCTTGCCGCCCTTGCCGATGGTTATCGGGACATCGCCCTCCCCAACCACAATGACTATGAGGTCACCGGCTTCGACGGCCTTCTTAAACTCCATGTCAACGTCGCCGATAAGCTTGTACAGGAGTCTCGCGACTTTAACATCCAGCTCGGAAATAACCCCATCCTGAAGTTTTTTCTCGTCGGCCGGGCACAGAATATCGTCGGTCTTCAAACACACCTCACAGATTGGCGCCTTCATCTCCTCACCTCCCTTTGCCTGAAGAATGAACCTAAAGGGCTAACCCTTAATTCTAGAAGTCATTTAAAAACCTTATTATAGGGGAAAGAGAAGGAAGAAGTTCAGATTTCGCCCTCTATCTCACGCCTTATGCGCTCGATGAATTCCTCAGTAAAGCGGTGCCGCTCCTCGGCCATCCTTCTCGCCGTTTCAGTGTACATCAGGTCCTTGAGCCTCAGTATCTTCTCCTCGAAGTGCCTAAGGGAGGCCTCTATGTCCCTCCCGTGCTCTCCCGAGTACATAAAGACCCTAGCTATCCCTATCGCGCCTATCGCGTCGAGCTTGTCGGCGTCGCTGAGTATCTTAGCCTCCAAGGTTCTCGGCTCGGGTCCGCGGGAAAAGCGGTGGGCCTCTATGGCATGGGCAACCTCCTCGATTTTATCCTCCGCGTAGCCAAGGCTCCGGAGATACTGCCGCGCTATCCGCGCGCCCTCAACGGCGTGGTCCTCCACCCTGCCGGAGCTTTCTAGGGGTCTCGCTATGTCGTGGAGCAGTGCCGCCAGTGCCAAGACCTCAAGGTCCGCCCCTTCCTCCCTTCCGATGTGCATACAGAGGTTCAGAACCCTCTCAACGTGGCTGAACCCGTGGGTTCCCTCCCTCTCGAAGAAGTGCCGCGCGTATTCGCGGGTTCTCTCTATGAGCCTGAGGCTTTCCTTGTTGGTTATGAACTCATCGAGCTTCATTCCATCACCTTAGGGCCTCATTTACGAGGGCGTTTAAAAGCTCAACGATTTTCTCGTGGACGTCGAGGCTTATTCCATCAACAGTCGGCGTCTGGGTTTTGAAGACCCCGTCTATCAGACCGAGCTTTGATATGACCCTGACTATCGCCCCCTCGTCCCAGCCGGGGAGGAGCTCCCGTCCGAACTCTATTGACGCCTGGGCCACGAGCCCGTAGGCTCCCCAGTTGGAGACGGCCGAAAGAACGAGTTCGTCCGTTTCGACAATGCTGGCTATCCTATCACCGTGGGGGACGTACCTTCTGGTGAGTTCGGTTATCTTCCCCATGCCGGCCTCGTTTCCGCCGTCGCCTATCCCTATCGTTGGCACCCCGAGCTCTCTAGCCCTCAGAACCGCCCAGTCGAAGGTCTCCCTCGTTATCTCCATGCCGCTCATTGAGTAATATCTCCCGTCCACTGCCCTCCCGGGGGTTTCCACAGCTACAACGAGGGAGTAGTCCCCTATCTCCGGTTCGTCCGTGAACCTGATGCCAAATGGTTCCAGGGCGGTCTTTACCTCCGGATACGTAAGCACCTCGGCGGTGCCCCCCAGGGTCTCAACGGCCTTCACTAGAGCCAGTGCTCCCGGCGGGCCGTCGGTCTCCGCGCGCATCATCGGAGGGATTGGAAACCCCGTTATCACGAGAACGCGCTCATAATTATCCAAAAACATCTTTGCAGAATTATGTAAAAAATTGGGGTTTTCCCTACGGTAGTCGAGGTAAACGCCCAGGGTGCCCCTGTTGCCAACGTCAGTGTTGATTAGGTGGGCTATCATGGCTCATTCCTCTGCCTCGTAGACGGTTATCCTGACCCTCTTGCCCTTTACCGCCTCCTTGAGCTTCCACCAGAGTTCCGTCGGCTCCTCGCTCCTGTGAACCAGTTCGTCCCCGTTTTCGAGCTTGACCCTCTTCTCCCGGTACTTGACGAAAACGCCTTCCATATCGAATATCTCCTTCATTCCCATCCCCCCAGGATTTTTCTAAGTTCGTGAAGGGTTCTGATTTCATAGTCCGCCATGTTATAACCTTCCTCACCGTCGCGGTTTATCCACACGGCGGTCATCCCGACGTTCTTGGCACCGTAAACGTCCTGGCTGAGGGAATCCCCGACCATCATGGCCTCACCGGGCTCCACGCCCAGGTCCTCAAGGGCGTAGAGAAATATCTTGGGCTCGGGTTTTATAGCGTTCACGTCGTCCCTAGTGACGACGACATCGAAGTAGTCCAGCAGACCGGCGAGCTTGAGCTTCAGTCTCTGGTACTCCGGGCCGCTCGTGATGACCCCGAGGAGGTAGCCCTCCTCCCTCAGCCACTCCAGGGTTGGAACCGTATCGGGATAAACGTGGAGCTTGTGGGGGTAGGTCTCGAGCAGCTCCTCGTAATTCAGGTCGAGGTCGAAGAGCCTGAAGAAGAAGTTCCAGTCGTGCCAGTCGTAGGTGTCTCTCCTGCCGAATATCTCTCCGAGGAACTGCTCCCTCGCCTCATCCTTGCTTATCCCAAACTTCTTCGAGAGCTTGTCGTAGACCTGCGGAAGGAAGAGCTGGATGAGCGGCATCTCGGTTAGTATTGTACCGTCTATATCAAAGAGAACCGCCTTCATTTTACCACCTCTTGACTAGGAGGGCCAGTATCTCAACTTCCCTGGTGAGGTTCTCGTCCATTACGACGCCCCATATCACGTCCTTCTCGGCCAGTATCTCCTGGAAGTGCCCCAGTATCCCGTGCGCGTCCTTCAGTGGAAACTCCCTTCCGACGAGTATTCCCACGAGACCCCTGTCCCAGATGCCCCAATGCCAGCCGAAGTCGACCTCCCGGAGGAGGCGCAGGATTCCGACGTTGCCGCCGCGGATCATGTTGAACAGGTCGGCGTAGTCGATGTTGACGAGCATCTGCGTTTCGAGATAGTAGTAGAGCCTGCTGAACATCTCGGCGATGTTCTCCGATGCACCCTGGAACGCGACCGAGATCGAGGCGTCGTCGCTGCGGAAGAAGTCCCAGAGGGAGTCGTAGAAGACGGTTTCAAAGTCACCGGCCCAGGGAGGCTTTTTCTCGGTGACCAGTTCTTTTTTCGGCGTCAAAACGTAGGCGAGCTTTATCGTGTCCTTCGGGGCGCTTTCCGTTATTATCTCCCTCAGTTCGTGGTTTATCTCCTTGTCGTCGAAGACGAGCCACAGAAAGGTGTTCTCGGGAAGGCTGGAGAAGAAGTTCCTGAGCCTCTCCTCGTACTCATCAAAGCGGGGCAGGAGGTAGTAGGCAGGGTTGACGGTCACCTTAACGATGCCGTCCGCGGTTATGCTGTTGACTATCCTCGCTCCCGTGTTCCCGATTCCGACAAAAAGATGGGTAAAAGACTGCATGGCGACCCCTTACTCAAGGGTCGCATGCTTCTTCTTCATATCCTTTTCGGTCTTCTGGAAGGTTGCCATGAGGAGTGCTATGACTCCGTCGAGGAATATCATCGTTGAGTCCTCGAAGAGCGTTCCCATCGGGGCTATCCACTTGTACTTGGTGAGCATCTGGCGCGCTATGTAGTCCGTCGGGATGTCGGTCTTGGCCCTTCCGGGTATCTCAACCACGACGTCGGAGAGCTTTCCGAGGGTCGAGTTGGCGTAGGAGGTTATCGCCACTATCTTTCCACCCTGCTTCTTGGCTATCTCCGCGGCATCGACTATACTGTTGGTCTCACCGGAACCGCTGATGGCTATGAGCAGATCACCCGGCTCGAAGGCAGGCGTTATGGTCTCACCGACGACGTAGACGTTGAAGTCGAGGTGCATGAGCCGCATCGCGAAGGCCTTGCCGACGAGGCCGCTCCTTCCGGCACCGTAGATGAATATCTTGTTCGCCCCAATCATGGCATCGACGAAGCCGCGAACCTGCTCTATCTTGAGCTTCTCAGCGACGTTGTCTATGTGGTCCACTATATCCGTCATGGCCTTCCTTATGGTCATCATGTACTCTCCCCAGAAGAGGTCGATTATTCTCCTGGTGACTTCCTCGGGATTTTCGGCCTTGGTTATGGCGCCGCCGACTATGATGATCGTGGCGCCCAGCTCGATGACCTTTGGGATGGTCTCGAGGTTCAACCCCCCGGCAACGGCAACTGGGACACTGACGGCCTTGACGACCTTCTCAAGGTCTTCCAGTGGACTCTTGCCCTGAACCTGCTCATCTATGCCGGTGTGGACGAGTATGTAGTGAACGCCCATCTTCTCGAGTTCTTTAGCCCTTTTGACCTTGTCCTTAACACCGATTAGATCGACCATGACCCTGATTCCATAGCGCCTTGCAACTTCAACCGCGTCTTTTATCGTCTTGTCATCGGCGACGCCGAGGATAGAAACAACGTCGGCACCGTGTCTTGCCGCCATCTCGACCTCCAGAGCGCCGGTGTCCATGGTCTTGAGGTCCGCCACAATCTTCCTGTCAGGGAAGCGCCTCTTGAGAAGCTCAACCGCGCGCATGCCCTCCTTCTTGATGAGCGGTGTTCCCACTTCGAGCCAGTGAGCGCCGCCGCGGGCGGCCTTCTCCGCGATAGAAATGGCCTGTTCAACGTCAGTTAAGTCAAGAGCAACCTGAAGTATCATCTCCTCGCCTCCAAGGAGTTTTCGTTTTAATCTTAGGGGGCTACTTTTTAAACTTTGGTGTCATAATTTTACAAAATCGTGTTAAAGGATTCAGCCAAGGTTTAAAAAGTGAAGGAGCAATTCCAGATGGGTGGAATCAATGGTAACGTTCATTCCCTTCGGCGAGAAGCCCAACAGGGACGGGGTTCTCTACGTTCTGCAGCTCTTGAAGAGGAACAAGCTCATCGAGGATTACATGATAGTCGAATCCAGCAGGGTTGAGCTCCTCCCGGAGAGGATTCCCCTCGACAACGCTTACATAGTCGGGGAACACCTGGCGACGTACGGCATAATTGAGAAGCTGAGGCCCAGTTCCCTGCTGAGCGTCGATGCTCACACCGACCTCATGCACGACTACCTCGACCACGGCTCATGGCTCGCCTACGCCCTGGAGGAGCGCATCGTGAACCGGGCCGCGGTTCTGGCGCCGGTTCTCATGATACCAACCACCGAGCGGACCCAGCTCTGGACGAGGCGCGTGAAGGTTTTCCCGGCCCTCCTGAGGAGCAGAAAGATTCGCGGAAAGTGGAGGGCGTACAAGAACCTCCAGACGAACCCCCTCGACGAGATAATCTCCGAAGCAAAGAGGTATCTGGGGGAAGAGGTGTACCTGACGGTTGACCTGGACGTTCTCAGGCCGGAATACAAGATAGCGCGCTTCCAGCACGGGGAGCTCACGCTTGAGGAACTTCTGAATCTCCTTGAGGAGGTAAAGAAAAACTTCAGGATAATCGCCTTCGACATAGCCGAGGTTTCCGACAAGATTCGCCGCTCAAGGCTGGGCAAAAAGGCCCTGGTTGAGGTTTTCCAGCTACTCACGGGGTGATGGGATGGCGCTCAAGGGACCCACCGAGGAGGAGATGAGAACGGTCCTCATGCCCCTCATGCTGTCAGGGGCGAAGATGCTCGACAAGCACTGCCCCAAGTGCGGTTCACCGCTCTTCGAGAAGGACGGCAGGGTTTTCTGCCCGATATGCGAGCACAGGAAAAAGCAGAGACAGGCTGAGATGAAAGGCGTTGAGGAGCGCCTCATGGAGAAGCTGAACGAGCTCGCCAACTCCCTGCCGGACGAGGTTGAGCAACTTGAGAAACACTTAAGGGCAATGGAGAAGATAATAGAACTGCTGGAAAGGTACAGGAAACTGGAGGGAGGGGAATGAAGAACGTCAGGGTTTTGAAGGCTCTGGAGGATGGTCCGAAGACCATCGAGGAGATAGTTGAAATCACGAAGCTCCCCGCCATGGAGGTCAGGCGCTACCTTCTCCGCTTCGTTGAACAGGGGAAGGTTGAGAGCTATCAGAAGGAAGGAAAGCTCTTCTGGAAGATTAAGGAGACGAGCGAAGTCGAAGAAGAGTTCAAATACGTCTGAACCCTTTCTTTTCTACTACATCCCCGTCACCGAACAAAGGAAAGGAAAGAAGGGCATCAGGCCTTCTTGGCGGCCTTCCAGTACTCGTTGAACTTGCCCTCGAAGAGGGCCTTGACGCGGAAGTCCTTGATCCATATCTGGGTCTCGTAGTTGAAGTACCTCGCCGCCATGTCCTCGAGGGCGAAGAAGACCTCGTCGTCGCAGATGAGCATCGGGAGCTCGAGCTTGTCTATGACCTTGAGCTCAAGCTTGCCAGCCTTGTAGTAGTCCATTATCTTCGAGGTGCCGAGCCTGTGGAACACGGTCTCAGTGACTATTATCTTGGCCTTGGCGCCGTTGTCTATCGCCTTGATGATGTCACTCTCAAGGTTGACCGCGATGTAGCCGTCGTCGGCGAGGAGTATCTGCTCCTTGACTTCCTCGAACATCTCCTTGGTCTTGAGGGTGGCGTTCCTGATTCCGCGGACGACCCAGACCTTCTCGACGCCGTACTTCGGAATCTCGGTCTCGATGAGCGGGCTCATGAGCTCAAGGAGCTCCTCCTTCGCCTTCTTCTTGGCCTCGAGCTCCTCGGCAACGCGCTCCTGCCACTCCTCGATGAACTTCTCGAGGATGTTCTGCGGGTGAACCGGCCTGTACTTGTTGACCTTGCCCGGCTGGCTAATGGCAAAGCCCTTCTTCTCAAGGCTCCTGAGAACGTCATAGGTTCTCGGCGCCGGAACCTCGGAGACGCTGGCCAGCTCGGCAGGGGTGAGAACTCCAAAACCGACTAATGCCACGTACGCCCTTGCCTCGTAGAGGTTCAACTCAAAGTGCTCCTGAAGGAGCTCTACCATCCTGTCCTTAACCATTTCTTACCACCACCCGATTTTCTATTTTTTGTTTGGATTTCATTCCATATAAATTTTTTCCACACGTCGTTAGTGTCTTTGGTTATGCTTCGAAGATTATTCGAAGATGACTTCACTAGATATTATTGCCGTTGCATGGATATACAAAAGCATTACTACTGGATAAATTTTAAAATTTTTGGTTTTACTGAAAAGCAAAATTTACAGGTACCATCTAAGCACCAAATGAACTATGAGTAATAAAAAGACGAAACGTAGTGTAACATTATTGATGAATTTGCAACAGATTAAGCATGCTCCAATGCACTAAATAAGCGCGATTCCAAATTGACACCAAAACATAGGGTAAAGTATGAAAAATAAACCTCAGCCCAGGTACTGGCGTATCTCCCCATGAAGCTTACGGAGGACCTCTTGGTAATCAATCTTGTTTTCCTCGATCAGATCCATTATCTCCTCGAGCTCCCTGGTCTTCTCCTCGCTGACGAGTTCCTTATACTTACTTATGAGATAGTGGTAGACCTTGATGCCCTGCTCGGTGGGCACGAGCTTCTTCCTTCCGCGGGTCTCGATGACGTAGTAGCGCTGGAGCAGGGTCTGGACGATCTTGGCGTAGGTTGAGGGCCTTCCTATCTTGCGCTCCTTCATCAGGGCGATTATGTCTCCCTGGGTGTAGAGGGAAACCTTCGGCGCCTTCCACTTCTTGGACTCGACGACCTTCAGCTTCGCCCCCTTCTCAAGCCTCGGGAGCTGTCTGAAGGGCGGGTTCCTCAGCTTGGTCCAACCGTCCTCGATTACCTCGACGTAGCCCTCTATCTCGGCCTTTCCAACACTCGCGTTAATGACGGCTTTCTCGTGGAGTATCTTGGCAGCTTTCATCTGGCTCGTCATGAAGCGCCTGAATATCATGTCGTAGAGCCTGTAGTGGTTCCGGGTGAGGTTCTTGGGGAGTTGGATAATCCCATCGCGGACGAGCTGCATGAGCCTGCCGGTGTCTATCGGCCTGGTCGGTCTTATGGCCTCGTGAGTCCCTTCCTCGCCCCAGGGCCTGGGCTTGAAGTATCCCTCTCCAACCTCCTGGGTGATGTACTCCTTCGCTATTTCTATTCCAGTGTTACTGACGTGCGTTGAGTCCGTACGGTGGTAGGTGATGAGACCCATCTCGAAGAGGTCCTGGGCGATACGCATCGTTTCCGGCGCGGACAGCTTGAGGAAGGTCGAGGCGTCCTTCAGCATGGCATCAGTCGTGTAGGGCGGCATCGGGTTCAGCTCGCGCTCTTCAAGCTGAACGTCCTCGACAGTGACGTATTCGGGCGGTTCAACGCTTTTGCCGTCCTTTCCGAGTTCCACAGTGATCTGGAGGTCGTTCTCCAGCTTTAGACCCATGAAGTAGGTCTCGCTCTCGGTGAACTCCTTGTACCTCTCAATCACCCAGCCCAGAACCGGCGTCTGAACCCTTCCGGCGGAGAGGTTGCGGTTCTCAAAGACGCGCTGGAGTTCCTGGCTCAGCTCGAACCCTATCCACCTGTCCTCTATGCGCCTGACGAGCTGGGCGTTAACGCGACCCTCGTTGACGTCCCTTGCTTCCTCAATGGCGCGCATTATGGCCGGTCTCGTGACCTCGTGGAACTCTATGCGCTTGATGTTCGGTGTGTACGGGCTGAGCACGTTCCTTATGTCCCAGGCTATCTTCTCACCCTCCGTATCGGGGTCCGTCGCTATGAGTATCTCGTCGACCTCCTGGGCTATCTCGCGCATTGCCTTGACGTTCTGAAGGGCGTCGCGGACGTTGGTCGAGCCGCAGCGAGGACAGACACCTTTCTCCTCCCAGTCAACGAACTGATGGCCGCAGTCGCGACAGCGCTTTATGGTATCGTAGACGGGTATGAACTTCAGCATGCCGTCTTTCTCATCAACAAGAACGCCGTGATAGCCCTCGTTCGTCACAAGGTCAAACATGTGCCCGCCGCTAGCGAGGATGGTCAGCATCATGTTTCCTATGCTCACCTCGTAGGCGACCAGGTCCCCTATCCTCGTCTTGCTCGGCTGGCCGAAGAAGTTGGCTATCGTCCTGGCCTTGTTCGGGCTCTCCACTATCATGAGGGCGGATTTGACGAGGTCCTTGACCTTGGCGCTTATCTTGCCCTCCATAACGAGGCGGACCTTCTCCCTGTCCTCGTCTATCTGCCTCAGAACCTCGTCGAGGTCCAGCTCCTCGAAGGGTACCATCTTGAACTCGGTGAAGCGCCAGCGCATCTGTCTGAGGAGGCCGTTGAAGACCTTCTCGTTGTCAACTATGAGCACGCTCAGTCCCTTAGTGATTCCGCCGGCGAACAGCCTGCTCGTCCTTCCGGTGGCCTGGATGTACGTCCTGACATCGGGAATCTCGATGTACCACTTGCCCTCCTCTTCCTTCAGGCTGATGAATGGATCCTCGGCGAGTCTCCTGAGAACCTCCTCGTCCTTGAGAACCCTCCTCAGGAACTCGACCAGCTCGCGGAAAACGCCAAGAACGTGGTTGTGGAAGCCGTTCTCTATCGGCAGTCCCTCAGCCAGGGCCTCCTCAATCTTAAGGAGCTCGAACTGCGGGATGTTCCTTATAAGTCTCCTAAGCCTCGCGTGCATCTTTTCGGCCTGCTTCCTGTCCTCGTCGCTCAGAAACTCCATTATCTCACTGAGCAGGCCGAGGGCGCGGTATATGGTGGGCCTTTCAAGGTCTATTGAAAAGCGGAACTTGGGAACGCCGGTAAAGACCGCGTAGCGGATGAGGTGGGGCATGTCGAGGCCCCTCACCAGGGAGCCGTAGTAGGTTGCCGAGCCTATGAGGTAATCGGCCTCGCCGTTTTCGAACTTCTCGATGGACTTCCTGTTCTTTGAGCTCACCAGTTCTATCCTAAAGCCCCGCTCACGGAGGTAATTGGCCAGCTCCTCGGCGTAGGTCAGGCCCTGGTCAATCGGCGTGAAGATTATGCCCCCCTTTCCGAGCCTCTCAAGGAGTTCCTCGACGTGCTCCTTAATGTCCCTGCTCGGCTTCAGATAGCTGTCAACGACGTTCCTGAGGGCACTTCTTCCGCTTCCAACCTCAAAGCCAAGCAGCTCACGGTAGAGCTTTATTCTGTCTCCCCTCGCCGAACCGGTGGCGGAGGCGATTATCATTATTCCAACGCCGTTTTTGGCCTTGAACTCCTCGATTTCACGCTGGAGCTTCCCTATGCTGCCGTTCAGCTCCTTGAGCCTCTCCTCCCTGTCCTGCGCGCGGCCGTTCAGGTACTTTGACATCTGTTTCTTCAGGCGGATTATCTCCCAGGCTTTCTCGATTACATCGTCGTTGAAGCCTAGGAGGAGAAGGGAGCGGTCTATGTTCTTGCTGGCCTTGAGGAACGCATCGACATCGTCAACAAAGATAAAGTCAAAGCGCCTGCCCTTGAGGACATCGTCAAACTTCCTGGCGAGCCACTGGGCGCTGGTAACGAGGATATCGTAGTCCTCGTTCTGAATCTTGGCCAGCATCTCTTCCCTTTCCTTCTTCCGAAGGTTGCCGTGGTAGTAGGCCAGGTTTATCTCAACACCGGCCCTCTCGGCTATAGCTCGGAGTTTTTTAGCTGTTTGGATCACCAGTGGGGTTGTCGGCACAACTATGTAGCTCTTCTTTCCCCTGGTCGCGTGCCATACAGCCATGAACGCCCCGAAGGTGCTCTTGCCCATTCCAGTGGGGGCTATGATCGAGAAGCTCCTGCCCTTCAAGAGTCTCTTAACCCATGTTCTCTGCGCGCTCCAGAAGGTGAAGCCGGTGGCCTTCTCAAAGAAGGCCTCGATTTCCCTAAGGCCCTTCTCAAGGCCGTATATCCTCTCCCACTCCTTAAGAGTACCCCTGAGCTGGAGGGCGTTTCTAACTGCGGTCACAAGGTCAAAATAAGAGTCAGCATGAGCGGTTTCATCGAGGCACTCATTGCAGGGATTCTTGAGGTACAGCCTTTCATCGGAGATTTTACCTAGGCAGTTCGGGCACATCTCGCGATAGATCGCCTTCATTTTCTCACCCTCTAAGTTCCTATTTGGTGTTAGGGGGATTTATAAGGCTTTTTGGAACGTGGGCGAGAATTCCTTTTTACCTTGACAAGGACAAAAAGATAATAAGGAATGAGATCAAAACGATAGTTGATGGTATCCGCGTGGGGGGATACAAATGAAAAAGCCTCTCGCATTTTTAATGGTAGTAATTCTGTTCTTTTCTTTGATCTCCGTAACGGCGCCTGCATCTGCCCAGGGTTCGGATGAGACAACTACCCATGAAATGCCCGATGAAATTTTCATTGTTGGTGATCCCGATGCTAGTTATATCGTCCAGAGCATTGCCGACGGATCGCTTGACATGAGCTGGGAAAACTACCCAATGTCTTTCTACCTTGGACTTGGCGAAGGAATCCTCTCGAGCTTAAACCTCCATCAGACAAGCACTTCGTATTTTGATCTGACTTTCAACACCTACCATGATCCCGATAAGGATGCCCCCATAGTCACCGTTGGGGACCAAGTTTACTTTAACCCCTTCGCCATGAGAAAAGTCAGACTCGCAATGAACTACCTCATAAACCGGACGTACATCGTACAGTCAATAGAGGACGAAAGCGGGGCCCCCATGTTCGGGGCTATACGGCCGAGTCATCCATCCAGCGGTTATTTTGAATATGTCTATTCCTCTCTGGGCCTCTCAGCAGGGGGGAACGTTACCAGGGCGATGGAACTCTTTAACGAAGCTATGGAAGAGGCCATCTCACAAGTCTCGGCTTATGGGCATACCCTTGAGAGGGGAGACGACGGCCTCTGGTACTTCGACGGCGAACCAGTCACAATCAAATTCGTAATAAGAACCGAGGACTGGAGGCACGATATAGGACTGTACGTTGCGGATCTAATGGAAGAATATCTAGGCTTCAGTGTTGACAGGCAGCTTATGAACAGGGACGAGGCGGGTCCAATAGTATTCTCCCACCCCCCGAGCGATTACGAGTGGAACGTATACACGGGCGGATGGGCCGGCACGGGAGACCCTTCCCTGTGGATCGATGACTACGCCGCCTGGTTCTACGCCGCTTGGTACGGATACGTTCCTGGAGCCGTTGAACCCAAGCATCAGAATACCCTGACGGTAGGGGAAGCGCTAGAATACATTGGAGGTGGAGATATTGCCCTCGGGCTGGAGCGGATAAACGCTACGTACTACACAACCCCCGAAAGCTTGGGTTCCATATTGGACTGGACGGAAGAGGAGCTTACTTACTTCCTAGTCTATTTCTCAATAAGCAGGTCATCTGCCAGCGGAAGCCCTCACCTCAACCCAGACGTAATCCCCGAAGAAACGTTAAGGATAACAGACGAGGATCAGTACTGGGACCTTCAGAAAATAAGCATGCTCCTCGGTATACTCGAAAGTCCGAGGATATTCATCACTGAAAATCACGGGTTCAACCCTTCGAGCAGGGAGAGGGTTAGTGCGATAGTATCCAGTCCAAACACTGGGATAGCCAACCGCTGGAGCGTGATGACCGCGACAACCCCCGATGGCATGCTTAGGATTGGGTCCACGATTCCCTCGGGTTCTCTCTACTGGGGTTCCTTCAATCCCGTTGGGGGAATGACCTCCGTGTACAACACAAGAATATGGAGCCTGATCAGAGACTACGGCATTGCCATGAACTTCAGGGGTTTAATGTCTCCCTACAGGTGCACATGGGAGCTTGAGCGGGGCCCGTTCACGGTTCCAGAAACTGCGGTGGTGTACAACCAGACCCTGGGATGGATTTCTGCCCATTCCGGTGAAACCGCCAGTGTTAGGGTTTTGGTTCAGTGTGACCTCGGCACCTGGCACAATGGTGTTCCTGGGGACATCAACGACATAAAGAACTACGTAGCCTTCCTCTACACCTGGGCGTTTCAGGACTACCCGGACGACCCATATTATGAGGGTGAACTTGCCTGGCGCGAAGACGGCGCGAATCTCCACAACGTTCTTGGTTTTGAGTGGACTGGTGATGGTTACGTGGTTTACGGTACTTACGAGCATCCGCTGGCTGACGACGTTACCGCATCAAAGTACATATTCTACCCACAGCTCCCATGGGAGTTATACTGGACAATGGGAGAGCTGGTAGCGAGGGACGGTGAGTACGGTATCTCGACTGACTACTCCTTCACCACGCAGTCCGATAAAGTCGCCTTAGACATGCTCCTCCCCGAACATATGAACGACCTTAGAAGCGTCATGGAAACGGTGCTCGCCGGAGGAGCCCTCGGTTCATTCCCTGGAATCGACTGGTCCTCAGCCTCTGAGAGGCTCAGCGCTGATATAGACTTCTACGATGAGCACGGACACATGGCGATAAGTAACGGACCCTATTACCTTGACGAGTACGACCGTGATTCTCAGGTCATGCACCTCCTCAAGAACCCCTCCTATCCCTTCACCGCGGCAGACGTTGCCTCGTGGACAGAGGGGGAGGTAGTGTACGGCGGGGGTGGAGGAGAGATATTCAGGCGTCTGCCCCCTGTTATAGTTAACGTCTCAGTCGAGCCTCAGAGACAGCTAGTTGGCGAGAACGTGATGATAAGCTGGAGGATCTCTAACACCAGCAACATCACTCGGGTTTGGCTCACCATACAGAGGCCCGATGGGACGACATTCCAGAGGGACTTTGACCCTTCAGCGGGTTCGTACATGTACAGCTACACCGTCGATTCCACTGGACTGTACTACGTTATTATAAGCGCGGAGGACGAATCCGGCAAAGTGAACAGGATGTCCCTATGGTTCTACGGAATCTCCGGAGAGGAAGAACCTGCAGCCAAGCCCCTCCTGATGAACTTCACACTGGTTCCAGATCCGGACATGGGCATAGAGGATGTTGCCGCTGGCATCCTTGACATTCTCCTTCAGGCATACCCGTCATTCAAATACGACGAATTGTCGGGGGACGAAGTAGCCAACCTGTCGCTTTACAGGACCGTTGTATCATACGACGAGCTGACGTTCAACACCTACCATGATCCCGATAAGGATGCCCCCATAGTCACCGTTGGGGACCAAGTTTACTTCAACCCCTTCGCCATGAGAAAAGTCAGACTCGCAATGAACTATCTGATAAGCCGTGACCACATAGTCAATGACATACGCTCTGGAAGTGGGGAGCCAATGTTTGGGTGCGTGAGGCCAGGTCATCCAGCCAACGGGTACTTTGAACCGGTTTACGACGTTTTGGGACTAACGGAGGAGGGCAACGTCTATTACGCGCTGGATATTTTCAGGGATGCTATGGAAGAGGCCGCCTCACAAGTCTCGGCTTATGGGCATACCCTTGAGAGGGGAGACGACGGCCTCTGGTACTTCGACGGCGAACCAGTCACAATCAAATTCATCATCCGCATTGAAGACGAACGGAGGGAGATAGGCGACTACGTGGCCGACCTCATAGAGGACTACCTCGGCTTCAGGGTTGAGAGACTGTACTGGGATAGAAGAACCGCGGGTTCAGTTGTCTTCGCCAGGCCTCCGAGCGATTACGAGTGGAACGTATACACGGGCGGATGGGTCAGCATGGGAATCCCACCCGTCTGGGTTGATGACTACACCGCCTTCTTCTACGCCGCTTGGTACGGATACGTTCCTGGAGCCGTTGAACCCAAGCATCAGAATACCCTGACGGTGAGGGAGGCCCTCGAATACCTCGGAGGGGGAAGTGCCTCTAACGGCCTGACACTGCTCGGAACTCACTACTACGAGACACCCGAGAGCTTGGGACCGATACTCGATTGGAGCGAGGAGGAACTCAGTTACTTCCTCAAAAACTTCTGGATAAACAGGGACGCGGCGCTGGCGACCCCGCATCTGAACGCAGACCTCGTCCCGGAGGAGACAATGTGGATAACGGACGAGGATCAGTACTGGGACCTTCAGAAAATAAGCATGCTCCTCGGTATACTCGAAAGCCCGCGCGTGTTCCTTATGGAAAACGTCAACTTCTACCCGGCCAACAGGGAGAGGGTTGAGAGCATCATGGCCGAGTCCAGCACCGGAATAGCCAACCGCTGGAGCCTGATAACGGCTGAAACACCGGATTCAACCCTCAAGGTGGGTTTGACTGGAAGGTTCCTCAGCCCGGCGAACCCCATAGGGGGCATGAGGGACTTCTACTCGAGGAGCGTACTGAATCTTGTGGTGGACTACGGGGCCTCGGTAAACTTCAACGGACATGTAGCCCCGTACAGATGTTCATGGAGCCTGGAGAAGGGCTCTTTCTCGGTACCGAGTGATGCAGTTATCTACACTCAGACGGACGGATGGGTTCCCTTCCACGCGGGCGAGGAGGCCAGTGTTAGGGTTTCGGTTCAGTGTGACCTCGGCACCTGGCACAATGGTGTTCCCGGGGACATCAACGACATAAAGAACTACGTAGCCTTCCTATACACCTGGACCACCCAGGACGGCTTCGATGACAGGTACTACGACCCCGCCCTTGCGGATGTCCTCAGGGGGAACCTCGGGATAGACCTTGGGAACGTTCTTGGTTTTGAGTGGACTGGTGATGGTTACGTGGTTTACGGTACTTACGAGCATCCGCTGGCTGACGACGTTACCGCATCAAAGTACATATTCTACCCACAGCTCCCATGGGAGTTATACTGGACAATGGGCGAACTCGTGGCGAACCACCCGACCTACGGCATTTACAAGGCCTACTCCTTCACTGACGGAAGTATGGAGTGGCTTGACCTCCTAAACTCCTCCCACGTCCAAGACTTGAACACTGTCATAGAAGCCATCCTCTCGAATGAGAGCATAGCCAGCTCGTTCCCTGGAATAGACTGGTCTTCCGCTCTAGATAGGCTCAACGCGGACCTTAGCTTCAGCGAACTCCACGGGCACCTGTTCATAAGCAACGGGCCGTATTACATTGACGGCTATTCCGAGGAGCCGTTCAACGTGGTCCTCAGGTTCTTTGACCCCTATCCCGTCACCAGGGGAGAGTTTATGACGTTCCTCACGGGATACCACGAAGAGACAGACACGTCCCCACCGTCAATAGTCAACGTCAGGGTTACTCCAGAAAGTCAGGAGGTCGGAAACGTTACGACGATAAGCTGGGTCGCCTCCGATGACAGCGGCCTGGCCAACGTGACCCTTGAGATAGACGGTCCCACAGGGGAGCCCCTAAAAGTGGAGTTCGACCCCTCCTTGGGTGTCTACGCCTACAACTATACGATACCGGCCGTTGGAACGTACACTGCCAAAATAACGGTTGGCGACGTCTATGGGAACGTTAGGGAGGTCTCCATCGAGTTCTACGGTAAGAGAACCGTGGTCGAGACGGTCACCGTAAACTCCTCCACCGAGAACGTCACAGTAAGCGGGGAAGACGTTGAGCTCAGCATGGACGTAAACGAGAGCGTTGAAGGGCAGCAGGAGGTCGTCGTAAACGTCACGGTCACGACGAACGAGGAGGAGATCGAGGGCGAGAACGTCACCGAACTGGCGGTCGCAACGGCGGAGAACGAGACTGTGGCACCTGTAAAATATGTGGCCGTTGAAGTCGAGACCAACGAAAGCGTCGTGGAGCGGTACACCCTTAGGGTAAGCTACACCGATGAGGAAATCAGGGGCATAGACGAGGGCACGCTGAGCATCTACTACTGGAACGGGAGCTCGTGGATACAGGTCACGGACTACATTGGAGAGCGCATACCCAACGGCCCCTTCATCTACGACACCGGTGTGAACACGGAAGAGAACTACGTCTGGGCGGTGGTTGACCACTTCAGCGTCTACGCCATAGGCGGCATCCCGGTTCCGGAGGTCAGGGTGCTGTCGCCCGCCGATGGGGAAGTGTTCGTGGTCAACAAATCGGCGAACGTTACGGTCGTCTGGTCAGGAGACGACGAGCTGGCGATAGACCACTACGAGGTACGGCTTGACGGAGGGGAATGGATCAACGTGGGCCTGTCCACGGAGTACACGTTCGAGGAACTTTCGGTGGGAGAATACACGGTTTACGTGAAGGCCGTTAACATCGCGGGCAGGGAAAGCACCGTAGAGGCCTCGTTTAAGATAGTAAGGAAAAAGATGTCTCCTAACCTTCACAGCAGGACCAACCTTGTAATGATGTACTGGATACTGTACAGGTACCAAGAAATGAAATTCGAGAAGCTTTACAACAGGTCATCCCAGGCGGGAGTTAGCAATGAAACCCTACAGAGAGCTGCAGAATACGCGTCTATTGCAGAGGAATATTACAAGGAAGCGATGAAATACGGCGAACTTCCACAAACGATGATGATCTGCCAAATAAGACCACTGAGACTTGCATACATTAACATAAGGAGAGCCGTTGAGATTCTCGAAGAGGCGCTGGAAGAGATCCATAAGTGACTATTTTCCCTTATTTTCTTTTTCTTTGATGTCCCGGTTCAGCAGAAGTGTTCTCAGTTCGTCCTCAAGCTTTGCCGAAAGCTCGTAGTCGCTGAAGACGTGCTTGTATTCCGCGAGGATTTCCTCAAGGACGTGGAGTGCCTCCATTTTGCCGGTCATCTCAACGAGCTTCAGAGCCCTCCTGAAGAGTTTAGCCACCTCGCTCCCGCTCTCGTCCGTGCTGAGGGAGAACCTCAGCTCCTTGAGGGTAACGTCGAGCGCCAGCTCCGGAACCTCAGCCAGGAACTCCATGGCGATCGCCTCCGGAAAGAGCTCGGCATGCTTATCGAAGCTCTCGAAGTAGAAGCCGGCATCGTAAGCTTTCATGGTCGCCGCGACGTGCTTGCAGTCTCCTCCAAGTGGACAGGTGCAGTGGTTCTCGCCCGTTGAGAGGTCAAGCTCGACGTAGTAGGGATACGTACCCAGAACCTTGGAGAAGAGCCTGTTTCCATGTTTGACTACCCAGAGAACCTTTCCGGCCTTGTAATAGCGCTCCCCCTTCTTGAGGGTTCTCTCATCCATGGCACTCACTTTAGGGGCTTTGGTTAGCCTCGCTTTAAGCCTTTCGACCGCAACCGTTTTATTCCCCGGTGAGTACTATATCCGGTGGTGACCATGGATGTTTTTGAGCTCGCGAGGCGCTATCACGATGAGCTCGGCATAAAGGAGCCGAGCATGGCCACTATGGCGGCTGAATTCTTCGACGACCTCGGCCTCAAAATGGCGGAGTTCCTTCAGGGCGAAGGCTACGCGATACTGAACACAAAGTTCATAGACTACGACAAGAGCCTCGTTCTCGACGTATCAAAAGGAGAAAAGAGGTTCGAGGTAACGCTCCGGAAGAGCTAATAGCGGTTCTCGTAGTCAAAGACTATCTCCTTCTTTTCTCCGGGGTTAACCGTAACCTTGAACTCGACGTAGTTCTGGGTCTCGTCAATAGGCTTGATGCTCGAGCTCAGAACCTTGCCCCACTTGTAGTGCCTGACTATGACCGTCTTGGCGTCCTTTCCGAAGTTCTCAAGGGTGATCTTGACCTTGTAGTAGGCGTAGTGGTCGTCGTGTCTCTCCTCAAGAACCACCGTGCTGCCCTTGAGGTCGTAGTCCCTTCCGATGCCTATTCTGAGCGTGTCCCCTTCGGGAGTGTGCTCTATGGCCCTCTCGCCGATGAGGAGAGACCCGTCGTCGGTTTCCTTGTATATCTCAACTATTCCCGCCGGAAGAACCTTCTCGGTCTTGAAGGATATCGACTCGTAGACCGGCCCCTCCCGGCTGTACGGCCAGCTCTCGTAGAGGTACTCCCTCTCGAAGGGAACCTCAAAGCTTATGTAGGGATACATCATCGTGCTGGCCGGGTTGATGTCGGCCACACCGAGCTTGTAGAGGTAGAACGCCTCTATCTTCTCCGGCCCGCCGACGTTGACCTGATCGGTTCCCTTCTCAGCCATGGCGTAGAGGACCCTCGGCTGGGGAACGTTCTGATACAGCTGGACGTCGCCGGCAACCAAGAGAACCTTCGCGTCCTTGAACTCCTGGGCAGTCGGGTTGTTGAGGACGATGTAGCCATAGAGCTTCGCGTTATCGCCGATGTAGAGCTTGTACCTGCTCTCCCAGCTCATGTTGGCGACGCGGTAGATGATGCTCACATTGTACTTTCCTGCCTTGTCAGCCTGGAGGACCGCGTAGGCAGACGCCTTCCCCTCAAGGTTCTTGGCCTTGAAGTAGGCCACCTCGTTCGGGTTTATGAGGTAGTACCCGTCGCCCTCGATGGCTATCTTCCCGTTCTTGAAGCCGAGAAACTTTCCGGCTATGGTCTCTCCGCTCCTCAGCTTGACCTCGACATCGCTTCCGACGTTGGCGCTGTAAACGTCTCCTCCCTGGCCCCTGCTGAAGACCCCAAGCACCTGAACGCCCTCGTCGAGCGGCCGGATGGTAACCTCGGCTATGTTCAGCCCCGCCAGCTCCTCGAGGGGAACCTCGTTCATGCCCTCCTTGAGCTCCAGCTCCAGCGTTTTCTCAACGACGCCTATCTTGGCAGAGTTGTACAGCACAACCGTCGTCTCGGCGGCCGAAGCCTTGCCGCCCTGGAAGGAAAAAACCGCCAGAATTATCACCAAAATTCCTCCGATACCTGCAATAATCTTCCGATTCATTCCAATCACCACTAATACCTTGGACTTTGGGGTATTTATACCCCGGGCATCGCTTCAAACGGAGCCGAAACGAAAGAAACGATAGGTTGACGAATGGAAACCCTTTTAACTGCCCGCTCGGATTGAGAACTGTCAAGCTGATGAGGTGATTGGTATGGACAGGATTGAAAAGGCTAGGGCAATCATCGAGAAGGCCAAGGCCGAAAACAGGCCGCTCGTCGAGCCTGAGGCGAAGGAGATACTCAAGCTCTACGGTGTCCCCGTTCCGGACTTCAAGGTCGCCACCAACGAGGAGGAGGCCGTTCAGTTCGCCAGGGAGATCGGCTACCCGGTCGTTATGAAGATCGTTTCTCCGCAGATCATCCACAAGAGCGACGCCGGCGGTGTCAAGGTCAACATCAAGAGCGACGAGGAGGCCAGACAGGCCTTCAAGACCATCATGGAGAACGCCAAGAACTACAAGCCGGACGCCGACCTCTGGGGCGTCATCGTCTACAAGATGCTCCCGCTCGGCAAGGAGGTCATCGTCGGTATGATCCGCGACCCGCAGTTCGGTCCGGCCATCATGTTCGGTCTCGGTGGAATCTTCGTCGAGATTCTCAAGGACGTCAGCTTCCGCGTCGCCCCGATAACCAAGGACGAGGCCCTCGACATGATCAAGGAGATCAAGGCTTACCCGATCCTCGCCGGAGCCCGTGGCGAGAAGCCTGTGGACATCGAGGCCCTTGCAGAGATAATCACCAAGGTCGGCGAGCTCGCCCTCGAGCTTCCGGAGATCAAGGAGCTCGACATCAACCCAATCTTCGCCTACGAGGACAGCGCGGTTGCCGTCGACGCCAGGATGCTTCTCTGAGGGTTTTTGTCCCTTTTCTCTCTTCTGCACTTGAGACAGAATGCGGGATTTAATTTGAAATAATGATGAAAAACTTGTTGGAATCACACTTCCCGCGCCAGCTCCATCTCCGTGACCCGCTCAAAAACGGTCTTGTGGTTTCCAAAGGCCTCGAACATTCTATCAGAATAGTTGGTGGACGCCGTTTCGAGGAACAGCCGGAGGTTTCTGCTTATTTCATCGTTCATTGGAACGTGAAGTGGCATCGGGTCGTAGTAATCGAGTCCCTTCATGAGGGCGGTTGAGAAGTACCAGAGCGTCTTCCTGACCTTCCTGCCCTTTATCCTGGAGAAGCTCGCCTCCATGCAGTTGAAGGCCGCGTGAAGGAGAACTATCATGTCTATCTCCACGCCCCGCCTGAGGAGCCTCTCCCTCTCCGAGTCCCTCCCGAGGTCCTTTATCCTGTAACCGCTTCTCGTCTGCTCGTCGTAGGGCACCTCGATGTCGTAGATGCCCTCCACCCTTGGGTCGTAGACGAGGACGTCCGTTCCCCCGACTATGGTGAGCCTCCCGTCCCTGACCTCGACGACCGTGTTCTCCGTGCTCAGAACGGGCATCCCAGCCGCCATCGCGAGGACGGACATGGTGCTCTTTCCGGTGTGGGGGTAACCTACGAAGAGAATCGCCTTCCCGTTGGGGGCCACCACTCCAACGGAGTCCGTTATGAACACCCTGCCCAGCTTTGCGCCGGCCCTTGCCGCAGCCTGAAGGATGAAGAATACCGGTGCCTCGTTGCCGTACGCCGAGGGGACCCCTGACTCTATCTTGTACTCGTCCCTGCCCATGTAGTCGTAGGCGGCACTGAACACCCTGAACCTCTCGCCGTTGAACCGCTCCACGATGACCTGCGCGTCGCCTGCGCCCTCTCCCACGTCCGGAAGATAGCGCCTCGCGAAGAGTCCAGTGAAAGCGTCCTCAAAACCGTCTTCAAGTTCCCCGGTGAATTTGACGTTTACACCGCCGATTCTCGTCCCCATTTGCCCACCCGGTATGGGCTGGGTTGAGGGATTTATAACTTTTCCGTGAAAAGTCGGGCAGAGAATCGGGGGGACATTGACAAGAACATCACAAAAGAAGGTAGAAAACTGAGGGCCTCACTCGAGGGCCGCGAGGAGCTTCTCCATGAACATCTTCTCCGGATAGGCACCCTCGAACTGGACCTTGTCCTCGCCATCGACTATGATGACGATCTTCGGCACGGCCATGACGCTGTACTTGTCGGCCCACTCGGGGTACTCGATGGCCTCGACCATGTCGCCGAGTATCTTGCCCTTGCCAGCGTTGGTGTTCTCGATGGCGAACTTGTGGGCCATCCTAACGGCGAGCGGGCAGTACGGGCAGGTCGGGGTGACGAAGACCAGTATTCTGACGTCCCTGTCAATGCTGGCGAGGTCCTGCTTGCTCTCCGGCATGAGGTCGGTCGTCGCGTTGCTGACGTCAACTATGTCCTCGAGGAAGGCACCGAACTCGTGGCCGGCGGGAAGGCCGAAGAACCTGACGCCCATATCCTTGCCGTCCTGGGTTATGGTGACGGCCGGGGCGCGGTCGATCCTGTACTGCTCGGCTATCTTCCTGCCCTCCTCGGTGTCGAAGTCGTGGAACTCGTAGGTGAGCTTGTCGCTGAGCTCGCTGAGCTCCTGAACCAGCTGTTTGAGCTGGTCGCAGTACTGGCAGTGCTCTTTTCCGATAAATCCGATGATCTTGACCGGGTTCGTCATCTTGGAGAAGAATTCCTCCTTAATGACCTTTTTGTCCGCATCACTAATCAGTCCCATTCCAAACACCTCCACATAAGGTTTATAACGATTGGATTACAATCTCTCCGTGGAATTCAATTCCGGTTTGCAACCTAAGGTTAAATGTTCACTATATAAGCTTTACGTCACAGATTTGGGTGGTGTAGGTCATGACTGAACCCGACATCTTTTACATACTGGGGAACAAGGTGAGGCGCGATCTGCTCAGCCACCTCACCTGCACGGAATGCTATTTCAGCTTCCTCAGCAGCAAGGTTAGTGTGTCCTCAACAGCGGTAGCCAAGCACCTTAAAATCATGGAGCGCGAGGGCATTCTGAAATCCTACGAAAGGGAGGGGCCGTTCATAGGGCCCGCAAGGAAGTACTACGACATAGCCATCTCAAAGACCTACGTTACCACGGTAACTCCCAACCTCTTCTGGTACCGCGGCCTGGACCTGGAAGGGGCACCCATCGAAAAGGTCAAGGTTGACCTGACCCGCATACCCGCGGAGCACGAGAGCCTTCTGGAGATGGTCAGCTCGTTCCTGGAGCTGAGTTCGGAGCTTGAGAAGATACTCCGCGCACTACAGGCCATCGAGAGCAGGCGCGACAGACTCATGAAGGAGCTGAAGGAGAGGTACCTCACTGAGATAGGCGACATGACCCAGCTGGCCATACTGCACTACCTCCTCCTCACGGGTGAGGCCACCGTCGAGGAGCTGAGCGACAGGCTCAACCTCAAGGAGAGGGAGGTTCTCGTAAAGGCACAGGAGCTGGACAGGTTCGTACCGTTAATAATAAAAGACGGAACCATCAAAATCGACGAGGACAAGCTAAAACAAAAGCTTGGCGGTGTCGAATATGCCGGAGAAAATAAGGGTCGTGGTTAACGAGGACAAGTGCTATCTCTGCGGTGGCTGTGCTGGAGTCTGCCCGACGCTTGCAATAAACGTAAGCCCCTCGAGATGGGAGTTCTTCCAGGACAAGTGCATCTACTGCAGGATATGCATTACCGCCTGCCCAGTGGGCGCACTGAGCGCCGAACCCCTGGAGGTGGGAGAGTGAACGGGATGAAATACGACGTCGTTGTAGTGGGCGCCGGAATCGCCGGGCCCATAGTCGCGAGAAACGTTGCTAAAGCCGGGTTTTCTGTTCTTCTCATCGATAAAAAGCCTGCCATCGGCACGCCGAAGCAGTGTGCCGAGGGCATAAGCATCAAGGTCTTTGAGAAGTACGACATACCCTACGACAGGCGCTTCATCAACCGCGAGATATACGGTGCCAAGCTGTACTCGCCCAGCGGGTACGAGCTTGAGCTCCGCTATAAGGACGTCAGCGGCGTTATCCTCGAAAGAAAGGTCTTCGACAAGATGCTGGCCTACTATGCCGCCAAGGCCGGTGCCGATGTCCTCGCCAGAACAGAGGCGCTGGACGTCATCAGGAAGGACGGCAGAGTGGTGGGAATAAAGGCAAAGCACGAGGACGAGCCGATTGAGATTCAAGCCGATGTCATAGTCGCCGCCGACGGCGTGGAAAGCATGATAGCAAGGAAGGCGGGCATAAACACCTACGCACCGCCACACGAGTTTGACTCCAGCTACGAGTACGAGATGCTCATCGAGGGCTACGACCCGGACCTGATACACCTCTGGTTCGGCAACGAGGTTGCCCCGAGGGGCTACGTCTGGGTCTTCCCGAAGGACGAGGACAGGGCCAACGTCGGGATAGGCATAAACTCCGACAACCCGCAGACGGCCAAGTACTACCTCGACAAGTGGCTGAAGGAGAACAACATCTCCGCCAAGAAGCTCCTTGAGATAAACGTCGGCGTCGTCCCCGTCGGTGGTTTCGTCAAGGAACTCGTCAAGGACAACATTCTCGTCGTCGGCGATGCAGCGAGGCAGGTCAACCCGATGCACGGCGGCGGAATGGCCGAGGCGATGGAGGCCGGAACGATAGCGAGCAAGTGGATAGTCAAGGCTCTGGAAGAGGAGAACCTCGCGCTGCTCAGGAACTACACGACCGAATGGTGGGAAACCGACGGGGAAAGACTCCAGAAGGTTCTCAAGGTCAGGAAGGTCACGGAGAAGCTCAGCGACGAGGACCTGGACCTCTTCATCCAGGTACTCAGCGGCGCCGACGCAGAAAAGATAGCGAGCGGAGACTACGGGGAGGTCATCAAGGCGCTCCTAAAGCACCCGAAGGTCATCCTCAGCCCGAGGAGAATAAAGCTCCTCAGGGAGCTTCTCTGACTACTTCTTCCCCTTCTTCCAATCCCTGCAGTTCATGTCAACGCATATCTCGTACTCGCGGCCCTTCTCACGTATTTTGACCACCGGAGCGCCGCCGCAGCAGGTTTTGTTGGTCGGGATTATCTCGCCGCGCTGGAGGAGCGGATAGGTGACGTTGCACTTGGGCCAGTTGGAACAGCCGACGAAGCGCTTGCCCGTCCTCCTGTTGTACCGCACCACGAGGTCACCGCCGCACTTGGGGCACTTACCTATGACGAGCGGACCTTTCTTCTCCTCCCCGTCAACGGCCTTTTTAACCGCCCTTTCCTCTTCCTCGCTGAGCTCCTTCACGGCTCCAGCTTTTCTGGCGGCGGTTTTTGAGGTAGTCGCGCCGGTCCCCGTCGTCTCCATGAGCATCTTCCCTATGTCCATCTCCCTCTCCTTGAAGACCTTCAGGATTTTGATGAGCTGGTTCTTGCTCTCCTCGATGACACCCTCTTTATCGGCCTTTCCGGCCATTATCTCCTCCATCTTCTCCTCGAAGGCCCTCGTCAGCTCGACGCTTACTATATCCGGCACGTTCTTCTCCAAAGCTTCGACGACGCGCATGCCGAGCGGGGTGACCTTTATCTTTCTCTTGCCCTCGATGTAGCCGCGGCTGTAGAGGGTCTCCAGAATCTGGGCGCGGGTTGCCTTGGTCCCTATGCCTAGGTCTTCCATCCTCTTGATAACCGCCGCGGGTGAGTAGCGCGCGGGAGGCTTCGTCTTCTTCTTCTCGCGCTTTATCTGGATGACCTTGACCGGCTCGCCCTCCCTGAAAGCCGGAAGAATCACCTCGTCGAACTTGACGTACTTGCCGTAGACCTTCAGCCAGCCCTCCTTCACGGTCCTCGCTCCACCCAGGATGAAGCGGTGGGAGTTGGAGTTTATGACCACCTTCATTATCTCCCTGACGGCCGGCTCCATGAAGAGGGCCAAGAACCTCCTGACGATGAGGTCGTAGAGGTTGGCTTCGTCCTTGGTCAGCTCCCCCTGCTTGGGCAGCTCTCCCGTTGGATATATGGCCGGATGGGCAGGGTCGTCCTTCTTACCCTCAACGGGTTTGAGCCTCTCCTTTCCGAGGAGGGCGTGGGCGAAGGGCTTGTACTCCGGCAGTTTGGCGAGGTTCTGGAGAATGGAGCGGAAGTTGAGGTTCTTTGGGAGCTTCTGTGAGCTTGTCCTGGGATAGCTGGTGTAACCCTTCTCGTACAGCTTCTGTGCAATCTCCAAGGTTTTCTTCGGGCTGTATCCAAAGGCGGAATAGGCCTCCCTCTGCAGGGTTCCGAGGTCGAAGGGAACCGGTGGGTGCCTGTTCTGCTGCTTGACCTCGACCTTCTCGACGAAGGCCGGGCCCTTCTTAGCCTCCTCGACGATGAGCTTCGCCTCGTCCTCATCGAGTATGCGCTCCTTTTCGTAGACCGCCGTGTACTGCTCCCCGTTCTTCTCGAGGAGCATCTTTATGACCCAGTATGGGGTAGGCTTGAAGTTGGCTATCTCCCTCTCCCTGTCAACCAGAAACTTAAGCGTCGGCCCCTGAACGCGGCCGGTGGATAGAACCTGCCACTTACCGCTGGCGCGCTTTATGGCGGAGGTGAGCGCCCTGGAGAGGTTCACGCCCCAGTACCAGTCGAGGACGTGGCGCGCTATCCCGGCATCGGCCATCCCGAAGTTTATCGTCGGTTCGAGGTTGTACCACGCCCTGAGAAGGTCTTTCTTCGTTAGGGCGGAGAACTTCATTCTCCTCGCCCGGGACGGCTCAACGCCGCAGGCGTACTTGAGGGCGGTATAGCCTATAACCTCACCCTCGGTATCGTAGTCACAGGCGACCACAAACTCGTCGGCGCGCTTGGCGAGCGTCGCGAGGGCTTTTATGTAATCCTTGGCGTAGCCCTTCCCCTTCTCCGCCGCATAAACGGGAACCCATTCTATGTCGAAGACCGGGTAACCGTAGGTTTTGGTCTTCGGCGCGAGTGAGAAGAGGTGGCCAACCGCAGGAGCGACTATTATCCTCTTCCCGTCGCGGGTGAATTCGTAGTAGGGAACCTTGCCGATCGTCTTTCTAACGGGCTTACCCTCGGCTAGGGCATAGGCGATTTTTCTCGCGACGTTGGGTTTCTCGGCTATGATGAGCGTGACCATGACGACACCTTGAAGCGATAGGCAGGGGGATTATAAAAAACCTGCGGAGCAAGCTTTCCTAAAAGCTTCCAGCGAAAAGCTTAATAAGGAACTTCCCAATGCACCTACCGCGGGCGGGGCCGTAGGGTAGCCTGGTCCATCCTGCGGGCTTTGGGAGCCCGTGACCCGGGTTCGAATCCCGGCGGCCCCACCAGGAAACAAGCTTTTGCAGGGCAAAAATTTGATCAAAAGCTGGTGATTCTTTTTGAGTGGTCAGGTTCTTAGTGGGTTTTTGTTTTAGTGGTTGGATTGTACGTTGGATTCATCGCCAAAACGGCGCTTTTTAACAGGTTCAACTTCAACCTGCGCTCCTCCGGAGCGCTAAAAAAGCCGAACCTATCGATGGTTGTCTTTTTTGGAATGAATCCGGCCAAAATTGCAGATTTCAACTGAAAACCCCCGTTGCCTAGCGAATTCTAAGTAAGGAATCACGAACTTTGATGAAACTTTGTCCAGAAACTTTACGCAGGCAAAGTTCTGGGGGTGTGGGGGCGTTAGCCCCCCGGAGGATTAAGGAACAGAGGAAGGTGGGGAAACGTAGTTTCCCAGGTTTTTAGAGAAAAAGCGGGGTTGTGGGGTGGAACCCCACTCCAGGGGTTTGAAAGTACAGAGAGATAAGGGGGCGGAGCCCCCTTGTCTTTCGTTGTGGAGCCCCGGGCGGGGTTTGAACCCGCGACCTGCCGCTTACCAAGCGGCCGCTCCACCAGGCTGAGCCACCGGGGCGTCGATGATACCATGCAGACCAGCGTTTATAAATTTTTCCCTCAGCCCATTTTCTCAACGAGGCCTTCCAGGACGTCCCTGAAGTTGGCCGCGTCGATCCATTTGATCCCCATCTTCTGAGCCCACGTGAGTATGCCAACGTCGGCGGAAACTATAGTTGCGTCGAGCTCTTTTGCCAGCAAGATAAGCTCAAAGTCCTCCTTGCTGTCAACGATGCCTTCCCTGAGGGCCTTCCGATAGTTTCTCCTCAGCTTCTGGATTATCTTGTCCACGTTATCGGTCTCGATGACCCCCTCCCTCACCGCCTTCTCGGCGACGCGGAGTCCCTTGTCTATCCTCCTCCTGATGTCGTCTATCAGTTCGTACACGACGAAGGCGGGAATCTTGATGTCGTGGACGTTAGGGGGCTTCTTAATCACGTAGAGTTCAATCTCCGGAAGGAGCTCCTCCTCATCAACGAAGTGCATAACCTCGCGGTAGATGCCGGGGGGCATGTAGAACTCCACCTTCCCGAAGAGCCTCTCAGCATAGCCCAGAAAAGTCCTCATGGCCTCGGTTGGGGAGTCACCGAACCTGTCCCGTATCTCCGGGTTGACGAAGATGCTCGTATCAAGGACGAACCTCATGACCACCACAAGCTTATTTAAGCGCGGAAGTTTAAAACGGTTAGGTGAAAGCATGAAAGTTGGAGTCGTTTTTGGAGTCAGCGAGCTTGCAAACCCAAAGGCATTCGAGAAAAAGGCCTCGGAGTTCATAACGGCCCTCGCAGGAGAGTTCGATGTCGTCGGAGGCTTCTTCATCTCGACGAAGAGGGATTTCAAGGAGGCCAAGGAGGAAGTCAACTTCAACGAGGTTGACGCGATAGTCCTCTATCCCCTGACGGGAGGAACCGAGGGACCGCTCAAGGAGTTCTTCGTTTACAGACGGCCGGTAGTCATCTACGGCGACCCGTTCAATAACTCACTCGCAGCCGGAATCGAGCTCAGGGAGTACTTCAGGGACAGGCTGGTGCCTTCCACCCTGGTGAAGGACCTCAACGAGCTTAAAGCCGCCCTCCTGGGCTACGACGACATGAAGGATCTCCTGGAGAAATTCCTCCGCATGCGCATAGGGCTGATAGGCAGGGTCTCACCCTGGCTCATCAACGAGAAGTTCGAGCTCCCCTACACCAGCATCAGCCTCAAGAAGTTCTACGAGTACTATGAGGCAACCACCGACGCGGAAGGCTGGAAGGTCGTGGAAAAAATAGTCGGAAAGGCCATGGAGATAAAGGAACCCGGCAGGGAGGACCTGGTGAAGGCAGGAAGGATATACCTCGCCATAAAGAGAATCCTGGAGGACTACAGGCTCGACGGCTTTACCATCGGCTGCTTCGACCTGATAGGCAAACTCAAGGCAACGCCCTGCCTGGCGCTGGCCATGTTCAACGCGGAGGGAATTCCGGCCGCCTGTGAGGGCGAGCTGAACGCTCTCCTCGGCATGATGATAGCGAGGCGCTTCTTCGACAAGCCGGCGTTCATGGGCAACATAGCCGACTACGGGGAGAACCACGTAATCCTGGCCCACTGCACCGCGCCCCTCATCGGGAAGTACATCGTCAGGTCCCACTTCGAGAGCGGCATGGGAGTCGGCGTGGACGTCCAGCTGCCGAAGGGAAGGGCCAGCCTCATGAAGATACGCGGAAGAAAGGCGGTTGTTGCCGGCGTCGAGGTGGTCGGCCAGGAGCACAGCGACTTCAGGTGCAGGACGCAGGTCAAGCTCCGCGTTGAGGACGCGGGGGACTTTCTGGACGGAACCCTCGGCAACCACCACCTGCTAGTCTACGTCGACAGCGAGGAGCTGGCGGACCTGCTGAGCGAGCTTGGCTTTGAGGTCATGCTCTACTGACCCTTTTCAATTTCAAAACTTTTCTAGAACAGGCAACAAAGGGAAAATTAAAAACAAAGGGCTAGGATGCGCTCTTCTCGAACCTTGCCCCGTAGAACTTCAGACCGAGCCACGCGGCGACGCCCGCGCCTATGATGATGGGGTTCAGCGTCACGCCGGCCAGGCCGAGGACGCCGACTATTCCCCTCATCCAGGGCTTGAGCTTCGTGCTGTAAAAGCCGGTCAGCGCTATCGCCAGCAGGTACATGACGAAGAGGGTCGCCAAGAGGTAGTAGAGCACCCTCAGGGCCATCGCCGGCGTCCACTCCGAGACCGTTATGAGGAACATCTCCGGGTGGGTGAAGTATATGTACGGCCCGATGTAGCCCGCCAGCGCGTACTTCACCGCGTTCATCGCGGTCTTCCAGAAGTCTCCGCCCGCTATAGCGGAGCCCGCGTAGCTTGCGAGGGCCACCGGCGGGGTGACGTCCGCGAGGATTCCGAAGTAGAACACGAAGAAGTGGGCCGCGAGCATGGCTATAAGGACGGTGTAGCCCGGAACCGGCTGGTTGTAGGGCTCTATGTTTCTGACCAGCATGTAAATTGCCGGGGCGGCGACGAGCGAGGTGATGATATAGTTGGCCGTCGTGGGGACGCCCATTCCGAGGATGAGGCTGAAGACCATCGTTAGCAGGAGGAGCAGCCAGAGGTTTCCGTGGGTAAGGCTTATGAGGCGGTAGCCAATGTTCGTCAGCTCACCGGTCATCGTGAGGACACCCTGGATGAGGCCCGCACTGGCGGCCGCGAGCATGACGCTGACGCTGGTCTTTCCGGCATCTATCATCGCCTCGTAGGTTGCCCTGTACATCATCTTGCCGCTGTCCATGCTGGAGCGGTAGCCGACGAGGATTGAGAAGATTATTCCGAAGACACCGGTCATGAGGACTATCTGCTCCTTGCTCATCAGCAGGTACTTCGTCAGGGCAATGAAGAGGAGGAACGTCGCACTGATGTAGAACTTCTCGTTGAAGGCGACGCCCTTCTTCATGACTCCAAGGGCCACCAGCAGAAGGAACATCGCGGCGAGAACCATCGCGGTCTGCCTTCCAATGTCTTTGCCCAGGAACATCAGCAGCGTTGCCAGCAGCGAAATGGCGACGTAGAGCTTCTCGTTTCCATATATCTCGTCCCTTGATATCCACGCAACCCATATGGCAACTCCGAGCGACGATATAGCGGCTATCTGCGGCGCTATTCCCCAGACGAGGGCCACCGTGATGACGACTATCGGCAGGAGGATGTAAAGCTTGCGCAGGAAGTAGGCCATCGTCTTGAACGCTTCGGCTGCCATGCCCTTCAGGCCGAGCCTCTTGGTCTCGAGGTCTATGAAGAGGTAGACTCCGCCGTAGTAGACCAGTGCAGGCAGAACCGCGGCGATGATGATTTTGTTATAGGGCAGGTTGAGGAACTCGGCCATGATGAAGGCGGCGGCGCCCATGATTGGCGGCATCAGCTGGCCGCCGGTTGACGCGACCGGCTCAACTGCTCCCGCTATCTCGGGTGGATAGCCCGCCTTCTTCATCAGCGGAATTGTGAAGGTTCCCGTTGTGAGGACGTTGGCGACGCTCGAACCGCTGACCGTTCCCATGAGGGCGCTTGAGACGACCGCAGACTTCGCAGGACCACCTGGCCTCTTTCCGAAGAGGTTTATCATGAACTCGGTGATGTAGTCGCTGACGCCTATCTTGAGCAGGAAAGCGCCGAAGAATATGAAGGCGAAGACGTATATCGTCATGACGAAGAACGGGATTCCAAAGATTCCCTCGTCGAAGTATAGCTGCTGAACGAAGCGCACCCAGTCGTAGTCGATGGCGTAGATTCCGTAGAGCAGGAAAAGGACCACTATCATGGGCAGAACCCAGCCGAGGACCCGCCTCGTTGCCTCAATGACCATTATTATAGCCAGCAGGCCGAAGATTACGTCGGTCTGGTTGAGGGTCGATGTTAGGATGTAGCGCTGGTAAACCGCGAAGAGGTACAGCATTGAGACGACTCCGGCGGCTCCCATGACGTAGTCGTAGGCGAAAACCTTCTTGAAGTACTTCTCCTTCTTGCGTATCGGGTAGAGGAGGAACGTTATCACCATGAGCATGGCCATGACGAAGGCCTCACCCTGCTTGGGCTGGAACGTTATCCTCAGGAACTCAAGCTCCACACCGAGGCGCTGGAACAGGTCGTAGAGGGTATAGTTGAAGTTGAATATGAAGAGAATCTCGTAGAGGCCTATGAGTATGGCGGCCACCTTCACGACAAGCTCCAGCCTAGGCGGTAACGTTCGGGTTCGTTCTATTACAACCTCCTCGGCCGCAACGACATCGAGAGTAGGTTCCTCTGACACTTTACCACCTCCCTATTAGTTTCACAATGAGCGGAACGCGCCTAACACGAAAATCAACGATGGTTTCATGTCCAGGACTGCTCAGAACGGGCGAGCCGTCCACGGTGACGTTGGCACAGTTGATCGGGATGAACCAGTACTTGAAATCCCTGCCCAGGTAGTCGTTCGTCCTCTTAACGTAGAACCCGTCGGTGAGGTTCTGGATGTCCTCTGGAAGCCCCGCCCCGAAGTCCTTCCACTTCATCTCAACGGCGTAGAAGCCGCTATCGTTGGCAACGAGCACCTCGACAACGGTGCTCCGCTCAACGCTGTGGATGTACGATATCTCGATGGTGGAACCAATGGGATAGAAATGAGACTCGCCATCAACGCTTATCTCAACGGCGTTAACCGGAAGAAAGAGCAGGAGAAATGCGAGAATGATTGCAAAAAAAGAAAGGGCTTTTCGGCTCAAAGAGACCCTCCTCACGGCTTTAATTCGCTAGGAACGGTCTTGCCCTTCTCCTCGTAGTACTTGATGGCTCCCGGGTGAAGTGGGATGCTCATACCGTCGAGGGCAGTGTCGAAGCTGATGTACTGGGCCTTGGCGTGAACCTGCCTGAGCTCGTCAACGTGGAGGAAGAGCAGCTTGGTCATGGCGTAAACGACGTCATCCGGAACGTCGGCGCTGACGACGAGGACGGCCTTAACGGCGAGCGTCTGGGTGTCCTCGGTCATGCCCTTGTAGGTGTCCTTCGGAAGGGTCTGGGTGACGTAGAATATGTAGCCCTTGTCCTTGAGCTTCTTGAGGATGTCCTCGCCTATCGGGAGGACCCTAACCGGGGTCTGAACGGCTATCTGGTCAATGGCCGGGGTGGGGGCGCCCGAAACTATAACCGCGGCATCGATCTGGCCGAGCTTGAGCTGCTGGGCGGCCTCGCTGAACTTGAGGTAGACCTTGTCAACGTCGTTCCAGACTCCGGCCGCCTCGAGTATCTGCTGGGCGGCCACGGCGGTACCGCTTCCGGCGGCACCAACGGCAACCTTCTTGCCCTTGAGGTCCTCGAGGGTCTTTATGCCGCTGTCTGCCTTAACGACGAACTGTATGGTTTCAGGATAGAGGGCAGCAACACCGCGGAGCTTGCTAACAGGCTTGCCCTTAAAGGCATCGAGAATAACCCCATTGTAAGCGTAATAGGCAACGTCGTTCTGCATTATCGCAGCCTGGGCCCTACCCTCACCGATTGCCTGGGCGTTTGCAACGCTGGCACCGCTGGTGACGGCCCTGGCTTCAATCTTAATACCAGCCTCATCTTTGCTGTACTGGTTCAGTATGTTGGCGTAGGCGGAGCCGAGTGGGTAGTACACACCGCTTGTTCCTCCAGTGTATATCTCCACCGAGCAGGTCTCGGTGGCGCCACTGGTGGTGCTCGTTTCACCGCCGCCACTGATGCAGCCTGCCATAACCACGGCAAAAACCAAAACGGCAACCAACCCAATTGACATAAGTTTTTTCATAGTCTTGCACACCTCCGAACTATAATGTACGTTTAATGGTCTAAAGACCATATTAGGATATTGAAGCACATCTGGGGTTATATAGTTTGTGTTACTTTTCCGTAAATCTTTCATGAAACATCCAACCTAAAACGTAAAACCATCGGTATAAGGTATACAAAGGTAGAATCTCGAACCCGGGCAAAGCCTTTTAATTGTAATGAATATCCCCTCAGGGGTTGCAAAATGAAAGTCGTGATGACAACCAAGATAGACCTTGCCTCGATGAACATTATGAACAAGCTTATCGAGAACTTCGGATTCAAGGAAACGGGAAAAGTTTTCGACGGAAACCCAGTGTACGAGAGGGGAGATACGCTCATACTGACAACGAACGACGAGATGATATACTACGACGGCCTCGACAGGGCCATTGAGGAGCAGCTGGGCTTCGTGCCCGAGATCATAGCCTTCGCCTCCAGACACTCGAGCAAGCAAAAACTGCCGGCACTCACCGTCCACGTGACCGGGAACTGGGGCGAGGGGATATACGGCGGAAAGGACGAGAGCCTTGCGGTCGCACAGCCAGCCGCCATGAAGCTGGCCCTTCTGAAGATGAGTGAACTCAACGACCTCGGCTGGACTGTCTGCTACGAGGCAACGCACCACGGCCCGAGCGAGCTTGAGGTGCCGAGCTTCTTCATAGAGATAGGTTCAAGCGAGGAAGAATGGGTAGTCGACAGGGCGGGAGAGATAATAGCCGAGACGATAATCCACGTGCTTGAGAACTACGAGAAGGCCAAGTTCCCGGTTGCCATTGGGATAGGTGGCGGGCACTACGCACCGAAGCAGACGAAGAGGGCCCTCGAGACCGACCTGGCGTTCAGCCATATAGCGGCGAAGTACGCCCACCCGCTCAAGAGGGAACTCATTCTGAGGGCAATAGGGAGGACCTCCGGGAACGTGGACGCCATATACGTTGATTGGAAGGGCAGCAAGGGCGAAACCAGGCAGATGGCTAGGGCGCTGGCCGAGGAACTGGGCTTGGAGTTCATACGTGACTAAACAATCGAAATCTTTAAAGATGTTAAGCGGGATTTTAAAATCAGCACTCGCCCTTAGCTAAATTTATATACTACCTGCCTACAAAGTGAAACAGATGTTAAATTGCCCGGAGGGTGAAAAGATGCTGAAGCTGATTGAAGACGCTATCGAAAGAACCTCTGCCGACCTTAACAAGGTCCCGGAGGCCCAAATCCCCCAGACCGACATTGATGAGGAGCTTAAGAAGATTCTCGAGCAGATACAGGCCAAGATTTATGTCGTTGGTGTCGGCGGTGCCGGCTGTAACACCATTAACAGGATGATGCAGGTTGGTATTCAGGGTGCAAAGGTCATCGCGGTTAACACCGACGCGCAGGACCTTCTCAAGGTTCGCGCTCACAAGAAGATACTCATCGGTAAGGAGCTGACCAGGGGCCTCGGAGCCGGAAACAACCCCAAGATGGGTGAGGAGGCCGCCAAGGAAAACGAGAGGGACATACGCGATGCCCTTGAGGGCGCCGACATGGTCTTCATCACCTGCGGTCTCGGTGGAGGTACCGGTACCGGTGCCGCCCCGGTGGTTGCTGAGATAGCCAAGAAGATGGGCGCCCTGACAGTCTCCGTGGTCACCCTTCCGTTCACCGTTGAGGGTATAAGGCGCATAAAGAACGCCGAGTACGGCCTTGAAAAGCTCAGAAAGAACAGCGACACCGTCATAGTCATCCCGAACGACAAGCTCATGGAGGTCGCCCCGAACCTGCCGATACACATGGCCTTCAAGGTCGCCGACGAGATACTCGTCCAGGCCGTCAAGGGCATCACCGAGCTCATCACCAAGCCCGGTCTCGTCAACCTCGACTTCAACGACGTCCGTGCGGTCATGAAGGACGGCGGCGTCGCCATGATCGGTATCGGCGAGAGCGACAGCGAAAAGAGGGCTTTAGAGGCCGCCCAGCAGGCCCTCAACAGCCCGCTCCTCGACGTAGACATAAGCGGTGCCAAGGGTGCCCTTATAAGCATCATCGGAAGCGACGTCAAGCTCGAGGAGGCCCAGCAGATCATTGAGCTCGTCACGAGCAAGCTCGATCCCGAGGCCCAGGTCATCTGGGGTATCCAGCTCGATGAAGAGCTCGGCAAGATGATAAGGATACTCATAGTCGTCACCGGCGTCAGCTCACCCTACGCCGTCGCCGAGGAGGAGACCCTCTACTACCCCGAGGAGTCGGAGAGAAAAGTTATTAAGCTCGACCTTGAGGAGCTTTGACGACCCTTTCATTTTCAAAATTTAGCGAGGTGACGAGGGTGGCAACAAGCACGGAAAAGCTTAAAAGCTTCTTCGCGGAGTCGCGGAGGGTTTTAATGGTCACAAAAAAGCCGGGAATGAAAGAATTTAAGATGGCAGCGAAGATTACCGGCATCGGAATGATCCTAATCGGCCTCATCGGCCTTGTTATTCGTCTGTTCGGCTACCTCATCACTGGCTCTTGAGCCAGCAACGGGTGATAGAAATGAGCGACAGCAGGATATTTACAGTACGCGTCACCGTAGGCCAGGAAGAGACCACGGCCAAGCTGATATACAGCAAGATTAAAACGTACAACCTGCCCGTCTACGCTATACTCGCCCCGTCAAAGGTGAAGGGTTACATATTCGTCGAGGCGCCCAGTAAGAGCGCCGTTGACGAGGCCATAAAGGGTATACGCCACGCAAAGGGCACCCTTCCGGGCGAGGTTAAGTTTGAGGAGATAGAGCACTTCCTTGAGGAGAAACCGGCCGTCAGCGGCTTCGAACCCGGCGACATAGTCGAGCTCATTGCCGGACCGTTCAAGGGTGAGAAGGCAAAGGTCGTAAGGGTCGACGAAGCCAAGGACGAGATAGTAGTCGAACTCATAGGCTCAATCGTCCCGATTCCGGTCACGGTGAGGGGCGAATACGTTAGACTTATAAGCAAACGCCAGAAGGAGTGAACGGTCAACAGACAGAGGTGAGAAAAATGGCACAGGTTGTTGAGGTGCTCGTTGAGGGAGGAAAGGCTTCACCCGGACCCCCGCTCGGTCCCGCCATCGGTCCGCTTGGACTCAACGTCAAGCAGGTCGTTGACGAGATAAACAAGGCTACCAAGGACTTTGAGGGAATGCAGGTTCCCGTCAAGATCATCGTCACCGACCCGAAGAAGAAGACCTTCGAGATCGAGGTCGGTGTTCCGCCGGTCAGCCAGCTCATCAAGAAGGAGATCGGCGCCCCGAAGGGCTCCAGCGAGCCCGGTCACAGCCCGGTCGGGAACCTGACCATGGAACAGGTCATCAGGATAGCGAAGGCCAAGGTGGACCAGATGCTCGCGGCCGACCTCAAGGCCGCGGCGAAGGAGGTCATCGGCACCGCCCTCAGCATGGGCGTTACCATTGAGGGCAAGGACCCCAGGGAAGTCCAGAAGGAGATTGACGAAGGCGTTTACGACGAGATTTTCGCCAACGCCGAGGAGTGAGGGAAAAGTTTAAAAATCCCTCTTTTTACGCATTTTTGACTTTTCGTTGCTTAAATCAAAAACGAAAGGAGGGCTGTAAATGGCCTATGACAGGCAGAAATTCGTGGAAGCGGTGAAGGAGGCGAAGGCCCGGGCTAAGCCGCGCAACTTCACACAGACCGTCGAAATGGCAGTCAACCTCAAGGATATAGACCTCCGCAAGCCGGAGAACAGGTTTAAGCTTGAGGTTGTGCTGCCCCACGGTCGTGGGAAGGAGCCCAAAATCGCGGTCATCGCTGATGGTGCCGTTGCCGAGGCGGCTAAAAAGCTCGGGCTTGATGTGATTAGTGGAGAGCAGCTTGAGGAACTTGCCAAGAGTCCAAGGGAAGCCAGAAAGCTCGCGAAGAACTACGACTTCTTCCTGGCGGCGGCTCCCCTGATGCCGAAGATCGGTAGGTACCTCGGTAGGTACCTCGGTCCGAGGAACAAGATGCCGCAGGTCGTGCCGCCGACCATGACCAACCTCGAACCGATAGTGGCAAGGCTCAAGAGGACCGTCAGGCTACAGCTCAAGAACAACCCCGTTGTGCACGCCAGGATAGGAACCGAGGACATGGACGACGAGAAGCTCGCTGAGAACGCCGAGGCAGTTCTCAACGCCATTATCAACAAGCTGGAGCGCGGCGAGAATCAAGTGAAGTCAGTGTACGTCAAGACCACCATGGGACCGGCAGTTAAGGTGGAGAGGTGAGGGAGATGGCCCACGTAGCCGAGTGGAAGAAGAAGGAAGTTGAAGAGCTCGCCAACATCATCAAGAGCTACCCAGTGATAGCGCTCGTTGACGTCGCCAACGTCCCGGCTTACCCGCTCAGCAAGATGCGTGAGAAGCTCAGGGGCAAGGCGCTCCTCAGGGTCAGCAGGAACACCCTCATAGAGCTCGCCATAAAGAGGGCCGCCCAGGAGCTCAACAACCCGGACCTCGAGAAGCTCATCGACCACATCCAGGGCGGAGCAGGAATCCTCGCCACCGAGATGAACCCGTTCAAGCTCTACAAGCTCCTTGAGGAGAGCAAGACCCCGGCCCCGGCGAAGCCAGGCGTTGCAGTTCCCAAGGACGTCGTGATTCCAGCCGGTCCGACCTCAATCTCACCGGGTCCGCTCGTCGGTGAGATGCAGGCTCTTGGCATACCCGCGAGAATCGAGAAGGGTAAGGTCAGCATCCAGAAGGACTACACCGTCCTCAAGGCCGGTGAAGTCATCACCGACCAGCTCGCGAGAATCCTCAACGCGCTCGGAATCGAGCCGCTCGAGGTCGGTCTCAACCTGCTCGCGGCCTACGAGGACGGAATCGTCTACACTCCAGAAGTCCTAGCGATCGACGAGAGCGAGTACATCACCCTGCTCCAGCAGGCCTACATGCACGCGTTCAACCTGTCAGTCAACACAGCCTACCCGACCAGCCAGACCATCGAGGCAATCATCCAGAAGGCCTTCCTCGGCGCGAAGAACGTCGCTGTGGAGGCTGGCTACGTCACCCCAGAGACCGTCGAGGACATCTTTGGCAGGGCTCTGCGTGCAGTCCTGCTCATAGCCCAGGAGCTGCCTGAGGACCTGCTCGACGAGAAGACCAAAGAGCTTTTAAACCAACAGGCACAAATAGCCGTTGCCGCTCAGCCTCAAGAGGAGAAGGTTGAGGAGGCTGAGGAAGAAGAGGAGGAAGAAGAGGAAGCCTCCGAGGAGGACGCGCTCGCGGGACTGGGCGCGCTCTTCGGCTGAACTTTCCATTTCCCTCGTATCCCTGAACAAATCCGTGTGAAATGAATGAAAAAATGAAGATGATTGGAGGTGCGAAAAATGGAGTACGTGTATGCCGCTCTGCTGCTCCACGCCGCTGGTAAGGAGATAACCGAGGAGAACCTCAAGGCCATCCTTGAGGCCGCTGGTGTCAGCCCGGACGAGGCCAGGATAAAGGCCCTCGTTGCCGCCCTTGAGGGCGTTAACATCGACGAGGTCATCGAGAAGGCCGCCATGCCGGTTGCCGCCCCGGTTGCCGTTGCCGCTGCTCCGGCTGCCGAGGCTCCGGCTGAGGCCGCCGCTGAGGAAGAGGAGGAAGAGGAAGAGGAGGCCAGCGAGGAGGAGGCCCTCGCTGGACTCGGCGCCCTCTTCGGCTGAAATCCTTTCCCTTTTGTCCGCCTTCGGGCGGACACCCAACCACTTTTCTTTGCAGCCATTCGCCACCGTTAAATAACATGAGCGCCATAATTCTCTGGTGGTCTCCATGCCCATAACCCTCGAAAAAACCGGGGGTAAACCCCTCAACGAGGCCCTCCAGGAGATGGGAATGGCCTCCAAGGTAATGGTTCTGGAGGAGCTCATGACCGTCTACACCGAATGGGTCAGTATGGTGAGCGAGGTTCTCGTCGGCCCGTATGGGCTGAGAAAAAACATCGGCGCCTACCGCGTTGATGCCCACTACAAAATCATGGACACCATGGCAAAGGTCTACGCCACCAGCGAGGCCTACAAAGCGCTTGACGACCTCATAAGAAGCCTGACCCAGGAGTGAGAGGCATTTTCGTATTTTGAGGGTCTATCTTTTATCTTGACCCCATTTGCACCGCCTGAGAAAGGTAACTCCTGAAAAACAAGCACTTTTAGAATTTCACGTCATCTTTCCGCCAGCGCTTCGTGGGAAGCGAAGCAAAGTTCTGGGGGTGTGGGGGCGTTAGCCCCCCGGAGGATTAAGGAACAGAGGAAGGTGGGGAAACGTAGTTTCCCAGGTTTTTAGAGAAAACGGGGCGCGGGGTGGAACCCCGCATCGGGGGTTTGAGAGTACAGGAAACTTTGCCTGCGCAAAGTTTCATCAAAGTTTGTGATTCTTTTATGGATTGCTATTTAGAAGGGGTCTTCACTTAAATTGGCAGTTGATTTGGATTCATTCCACGAAGGCAACCTTCAATAGGTTCGGTTTTTTAGCGCTCCTTTGGAGCGCGAGTTGAAGTTGAACCCGTTAAAAAGAGCCTTTTTGGCAATGAATCCCCTTATAAAGTCACCACTAAAACAAAAACCCGCTAAAAATCTGACCACTCAAAAGGAATCACAAGCTTTTGATCAAACTTTTGCTCTGCAAAAGTTTGTATTACTGGCGGGCCCGGCGGGATTCGAACCCGCGACTACCGGCTCCGAAGGCCGGCGCCATGTCCCCTAGGCCACGGGCCCTCGGAAGTGTTTTAAGGGGCGGCAAAATAAAGCTTGCGGTGGTTGGTAATGATGCTCCCGGACTGGAAAATCAGGAAGGAAATTCTAATCGAGCCCTTCAACGAGAAGTCCCTCCAGCCGGCAGGCTACGACCTGCGCGTTGGGAGGGAGGCACACATAAACGGAGAACTGATCGACGTTGAAAAGGCCGGAAAAGTTGTGATTCCCCCCAAGACCTACTCCCTCATCCTGACCCTCGAGCGTGTTAGGCTCCCGGACGATGTCATGGGGGACATGAAGCTCAGGAGCAGCCTCGCAAGGGAAGGCCTCCTCGGCTCGTTCGCATGGGTTGACCCGGGCTGGGATGGCAACCTCACCCTCGGAATCTACAACGCCTCGGATGAAGCGGTTGAACTCGCCTACGGAGAGCGCTTCGTACAGATAGCATTCATCAGACTGGAAGGGCCAGCGAAAAACCCGTACCGGGGAAACTATCAGGGGAGCCAGCATCTCGCGCTTTCAAAGAGAAACTCGAAATAACCAAATCTGCCCATTAACCCTCGTTCTATTTCTTATGACATTCTCAGGCAGATATAAGCCAACTCCCATTTTCTCGCGACCGTCGGGCCGATAGACCGCGGTATCACCCGGTTATAGCCGTGGGAAGGCACCATCCAGGTAAGGCCTCCTATGGCATGTTGTGCTTTTGCCAGGTTATCTATTGCTGGGAATGCTCATGAAAATATTCGGCTGGTCAAGCCGATTGTATTCAAAGGCGCATTGGGCATCTAGTCGACGTAGATGGCTCCGTTTACCGAAAGGTTTATATATCTCCAATTCCTTAAAAAATACCGAAAAACCCTTCCTGGAGGTGTTGTGAATGGCTGAGTTGCCGATTGCCCCGATTGACAGGCTTATAAGGAAGGCCGGTGCCGAGAGGGTCAGCGAGGAGGCTGCCAAGATCCTCGCCGAGTACCTCGAGGAGTACGCAATTGAGGTCGGCAAGAAGTCCGTCCAGTTCGCCAGGCACGCCGGCAGAAAGACCGTCAAGGCGGAGGACATCAAGCTTGCCATCAAGGCCTGAAGGCCTTTTTGGCTTCTTTTACTTCCCATTTCCCAACCGTTAGCGTTTTAAGCCCCTTCTCAAGGCTTCAAACATGCCCGAGATAGCCGTCCGAATGACCAAGCGCAACCACAACGCCTTCGTCCATCTCCTCGGCGCCCTGGAGAGCCAGGGCTTTGACCTGAGCGAGCTCTTGATAACCAAGGACTTCCGGGAGATACTCCGGGCGAGGCCAAAGGTGGTTCTGTACTCCTTCTTCACGGAGGAGATATGGGAAAACCTGCCCCAAGAGATCCGCCTCCTGAAAGACATGGGAACCCTTCTCGTCGCGGGCGGTTACCACGCGATAGCGATGCCGAAGCACACCCTCAATCAACTCGGCTTTGACATCGCGGTTATTGGTGAAGGCGAGGAGGTTCTCTACAGTCTCCTGAGCGCCCTTAAAAACAGTGGATATCGGGTCACGAAGGAGCTTCTGAACATCAGGGGGCTGGCCTTCTACCTCAACGGCGAGTTCGTCTTTACGGGCTTCGCCAAGGTTGAGGACTTCTGGCGCTTTCCACCCTATCCCGAGAGCGTTCGCTTGATATCCCCCATCGAGATAACGAGGGGCTGTCCCTTCGGCTGCTACTACTGTCAGACACCCTATATCAAGGGGCTGAGGATGCGACACAGGCCGATAGACCAGATAGTCAAGTACTCCCGCAGGATGAAGGACATGCGCTACATAACGCCGAACGCCTTCGCCTACGGCTCTCCAGGGGCGATTCTAAAGCTCAACAAGCTCGAGGCCCTCCTTAGGGCACTCCAGCCCCTTCGGAAAGAGGGCAGAAGGCTCTACTACGGCACGTTCCCGAGTGAGGTTAGGCCCGAGTTCGTCCTTCCAGAGACGCTGGAGCTCCTTATCGACTACGCCGACAACAGAAGGCTGGCGATAGGTGCCCAGAGCGGCGACGATGCAATGCTAAAAGCTATGCACAGGGTTCACAGGGTGGAGCACGTTAAGCAGGCGGTCGAGTACATGCTCGAGTACGGCTTCGAGCCGATCGTTGACTTCATCGTCGGCCTTCCGAATGAAACGGAGGAGAGCCAGCGCAAGAGCATCGACCTGATGAGATGGATAATAGCTAGGGGCGGGAAGGTAAGGGCGCACTACTTCATGCCGCTCCCAGGGACGCCATGGGCACGCTGCAGACCGAGCCCACTGAGCGATGAGATGAAGAAGTTCCTCGGCAGGATGGCGGCTAAGGGGAAGATAGAGGGCTCTTGGGGGATGCAGATTGAACTCTCCAGAAAGCTCCGGAAACTCATGGACGAGTTCTACGAGGAGCCGATGAGCCACACGGTACCCGTTCGGAACGTCTGCTGATGTAGACAAAAAAGCGTCAAAAATCATCCAATAAACTTATAACCCCATTCTTTCGTTACCTAACCGACGGCAATATGTACGCCGAAAACTATAAAAGATTCCTGGAGCTTATAGATAAACTGCGAGAGTTTGAGGGAGCCCTCATCGTGGAGGGCCCGCGAGACGAGGTGGCTCTGAGGAATCTGGGGGTCAGGGCGGAGATAATAAGGCTCTCCCGCCTGCCTTTAACGGAAGTTGCGCTCATCGCGTCATCACATAAAGAGGTCATGATACTTACGGACTTCGACAGAAAGGGCGAAGAACTCGCAAGGAAGCTCCTCCGGTATCTGGAGGGCTATCCCTGCAGGGTTGATTCAGAGACGCGCAGGGAGCTCAAGAGAATAGCAAAGAAGGACATCAAAGGGATCGAAGACCTCTATGGTCTCTACCTTAAGGTCGTCTCCGTTTCTGACCCCCCGCTGGAGGGGATTCGATGAAGAGGAAGAAGACAGTGCTTCACCACATTTTGGCTGAAAAGCAGAAGTTTGAAAAACGGAAAGAAGGTGGTGGTATGTCAGCCAAAGACGAGTTTGGAACCACAAAGTACGTAATATATGCGGAGTTTGAAGCGAACGGAATTGTTGAAAGGCCCGACGTCGTTGGTGCTATTTTTGGTCAAACTGAGGGCCTTCTGGGTGACGATCTCGATTTAAGGGAACTTCAGAAGACCGGAAGGATTGGAAGGATAAGGGTTGAGGTTCACACCAAGGCCGGAAAGACCTATGGAACGATAACGGTCCCATCGAGCCTTGACAGGGTCGAGACCGCTATCCTGGCGGCTGCTCTTGAAACCATCGACCGCGTTGGTCCGGCCGAGGCCAAGATAAAGGTTCTCCGCATCGAAGACGTCAGGGCAACCAAGAGGAAGTACATAATCGAGAGGGCCAAGGAGATACTCGAGAGCCTGATGGAGCAGGAGATACCGGAAACCCAGGAGCTTACCGAGGAGGTCAAGAAGGCCGTCCGTGCCAAGGAACTCATAGAGTACGGTCCCGAGAAGCTTCCCGCTGGACCCCACGTGCCGTTCTCAGACTCAATCATAGTCGTTGAGGGCAGGGCCGACGTGCTCAACCTGCTCAAGCACGGCATAAAGAACGCCATAGCCGTCGAGGGCACCTCCGTTCCGGAGACGATAATCAAGCTCAGCAAAGAGCGCATCGTTACCGCCTTCACCGACGGTGACCGCGGCGGCGAGCTCATCCTCAAGGAGCTCCTTCAGGTGGCGGATGTTGACTACGTGGCAAGGGCACCGGAGGGCAAGGAGGTCGAGGAGCTTACCAAGAAGGAGATAGTCAAGTCCCTCAGGAGCAAGGTTCCGGCCGAGCAGGTCATAACGGAGATATTCTACAAGGGCAGGAACTTCTACGACGTCATCAAGGAAAAGGAGAAGGCAAAGGCCAAGGAGGAGAAGAGGGAATCCAAGCCACCCGCCCAGGCGGTGACCCCAGCGCAACCGCAGAAAGTCGAGGAGAGGAAACCCCAGCCGGAGCCCAGGAGGGAGGAGCGCATAATAAAACCCATCCAGCAGCCGAAGCCGAGCGAGCTCGAGGAGTTCGGCCAGTTCATAGAGAAGGTCAAGGCCTCCAAGGAGTCCATGGCACTCCTCCTCGACAAGGACAAGAACACCGTTGCGGAGATACCGGTCAGGGAACTCACGAACCAGCTCAAGGAGCGCAAGGACGTCTACGCGGTGGTCTTCAACGGCGTCATAACCCAGAGGCTCATAGACACCGTGAGCGAGAGCGGTGTCAAGTACCTCGTGGGCGCGAGGAAGTACAACGTCGTCAGGCGCCCGATAAACCTCAAGATAGTTACCTTCGCGGAGTGAGCTCCGCACCTCTTTTCTCCTAATTTCCGAGGACTAACTTTATAACCACTCCCGCCTTTCTCCCCCCGGTGAGGAGAATGAACGTGGAGGAGCTTATACTGAAGTACGCGCTCATAAACGCTTACACCCACAAGGGAAAGGCGAATGCCAAGGCGGTGATAGGGAAGGTTCTTGGTGAGAACCCAGAGCTGAGGCCGAAGGCGAAAGAGGTAATCCCCCTCGTGAACGAAATCGTCGAGAGGGTCAACGGCATGAGCATCGAGGAGCAGGAGGCCAAGCTCAGGGAGATTTATCCCGAGTTCTTCGAGGAGAAGAAGGCCAAGAAGGAGGAGAAGAAAGGCCTCCCACCCCTGCCAAAGGCCGAGAAGGGGAAGGTCGTTACCCGCTTCGCCCCCAATCCGGATGGAGCCTTCCACCTCGGAAACGCGAGGGCCGCGATTCTGAGCCACGAGTACGCGAGGCTCTACGGCGGCAAGTTCATCCTTCGCTTTGACGACACCGACCCGAAGGTCAAGAGGCCCGAGCCCAAGTTCTACGACTGGATACTGGAGGACCTCGAATGGCTCGGCTTCAAGATAGACGAGATACACATCGCCAGCGACAGGCTGGAGATATACTACGACTACGCTGAGAGGCTCATAAAGGGCGGGAAAGCCTACGTCTGCACCTGCCCGCCTGAGAAGTTCCGCGAGCTTCGCGACAAGGGCATCGCCTGCCCTCACAGGGAGGAGCCGGTTGAGGTTCAGCTGGAGCGCTGGAGGAAGATGCTGAACGGCGAGTACAAGGAAGGCGAAGCCGTCGTCAGAATTAAGACCGACCTCAAGCACCCCAATCCCGCTGTGAGGGACTGGCCGGCGCTGAGGATAATAGACAACGCGGACCACCCACGCGTCGGTGACAAGTACCGCGTCTGGCCCCTCTACAACTTCGCCTCGGCCATAGACGACTACGAGCTCGGTGTCACACACATCTTCCGCGGTCAGGAGCACGCGGAGAACGAAACGAGGCAGCGCTACATCTACGACTATTTCGGCTGGGAGTACCCGGTTACCGTCCACCACGGAAGGCTCAGCATAGAGGGAGTGATCCTCAGCAAGTCCAAGACGAGGAAGGGAATCCAGGAAGGGAAGTATCTAGGCTGGGACGACCCCAGGCTCGGGACCATAAGGGCCCTCAAGAGGCGCGGCATAAGGCCGGAGGCAATAAGGCAGCTCATCATCGAGGTCGGTCTCAAGCGGAGCGACACGACGATAAGCTGGGACAACCTCGCGGCGATAAACAGGCACATCATCGAGCCGATAGCCAACAGGTACTTCTTCGTGGCCGATCCGATACCCATGTACATAGAGGGGGCCAAGGAGTTCACAGCGGAGATACCGCTCCACCCCGACCACCCGGAGAGGGGAACGAGAAAGCTCAAGTTCAGGCCGGGAGAGCCTGTCTACGTCTCAAGGGACGACATGGAGCTCTTCAAGCCGGGCAGCTTCGTCCGCCTGAAGGACCTCTTTAACGTTGAGATAATCGAGGCGGGCGAAGACGGGATCAGGGCGAAGTTCCACAGCGTCGAGTACGAGGTGGCCAGGGAGCACCGCTGGAGGATGGTCCACTGGGTCACCGAAGGAAAGCCCTGCGAGGTTCTCGTGCCGGAGGGAGACGAGCTGATAGTCAGAAAGGGCCTCCTGGAAAGCGACGCAGAGCTCAAGGTCGACGACATAGTCCAGTTCGAGCGCTTCGGCTTCGTCAGAATCGATGAAGTTGGAGAGAAGGTCGTGGCAATCTTCGCCCACAAGTGACCTCTTTTCTAAAATTTCAAAGGAGCGGGGCTACTCGAAGCCCCTCCACTTAACCAGTCCAAGCAGGAACCTGTGGGGCAATTTCTCATGGTGCGGGTAAACGCGGAGCGCGTAGTGCCAGCAGGGGTCACCGAGGTGCCTCAGGGCGGTTCCCTCGTAGGTGTAGAGCCACCGGTTCCCGCCGAGCTCCTTCGGGTGCCTCAGCTCGATGATGTATGGCTTCTCCACGTGGTAGCCCTCAGCCTTGACTCCGTAGTAGAGTTCGACCCTAACATCCTCCGGCGCAAGTCCGTCGAGGTACACGGTGACATCAAAGCCGCTTCTGTCTTCTCTGACCCGGAGGTCCTCTATCACCACGCTGTCCCACGACGCCGTGACGCGGTCCTTCCAAGCGGCTATCTCCTTGGTTCCCCTGTAATTCTCACGGGTGAGCCAGATGTGGTTACTCATGGCCTTCGCGTAAAACCTGCCGACGTACTCCTTGACCATCCGGTGGGTGCTGAAGCGCGGCGCTATGCTCTTGATGCTCTCCTTCATCATGTATATCCATCTCTCCCTGTTGCCGTAGTAGGTCGGGATTATCTCCCTCTCCAGGAGGTCGTAGAGTGCCCCGGCGTCCTTGGCATCGTCGGCCTCGGTCTCCGGCTCCGTGCTCTCCTCGCCAACGACCCAGCCGTTTTTGCCGTTGTAGCCCTCGACCCACCAGCCGTCGTAGATGCTCGCGTTGAGGACGCCGTTCAGTCCAGCTTTCATGCCGCTGGTTCCACTCGCCTCCATCGGCCTGCGCGGCGTGTTGAGCCAGACGTCAACTCCCGCCACCATGAGCCTAGCGCTGCCCATGTCGTAGTTCTCCATCACGAATATCTTGCCCCTGAACTCGGGCATCTGGCTGACTTCATAAACACGTTTGAGGAACTCCTTTCCGGCCTCGTCCATCGGATGGGCCTTTCCGCCGAAGACTAGGTAAATCGGTCTTTCGGGGTCGTTGAGGATTCTCTTCAGCCTCTCAAGGTCGGTGAACAGAAGGGTTGCACGCTTGTAGGTTGCGAAGCGCCTGGCAAAGCCGATTATGAGCGCGTTCTCGTCCATATCGGGTAAAGGATCGTCCGTTCCAAGGCGCTCGTTCCGCCTCATGACCTTCCTCCTGAGGAACTCTATGAACTGCCTCTTGGCTTCGAGATGCGCCTCCCAGAGCTCCTCGTCGGGAATCATCTCAACGGCGTACCAGAGGCCTTCGAGGTTGGTGTGCTCGCGCCAGATCTTGCCGAGGTAGCGGTCAAAGAGCTTCCTCATCTCGTTGTGAACCCAGGTCATGGTGTGGATTCCGTTGGTGATGCCCTCGATGGGTATCTCGTCTATGGGAACGTCGGGCCAGAGGTCTTTCCACATGCGCTTGCTGACCTCCGCGTGGAGCTGGCTCACGCCGTTAACGTAGCTCGAAGTTCTTATGGCTAGGAGGGTCATGTTCAGCTGGTTGTCCTCCCTGCCGAGCTCCAAAAGCTCTTCCCTGCCCTCAAGGAACTTTGCCAACCTCTTTCTGACTTCCTCTATCGGGAACCTGTCGTGGCCGGCCGGCACCGGGGTGTGGGTGGTGAAAACCGTCGTCCCTCTTACTATGCTGAGCGCCTCGGTGAAGGTGAGGCCCTCATCCATGTACCAGGCAATCCTCTGGAGGTTTGCAAAGGCCGGATGTCCCTCGTTGAGGTGAACCACGCCGGGTTCTATCCCTAGGGCTTTAAGCAGTCTCATGCCGCCGATTCCCAGGAGTATCTCCTGCTTTATCCTCTTGTCTATCTCCGCGTTGTAGAGGTAGTCGCATATCGTTCTGTCGTCAGCGTCGTTCTCAGGTACGTCAGTGTCGAGGAGGTATATCTTCACCCTGCCAACCGCGACCTCAAAGGCCCTCGCGTAAACGATTCCATTCCCTATCGGAACCTCCACCAGCAGGGGCTTTCCGTCCTTGCCGAGAACTGGTTTAATCGGCATCTCACCCGGCCTGTACTCCGGAAAGACCTCCCTCTGTCTGCCGTCCCTCTCGATTTCCTGCCGGAAATAGCCGTGCTTGTAGAGAAGGCCAATCGCGATGAACGGCAAACCGAGGTCGCTGGCTGTCTTGACGTGGTCTCCGGCCAATATGCCCAGCCCTCCGGAGTAAATGGGCAGGCTCCTGCTTATCCCGTACTCCATGCACAGGTACACTATCGGCCTGTCCCACTTGGGGTAGTTGGTGGAGAACCACGTGGACTGGGGGTTCATGTAGCTCTCAAACTGCTCGGTGACCAGGTCGTAGAGGTTCATAAAATCGTCATCCTTGAGAAGCTCGCGAAGGCGGCTCTGGGGAACGTCGAGAAGGAGCTTGACCGGGTTCTTGTGTTCCATCCAGAGCTCCGGGTCTATGTACTCCCAGAGCTTTGTGGCACGCCGGTTCCAGCTCCACCAGTAGTTGTACGCCAGCTCCGCCAAATCCTTCAGGGGATGCGGGAGCTTCTCCCTGATTACATCCTGGGTACAGGTGTCAAGTTCAACCATGGCAACCACCCGTGTATCATCTTGGGTGATACGTAATCGGCGCGAACCTTAAAAAGTCTTGCCGCTCGGCGTTTGACGAAAAGAAGAGAAGAAAGGCTCACTCCCCTTCGAGGACGAAGGGGCTGATGTAGTCACCGTACCTCTCCCTGGCCTCAAGGAGCCTCTTACGCTCCTCCTCAAGAACCTGGAAGAGCTCCTCCGGAACCTCCCTAACCTGCTCGCGGTAGATCTTCTCGATGCGCTCAATCTTCGCTAGCAGTTCCGGAACCCTTACCGTGAACTGCTTCTCGTAGGCCTCCCTGGTGTACTCCTTGTCCAGAACCTCTCTGAATAGCCTCGCCAAATCCTCGTACTTCGGAATGTAGCCTATCGGCGTCTCGATGGCGTCAACGTCGCCGTGAACGCGAAGCTCCATCCACTTGAGCCAGACCGCCTTGTCGAGCTTGTGGTTGAGCCAGTTGCCGTTTTCGTCGCGGAGGAAGTAGTTCACCGCAAATATCTTCGGGGCCTTCCTCAGCTTCTTCTCGAACTCAAGGTAGTTTCTGATGTAGTCCCCCAGCGGAACGCTCATGAAGTCCAGGATGGCCATCGGGTTAAAGGCACGGACGCCCTCCTTGCCGAGGGTTGCCGCTGTGGTTTCGCTCTCAAGGGCGGCGCCCATCGTAACGACTCCGTGCTTCCAGTCGAAAGCTTCTCTCACCGGGGGCCAGGTGTCCTTGTCGCGGCCGCCGAATATCATTCCGCCGACTTCCACACCGCACGGGGCTTCGAGGGCCTCCAGGTCAACGTTCGGGAAGTGCTCAAGGCTGACTGTAAAGCGCGCGTTCTTGTGGCTCGGAGGTATCTCGTTTCCTTCCTTGTCTTTCTTCCCGCACCACCATTTTCCGCTGTGGTTCTCACCCTCGTTCGGAATCTCAACGCCCATCTCGTTCCAGTAGGGCTTCCCGTCCTTGATGAGAACGTTGGAGAAGATTATCTCGACCGGCGAGTGAAGAACCTTCCATATTATTGGGTCGTCCTCCGGGTTTACACCCTGAATTATACCGAAGACTCCCTTCTCGACGTTGGCTCCCCGAGCAACGCCGTTGAAGGGCATTATGAAGGTCAGATCGTCGCCGACGATGTTCTCCCAGCTTATCATAGCTGTGGATGTCTTCCCGCACATGCTCGGGTATGCTCCCGTGAAGTAGGTCTTCCTTCCGTTGGGGCCGTTGACGCGCATCAGGAACATGTGCTCGCTGAGCCAGCCCTCCTTAACGGCCTTCTGAATTGTAAGCCTGAAGGCGAGCTTCTTGAGGCCTATGGTGTTCCCTCCGTACTGGGTGTTAACGGAGTAAACCGTCTCACCAACGAGGTCTATGTAGATGCGCCTCTTATCGAGGTTCTTGCTGGTCTTCCTTTCGTCGAGCTCGCCGGCTGAGTGGACGAAGCGGAAGAATCTGGCCTGCCTTCCGAGGCGTTTGAACTCCTCATAGCCTTTCCTGTAAAGAATGAACTCGGAGTGGGCAACGTAGGCCGAATCGGTGAGCTGAACGGCTGGAATCGTGAAAACCGAGTTCTTTGGCCCAAGGACGAAGAAGCACACGAAGAGCTCCTTACCGCGCATAACGCCCTTCATGAGCTCACGTATCTCCTTCAGGCCCTCGTCCCTGTCCTTGGTGTTGAGGAAGGGAATCTCCTTACCGCCGGGAACGAGGAGCTTGGTGTTGGTCTTGTCCCTGGCCTGGTCGTAGTAGTTGTCGTAGTGGACGGTGTGGTTCGGCGTTTCGAGGAGCTTCTCCTCCCCGTAATAGAGGGCCTTCCAGCGGACGTAGTGCTCGTCCTCTTCACTATCGGTGCAAACGAAAACCTTATCCGGCTCAAGCCATTCGATCCATTCCGCCAAAAACTCGTGGAGTTCGGGATTGTTTATCGCCCTGATTTTTTCAAACTGCTCTTTGTCGAGGAGTCTTTCGAGCCTCTCCAAGGCGTTCATAGTATCGCCTCCGATGGGAGTTGGATTTAAACTTAAAAATTCTTCGTCGTTGTGACCAGTCGAAAGCCCAATTCAGACCTTTTCTTGCCCCAATCCTGCAGAAACAGAGAATCTGGTTGTCACAACGACAGGTGCTCGGTGTCCAAATTTAGTGACCGATGTTCATCTACCTACCTCCGGCGCAAAGTATATTAACCAGCGGTGATATAGTCCAGTGGTGCGCGTAATGAAGGCAGTGATTTTGGCCGGGGGCAGGGGGACACGGCTGCTACCGCTGACCGTCTACAGGCCGAAGCCCATGATACCCTTCTTCAACAGGCCTCTGATGGAGTACACCGTCCAGAGTCTCGTGAAGGCGGGAGTTGATGAGGTTTACGTTTTGGTTGGGTACCTCAAGGAGCGCATAATGGACTACTTCGGCGACGGCAGCCAGTGGGGAATCCAGATACACTACTCCAACAGGGACAACGTGAAGCTCGGAACTGCCGGTGCCACCAAGAAGGTGGTTAAGGAGATGGACGATGCCTTCTTCGTCGTTTCGAGCGACGTGCTCACGAACCTGAACCTGGGGGCGTTGTACGATTATCACGTTCAAAAAAAGGCCCTCGCAACGATAGCCCTCTCACGGGTTGAAGACCCGACCCAGTACGGCATAGCGATAATAAACGAGGATGGACGGATACTCCGCTTCAAGGAGAAGCCAAAGCCGGAGGAGGCCTTCAGCAACCTCGTCAACGCCGGCATCTACGTCTTCGAGCCGGAGGCGTTTGACCTCGTCCCCAAGGGTAAGAACTTCGATTTCTCCAAGGATCTGTTCCCCAGGATGCTTGAGAACGACCTGGCCCTCTACGGATTCCCGTTCAACGAGTACTGGAACGACGTCGGCAGGCCGTCGAGCTACCTCCAGGCTACTGAGGACGTCTTCCTTGGCAGACTGGTTCTGCCGGGCCTGAGAACCGAGAGCCTCAAGGGAAACCTGGAGTACGGGGGCGCCCTGATAACCGGCAGGCGCTGCGTCCTGAGGCGGCCGGAGGTCAGGGGCTTCGCTGTGCTCGGAGACGACGTGGAGATAGGCAGAAACGTTAAAATAGAGCGTTCGGTGATATTTTCAGGGGCAATCATAGAGGAGGGCGCCGAGATTAAGGAGGCGATAATAGGGGAGAACGTCCACGTGGGCAAGGGCGTTGTTATACAGCCCGGCAGCGTTATCGGTGACAACACGCTCATAGAGGACTTCAGCAAGATAGGCTCCAACGTTAAGATTTGGGTGGAGTCTAGGATCGGTAAGGAGAGTATAATACTCCCGGATTGAGGTGGTGGAAGTGGAAGTGTACTACTCCCAGAGGTTCAACCCTGAGGAGCTCGCCCTTCTTGGAAGGGCCATAGGAACGATATCCCACGGCACGATAATAGTCGGAAGGGACGGCAGGGCGATATCCAGATACGGGAAGCGAGCGATGGTGGTCGGAATCGTCAGCACCGGTTCCACCATAATGGACGTCCGTCTGATTCCGCTGATAGCCCTGAAGGACTTTGCCCATAGAAAGGGGCTTCCGCTGGCGTACGTCTACTACTACGGCGGTGTTCGCGTCTACGTGAGCGGTATTGACAGCGACGAGATAGGGGCGATAATGGAGAGCAAGAGCTTCATCGAGGCTCAGCCCAACGATATCGGGGCGACCGTGTACTATCCCAACGCCCTGGATGACTTCCTCCACGAGGTCTTCAAGTACTACAACTTCCGCGTTGAGGCCAAGGCCCTCGTTGACGCCATGAACACGCCGGCGGTGCTGTTCTTCCCACGCATGAGCGACCACTTCGGCTTCGAGGTCGAGCTGATAAACGACATGATGACGAGTTATCTCCCGCCGAAGCCCAAGGAAGTCTTTATGCACAAACTCCAGAAGGGAGACTACGACTTTGGACTGCGCTTTAGGCCCGAGGGCATCGTTGAGTTCTACAAGGACGGGGAGGAGTTCGAGTTCGGAAGCATGTGGAAGCTCTTGGACCACATGAAGAAGAACCTTTGAATTTTTGCCCTCCCTTTTAAACCCTCTCAAAAATCTTTAAGAGAAAAGCGTTAAAAGGGTAGGGCTCATTATAATCTTCCGTTCATTTTGGGGGTGACGTCTGTGGGAGCATTCATAGTCATGGAAGGCATCGATGGCGCCGGTAAATCAACCCAGGCAAGGCTTCTGGCGGAGTGGTTTGAGGAAAAAGGCTACGAAGTCGTTCTCACAAAGGAGCCAACGGATACCGCCTTTGGAAAGCTGATAAGGAAACTGGTTCTCACCGGAGGACGTGAGGGTATAATCGATGGCGCCAGAATAAGCCACGAGGCCGAGGCGCTTCTCTTCGCCGCCGACAGGGCGGAGCACGTCAGCAAGCTGATAAAACCGGCCGTCGAAGCTGGAAAGGTCGTAATCTCGGACCGCTACTTCTACTCTTCCCTAGCCTACCAGTGGGCAAGGGGATTGGACCTTGAGTGGCTGATCGACCTGAACCGCTTCGCGATACGGCCCGACCTTGTGATTCTCCTCGATCTGCCCGTCAAGGAGAGCATGAAGCGCATAAACGGGCGGAGCATAAAGACGGAGTTCGATAAAATAGCGGAGCTCCAGAAGAAGGTGCGCGAGAACTACCTAAAGTTAGCCGAGCGCTTCCCCGAGATGAGGATAGTTAACGCCCTGGCCAGCGTGGAGGACATCCACAACGATATAGTCGCGCTGGTTGAGCACGAACTCTTCAAGAAGTGATGGGGTCGGCCAGTGCCAGTCTCTTCATCCGGTAGCGATCCGACCGGTAAACGCTCTTCATCCCCCTTCCTTCCTCGACGGATTCTTTTTAAAACCTTGGCATCAACTCCCTCAGGCCGATGACGAGCGTTAGCCACGCTGAGCGGTGAGGAGAAGAGGGTTAGCCGAGGCCGTTCTGAATCTCAGAATTTCTTGAGGGTTTATATCACATGACGCCCAAATAGAGACTGGGTGAGCCGATGAGAGCCCTTGAGATTAGGGGACTGAAGAAGAGTTACGGGGACTTTTTGGCATTGAAGGGAATAGACCTCACGGTCGAGGAGGGCGAGGTTTTCGCGCTCCTGGGGCCGAACGGGGCCGGAAAGACGACGCTCATAAGGATTCTGGCCGAGGGGCTGGGCTACGACTCCGGTGAGATAGTGGTCTTCGGTGAGCCTCTCTCAAAGAGGACCGCCAGACTGATCGGCTACGCGCCCCAGGCGAGTGTGGCCTACGACCTCTTAACCGTGGAGGAGAACCTGCGCTTTTACGCCGACCTCTACGATGCACCGAGAGAACGGGTGAAGAAGCTCATTTTGGAGTTCTCCCTGCCCGCGAAGAAGAAAGCCAGGGAGCTGAGCGGCGGCTTTAAGAGACGCCTCAATCTGGCGATAGCACTCCTCTACGAGCCGAGACTCCTAATCCTCGACGAACCTTCCGCCGGACTCGATGTGCCGTCGAGGAGGGAGCTCTGGAGCCTGATCATGAGACTCCGCAAGGAGGGGCGGACGGTACTCCTGGCGACCCACTACATGGAGGAGGCGGAGGCATTAGCGGACAGGGTGGCGATAATGAACGAGGGAAGGGTGATAGCCGTCGGGACCCCGGACGAGCTGAAGTCGCTGGCGGGGGAGGGAAGCGTGATACACGTCGAAGGCATTTTGAAGGGCACTGAACTCGTGAGAAAGGAGTTCCCGAGGACGATAGAGCGCGAGGGGACGCTCAGGATTGGCGTGGAGGAAGCAAAGACCGCCCTGCCGAGGGTCGTCGAACTGCTCGTTGAAGCGGGAAGCGAGATAAGGACGATAAGGGTTGAAGAGCCGACCCTCGAGGACGTTTTCCTGAAGCTCACGGGGAGGGGGTTGGAATGAAGGCCAGAGCCATCAAGGCCATAATCGGCAAGGACTTGAGGGAGACGAGAAGGGAGAGGATGGCGCTCTTCTGGATATTTGTCTTTCCGCTCATGTGGATCACCCTGCTAGGGGGAATATGGGGCGGCCACAACCCACCGATAACCGTCGACGTCGGCGTCGTCTACTTCAACGAGAGTGCCCCCTTCACCGCGGCGGACATCGTTAACGTGATGGAAAACGTGACGATGGAGGGTGTCCACGTTTTTAAGGTCAGGAGGTACCCCCACGAGAGCGCTGGGGTAGATGCCGTCAGAACCGGAAGAATCGATGTTCTCCTGGTCTTTCCAAGGGGCTTCGGAGAGAACGTTTCGAGCGGTCTGCAGGCAGAGGTCTACGCCTACTTCGACAGGAGCGACCCCCAGAACTACCAGATAGTGAGCGGCGTCATCAAGGGCTTCTTCTCCGAGTTTGAGAAGGAGATGACCGAAAGGCGCTTGAACATCACCCTTAGCTACATGGAGAACTACGTTCCAGCGGATGCAATGGGGAACTTCACGGTGGCTGACCTCGAAAGGTATATGCTCGGACTCACGAATCCACTCGAGCTGGAGGAGAGGGAAGTGAAGGGAGAAGCACCCTCCGCTATTCAGTTCTACGTCACGAGCTTCATCGGGATTCAGTTCCTCTTCGCCACGATGCTCATGATAGGCTCCGGGACTCTTGAGGAGATAGAGCACGGAACGCTGAGGCGCATAGCGGCCTCGCCTGCAACTGCCTGGGACTTCCTAATTGGAAAGATGCTCTCGACCTTCATCGTCATAACCGTGAGCATAGTCATTGGAATAGTTTACGCAAAGCTGGTCTTCGGGGAGACCGTCTTTCCAAGCGCCCTCGGCTGGCTCATAATATTCCTCGCGGCGGTCTTCTCAATGAGCCTCGGGCTGGCGATAGCCATGGGCACGAGGAGCATAAAAGCAACGAACGCGATAGTCAACCTCATCTCGATGCCCCTGCTTTTCCTAGCCGGCATCGTCATCCCGGCGAGCATACTGCCGGAGTGGGCGAAGCCCATAGCGAACTACTTCCCACTCGGAACTGCGCTGAAGAGCCTCCGCCTGCTGGAGCTCTACCACAGGCCGACAAGCGAAGTCCTGCCCGACGTTGTCTGGGTCGCCGTGAGCGCCTTTGGAATGCTCCTGATAGCGATACTCCTCTACAACTGGGCGGTGAAGAGGCTTGAATGAGGAATAAAGAAAAGCCAGCTAACCCATCCACTTCCCGAGGAACTCCCCCACTTTCCCTTTCCATTCCTCCGGGTGGAGCTTTATCGTCCTCACGTGGGGGGCATCGGTAACCCAGAGCTCAACGTCCGGGTTTATCTCCCTGTTTTTCTCGTAGAACTCCCTGACCTCGTCGACCATCACCAGCGGGTCTTTCTCCCCCGCTATGAGAAGGAGGGGTTTTCTGACCCTCTCGGCGTACTCTATGGGATGGACCTCTTTCCCACCGCTGAAGAGCTTCGTGAGCGGCCTGACGAAGAGGTGGAGCCACTCGGGGAGCTTTGCAAAGTATCTGAGTCCCCTGGCACCAGCTCTGTCGAGGTACATGGGCGGACTGTCGGCAACGCCGCAGCAGATTCCCTCGACCTCGGCGAGGGAGCGTATCGTGACTATGGCACCCATGGAGAAACCTACAAGCCCTATCCTCTGGGCGCGTTCGGGGTGGTTCTCCCTCAGCCACGCTATGGCCGCCCTGGCATCGAGCAGCTCCCTGTCGCCGACCGTTGTGTACTTTCCTTCGCTCTTTCCGTGGGCCCGGAAGTCAAAGGCCAGAACGTTGTAGCCCTCTCTGAGGAGGAACTCTATCGTCGGTCTCATGTACAGCTTCTCCCACCTGCTCGCGGTGTAGCCGTGGAGCGGGAGAACGGTCTTATCGCTTCCGTTGTCCACCCACCAGCCCCTCAGCTTCAGGCCGTCCTCCGTTTCGAAGGTAACCTCTTCATAATCGAAGCCGAGGTCCTTTGGGGTCCAATCCCCGAGGAGACGGGGCGGCGTTATCATCTTGTAGGCAACGAAGGCCGAAAAGGCAAGAAAAACAAGGAGAACAATGATAAAAATGCCAACCCAGGTCATGCCTCAACCCTCCGCGGTCACGTCCAGGTTCCGCATGCGCCATATCATGGGCATCGCGAGGAGAACCATCAGGGCCCCGATGGGGAAGAGAACCCTGTAGTTCTCCCCGGTCAGATCAACTATAGCGCCACCCAGGACTCCCGCGAGGAGAAGCGGCAGGGCGCGGGTGGCCTCGAAGAAGCCGTAGTACCTGCCGGTGAAGGCCTCCTTTTCGAAGCGGGTCAGCAGGTCGCCGATTACCGGGTACGAGGCCGCCATCAGAATTCCCCATCCCACACCCGCCAGCCCGAGGGCGATCACTATCTCGGTTCTGCTCGTCACGAACCACCCCCACAGCTGGGGCAGGGCAAAGATAACGCCGCCGAGGACTATGCTGAGGCGCCTCCCGAGCCTGTCGTAGATTATTCCCCCGGGCAGTGCCCCCAGGAGAACCGTAACGTTGAAGAGGGCCATCAGGTAGAGGCCCAGGGAGGTCACCGCCTTTATGTTCTCCTCGCTCGCCGAGCCGTACAGTATGTAGGCGAGTATGCCGTAGAGGAAGATGGCTATGAACTCAAAGCTCATCCACCAGAGTGTTTGAGCGGCGTAGAACTTGAGAAAATCGCGGTTCTCGACGATGCTTTTGAGATAGTCCCAGAGGCTCTCATCCTCCATGATCTCCGGCGCTTCGGGCTCCTTGACAATGAAGTACACGAAGAGCGCCGCACCTACCAGGAACGCCGCGGTTACGAGGAACGGAACCTTGAGGTAGGTCGTCTGGGCCAGTGCCTTTATTCCCTCGCTCTCCCCGGTCTCGGCCACGGCCTTCGCTATCAGGAACCCCGCCAGACCGAAGAGGAAGAGGTTGCCGGCCCATTCGAGGAGTGTTATAACGCCGCTGGCCTTTCCGCGGTGACCGCTCTCAATCGTGTCGGGCATCAGGGCGCGGTACTGGGCGGTGTAGAGGTGCATCGAGAGGTAGAAGAATCCCAGAACCAGCGCAAAGCCCCACAGGGGTGCCTCCATGACGTAGGAACCGTATATCATGAGCGCCGCGATGCCGGCGAGAACTCCGCCGGTCATTATGAATGGCCTTCTCCGTCCGTGCTTTGATTTAAGCGTATCGCTGTAATAGCCGAGGAGAACCGGGACGAACAGACCGATGAAACCCTCAACGGCCAAAATCGTTCCCTTAATGAAGGCCGAACCGGTGTAACTGGAGAGCAGAGGGAAAGACAGACCTTTGTTGAGAGCCCAGCCGGTGCTCCTGCTGAACCCGAGCAGGGCAAGGCCCAGAACGGTGCCCCATTTGAATCCCTTCCCCTTCATGGTTCCACCCCCTTATTTTGACACCGTTATGTCAAAAGGAAGTTTTTACGTTTTCGGTTCAAAGGGCTAAAAACTGTAAAAAATGAAAGGGCATCAGTCCATGTCCGGAACGTAGTCCAGTGCTTCTCCCTTACGCCGGACGATGTCTCCACGCCTGACGAACTGCATCGCTATGGCCGCCAGGATGAAGAAGGCTATTGAGAACGGTATCAGCGTCCTGTAGCCGATGAGGTCAAGGAATGCTCCGGCCAGCGGGGGCGCGACGAGGTTTGCCGCTTGGCTGAAGAAGTAGTAGAGTCCCGTGTAGCCGCCGAGCTTCTCCTCGGTCGTCATGTCAACGACCATCGGCAGGGAGTTCACGTTGACCATCGCCCAGCCCATGCCGCCTACGAAGAACAGCCCCATGAACGTCATGACTACAGGGTCCGAGAGGGAGCTGGATTCCGGTTTCTGACCCTCGCCGACGAGGTACGCTCCCACTAATATTCCTATGATTATTATAAGGCCGAGGGTTATGGTTCTCCTCCTGCCCAGCCTGGCACCTATGAAGCCCGCGGGAATCGCGAATATCATGAAGCTCAGGGAGAACAGCCCGAGCATAAATGCTCCCGTGCTCTCCTCGATGCCGAGGTAGTACTTGGCGTAGCTAGTGAAGAAAGTCTCTAGGGAGTTGAAGGCGATGAACCAGAGGAATATAGCAAGGAGAATCGCGAGCAGGCTCCTCTCGTGGCTGGCGAAGACGTCCTTGAGGTTATCCTTGAGCTCGCCGAAGCTCTTGTGGGAGGTTTCGGCGAGGAGCTTCCGTATGTTGAGCTTCTTTCCCGGGACGCGGTACTCTTCCGGCTCGGGGACGAAGAGAACGACAAGAAGGTTGGCCAGGAGCATTATGGCGGCGCCGAGGTAGAACGGGTAGGCGTAGTTCATGTCGTAGAGGGCCTTGCCGCCGAAGTAGGCCAGCAGGGCTCCAAGGCCACCCATGAAGTTAATTATCCCGTTGGCCTGGGAGCGCTTTTCGCTTGGGGTTATGTCGGGCATAAAGGCAACGACCGGGGAGCGGAACAGTGCCATGAAGAAGTTCATGAAGATTATTGTTCCCATGAAGAGGGCGAGGCTTTCATACATCCTCGAAATCGGTATGAGCGCAAACATTATCGCTGCAGAGGGGGCACCCAGGAGGATGTAGGGCTTCCTACGCCCCAGCCTCGTCCGCGTCATATCGCTCAGTGCGCCTAGGAACGGGAGCAGCAGGACCGCGAACAGGTTGTCGATGGTCATTATGAAGCCGGTCACCGTCTTGCTGAGGTGGAAGGTGTCCTGCAGGAATATCGGCACGTAGGCGTTGTACAGCGCCCATATTATGCTTATTCCAAAAAAGCCAAAACCGAGGAGGAATATCCTGCTGTACTTGAACTCTACCATGTTCATCACCCTACTATTTTAGTCCTCAATGAACTAAACCGCTGAGTTTATAAGGATTTTCGGTCTCCAGGTGAGTAGGGACCGGGGATGAAGCAACCGAAGGTCTTGGGGCACAGGGGGTTCAGGGGAAGGCTCGAAAACACCCTCCCAGCATTCAGGAGGGCGCTCAAATACGCCGATGGAATAGAGTTCGACATCAGGTTAACCAGTGATGGAAAGCTGGTGGTACACCACGACGACTCCTTCTACGCGGACGGCTCGCGGTACAGGCTAAGGGCACTGAGCCTGAGGGAGCTGTGGAAGCTGCACCCCCTCGGAAGGCTGGTTCCAACTGTCGAGGAGGTTCTCCGCTCATTTCCGAATGTCTTCCTAAACGCCGACGTCAAGGAGATTGAAGCCGTTGAGGGAATCCTAAAACTCGTTGAAGAGCATAGAGCCCTTGAAAACACGGTGTTCTCCTCCGAGAATCCAGAGATAGTGAAGACCATCCTGAGGGAATGTCCAGAATGCAGGGTAGGACTCTCGATAGTCGGGTATTCCTCGGTTCCCTGGATACCGCGCCTCGGAGGCATGAGCTCAATCCACGTTCCGATAGACGCGGTCTCATACATCGGCTATCGACCGTTGGTGGTCCTCCTACGAACCCTCAGGAGGCGCGGACTGAAGGTCTACATCTGGAACTACAGGATGAACGAGCTGGCCTGGGTTCCCAGGCTCCTGCCCCTGGCTGATGCGGTTATCTCCGATGATCCCGCGAGGCTGAGGAAAGGTTTTTACGTCAGAGACCTATCGGAAGGAGGCGATGGAGATGTGGGAACGCGATAGGGTTATCGTCCTTGGACACAGGGGGTACATGAGCGCCTACCCCGAGAACAGTCTCCTGGCCTTCAGAAAGGCCATAGAGACAGGTGCGGATGGAATCGAGCTGGACGTATGGCTGACCAGGGACGGAAAGGTCATCGTCATGCACGACGAGAGCATAGACAGAACGAGCAACATGAGCGGAAACCAGAAGAACATGACGGTGGAGGAGCTGAAGAAGGCGGACATAGGCATGGGCGAAAGAATCCCGACGCTTGAGGAGGTTTTTGAGGCCCTCCCCGAGGATGCCCTAATCAACATCGAGCTCAAGGACACCGATGCGGCAGGGGAGGTCGCTAAAATAGTGGCTCAGAACGGCCCTGAGAGGGTCATGGTGTCCTCCTTCATCATAGACGCGCTCAGGGAGTACAGAAAGCACGACAAAGAGACCGTGATGGGACTGCTGATAGACCGCGAAGAAGTTGTCCCCCTTATTCCACAGCTGAAAGGGGAGCTTAACCTCTGGTCGATAAACGTCCCCATGGAGGCGATACCCCTCATCGGGTTCGAAAAGACTGTTCAGGCCCTCCACTGGGCACGCTCCCTCGGCCTCAGGGTGGTGCTCTGGGCCGAGAACGACGTTCTGTTCTACCGGGACGACAACCTGGCCAAGCTCAGGGGGCTGTTCGACGTCGTCATAACGAACGATGTGGAAAAGATGTTGGGGTATCTTAAAACGCTTGGGCTCAGGTAAAGATTTTTAAGGTTCCCTTCTTTACTTCAAATGGTGGGGATATGCGGTGGGGTTCGATTCTAATTCTCACGGCCATCGCTCTGATGCTGACTGCTGCAATGGTACCGCCGGAGAGGTACGCTCCTCCCCCCAAGCTGAGCGTGTATCCCAACCTAGAGGACTTCACGGAGGAGCTTGAGGAGCACAACGTAACGAAGCCCTATCTATGTGTGCCAGCTGAAAGGGTTCTCGTCACGTGTCACATTCGCTCCGATTGGGAGCTGAACAGAACCATAATGGCGCTCGATAAGTTTCCACACTTCTCGATAGAACTCACCAATGGCTACGACGAAACCGATGTCGTGGTCTTTAACAAGAGCGAGTTTTACTACGCCCTTCCGAACACATGTCATCCCTGGGAAAACATTGAACTGAAGCCTATCAAGCTGGACCGGGAACGGCTGGAAAAGGAGCTGGAAGCCTACCGCGAGCTGGAGGGCCTGATTGATGATCCCACCGAGAAGGAGTTCATCCACAACCGCACCATCGAGTTGGAGGCGCTCCTCGGATTGAGGCAGAAAGAGCCGATCTGCAACGCAACGTTCGCCCACGTCATCCTGATGTATCCCGTAAAGACGGAGAGCAACGCACCCCTGATGGCGGCCCTGTGGACAGGTGTCATTCTCACGGGAATTGCCGGGCTGGTGATGGTATGGAGGGAAAGAAGGCTCTGATACTCGCGGTGACTCCGTTCGTGATTTTCATAGTCCTAGGCTCAATATTCGTCGGCACCTACTACAGGGAGACGTCCCTGGCCCGTGAACAGGTCTCTGCAATGGACGAACTTGAGAGGGTCGGGGAAGAAAACGCCGCGTGGTACGGGCTCTGCAACATGGTGGACATATACGTCACGGTGAGGGACCGGGAGGATGCCGCAAGGCTGGAGGAGTTTCTCAGGGAGGAGAAAATAAGGATCGCGGTTTCGAGGCCCAGGGAAAGGATAATAAGAATGACTGGCAGGGTCGCCCTCAAGGATGTTGATAGGATTGTGGAGAAAAGTGGAGAGAATGGATGGGTGGCGGCGTATCACAACAACTCCGATTTCTGCGCCAAGAGAATTCTCAGATTTGAAAGAGAGAACCGGATAATATCCGCCCACCTGGATGAACTCTCACCCGAGAGTAGAGAAATCCTCACGGGAGTTATGGAGAGAAATCGCGGAAGCATTGAGGGAATCGAAAACGAGACGAGGCTGTGGGCGGAGCTGGACATCATGGTGCGGGCGGGGCCTTCGTATACACCCGGAAGCTTCCACGACCTGTCGGGCTTCCTGGCGACGTGGGGCGTTGTGCTGGGAACCCCCTTCCTCCTGTGGTGGGTGTTCGGTGGCAAACAGGAAGAAGAGAAAAAATAACGGCGATGTTCTCACCAGAACATTTCATCAAAGTTGCTGACGTTCTCTATTCCATTAGGAGCCGCTATATGCACCGGCTTGTTCACGTCCGAGAGCCTGACCTCCTCGTGAACCGTCATGCGAACTCCCACAGGCTCCTCGGAGATTGCGGTTATCGTCATTACAATATCCATGTACGTCTCCATGAAGACCGGTGTTCCATCGTCCCTGAGGTGAACCTCAACCCACCCGGATTTCGTGTCCACGGTCACGTTGCCGGGGAGAGTTCCCCAGGCCTCATTGAGATAGCTGGTCTGGTTGGTGGCGTTAACGAACTCCCAGAAGGTAATGTTGACCCGGAAGGCGTATCCGCTGGCTAACTTTTTGATGGTCACGTTCTTCCTCTTCAGGAGGTTCTCGATGTAGGCAACGTTGAGTGAACCCTTCGCCTGGGAGTAGATGGTATCATTGCTGGAGACGCGGTACCACTTTCCATCCACGTTGATGTACGTGCTGGTGCCGTTGACGAAGTACGGCCAGTCAAAGTTGATGTCCATCCCCATGGTGTGCGTCTTTATGCTCATGTTGCCCTTTTCCAGGCCGGCGGTCTTGTTGAACATCCCGATGACACGACCGGACATCGTTATGTTGACGGTCTTGTTTGTCCCCGGATCAACGAAGTGCATGGTCATTGAGAAGTTCTGGCCATATTTGGCCGTCTCAATGTTCTCAATGGCGTTCAAAACCTTCTCCTTGGTCAGATCAACGTTCTCCCCGATGCATCCACTTGCCAGCGCTATGAGACCAACCAGCAAAAGGGCCATAACCCTCCTCATGGTACTACCTCCCGTGGTTTCATTAGAATGTGCGTAAGTGGACTTAAATACTTTTCCTATTCAGATTTTGCATACCATCAAAAAGAGTCAACAAAAAGTGGAAAGCTCAGAGCGCCTCGAACTTCTGAAGGAATATCCGCAGGTCGGTCTTAAACGGCTCTTCGGCGCGCTCTATCTCCTCACGAAGGCGTTGGAGAAAGTCCTTTTCATCAACGGATTCGTCCCAGAGACGTTTTACTAGATTTTCGAGCCTCTCATAGTATTCCGCGTACGGCCTCGCTTCAAACAGGGCCTCTTCCAGCTTCACATCTCATCCCTCCGTTTGAACCAGTAATACCAGAGCCGGCCGACGTCCTCGGCCTGACCCATTATCAGGAAGTAGCGGAGTATCGCGAGGTTCACGAGTATGAGCAGTATGAGGATGATGTTGTATGCCGGAACCTCGCGGCTCAGGAAGGCGTAGTAGTCCCAGATGAAATGGAGGAGCATCGCGAGGAGGAAGTACGGCGTGACAGAGTCTATCTTCCCCTCGGCCTTCATTCCGTAGCCAACACCTATCACCGCGCTCCAGGCACCGTGGGCGAACGGCGTCAGGAACGCCCTCACGATGGTCACTGAGACACCGTATCCCAGCCCGTAGAGGAAGTTCTCAGTTGCAGCGAAGCCCAGTCCAGCGGCAACGCCGTAGACGAGACCGTCCATTATGCCGTCCATCTGACCGGCTTTGAACGGCCACCTGACGGCCAGGGCCTTTGCCGGCTCCTCAACGATTCCGGCAACCATCGCCACGTAGAAAGCCGTCGTCGGAAGAACTGGGGTGACGGCTCCCCCCAGCGTCAGGACGCTCTCTATCATGTACGCTATGCCGACTGAGACCGTTGCCCCCAGCAGGAAGGTCCCTATGACGTACCTCCGGGGCTCGGGCTCGTACCTGTCGGCGTGATAGAAGTACCAGAGTATCACCAGAGCTGGAGCGTATGCGAAGAACACTATAGCACTGAGGAAATCCATGCCTCACTTCACCAAAAGAAATTGGGGGGCTGAAAATTTAAAGGTTTAGCATTTTCCAAGGAGTTCCTCCAGGTCCAGACCCTGGCTCTCCAGGTAGTCCACGAGGGTCTCCGGGGGTTTCACCGAAACCGCGTTGACGTTCCTTATCTCTATCGTTATCTCGTCCACCCATCTCTGGTCTTCCTTCCTGTAGTACGCCTTCTGGGTTATCTCCACCGGGACGAGGTCCTTGGTCAGCTTAACCGTCACGGTACCGCTGTAGTCCTTCTCGCTCCCGCCCTCGCTCCAGATTGTGTGGTTAACCGTGATGATGTAGTAGTCGCCCTCCGTCGTCACGGTCGCGTTTTCGAGTGGAAAATCCTTCCACAGGTTGTCGAGAAGGGTCGAGTTCATCTCGGGCCCCTTACCTTCCTCATAGCATGAAAACTGCCAGTTTACGAGGCCGCTCTTGTTCGTCAGCGTTACAAACCCGGCCTTGGTGGTGTAATAATAGACGGCATAGACCATCTCCCCCGTCTTGTTGGCCACGGTGGCAGAGGACTTCATCTCGTTTTCCTTGTCTATGGCAACCGAGGAGTGGAGCGTCGCAACGAGTTTGGTTCCGTTGTACGTTTTAACGTCCATGACGTACTCATAGCTCTTTATCCCAGCAACGGCGCTCTCAAGCTGCTCCTTCGTGAAGGGCAGATTTGGGGTCGTCGTTGTGGTAGTACTCGGGCTGCTTCCCCCAGAGGAGATGCATCCTGAAGCGAGAACCATGAGAACGAGCATCGCGCCGATGATTCCTAGGTACCTCTTTCTCATTCTATCACCCGGAGAATAGTTCAGCTCCCGGTATTAAAACCTTGGCATCAGAGCGAGCCCAAGACCCTGCTCAAGTCGGTGAGTCTGCCGAAGTCCAGGAGCTCCTCGTCCAGAGGGACCAGAACCCTCGTGCTGGAGACATCATACGCCCTGAGGAACGGGGAGACTATCTCCCTGAGCACGTCGTTTCCGTACGCCCATGGGCTGAACGCGGGCAGGACTATCAGTTTCTCACCCATCAGGAAGACGGGCACCTTGACGAGCGCCCCCACCTCATCCCGGAGCCGTATCGATGGATGCTCGTGCCCTATGATGAAGCGCTCCCCATCGACGAGTTTGTGACCGTGAACCAGCTTCCATCCGGCGAGTTCGAACTCATCAACGATCTCAACGCCCAGCTCCCTGAGCCAGAGCGTTCCCACGTCGTGGTTCCCCCTCACCAACACAAGTTCATTGACGAAGGGGGCAATTTCCTCAATAAATGCCTTCAGCTCCTCTCTTTCTCTCCACTCGGGAATGAAGGAGTGCTTAAGGTCGCCGTCCACGACGAGGGTTTTCGGCCTTTCCCGCTCGAGGAGGGACTTCAGCCTTCCAACGACTTCGTTGAACACTCGGGGCAGGTAAAAGCCCTCCCTGGCCATGCTGATCTCGTAGCCGAGGTGGAGGTCCGCTATGATGAGCGCCCTCCCGAGTTTCAGCGCCTTGCCCGGTAGCGGTGTGGGTCTCATGTGTTGGAGTTTGGCCTTCGGCTTTTAAACTTTGTTAGGCCAACCGAAAAGGTTTTAAATCTGTCCACAAAGGGTACAATGGTGAGTAAAAATGCCCTATGTTGGATTCGTGAGGAGCCCGCACGGGCCGGTCAAAACGTACGAACTCATACTGAGAGAGCTGGAAAGAAATGGCTTTTCCATCGAGTTCTCAAAGCACCACTGGGCGGGAGATCTGCCCTTCGGCCTGGTGATGGCGGAAACGAACATGGGAGAGGTGGCCGTGAGGTGGGCCCTGGGAAGGGAGTTCACGATGGAGCTCGAGGAGGTTGACAAGGAAACCTACGACGAGTTCGTCGAGGACACGATCGAGTACACCAACGCGGACTCAGGATGAGCGCTCCTGCTTTATCCTTTCTATAACGTCGAATATGCTCCACAGGTCCCTTATCACGTGGAGGTGCGGAATTAAGGCGAGCCTCTCGCGGTTCTTCTCAACGAACTTCGCACTGAACGGGAAGTAGTACCAGACGTACTCCGTGTTCTCATCGCCGTGCCCTATGAAGCGCCAGGGCTTGTCATCCACCCAGACGAATATTTCGTCCCCGTACTTCTCCCGAACCTTTCTGAAGGCATCGTCTATTGTCATCTCGCGGCCGAAAACTATAACGTCGTCGAATAGGTCGTAGATGCCCATCTCCTTGAGCCTTCGGACCTTCATGCCGTCAATGAAGTCCTCCGCCGAGAAGGAGATGACCGTGTGGCCATCCTCCTTGAGTTTCTTCAGCAGTTCCGGGGCATCGTCGAGGGGTTTGCTCAGCTTTGCCCTCTCCTCGAACCAGGTTTCGAAGAACTTCGTGCGCAGAAAGAAGGGGGGCTTTGAGGTCTTCTTGTGGCTACCGAACGTGGGTCTCTCGAAGTAGTTCTCAAGCTTCGTGAGGGCCTTGGCCCAGAAGCCCTTGAAGGGCAGCCAGCGGTAGCGCCTCTCCAGAGTCCGTCTGAAGGCCTCCTCGATGCACGAGTAAGTGTCCGCCAGCGTTCCGTCGAAGTCGAAGGCTATTATCATGATGACCCCTCCCAAAGCTCTCCAATCGGGGCTTTAAGGGTTTTTCTTTTTTGGGCCCGAACACAAAGCATATAACAATCCCAACCTTATTTTCCCCCGACTGTCTTAAAGCTAGAGGGTGATAGGCATGGGAAGGCATTACCTCCCCAACGCTGCGCATAAGGAAGAACTTGCCAAGGAGATTGGTTTCGCCTCCGTTGAGGACCTCTTTTCCGACGTTCCCAAAGGCATGGTCAAGGAGTTCAACCTTCCGGAGGGTAAGAGCGAATACGAGGTTTTTCTTGAACTCAACGAGGTTCTCTCCAAAAACAGAACCGTTCTTGAGATGCCCAGCTTCCTCGGAGCCGGGACGTACTTCCACTACGTTCCAGCCCACGTGAAGTACCTCATCGAGAGGAGCGAGTTCCTGACGGCTTACACCCCTTACCAGCCTGAGGTAAGCCAGGGCATGCTCCAGGCCCTCTTCGAGTACCAGAGCCTCATCGCGGAACTCGTTGGCCTTCCGATAGTCAATGCCTCAATGTATGATTGGGGAACCGCCATGGCCGAGGCGGCCCTGATGAGCGCCAGGGTTACCAGAAGGAACAAATTCGTAGTCCCGAAGGCCCTCAGTCCAGAGAAGAGAAAGGTTCTGCACACCTACACCGCGGGTCCGGGGGTCGAGATAGAGTACGTGGACTGGAATGAAAACGGCCAGGTGGACATCGAGAAGCTCAAGGAGGCGGTTGACGGCGCCGCCGGAGTATACGTAGAGATTCCAAACTTCTTCGGAATGCTCGAGGAGGAACTCATCACCATCGGCGAAATCGCCCACGACGCGGGAGCGCTCTTCGTGGTCGGCGTCGATCCAACGATCCTCGGTGTGGTGGAGGCGCCCGGAGAACTCGGAGCCGACGTCGTCGTTGGAGAGGCAGCCTACTTCGGAAACCCGATGAACTTCGGCGGCCCGAGGGCGGGGATATTCGCGGTTAAGAACGACAGGAAGTTGGTAAGGCAGATGCCGGGAAGGATAATCGGAATGACCAAAGACGCCGACGGGAAGAGGGCCTTCGTCATGACCCTCCAGACCAGGGAGCAGCACATAAGGCGCGCCAAGGCAACTTCGAACATCTGTTCAAACGAAGCCCTAGTGGCGGTTGCCGCGGCGATACACCTCGCGACCCTTGGCCCGAAGGGCTTAACCGAGCTCGGAGAGGTCATCCTCAAGAACACCGCCTACCTCAAGAAGAGGCTTTCAGAGGTTGCCGAGGTTCCCTTCGAGGGCGTCAACTTCAAGGACGTTCTTGTGAGGTTCGGCAAGCCCTACAATGAGATACATGGGGCCCTTCTCGAGAGGAACATCCACGGCGGTTACTACATAGGGGAGCACTTCCCGGAGCTGGGAGAGAGCGCCCTCTTCGCAGCCACCGAAACGACGAGGAAGGAATGGGTCGATGCCCTCATAGAGGCCCTCAAGGAGGTGGCCTGAATGTTCCGCCAGGCTAAATGGGATGAGCCGCTCATCTTCGAGCTTTCCCGCGAGGGAAGGATCGGCTACACCATGCCGAAACCGATTGAGGACGTCAGCGTTGAGGTTCCAGAGAAGCTGAAGAGAAAGAGCCCCCTCAACCTTCCCCAGCTGAGCGAGCCGGAGGTCGTCAAGCACTACACCCGCTTAAGCGAGATGAACTACGGCGTTGACTCGGGCATATATCCGCTCGGCTCGTGCACCATGAAGTACAACCCCAAGATAAACGAGGAGATAGCCGGCCACCCGGGAGTTGCCTACGTCCACCCCTACCAGGACGAGAGAACCGTTCAGGGAGCGCTAAAGATAATGTGGGAGCTGGAGCAGTGGTTGAAGGAGATAACCGGCATGGACCGCTTCACCCTTCAGCCTGCTGCCGGAGCCAACGGCGAGTTCACCGGAGTAATGGTCATTCGGGCCTACCACCTCGACAGGGGAGACACCCAGAGGACGGAGATGCTCGTTCCAGACTCCGCCCACGGAACGAACCCGGCGAGCGCCGCCATGGCGGGCTTCAAGGTCATCGAGATACCCTCCAACGAGAACGGAACCGTTGACCTCGAGGCGCTGGAGAACGCCGTGAGCGAGAGAACCGCCGGATTGATGCTCACGAACCCCAACACCCTGGGCATCTTCGAGGACGAGATACTCGAGATAGCGAGGATAGTCCACAAGGCAGGTGGGCTTCTCTACTACGATGGGGCAAACCTCAACGCGGTCCTCGGAAAGGTCAGACCAGGGGATATGGGCTTTGATGTAGTTCACCTCAACCTGCACAAGACGTTCTCAACCCCGCACGGCGGCGGCGGTCCCGGCAGCGGGCCGGTCGGCGTCAAAGACTTCCTCAAGGACTACCTGCCGGTTCCGCTCGTGGGATACGACGAGGAGCGCGGTTACTACCTCGACTACAACGTGCCCAAGAGCATAGGGAAGGTGAAGGAGCTCTACGGCAACTTCGCGGTGATGGTGCGCGCACTCACCTATCTCAAAGTCATGGGCAGGGAAGGCCTCAGGGAGGTCAGCGAGATAGCCGTTCTCAACGCCAACTACATCACCCAGAAGCTGAAGGGCACCCGCGGCTACGAGCTGCCCCACAAGGAGCTCAGGAAGCACGAGGTTGTGTTCAGCGCCGAGCCCATGAAGAAGGAAACGGGGGTTAAGGCCCTTGACGTGGCGAAGAGGCTCCTAGACTTTGGCCTACACGCGCCGACCATATACTTCCCGCTGATAGTCCACGAGGCCCTAATGATAGAGCCAACAGAGACCGTCAGCAGGGAGGAACTCGAGGCGTACGTCGAGGCCCTCAAGAGGATAAGCGAGGAGGCCTACAGCAACCCGGAGATCGTCAAGAGCGCACCTCACAACGCCGCCGTGAGAAGGGTGGACGACGTTCTAGCCGCCAAGAGGCCGATAATCACCTGGCGCATGTACAGGGAGCTGAAGGAAAAGGGAGAGGTCGACATCTGAACCAGCCACCATTATCTCTCCTTTTTTGGTTGTTCTTTTCTCCATTTCTGGCCTCGATTACTCACCCTCTCATCATGAGAACGTCGTTGAGGAGCACGAGGTGTCAGCCAAGGGGTTCTTTTAGGTATGGCGGGCTTCCGGAGGGAAGTTGAACGTATTCCGCCAATGACGGGGCTTCCACTCAAAAAAGCACTTCTGGGAGCAGTACCCACCAAACGAGGTTTATCCACTCAGACAGCGTTTTTCAGAAGAGTTTCATGGTGGGCCCGGGGGGCTTTGAACCCCCGACCACGCGGTTATGAGCCGCGCGCTCTGACCAGGCTGAGCTACGGGCCCACTGATGGCGCCGCCGCCCGGACTCGAACCGGGGACCGCCGGATTAACAGTCCGGCGCTCTACCGACTAAGCTACGGCGGCACGACCCAATGTAGGGAATACAGGGGGGATTTATAAAACTTACGGTGATGGCCAGGCTGGAGAGAAAACTTTATATTCCACGCTAGCTCTCTTAAAACCGTGCCCCGGTAGCCTAGCCTGGCGGGGCGGCGGACTTGTAATCCGCCGGTCGCGGGTTCAAATCCCGCCCGGGGCTCCACTCCAACAAACTTTTGCTCTGCAAAAGTTTGACCAAAAGGTCGTGATCCCTCTGAAGGGCTTCTTTGAGTTAGGTTGGATCTGTCCCAAAAAATCATAAAATTTCCGAGGATCTTTGTTGACTGCTAGTCCAGTAGGTGGCAAGCAGAGCTAGGAAGCGTCAAGATTTTCAGCAATTAAGGCACAAGATTTGGCAGTTCGCGTGGATACACTCTCATAGGGGCACATTCAGGATTTAGAGGCCTCTTATTTCCTCAATTTTTACAAAAAACCGACCAAGTTTTACCCATGTTTTGTCGGAATATGGCAATTAAGACTTCTGAAAGATATCATAACAACAATCTTTTTCAGTAAAAGATGTCAAAACTCCAGCAGGTTTGGGGAGTTTAGTCAGTTTTCAAGAAGTTCGAACATCGAACCCGTGCTGAGCCTTTATAAGCCTTTCCCAGGAGAGATGAACATAAGGGTGCATCAAGGTAGCTTTTCGACATGAAAAATGTTCTTAAACTTTTCGTAACCGATATAAACCCCTGTGAGCGAGTTATCACTCGAAAAGCTTATATACCGAAACCCGCAGGTGGGAGGTAGTGATAATCGTTCTAAAAAATGTTAAGGGGGCAATTCTCGGTGGCGGCGAAAAAAGAATTTGATATATTCACTCACGAGCTGGTTCCTGAGCACAGAATACTCAGCGAGGAGGAGAAGGCCGAACTCCTCAGAAAGTACAGAATTAGGATTTCCCAGCTTCCGCAGATCAAGGCTTCGGACCCTGCTGTTGTTGCTCTCGGCGCAAAGCCCGGAGACGTTCTTGAGATCAAGAGGAAGAGCCCGACGGCGGGCTACTATTACTACTACCGCCTGGTGGTTGAGGACTGATTCTGTGAGGTGAGATTATGGCATCGAGAGGACCAACCGTTGTTGATGTTACTCCCGACGACCTCTGGCTCGTTATGGAGGCATACTGGAAGGAGAAGGGACTGGTTAGACAGCACCTTGACTCTTACAACGCCTTCATAGACTACGGGATGCAGAAGGTCATAGACGAGTTCGGCGGCATCAAGCCGGACATTCCCGACTTCGAGGTTAAGTTTGGAAAGGTTCGCCTCGGCGAGCCCGAATTCCAGGAAGCCCAGGGGCAGAGGAAGCCCCTCTATCCTATGGATGCCCGCATAAGGAACCTCACCTACTCGGCCCCGCTGTACCTCGAGCTCATTCCCGTCGTCAACGGTATCGCCCAGGAGGCCGTCGAGGTTCGCATCGGAGAGCTTCCGATAATGCTCAAATCCAAGGCGTGCAGGCTTTACGGTCTCAGCGACGAAGAGCTGATAAAGCTCGGCGAAGACCCGAAGGATCCGGGAGGATACTTCATCATCAACGGTTCCGAGAGGGTTATAGTTTCTATCGAGGACCTCGCCCCGAACAAAACCCTGGTTGAGAGGGACGAGAGGCAGAACAGGGTGATAGCCAAGTGCTTCTCCTACAGGCACGGCTACAGGGCTTTAATAACCGTCGAGAGAAGGAAGGACGGAATTCTCTACGTCAACATCCCGAACGTTCCAAGACCCGTCAAGTTCGTCTACGTCATGCGCGCGCTGGGCGTTCTCAGCGATAAGGAAATCGTCGAAGCTGTGAGTGACGACCCGCGCATACAGCAGGTTCTCTTCGACAACCTTGAGGACGCAAGCGACATAACAACCCAGGAGGACGCCCTCGACTACATAGGAAAGCTCGCCCTCCCCGGCCAGCCGAAGGAGTACAGGCTCAGAAGGGCCCAGCACATAATAGACAACAACCTCCTGCCCCACATGGGCGTTGAGGAGAAGGACAGGAGCGCGAAGGCTTACTACCTCGGCATGATGGCCCTCAAGGTTCTGGAGCTCTCCCTCGGACTCCGTGGCGAGGACGACAAGGACCACTACGCCAACAAGAGGCTTAAGCTCGCTGGAGACCTTTTGAGGGACCTCTTCCGTGTTGCCTTTGGTCAGCTGGTCAAGGACATGCAGTACCAGATGACCAAAACATACCAGAGAAAGGGTGAGCGCTACACCTTCGAGAACATCCAGCGCTTTGTGAGAAACTCGATAAGACCGGACGTCCTCAGCGAGAGGATAGAACACGCCCTCGCTACCGGCGCATGGCCGGGCGGAAGGACCGGTGTGAGCCAGCTTCTGGACAGAACCAACTACATGTCAACCCTTTCTCACCTCAGGCGCGTTACTTCCCCGCTCAGCAGGGATCAGCCCCACTTCGAGGCGCGTGACCTTCACGGAACCCACTGGGGTAGGATATGTCCGACGGAAACTCCGGAAGGTCCGAACTGTGGTCTTGTCAAGAACCTCTCCCTCATGGCTCAGATAACCACCGGAATTCCGGAGGAAGAGGCCAGGGACTATCTGAGCAGACTCGGCGTTATCCCGATAGAGGAGCAGAGACCGAACCCTGAGCTCTGGCGCGTCTACCTCAACGGAGTTCTGATAGGAACCGTGGAGGATGGAGAGGGGCTCGTGAACAGAATAAGAACCGACAGGAGAAGCGGAAGGATAAGCGACGTTATAAACGTCGCCCTCTACCAGGACGAGGAGGTCAGGGAGATATACGTCAACAGCGATGACGGCCGCGTCAGGAGACCGCTCATCATAGTCGAGAACGGCAAGCCGAAGCTCACCAAGGAGCACATCGAGGGAATAAAGAACGGCACCCTGACCTGGAGTGAGCTCGTAAAGATGGGCGTCATCGAGTACCTCGATGCAGAGGAGGAGGAGAACGCCTACGTTGCCACCTGGCCGTGGGAGGTCACCGAAGAGCACACCCACCTCGAGCTTATGCCCGCTGCGATACTCGGTATTCCTGCTTCACTCGTTCCGTACCCGGAGCACAACGCGGCACCGCGTAACACCTACGGCGCAGGTATGGCCAAGCAGAGCCTCGGTCTCGGCTGGGCCAACTTCAGGATTCGCGTTGACACCCGCGGGCACCTCATGCACTACCCGCAGGTTCCGCTCGTCAACTCAAGGATAATGAAGGCCGTCGGTTTCGAGGAGAGGCCTGCCGGTCAGAACTTCGTGGTCGCTGTGCTGAGCTACGGCGGATACAACATGGAAGATGCGGTCATCATGAACAAGGCCTCCATAGAGCGCGGTCTTGCTCGCTCAACCTTCTTCAGAACCTACGAGGCCGAGGAGAAGAGGTACCTCGGTGGTCAGACCGACCGCTTCGAGGTTCCAGACCCGACGATCCAGGGTTATCTCGGCGAGAAGTACTACAGGCACCTCGACGAGGACGGTATAATCTTCCCGGAGTCAAAGGTCTCCGGCAAGGACGTCCTCGTTGGAAGAACCTCACCGCCGAGGTTCCTTGAGGAGCAGAGCGGCCTCGGAGGTATAATCCTCCAGGAGAGGCGCGAAACGAGCGTTGCTGTCAGGCCAAGCGAGAGGGGCATCGTCGACAAGGTTATCCTGACCGAGACGGGCGACGGAACCAAGCTCGTCAAAGTTACCGTGAGGGACCTCCGTATTCCCGAGTTTGGAGACAAGTTTGCTTCGAGGCACGGTCAGAAGGGTGTCATAGGCCTCATCGTCCCGCAGGAGGACATGCCCTGGACCGAGAGCGGAATTGTTCCAGACCTCATCGTTAACCCGCACGGTATCCCGAGCCGTATGACCGTCGGACAGCTCATAGAGGCCATCGGCGGAAAGGTCGCGGCACTGAAGGGAAGGAGAGTTGACGGCACCGCCTTCATCGGAGAGCCGGAGGAGAAGCTCAGGAAGGAGCTTGAGGAGCTCGGCTTCAAGCACAGCGGAAGAGAGGTCATGTACGACGGCATAACCGGAAGAAGGCTTGAAGCGGACATATTCGTGGGCGTCATCTACTACCAGAGACTCCACCACATGGTTGCCGACAAGATGCACGCGCGCTCGAGAGGTCCGGTTCAGGTTCTTACCAAGCAGCCGACCGAGGGAAGGGCCAGGGAAGGTGGTCTCAGGTTCGGTGAGATGGAGCGTGACGTCCTCATCGGCCACGGTGCTGCGATGCTGCTCATAGAGAGACTGCTCGAAGAGAGCGATAAGACCGAGGTATGGGTCTGTGAGAGCTGCGGACACCTAGCACTCGAGGACAAGCGCAGAGGAAAGGTCTACTGCCCGGTCTGCGGAGAGGAAGAAAAGATAAGCAAGGTGGAGATGAGCTACGCCTTCAAGCTGCTGCTGGACGAGCTGAAGGCGATGGGAATAAGGCCGTCTCTCAATATAGTTGACAGGGTGTGATTGCCATGCAGTCGATGAAAAAGGTCATCGGGAGTATTGAGTTCGGAATCCTCTCACCCCAGGAAATCAGAAAGATGAGCGCGGCCGAGATAACCGTCCCGGACACCTACGACGATGACGGTTACCCGATAGAGGGCGGCCTCATGGACAAGAGGCTGGGTGTCATCGACCCGGGACTGCGCTGTGAGACCTGTGGAGCGCGCGCCGGAGACTGTCCCGGTCACTTCGGCCACGTCGAGCTGGCCAGGCCGATCATCCACGTCGGATTCGCCAAGACCATCCACCGCGTTCTGGAGAGCACCTGCCGCGAGTGCGGAAGGATAAAGCTCACCGAGGAGGAGATAGAGGAGTACACCCACAAGTTCGAGGTCATGGGCGACAGGAAGAAGGCCAAGGACAGGCTCATCAAGGAGATTCACAAGAAGGCCAAGGAGAGGATGGTCTGCCCGCACTGCGGTGCCCCGCAGTTCCCGGTCAAGTTCGAGAGGCCGACCATCTACTGGGAGCTCAGGAAGGACGAGGAGGGCAACGAGTACAAGCACAGGATGATGCCAAGCGAGGTCAGGGACAGGCTTGAGAAGATACCCGACAAGGACCTGCACCTCCTTGGCCTGCACCCGGAGAAGGCCAGGCCGGAGTGGATGGTCCTCACGGTTCTGCCGGTTCCGCCGGTTACCATGAGACCGTCCATCACCCTCGAGAGCGGCATTAGGGCTGAAGACGACCTCACCCACAAGCTCGTTGACATCATCCGTATCAACAACCGCCTTAAGAGCAACATCGAGGCCGGTGCGCCGCAGCTCATCATCGAGGACCTCTGGGACCTCCTCCAGTACCACGTCACCACATACATCAACAACGAGACCTCAGGCATTCCGCCGGCCAAGCACAAGAGCGGAAGGCCCCTCAAGACCCTGGCACAGAGGCTCAAGGGTAAGGAGGGACGCTTCCGTGGAAACCTCAGCGGTAAGCGTGTCAACTTCTCTGCCCGTACGGTCATCAGCCCCGACCCGATGATAAGCATCAACGAGGTCGGCGTTCCGATAGCGGTAGCTATGGAACTCACCGTTCCAGAGAAGGTCACCGAGTTCAACTTCGAGAAGCTCAAGAAGATGGTCCTCAACGGGCCCGAGAAGTATCCGGGCGCTAACTACGTTATAGACCCCGAAGGAAGGAGAATCCGCCTCATGGAGAACAACCTCGAGCTCATCGCAGAGAAGCTCGACCTGGGCTGGACGGTTGAGAGACACCTGCTGGACGGCGACATAGTCCTCTTCAACAGGCAGCCGTCCCTTCACAGGATGAGTATAATGGCCCACCGCGTTAGGGTTATGCCCTACAGAACCTTCCGCCTCAACCTCGCCGTCTGCCCGCCGTACAACGCGGACTTCGACGGTGACGAGATGAACCTCCACGTGCCGCAGACGGAGGAGGCTCAGGCCGAGGCAAAGATACTCATGGAGGTCCAGAATCACATCATCTCGCCGCGCTACGGTGGCCCGCTCATCGCAGGAATCCAGGACCACATATCCGGCGGCTACCTGCTCACGCGCGAGGGCGCCTACTTCACCCGCTCAGAGGTCGAGCAGATGCTCATGTTCGCCGGCGTTGACGTGGACAAGCTTCCGAAACCTGACAAGGTCGAGAACGGCGTCGAACTCTGGAGTGGAAAGGTCATATTCTCCCTCCTCCTGCCGGACGACCTCACAATCTGGTACCGCAACAAGCTCTGCGACGAGCCGGAGCGCTGCGAGGCTCTCGAGAAGCTTATAGAGGAGAAGCTCATCCCCGACGAGGAGGAGGTCAGAAAGCTCGCCTACGACGGCTTCACCTACATCCTCAACGGAAAGCTCCTCAGCGGTGCGATAGACAAGAAGGCCTACGGAAGGGAGGACGGAAAGCTCCTCGACCTCATAGTGAGGGAGTACGGCGTCGAGAGGGCGAGGCAGTTCCTCGACCAGGTCACCAAGCTCGCGATCTGGGTCATAACGCACAAGGGCTTCACAACCGCGATAGACGACGAGGACCTTCCGAGTGAGGCCCTCGACAGGATTCACGAGATAATACGCGAGGCTGAGGAGAGGGTTAACAGGCTCATAGAGGCGTACAAGAACGGCGAGCTCGAGCCGCTGCCGGGTAAGACCCTCGAAGAGACCCTGGAGAGCAACATAATGGCCGTTCTGGCCGAGGCGCGTGACAACGCAGGTAAGGTTGCCGAGAGGTACCTTGGTATGACCAACCACGCAGTCATAATGGCCAAGACCGGTGCGAGGGGTAAGATGCTCAACATCACCCAGATGGCGGCGATGCTCGGTCAGCAGTCCATCCGTGGAAAGAGGCTCTATCGCGGCTACCGCGGAAGGGTTCTCACGCACTTCAAACCCGGTGATTTGGGAGCCAGGGCGAAGGGATTCGTTACCAACTCCTACAAGAGCGGTCTAACCCCGCAGGAGTACTTCTTCCACGCGATGGGTGGTAGAGAGGGACTGGTCGACACGGCCGTCAGGACCGCCCAGAGCGGTTACATGCAGAGGAGGCTCATCAACGCGCTCCAGGACCTCAAGGTGGACTACGACGGAACCGTCAGAGACCCGACCGGAATCATCGTCCAGTTCAAGTACGGCGAGGACGGAATAGACCCAATGAAGAGCTGGGGAGGCAAGACCGTGGACGTTGATAGGGTGATTGTAAAAACCCTGCTCAAAGTGAGGGGGAAGGGGTGAGATAGATGGTCGCCGCAAAAACCATCAAGAGCATGGTTGACAAGGCCGAGCTTCCCGACAACATCAAGGAAGAGCTCTACAACAAGCTCATCGAGTACAACAAGAAGTACAAGCTCAAGAAGGCCGAGGTTCAGGCCATCATAGACGAGGCCGTCAAGGAGTATCAGAGGGCCCTCATCGAGCCGGGCGAGGCAATAGGAACAGTCGCCGCGCAGTCCATCGGTGAGCCGTCAACGCAGATGACCCTCAACACCTTCCACTACGCAGGAGTTGCTGAAATCAACGTCACCCTCGGTCTGCCGAGAATCATCGAGATCGTTGATGCCAGAAAGAACCCATCAACGCCAATCATGACCGTCTACCTCGACGAGAAGCACCGTTATGATAGGGAGAAAGCCCTAGAAGTTGCGAGACGCATTGAGGGAACGAGCCTTGAGAACCTCGCAAGAGAGATGAGCATAGACATCCTCAACTTCGAGTTCATAGTTGATATAGACCCGGAGAGGCTTGAGAAGGCCGGTCTCGACATGGAGAGGATTCAGAGGAAGCTGGAGAGCTCCTTCAAGAGCGCTGAATTTGAAGTTGACGGCTACACCGTCATAATGCGCCCCAAGAAGGTCGGCAAGCTCTCCGACCTGAGGAGGCTCTCCGAAAAGGTTAAAAAGCACCGCCTTAAGGGTCTCTCGGGCGTCGGAAAGACCATCATAAGGAAGGAAGGCGACGAGTACGTCATCTACACCGAGGGCTCGAACTTCAAGCAGGTCATCAAGGTCCCGGGCGTTGATCCGACGAGAACCAGAACCAACAACATCCACGAGATCGCCGAGGTGCTCGGCATCGAGGCGGCAAGAAACGCCATCATCGAGGAAATTGTCAACACGATGCGCGAGCAGGGTCTTGAGGTTGACGTCAGGCACATCATGCTCGTCGCCGATATGATGACGCTCGACGGCGTGATACTGCCCATAGGCAGGCACGGTATAGTTGGGGAGAAGGCCAGCGTGCTTGCCAGGGCTGCTTTCGAGATCACCACCCAGCACCTCTTCGAGGCGGCTGAGAGGGGTGAAACCGACCCGCTCAACGGTGTCGTCGAGAACGTCCTCATCGGACAGCCCGTGCCCGTCGGTACGGGAATCGTCAAACTGGCAATGAATCTCCCCCTGAGACCGAAAAGGGAGTAGGGAGGTGTAGTTAATGGTTGACTTTGCGTTCGAACTTAGGAAGGCTGAGGAGACCGGAAAGATAATCATGGGAGCCAAGAAGGCCCTTCAGTACGCCAAGATGGGCGGGGCCAGGATGGTCATAGTGGCCAAGAACGCCAGACCGGACATCAAGGAGGACATCGAGTACTACGCCAAGCTCAGCGGCATACCGGTTTACGAGTTCGAGGGAACCAGCGTCGAGCTCGGAACCCTCCTCGGAAGGCCGCACACCGTTTCGGCCCTCGCCGTGATAGACCCCGGTGAGAGCAAGATACTGGCCTTGGCTGGGGGTAAGGAGTAATGCCGCTCAAGCTCAACACCGACCAGATCAAGTTCATAGCGCTCTTCGAGAGCATGACCGGAGCGACCGTCATGGACTGCCTCATAGACACGAACAGAAACAGGCTCATCTACGTCATCAAGAAGGGTGAGATGGGACTGGCCCTTGGAAAGAAGGGAGCCAACGTCAAGCGCGTCCAGAACATGCTTGGGAAGGACATAGAACTCATCGAGCACTCCGAGAACCCCGAAGAGTTCCTGAGGAACATTTATAAGAGCCTCGGGGTTAAGGTTAAAAAGGTCCACATCACTGAGAAGCGTGATGGTAAGAAGGTCGCCCTCCTCGACATAGGCCCGCGCGACAAGCCTCGCGCCATCGGAAGGGGCGGCCAGAACATCAACCTCGTGAAAGAGTTGATGGAGAGACACCACGGCATTCAAGATGTGATCATAATTTGAGGTGATGCTCATGCCTGGAAAGAAGGCCCCGTATGGAGAGTTTGCCGGTAGGAAGCTCAAGCTCAAGAGAAAGAAGTTCCGCTGGAGTGACATAAGGTACAAGAGAAGGGTTCTCCGCCTCAAGGAGAAGAGCGACCCGCTCGAGGGCGCTCCGCAGGCCAAGGGAATAGTCCTTGAGAAGATAGCCGTTGAGGCAAAGCAGCCGAACTCCGCTATGCGTAAGGCAGTCCGTGTTCAGCTCATCAAGAACGGTAAGGTCGTTACCGCCTTCACCCCCGGTGACGGTGCCATCAACCACATAGACGAGCACGACGAGGTCATCATCGAGGGAATCGGCGGTCCCAAGGGTGGTTCCATGGGTGATATCCCGGGAATCAGGTACAAGGTCGTCAAGGTCAACAGGGTCTCCCTCAAGGAGCTCGTCAAGGGAAGGAAGGAGAAGCCGAGGAGGTGAAGTGAATGGCCAAGGCAATCACCGAGCGCTTTTACCAGCCGAAGGAGCTCAAGGTCATGGGCAGGTGGAGCGTTGAGGACGTCGTCGTGAACGACCCGTCACTCAGGCCCTACATAAACCTCGACGCGAGAATCCTCCCGCACAGCCACGGAAGACACGCCAAGAAGTCCTTTGGAAAGGCCCAGGTTCACATCGTCGAGAGGCTCATCAACAAGGTCATGCGCAGCGGCGCCAGCGGCCACAAGGTCGGCGGCCACTTCATGAGAAGGGAGCACCGCTCGCTCATGAGCAAGAAGATGAAGGCCTACGAGGTCGTCAAGGAGGCCTTCATGATCATCGAGAGGAGAACCAAGCAGAACCCGATTCAGGTTCTCGTCAGGGCCCTCGAGAACTCCGCCCCGAGAGAGGACACGACCACCATCGCCTTCGGTGGAATCCGCTACCACATGGCCGTTGACGTTGCCCCGCTCAGGAGGCTCGACATAGCCCTCAAGAACATCGCTCTCGGAGCGAGCGCCAAGTGCTACAGGAACAAGACCAGCTACGCCCAGGCCCTTGCCGAGGAGATAATCGCTGCGGCCAACAAGGACCCGAAGAGCTTCGCTTACAGCAAGAAGGAAGAGATCGAGAGGATCGCCCAGTCCTCACGCTGAGGACTGGAAACCCCCCCACTCTTTTCTACTATTCTCCTTTGTTCTGGCGTAACTGTGTAACCCGCGGGGTTATCCAATTAAGCTCTTCCCCACCATGTTCCCAGGCTTCTCTATTCCAAAGAACCCTAAAATCGTTGGCGCTATGTCCATAAGCGAAGGGTTTTCAAGATTAACCTTCTCAAACCCCCAAAGGATCAGTGGGACTCTCAGAACCGGTTCGTTCATCGAGCCGTGCATCCCCCTAACCCAGTGGCTCACTCCCTTTATGCCCTTGCACATCCTGTGGGAGCAGAACCAGTAGCCGGGCTTTGCTGAGACTATCAGCTCCCCGCTGTTCGGGGTGTTGAGGTGCGGCAGATCCTCGCGGAAGAAGACGGCCTTAACTCCCGGTGCCTTCCTGAGGGTTTCAAATGCCTCCTCGGCATCGTTCGGATTCCTGAGGTACACGTGAACCCCGCCACCGGAGGAAACGCGGAGCGTCTCTATCCCGTGCTTTCTCAGGTAGGTCCTCAGGTTCACCCAGGTGTGAACCTCCTCCTGTCCATGGTCCGCAAAGATTATGAAGGCGTATTCGTCCTTCAGCCTCTCCCAGAGGGTTCTGACGGCGGTATCAACCGTCTCGACGGCCTTCAGCACCCCCTCGCTCAATGGCCCGTGGTCGTGGCTCATGCCGTCAATCGAGGCAAAGTGGACGAGCAACAGGTCCGGTCTGCACTCCTCGTAGAGGTACAGAGCGGAGCTGAGAACCCAGACGTCCTTCCTCCAGTCCCTCCCGTGTTGACGGTACATCTTGTCGCTTGAGAAGAAGGGAGGAAAAATCCTCACGTCGGTGCCGCTGAAGGGTGGCATGGTGTATCCGGAGACGCTGGCTGTTCTAACGCCCCTGGCACGGAGAATATCAACCACCGTTTGAGCCTTAATGACCCTGTGGGGGTTGAACGCTATTTCGTAGTCGTAGAAATTGACCTTCCTGTCAGCGAGGCGGTCGTAGTAGCCGTTCTCAACGACGCCGTGGTCTCTCGGCCACACACCGGTCATGACGCTCGTGTGAACTAGGTCGGTGAGCGTTGGGAAGATGGAATCAACGATGGCAAAATCACCGTTTTCCGCCAGCTCACTGAGGAAGGGCATGTGACCAAGGTTGTAGACCCCGTTTCCGTCGAGACTTATGAGGGCCAGCTTCTTCCGCATTTCGAAACCTCCAGGTGGTGTCAGCCTGACGTGCACTCATCACATTCAGTGGGATGGAGTGGTCATCATCCACCGGGTTTCTCTCCGCCGAGGCGGTATAAATTCTTTCCGAGCCACTCGTCCAAAGTTTTCTGTCTCGCGAGGCTTCCGAGGATGTAGCTTCTCGCAAGGTATTTCTCGAAGGGATGCTCAAGGCGCCTCTTTATGGCATCGAGGGCCTCGTTGAGCGTCTCGAAGCGTCCGATCAAGTTGCCCATCGCCTTCTTCACCCCGAGGCGAATCTGCCAGACGCCGACCGGTGCGTAGTACTCGGGGGTAACCTCACGGAAGACGACCGCTCTCGCCTGCCTCCTCCTTGCCCTGAGGGCTTCGAGAACGCTCAAACGGGCGGCATGATAGGCACCGGCGGTCTCCTTGACGTACTCCTTCCTCCCGCGGAAGTCCTCGTAGTCGTGGATTACACTCGGCTCGCTCGCACCGAAGAGCGAGCCCTTAAGCCAGACCTCAAGGAGTTCGAAGGCGTAAGGCTCCGGCATCAGGAGAACCGCGTAGCGGTTGCCCATGAACCGGTAGAAGTAAACCTCGTAGTCGTTTATCTCCGGGTTGTGCAGAATCTCACGCCGCAGGTTCTTTCCAATGGTGTCTTGAACGGCTGTAATGCTCCACCTCGTTGGGACGAGCCTCTTGTCCAGGCCCAGAAGACCCGCGGAGAGGAGCCTTATGATGTAGTACTCGTCGAAGCCCCAGTTGTATAGGCGCATTATAGCCGCTTCCGCCTTCAGCTCATCACTCACGACGTAGTCCGTCCTCCTCGGAATCTTGGGGTTCTCAGTGAGTTCGAAATCGAGGAGCTCGGCCTTCGGCCCGATAGGCGGTGCAAACTCACTCGGAAGGACTTTGAGAACCGGCTTCCTCTTGAGGAGTACCTCGCTGTCAACGGGCTTTATCGACATCGCCAGCTCCTGAACCTCGCCGAGGATTCTACCGCTCCGCCTCACGTGGACGTCAGCCTTCGTCTCACCCATGACGAGAAGCGAACGATAGTAGAGGATGTCCCTTATCGTCTTGTCCTCCCACTTCATCGGACTGTCGAGGTGACTGGTGTTTCCCTCAATAGGGGGCACCAGGGGTCCTATGCGGACCTTGGGATAACCGTACTCACCAACGAAGATACTCGGCGGTGAGGAGCCGAAGAGGTGGCGTTTGTTCAGTCTCTGTTCGACGGTGCGGGCTACTCTAAACCTCTCAAGAATCGGACAGGTTGGCCTGCCACAGAGGAGCTTTCTGCCCTTGCAGATCGCACAGAGTTTCGAGTTGAAGACCGGGGCACTCATCGAAGGTAGGTAAGCGGGGAGGTATTTATGGTTTGTTCCCTAGGAAACTTTGCTGGGCAAAGTTTCATCAAAGTTTGTGATTCCTCCCGAAAAGCCAACTGAGAAAAGGCTTGCAATCTCAACAAGAATTTCAAGCAGGAATTCACTCTCAGAGAGGCACCTCAAAAAGGAATCACAACTTTTGATCAGACTTTTGCCCTGCAAAAGTTTGTTATGGAGCCGGGAGGGGGATTCGAACCCCCGTAAAGCGGATCTGCAGTCCACCGCCTCACCTCTAGGCTATCCCGGCATTTGAATCCCAGAAAGATTTTGGCGCCGCGGAGGGGATTTGAACCCCTGTGGCCAACGGCCACCGGCTTAGCAGGCCGGCGCCCTACCAGGCTAGGCTACCGCGGCACTCCAGTGCCCAGGTTATATGAGCCGGGGAGGGTTTTTAAGTTTTTTGGACGAGACTCCCCATGAACGGCCAATGCGCTCCGCTCCCTTCGGGCTGAGAGACTGGCCCGGCACCGAGCGGTGCGGCCGCTCGGTTTATAAAGGAAGATGGGCAACATCGAGCCGGTGGTGAGCGATGATCAGGGTAAAGGTCCTTGGCAGAGGCATCGAGAGGGAAGTGGAATGGCGAAAGGGCATGAAGGTCTCCGACCTGCTCCACGAGATAGGCTTCAACACGGAGAGCGCCATAGCCAAACTGAACGGCCGCGTTGCCCTCGAGGATGAGAACCTCAAAGACGGAGACTACGTCGAGGTTATTCCAGTGGTCTCGGGAGGATAAACGGGTGCACAGCTTGTCATATATTTTTTATTACTGAGTAAAGATACTCTTCATGTTTTTTGAACGATACCCAACAAGGTATACTTCAATAGTTATACCAAAGATGCGCGAAAGTGTTATATACTGCTTTTGATAATTGTGGTTGACAACCTCTTTGGGGGGGCGAATGCGAAAGTGGGTAACGATGCTCCTCCTTGGACTTCTCCTCCTGAGCGGCGTTCAAACCGTCAAAGCGAAAGCAACACAAACCACCAGTCAAGCCCAGACAACCTGTCAGGACTGCTCCTGTATCGACGTTAACGTCCTTCTAAATAACCTCACAGCGAACATCACAAACCTGACTAACACCATTGGACAGAAGAAATTGGAACTCAAAACTCTTTACAAGGAATGGAGCGCCACTAAAAACACAAGCGTCCTCTTCGAAATCGTGAAGCTGAAAGATGAGATCAGACTACTCACCAACGAGCTGAAGTACCTCGAACGCCAAAAGCTCAGCCTCCAGTTAGTCCAGAATTACACCGTGCAAACACCTTACGGGAGAAAAATTCTCTATTATAAACTGCCTCCAGAGAGCACCATCGTCCAAGAGCACGTTAAAAAAGTTCATCCGGTGAGGGCTGATGTTGACTTGGAGTGGTTCATAGCATACTACCGGCAGGCGGCGGAGCTGACGTTTACAGAGGTCGTTCAAACGGACATGCGGATGAGAGAACTGCTTAAGAAAGTTGAAGCCGGGAACTACACCGAAGAGACCATCAATGAAATCTTCACCCTGCTGGACAAAAGAGAAAAACTCTGGAGTGAAATCTACAAATTCGCAGAAGAGAAAGAAAAACTACAAACCATGCAAACACTCAAAGAAACCGGACGAAAGCAGACGCTAATAGCAAGTGCCACCGGAATAGAACCATTGGCAATAAACTTTGGTGGAATCGCACAAGGAGACAGTTGCTATAGCATTTATTGCAATTTATATGGAACCAGTCCACCACTGCCTGGAGTTAGCGACCCCAAATATGCCTCATCGGCTCCACATGTTTATTATAAGTATTTTTATCCAGTTGCAGTATGGGTGGGGATCTATGAAAGCTTATCCCCTCGAAATGACACTTATTGGGGAGAATACTGTACATACGACTTCCCTTCAACCGATACAGATTTCAAGAAATATTGGGATCAGGCAGTATGGCTACATTCAGCATTGCCATACATAGGTTCAATACAAGTTAAGTTGTTTTACGTAGGAATAGCATACAACCCAGAAACAGGGAATTATCAAGAAAGCAATATAATATGGCAAGTAGAATGTAACAATAACGGGTGTTGGATCATTAATTACAGACTAAAACCATTATCCGATCCAGATGTCTCTCATTATTACGAGTATTACAAGTTGTATATAAATACACCATGGTTAGCCTGCTGTAAGAACGAGACGTAGGAAGTACCTGCAAGTGGGCAAATAGGCATTGTGGAGGATGCTTTGCTCCTGACGCATCGAGGTCCCAGAATTTTGTGGTTTGTACTCAGGAAGAGTATGGGAGTCAGTGTGGCTCAAGGTGGATAGTAAAGTGGTGACAAAGCATGAACAAAAAGAAGAAAGCAATAATTTTGGTATTTATTTTCCTGCTCTTGTTTTATTTTTCTCCCAAGGGGCTACTAATCAATACAAACGCAAAAGGATTATCTTTCGAGAATAGCAACCTGAGATTCCTACCGTGTCCCTCAAACCTTCAAGTGAAAGCAGAATACTACCAATACCAACTTGATCATTTTGTAAACTTTACACTTTCTTTTAAAGAGAAGGAAGCCAACATAACTCTTAAAGGATTTTTTGGGAAACACTTCTTTTGTATTCCTGAGGGAGTCTTTGTTTATTCGTATTACCTTGGCGACCCTGCAGTGGGGATTAATGCGGCATTGTTTGATTACAATCTGAGCCTTAAATGGTGGAGGCACTCGTCGATAACAGGATATACGTCACTCTAGGGTATTACAGTGTTGGAACCTTCTCCGGAGAGACGAAGGCATTCTTGTACCTCATAAGTGGAGATGATGTGAAGAGAAAAGAAGTTGCCAATATTGAAGGTCATCCGCTCGGCGTTAGATTGCCGCTTGACATTAACGAAAAATACGTGGCTGTTGCGTACTATCTTCACGATGAGATTGGAAATGAGAGGAATGGGGTCTGTGTTTTTACCTCAGGTAGGCTGATCAAAATCGCCTGCAAGGAATTTGGGGAGTGGGAGCGACCGATAAATGTGAAACTCGAAGGAAATATCGTTTACGTTCAGACTACCAATGGGGTGAGGGCATACAAAATACTCAGCCTGTGGTGATTTTGGACAGTGAAAGAGTCAGAGAGTCGAGGAATCGTTATCAGAAAAATTCCAGTCTTCTTACCTTGGAGCCACTTATTCCAACAAATGTTGTTTCCTTATCCAAAGTTAAGAATAAAGGGGCTTCAGGCCCCAAGCCTCTTCCTCATGAAGGCCTCGAAGTTGTTCATGGCCTCCTCGAGTATCTCAACCGGCGGCAGGAAGACTATCCTGAAGTGCCACTCGCCGGCGTATCCAAAGCCCGAGCCGTGGACGAAGAGCACGTGGGCCTCGTTGAGGGCGTCGAGGACGAACTCCTTGTCGTTCTTCCACTTCGAGCGCTCCTCAATGCGCGGGAAGATGTAGAACGCTCCCTGGGGCTTGGTGGTGCTTATCCCCGGAATCTCCGTGAGGCGCTTGTAGATGTAGTCTCTCCTCTCCTTGAGCTTGCCCATGTACTCATCGAGGTAGTCCATCGGCCCTGTTAGGCCGGCTACCGCGGCGAACTGGGCTGGGGTGTTGGGACACAGCCGTATCCTGGCCATCTTGTCTATAGCCTCTTTGACTTCGGCGAGCTTGTTTTCAGGATCAATGTAGTAGAAGTAGCCGAGGCGCCAGCCGGTGGCGAAGTAGACCTTGGACATGCCGTTCATGACTATAACGGGGACATCCTTCGTGAGCGAACCGGGGGAAACGTGTTGCCCCTCGTAGGTCATAAGGTCGTATATCTCGTCGCTGATGACCGGAAGGTCGTACTCGCCGGCCAAATCGAGTATCTCCCTCACGGTTTTCTTCTCGTAGAGCGCTCCCGTTGGGTTGTTGGGATTGATGACCGCTATGGCCTTTGTTCTCTCGTTAATTTTCTTCCTCATGTCGTCTATGTCCGGCTGCCATCCGTTCTCCTCAACAGTCAGATACTCGTTGGCGATTCCGCCGTAGAACTTGACGAGGCCAACGTAAGGCGGGTAGCTGGGACTCGGGACGAGGATGTTGTCCCCCGGGTTGAGAAGGGCGCCGAATATGAACTGTAGAGCCTCGGTAACGGCCGCAGTAACGCGAACGTCCTCGGGCGTTATATCAACACCGTTCTTCCTCTTCTCCCTCGAGACTATGGCCTCCCTAAGCTCCGGAAGCCCCTCGCTGGGGCCGTAGTAGTTGTGGCCGTCCTGAATGGCCTTACAGTAAGCGTCCCTCATGTGCTTCGGCGGCTGGAAGTCGTATTTTCCCGGATCGCCTATGTTGAGGCGGATGACCTTTATTCCCTTCTTCTCAAGCTCCCTTGCAGGCAGAACAACGTCCCTGATGGCGTACTCAATTCCCATAGCACGTTCGGATGCGCGAATCATGTGGATCACCATTTGAATGATGAGAGGTTTGTAGTAAAAAGCTTTGCCCACATAGGTTTAAAAAGAAGCAAGGATAACGGATTACGGGCGATGACGACTAGCAAGCATGCTGAAGAGATGCACCATGATGACGTGAACACCCACCGAGCCCCTCGATACGTTTATTAACCTTCAGAGGAAGGTTTTTGCATGAACATCTTCATCCCACTTATCGCGGGTGTTCTCGTAGGCTACGTCCTCCGCAGGAAAGAGCGCAGGGTAAACGTTGATGCCCCCATGAGCATCGCACTCCTCTTGTTGATATTCTTCATGGGCGTCGAGGCGGGGAAGGTGAAGATAGACGCCCTGTGGCTCTTGAGTTCATCCATCGTCTTCGCGGCCCTGACCATCGCGGGAAGCGTTGGAATCGCTCTCCTAGTGGGGGGAAGGGGATGAGGTTTCTGGTCTACGTTCTGGTGGCTCTGATTACCGGCATACTCACAGGCCACTTCTACGCCCCGGAATTCGGCAACCTCTACGAGGTCATGCTCTACCTGCTGATACTGATAATCGGAATAGACCTCGGTCAGAGCTTCCGGCTTGCGGAGATTAGGAAGCTCGGAAGGCTCGCCATAAAGCTGCCTCTGGGGACGCTCCTCGGTTCCCTGCTCGGTGGCCTCGCCGCCTCCCTTCTCCTGGGGATAGAGCTCAGGTGGGGGCTTGCCGTCGCTGCCGGTTGCGGCTGGTACAGCCTCACGGGACCACTGATCGCCCAGTACTCCGCCGTCTACGGCACCCTCGGCTTCCTGGCCAACCTCACCAGGGAGATATTCACCGTTCTGCTGTACCCAGTAGCTATCGGGAAGATGCGAAAGGAGCTGGCGGTTTCCATGGGCGGTGCAACCACGATGGACACGACGCTACCGATAATGACGAAGTTTGGGGGCAGCGAGGTCGCGCTCATAGCCTTCGTCCACGGCTTCGTCCTCACCGCACTGGTGCCATTCGTCGTTCCCTTTATACTCCAGCTGTTGGCCGGCGGGTGAGAAAAACTTTTTTAAAGCCTCACGGCTACCGGGGTTTGCAGGCACTATCATGCCTCACGGCTCGGGGGTGTCCGAGGCTGGGGCGAGTAGGAACCCACCGGGCCTCTGCGTGGAGGTGAGAGAATGAAGTATCCGAAGCAGATAAGGACTTACTGCCCCTACTGTAAGAAGCACACTATCCACAAGGTCGAGAAGGTCAAGAAGAGACCGAGGAGCGAGCTCAGCCAGGGCCAGAGGCGCTTCCGCAGGATCATGAAGGGTTACCGCGGTTTCCCGAGGCCGAACCCGGCCGGAAGGGAGAAGCCGGTCAAGAAGCTCGACCTCCGCTTCAGGTGCACCGTCTGCGGCAAGGCCCACACCAGGGGACAGGGCTTCCGCGTTAAGAAGTTCGAGCTGGTGGAGGTGTGAAGCATGGCGCTCCCGAAGAACCTCATCCCGATGCCGAGGAGCAGGTTCCTCCGCGTCAAGTGCATAGACTGCGGCAACGAGCAGATAGTCTTCAGCAACCCGGCGACCACCGTCCGCTGCCTCGTCTGCGGCGCGACCCTCGTCGAGCCGACCGGCGGAAAGGGCGTCATAAAGGCCAAGATACTCGAGGTTCTCGAGTGAACCTTTTCCTTTCCTTTGCCTCCGTTCCCGGAGGCTTCTGCTAAACTTTAAATACCTCTTTTCGTAACTTACCCCGGCAGAGAAAATTTTGAGGTGGTTAAAATGCCGAGGAAAGCCAAGGAGTACCCCGAAGAGGGAGAGTTTGTGGTTGCCACTGTTAAGAGCATTCACCCTTACGGTGCGTTCCTCAAGCTTGACGAATATCCGGGCAAGGAAGGATTCATGCACATAAGCGAGGTCGCCTCCACCTGGGTCAAGAACATCAGGGATTACGTGAAGGAGGGCCAGAAGATAGTCGCCAAGGTCATCCGCGTCGACCCGAGCAAGGGGCACATCGACCTGAGCCTCAAGCGCGTCAACCAGCAGCAGAGGAAGGCCAAGCTCCAGGAGTACAAGCGCGCCCAGAAGGCCGAGAACCTGCTGAAGATGGCGGCCGAGAAAATAGGAAAGGACTTCGAGACGGCCTGGAGGGAGGTCTGGGTTCCCCTCGAGGAGGAGTACGGCGAGGTTTACGCCGCCTTCGAGGACGCGGCCCAGAACGGGATGGACGTTCTCAGGGGACTCATCGGCGATGAGTGGACCGAGGCCCTGAGGCCGATAATCGAGGCCTACGTCGAGATTCCGACCGTTACGATCGACGCCGAGTTTGAGATAACCGTGCCCAGCCCGAACGGGGTTGAAATCATCAAGGAAGCCCTGATAAGGGCCCGCGACAGGGCCAACGAGGAGAAGGAGATAGAGGTCAAGTTCTCCTACCAGGGAGCGCCGAGGTACAGGATAGACATAACCGCCCCGGACTACTACAAGGCCGAAGAGGTTCTTGAGGACATAGCCGAGGAGATACTGCGCGTCATAAAGGAAGCGGGCGGCGAAGCGACGCTCATCCGGAAGGAGAAGAGAATCAAGAAGATAAAGAGGAGAGGGGCATGAGGTTTCGCATAAGGAAGTGTCCCGAGTGCGGGCGCTACACCCTCAAGGAAACCTGTCCAGTCTGTGGGGCTAAAACAAAGGTAGCCCATCCGCCGCGCTTCTCGCCGGAGGACCCGTACGGCGAGTACAGGAGAAGGCTGAAGCGCGAGCAGCTGGGCATCGTCGGGAGGGATTGAGATGAAGGAGTCAGTTATCCACGTCTACGAGAGGCCCCAGCTCAGGGACCCCGTTTTCATCGAGGGGCTGCCCGGCATAGGGCTGGTGGGAAAGCTCGCCGCCGAGCACCTCATCCAGGAGCTCAACGCGGTCAAGTTCGCGGAACTCTACTCACCGCACTTCATGCACCAGGTTCTCATCAAGAAGAACTCCGTCGTCGAGCTGATGAAGAACGAGTTCTACTACTGGAAGAACCCCGACGAAAACGGCAGGGACATCATAATCATCACCGGCGACCAGCAGGTTCCGCCCACAGACAGCCCCGGCCATTTCGAGGTCGTCGGGAAGATGCTGGACTTCGTCAACGAGTTTGGCGTTCGCGAGATAATCACAATGGGGGGCTACCAGGTGCCGGAGCTCCAGGGGGAACCGAGGGTTTTGGCCGCAGTGACCCACGAAGAGCTCGTTGAGTACTACCAGAAAAAGCTGGAAGGTTGCGGCATTGAGGTTATCTGGCGCGAAGACGAAGGGGGAGCGATAGTCGGCGCCGCCGGCCTTCTGCTCGGCATGGGCAAGCTCCGCTCGATGTACGGGATAAGCCTGCTCGGCGAGAGCCTTGGCTATATCGTTGATGCGAAGGCTGCAAAATCCGTCCTCCTCGCGGTGGCGAAGATACTCGGCCTCGAGCTCGACATGACCGCCCTGGAGGAGCGCGCCAAGGAGACCGAGGAGATACTCAGGAAGGTCCAGGAGATGCAGAGGGCCATGCTGGAGCAGCAGATGCCTCCCACACCCGAGGAGGAGGACAGGGGCTACCTCTGATTTTCCGCTTTATCTCTTCGATTCTTTTTGACCGCTTGAAACTTCAGGCTTCCCAGGATTGGGAATCCCCGGTACATCCCGCAGTTCTCTGCCAACAATCCGCTCTATGAGTAAGCCCATAGCGAGCACAAAGACCACCGTGAGGGCGAGTCTCGCCAGCATGAACCCCGCGCCAAGGAACTGGAGTTCTACCAGCTCCTGGGGAATCTTTATGCACGCCCAGGCAGAGAGGAAGGCAATAACACTCGCAACACGGGCACCTTTTTTGAGCAGGGACGCCGCTATGGGGAAGGCCACGTAGAGCGGACCCGTTGGAAAGGCCCCGATGAATATCGCAAGCAGCATGCTTTTTACCCCAGAGTTCCCCCCGAGGTATCTCACGATCAGGTCATCCGGCACAAACACCGCAAAGAGCCCCATCAGGACCATCACAGCGGGCAGGATGAGGATCATCTCAACGAAGAACTCGGCCGAAGATGATATCACCGGCTCCCTCTTATCCGGATACATGAGCAGCAGAGCCACCGCAACGACCAGTGTGGCGCCTAAAAACATCAAGTCCTTTATGAATCCTTTTTTCCGCCCTTCCTTCTGTGTTCCTTTCATAGAATCGCCCCCATGATAAGGCCGATAATGATCGCAACGATGAAGCTGAGGGCGTTCCTGAGCAGGGCCAGCTTATTCCCCAGGATTCTCATCTCGAGGGGCAACGTCACGAAGCCGATCATAGTCAGCGTCGTTATGAAGACGGCAACCGAGGTCACGGAGGCACCCTTTTCAAGCAGCGAGGCCGCGAGGGGGAAGGCTATCAGGGAGGGGATGTGCAGTATTGCGCCGAGGAATGCAACGGTTAGAATACCAACCAGCCCTGCTTCATTTCCAACGATCCCGGAGATTGTCTTCTCCGGCACAAAACCGGACATCAGCCCTATGATCAGGATTATGGCGAGCATCGTTGGGAGAATCCTGACGAACGACTTCGCGGCAACCCTTAGGGCCCGTCTCGCCTTGGCCTCGTCCTTCCAGAAACCGACGAGGAGACATACGAGGGCTAGGACGTTTATAAACAGAGTAGTCGTGCTCATGGCTTTTCCACCATGAGAAGCATGAAAAAAGTTTTATAAAAAACTAACTGGCGGCATCGGATAATCAGCCCAGTGCCGCTTCCAAAAGGCTCAATCCCAGCTCAAGGTACTCTTTAGCCTTCTCCTCGCTCTTTGCCTCGCTGAAGACCCTGATTATCGGCTCCGTTCCGCTGGCCCTGACGAGAACCCAGCCGTCCGGGAAGAGCACCTTAGTGCCGTCGGTGGTGTCAACAGTGTAGCCCCTCTTTTCAGCGAGCTCGGCGACCCTGGAGACTATCGCCTTTCTGTCGCCTTCGACTTTCCTTTTCGTCTTGAACTGGTAGTATTTCGGCAGTTCGTCAATCAGCTCGCTGAACTTCTTGCCGGATTTCGCGAAGATCTCGACTATCTTTGCCACCGTCATCGCCCCGTCCCTGCCGAGGACGAAGTCTGGGAAAATTACTCCACCGTTCTCCTCTCCTCCTATCGTTCCGTTGTGCTCGAGGAGAGCCCTCGCAACGATGAGGTCGCCGACCTTGGTTCTCATGACTTCCGCGTTGTTCCTCTTCGCTATGTCATCCAGCAGGTTGGAGGTGGCTATCGTCGTGACGAGAAGCCCACCGCCGTTCTCCCTCAGAACTGCATCGGCAACCAGAGCGAAGGTCTTGTCCCCCTGTATGAACCTGCCGTTCTCGTCTATGAAAACCGCCCTGTCGGCGTCGCCGTCCTGGGCAACCCCAAAGTCGGCACCGAGGGCCTTCACGATCTCCATGAAGCCCTTCAGGTTCTCCTCGTTCGGCTCGGGATTTCTGGCCGGGAAGTGGCCGTCCGGATGGGCGTTGACGCTGACGACCTTGCAGCCGAGCTCGCGAAGGAGGTAGGGGAGTGTTAGGCTTCCGGCACCGTTGGATGTGTCCACGACCACGAAGGGCCTCCGCTTTTTGATGGCCTCAACGTCAACCCTGCCCTTTATCGCCTCGATGTAGGGCTTGATGACGTCCTCCTTCCTGACGTCGCCTATCTCGTCCCACTTGGCCCTGTCGAAGTCCTCTTTGAAGAAAACCTCCTCCACGACGGCTTCGCGCTCCTTCTTCAGCCCCATGCCGTTGGGTTCGAGCAGTTTTATGCCGTTGTATTCGGGCGGGTTGTGGGAGGCGGTTATCACAGCACCGCCGTCGGCCCCGAAGTGTGCCGTTGCGAACTGTATCGCAGGGGTTGGGGCTATTCCGACGTCTATGACGTCGCAGCCGGTGCTGAGAAGGCCGCTTATAAGAGCGCCCTTGAGCATCTCCCCGCTGACGCGGGTATCCATGCCGACCACTACGAGGGGCTTCTCCCTCCCCTCGCGCTTGAGCATCGTTCCGAAGGCCATGCCCATCCTGAGGGCAAAGTCCGGGGTTATCATTTCGTTGGCTATCCCCCTGACGCCGAAGGTACCGAACAGCCTTCCCATTGCAATCACCTCACATTAGAGCACTGGCAAAGTTGATTATCATCATCACGAAGATGTAGAGCCCGTAGACGAACGCCCCAGCCTGAATCAGAGAGACGAGTATTTTCAGCGGCTTCCACTTGCCGGAAAGCAGAGGCACGGGAATGCCGATCAGTATCGCGGCGAAGAGGTATATCACCGCGTTCTTTATGGCGGAGTAGTCCACAGGTATGTTTATCTGCGGGTAGGTTATGGTGACCTCCTGTCCCTGGACCGTGAACGTTATATCCGCGTTCTGGAGGCCCACGACGATTATGTAGGACATTATGAGCACGAAGAGCAGCGTGGGCAGGAGACTGAGCGAAAGGGAAGATATCGAGCTGCTGAACCGCTCCCACTCATCCCCACAGTTCTTGACCTTCTCTTTCTTTTCCTTCTTTTCAGCTTCTTCAGCCATCATCACTCCCTCCCGAAATCGTCCGCAAAGCGGACTATATCGTCCTCACCCAGGTACTCCCCGATCTGGGTCTCGATGACCTCAAGAACTACCTTGCCCGGGTTCTCAAGCCTGTGGATGACGCCGGCGGGTATGAACGTGCTCTCGCCCGGCCGGAGGAGGATTTCCTTCTCCCCGACGCGGACCTTTGCGGTACCCCTGACCACTACCCAGTGCTCCGAGCGGTGATAGTGCATCTGAAGGGAGAGCTTCTTGCCGGGCAGAACGGTGAGGCGCTTTATCTTGTAGCGGTCCCCCTCCTCCAGAACCGTGTAGCTTCCCCAGGGCCTGTATGCAGTTCTGTGGACCATGACACGCTCATCGTTCATCTCCTTGAGGCGCCTGTAGACCTCCTTCACCCTCTGTCCCTCGCCGCGGTGGGCGACGAGGAGAGCATCGTCGGTGTCTATGATTATCAAATCATCAACACCAACCGTGGCCGTTAAGCGGCTCGTCATCACGAGGTTGTTGCGCGAGTTAACACCGATGTGATAGCCCTTCTTGCCGCCGACCTTGACGGCGTTTCCACTATCGTCCTTCTCCATCACCTCGTAGATGGCGTCGAAGCTGCCCAGGTCGTTCCAGTAGGCGTTGAGCGGAACCACCGCGGCCCTGTCAGTTTTCTCCATGACGCCGTAGTCAACCGAGACCTCGGGAACCAGCTCGTAGGCCTTCTCGATGCTCTCCGCCGTTTCAAAGGCCTCGTAGACATCGGGGGCGTGCCTCTTCACCTCCTCGGTGAAAACCTCCGTGTCGAACATGAACATGCCGCTGTTCCAGTAGTAGCCGTTCTCGACGTAGCGCTTCGCGGTCTCAAGGTCCGGCTTCTCCTTGAACTCGGCCACCAGATAGCCGCCCTCAAGCTTCTCCCCGGGCTTTATGTAGCCGTAGCCGGTGTGAGGCTTGGTCGGCTTTATCCCGAAGGTCACGAGGTAATTCCTAGCAAGTTTCTCCGCGTTTCTGAAGGCTTTTACGTAGTTCTCGTTGGCCTCTATCAGGTGGTCGGAGGGGAGCACCGCGACTATCGAGTCTCCGAAGGTCTCTTCGATTCTCTTTATTCCCCAGAATATAGCCGGCAGAGTGTTTTTTCCCTGGGGCTCGAGGAGGATGTTGTTCTCGGGCAGCTCCAGGCCCAGCTCCCGCAGGTCGTCGAGAACGCGGAAGCGGTACATATCGTTGGTGACCACGAAAATCTCCTCGGGCTTTGAAAAGGTAAGCGCCCTCTGGACGGTTTTCTGGAAGAGGGAGTACTCGTCGAACATCCTTATGAACTGCTTGGGCATCAGCTCCCTGCTGAGGGGCCAGAGCCTCGTTCCCTTTCCCCCGGCAAGAATCAGCGTCTTCATAACACCACCTCCAGTAGTTCGACGACAGAGCTTATATTTTTAGCCCTCCGATGTCTGAGGCTTCCAACGATGAACGGATGGTCAACGACGTCCAGGAGAGGGAAATCGTTCTCCCCGTCCCCCAAAGCGTAGCTCTCAACCCGCTCCAGGCAGGAGTAGAGGTTCAGCAGCTCCACTGCGGCCCGCCCCTTGTCGGTGTCCCCTGTAACGCCCAGGAACCTGCTGCCCCTCGACACCCTCAGGCCCATGCTCTCAAGCACTTCCTCGAAACCTGAGCTTTCCCACTTGAATATCGTCTCGCTGTAACCGCGCTCCATCGCCAGCCTCGCCAGGCTCTCCGGGAGTCCCGTGAAGGCCATGACCTCTGCGAGCGTGCAGTTGCCGTAGTACTTGAGGCCGTATTCCCCTGCGAGACCATCGAGGGCAGCCTTTATCCGGTCGTATTCCTCCCCCAGCTCGATGATAACGTATTCCCCCCGCTTCCTTCCGTTGACCTCGAAGGGGAAGTAGCCCTCGGGAATCACGATGGCACTTCCGTTCTCGACTATGAACGGGCCCTTCAGCCCCCAGGCCTTCCTGTAGTACTCCTGCTCCGCGAGGGTCTTCGAGGAGTTGAGCACGACCTCAAAGCCCGCCTCGAGAAGTGATTTAAGGACCGGTCCGGCCGGTTCGGGGGAGTAGTCGTCGCCGAGCAGTGTTCTGTCGAGGTCGAGGAAGAGCACCCTCATCGTCACACCTCGAAGCGAAGGAGCGTTTCGGCGTTGTCCTCCAGGGTCTCCATCCACCGGTTCACGTCTATGTTCTCTATGGGGGGCATGATCCTCGGACTCGGCGGTTCCTCGTTCTCACCCAGGAGACCGTGGAGGCGAAGCTCCTTCAGTATCTGGTTCCTCATGGATTCCGTCGCCAGCTTGGAGTGGTATATCGTCCCCAGGGAGCTGAGAATCATGTTAACGACGTGCTCCTGCCCCTTGTCCTCGTGCAGGTGGGGGTTCAGCGTTTCTATCTGGAACACCTCTACCCCTTGGTCGTAAACGTCCGTGTGAGGGTCCTCTCCCCACCTTCCGAAGGTCTCGAAGAGGTACACCAGCTCAAAGGGTTCTATCGAGTAGCCCGTCGAGAACGGCATTATCTCGGCCAGCTTTATGCTCATCGCGTGCTCGCCGGCGTTTCCGGTCACTATGATGTTCGTCTCGAAGTTCGTGGCCACGCCGAAGAGGGCGTTCATGTAGCGGTTCGTTATCTCGCTCACGCGGCCCCACTTTCTGAAGTACAGCCCCTTCGTGCTGACCTTGGGCTTGTGGCGCCAGCTCAGGCGAACCATCGCGTATTCGCTCTCGCTCATCAGAAAGCCAGCCGCGTAGTCCTTCACGTACTCGTTGACGGAGCCGGGAATGTAGTTGTCGGCATCAACGAAGCCCACGTACTTGGCCCCTATAGCCTTCGCCAGGAGGATTCCTATAAGCATCCCCTCACCTTTCCCACTCCGCACGCTTCCGTTTTCGTCGAGGATGTCCGTGTATCCCACCTCGCGGAAGGCCTCGGCGACCCCCACGTCCTTCTGGTGGACCATTATTATGCGCGAGTGTGTGAGGTTGTAGAAGTGCTTTACGAGGTCAACCTCCTGCTTGAAGAGGTTCGGCCCCTTCCTCTTGCTGTTCGAGACGATTATTATCGGGCACTGGTGCGGTATGGCCTTCAGAACACCGTCGACAAGCTGGAGCTTCTCGTTCTTCATCGGGACGACTATCGCGATGTCTTCAAGAGTTCCATAGATGTCCTCGCGGGGCACGTTCGTGACGGTAAAGCTCCCCACGTCTCGCGTCTGAGTGTCCAGCTTGATGACCTTCTGAACCTCGTAAATCTCAACCGCTCCAAACAGCTCCTTGTAAACCGGAGCCTCCAAAAGCAATTCAACCACCCCTTGATAATTTTCGAAGATGAAAAGGAAACCCCGTAAAAAATTTGGGAACACGAAAATAAAAAGGTTTGTTTTACGGGCGCAGTGCGAACTCACCAACGAAGGCCGAACTCGATATGGTGTCGCCGATTCCGACGGTGCTCTTGGGCATCGTTACTATCTTCGTCGGGGCGAAGGAGAGCTGATAACCGTCGATCTCAGCGATGCCGTTCTTCATGCCGTACTCCTCGGTAAGTCCCTCCTCCACCGCCCCAGCCTTCTCGTTCATCGGGACGTCCATGGCCTTGACCACGTCATCTATCGAGCGGATATCGCCGAGCTTCGCCTTGGCGGCGGCAGCCAGTGCCGCGAAGAGCAGCGCGTCGCGGACGAAGTCCCCTTTGTAGTCGGTCAGGGCGAGGTAGTAGCCGTAAGTGTGGAAGTGTATCCTCTTAATGCCTGTTCTCTTGGCGAGTCTTAGCATGGCCTCGGTTACCGCGATTGGGTCCACCGGGTCGTCGGCGAGGAGCTTCTCGGCGAGGCCCTTCTCACCCATGACCTCCATTATCGAGGCGAGTTCGACCTCGTTGAGGCCGACGCTGTGGAAATGGCCCAGGACGTCAATCAGGGCCCTTCTTACGGTCTCGTCCGCGGTGAAGGCAAACTCAAGGTGAACCGGAACGTCCCTCGCGTTCAGGATTTCGAGGTGCCGCACCATCTCCTCGAAAGGCTCGCGGTAGTTCTCCCTCGTTAGGGTCTGGAGACCGCTGATGATCCCCAGCTCGGCTTTTTTCGCTATCTCCTCAAAGTGTTCGGTGAACTCGGGCCTTATGTAGACGTTCGGGTTGTAGTCATCGGCGGCGCCAATGAAGCGGTTCTCGCGGGGCGCCTCGAAGCCGAGAACCCTGAACCCGCGCGGGAACTCGTAGATGTAGTGGATGCAGTTCTCCTCGTCGGCCCGGAACTCCTTTGGATGGACGAGGTTAAGCTTCCCGTTCTCGGCCTTGGGAACGTAGATCGGTCCGTCCTTGAAGAGAGCCGCCTGAAGCCTCGAAATCTGGGGGACGTGGGCTATGACCGGAACGTTGTAAACGCCGCCAAGAAGGTTGGCCATTATTCCAACCTGGCCACCCATCCTGAGCTCGTCCCAGCCCCACTGCTTCATGTAGAACCTGACCGTGCAGCTCTCCACGAAGAGTTCCGCCGCCTTGCCCCGGCGAATGCTCCAGAGAATCCCGCCGAGGAGATGTTCAACGGAGGTTATCTTCTCCGGAAGCTCCTCGGAGTACCTCAGAACCCCATCCTTTCCGACCCGATCTATCCTTCGCTCCAAATCCACAGAGTCAAGGTACTTTATGGCGTCGATGTTCGTGTTGTACGCGAGGAGAACCCCACCGATTTTCCCGATGTTTTCGCGAACTTTATCGAAGGCCGATGAGTAGAGAGCGTCCCAGGACATTGTATCACCGGGAGTGATGTAACTACTGAAAGTTAATAAGGGTTGCGGTGAGGAGAGAAAAATCAAAGGCTCACTCCTTCCACTTCGGGTTGTCAACGATTCTGACCTCACCGTTCTCCTCGACCACGAGTTTGGAGAAGCCTTTCTCGGCTATGCTGCCGTAGTCGTGGCCGGCGTCGGCGGGATAGACCGCCAGGAAGATGAAGGGCTCGTCGCCCGTGTTAACGGTCCTGTGCGCCCAGTAGGGGGGAACGTAGACAACCGTTCCGGGCTTCATCTCTATCCATTCGGCCTTTCCTTCGGGCGTCTGAAGAAGCATTCCGCCCTTCCCCTTGATGCCGTAGTATATCTCCGCCCTGTCCGCCTTGGAGTGGTAGTGCCCCTTGGTGAAGAAGAACTCCCTTCCTACCTTGCCCGGGTAGAGAACTGTGGTTGCGAAGTTGAGGTCGCCGTCCTTCTCCTCCTGCTCAACCGCGTAAACCTCGTAGACAACCGGGTTCTCCTTGAGAAGCTCTTCGTAGGCTTTTTCATCGACGAAGTACCCCTTCAGGTCGCTGAGCCTCCTGACGAGCTTTTTGGCCCCGGGAATGACGCCGGTTTCGAGGTCAATATCAACACCCAGCGGGTTCTTGTACTCCATTGGAACCACCGTGATAGAAGTGAGGGTGGACCTATTTAACCTTTCCCTTCTGTATCACCGAAAGTGTTACAGCAGTCTGAAGAGGAGGTAGGCGACGCCGATGGAGACCGCCCAAGCTCCAGCGTTCCAGCGGACGACCTTGGAGCCGTCCAGGGGCGGGAAGGGGAGCAGGTTGAAGAACGCCAGCCACAGGTTGACCGTTGCCGTAGTCTTGACGACCCACCAGACGGGCGTGAACGGAGCCACTGCCCTCAGGGCCACCAGCGCGGCAGCGCCGACGGCTATGTTGGTAAGCGGACCCGCGAGGGCTATCTTTCCGAAAGCCTCCCTGGAATCCACAGCGTAGGGGGCGTAGACCTGAACGGCACCGAGGGCGGCGAATATCCACGCCGTTCCGGTGAGAAGGCGAGTCGCTATGCCCACGAGAAGCGCCAGGAGTATTCCCGTGTCCCAGCGTTTGTAGTACGCCCTGTAACCGTAGTGCCGCGCCACCTGCCTGTGGGCTATTTCGTGGAAGATGAAGGCCGTCAGAACGGCGATGACGGAGTAGGGAATCGCGTATGGGTCAAAGTTGGAAAACAGCAGAGCGAGGACTAGAAAAGAAATCAGTAAATCCTCGATCTCCCTCCTTCCCATGCCGCCCCTGTGAACTCCCTTCCACGGTTCGTAGCCCATCGGAACGCCCCGCGGGGAGGCTCACTTGCCCTTTACTTCAATCTTCTTGCCGATTACAAGCTCGGCGGCTTTAACGGCGGCACCACCGCTTCCCACCGCTATCCTCACCTGATCCTCCGGAACGTAAACGACTATCTTGTCCTCAAGCTCCTCGATTTCAAGGATCTTGACGTTGAGCATCTTCTCAAGTCTGTCCTTCATGGTGAATCCCCAAGAATGCTGTAGCGGTTCTAAATATAAAAGTAACGAATCAGTCGAAGTCCCAGATGGTTCTCCCCTTGTGAAACATCATGACGTAGCCGCAGTTCCTGCAGATGACTATCTTCACCTTGTGCGCCGTAAAGCCCCATTTGCTGTCTATCTTCCCCTCCTCAACGCTGAAATCCGTTCCGCCGCAGAGCGGGCAGACCAGATGCTTTCTCTCCATCACATCACCCCCCTGTCCAGTAGGGCGAGAGGAACCTCCTCTCTTTCGCCCTGTCGAGGAGGTGCTCTATCCCGGGCTTGTGGCCGAGGCCGACCACGGCTATAACCCTCGGTCTCTTAACTCCTTGGAGCTTAAGGTTCTCGACTATGGAGACGAGGTTCCTCGCCATGACTTCATTCCTCTCCTCGACCAGAACGCGGTAGAGGTATGGGTAGCGGCGCTTGAACTGCACCATCATGATCCTGTACTCCGCCATTGGGTCGGAGGGCTCGCCGAGCCTAACGGGCAGGAATATCCCCAGGGCTTCCAGGGCCATTAGGAGCTTCTCCCTCCCAGGGGCGGCGGCTATCTTGGAGAGTATGACGTTGATATCCTCATCTATGAGGTAGAGGGGGACGCCGAGGGCCTGGGCGGCGCTTATAGCCGCTTTCATCTCCTCACCGGGCTTCATCCCGAACTCCTCTCCCAGTTTCTCCTCGACCTTCGCGAGTGCGTAGTTTATCAGCCCCTTCCTGCCGAAGCGGAGGGCATCCTCGAGGGTCATCTTCCTGTTCTCGTTCATGGCAAGGAAACGTGCCCTGTCGAGCTCTATCGCAACGGCGTGGGGCCTCTCATCGAGTATCGTCCTGATGACCTCCTCCCTGCTCTTCGGCGAAACGTGCATCGTGCCTATGAGCCTGACGTAGCGAAGATAGCTCATCCTCTCTCCTCCAGAAGGTTTCTCACGCTGAATTCACCTGATTTGAATTCCATGACATCGAAATCCCTCGGAACTACGAAATCCACTCCAAAATCGCGGCATATCCGCGAGGCTTCGGTTAGGTATTCATCGTAGGTGTAGCGGAAGGCCCTGTGGAAGAGCGCCAAAAGCCTGACCTTGGCCCTCTTGGCGACTTCGCAGGCCTCCTCGACCGTCGAGTGATAGCTATCGCCCCTATCCCCAGAATTCAGATAGGTCGCCTCGTGGATGAGGAGGTCGGCATTTTCGGCGAAGAGCCTCACCCTTTCACACGGCTCTGTGTCGCCGGTGTAGACGACCTTGAGGCCCTTCCTCCTCGGCCCGGTGACGTCCTCGAGGCGAATTATCCGGCCGTTCCACTCGATTTTACCTTCTCGCTCAAGCTTTCCGAGTATCGGACCCTCACTCAGGCCGTACTCGGCGAGCTTCTCGGGAAGAAACTTTCCGCGCCTGTCCTTCTCCCGGAAGACGTATCCCAGGGCGGGAACTCCATGCTCGACCTTGAAGCTCCAGATTTCGTAGTCCCCAAACCTCAGCCTCGTCTCGCCGAGCTCGTGGACGTGTATATCGAAGCCCGGCCTGAAGAAACCGCTCTGGAGAAAGTGCTGAACGAACTCGAAGGTGTACTTGGGACCGTAAATGTGGAGGGGCTTTTCCCTGTCCCAGAGGTTCATCGTCTGTATCAGGGCGGCCAGGCCGAGGTAGTGGTCACCGTGGAAATGGGTGATGAAGATCTTCCCTACCTTCATCGGGCTGAGCTTTGCGGTGTTCATCTGCCTCATCGTGCCCTCCCCGACGTCGAAGAGTATAATCTCACCCCGGTAGCGGAGCGCAATCGCTGGAACGTTTCTTTCCCGCGTCGGCATTATGCCGCCGGTGCCAAGGAAAATCACTTCAAGCATGTTATCACCTCCGAGGAGAAGTTTAAAAAGCTCCCGGGGCCTTCACTGTCGGGAACTTTCTGAAAATTTTTCTAGTTATCTACCATGGATGTAAGATATGTTTATGAAAATCGTTTTATATTTTGAAGTGTAATAAGTAATGAGTTTACGTAGGTTACCATTCTGGAAACCTTCGTGGGCTCAGCTTGAGGAGGCATTTGCATGAAACGAAAGACCGCTTTGTTTGTTATCCTGCTTCTGGCCTTTTCGATATTTATCATGCCGGGTCACAGGGTCACCGCGGAGGAATCCGACCTCGTTGACGGTTATGGGGGTATGGTCATAGCCGACGAGGAGATCATCATCGGCGACCGTGGGGACTACTTCTGGGCCTATGAGAACGAGAGTGGGAACGTCATCGGGAAATTCCACACCGGATACGAAAAGTGGGACGAGATGACGGCCTGTGACGTTAACGGCGATGGGAAGGCTGAGATAATCCAGGGCGACAGGAGCACGGACAAGATATACATCTACACGATGGACGGAGCCGAGCTGGGCAAGCACGACGTCAACTTCGAGGCTGGGGACGACATAGCCTGCGGGGACCTCACCGGCAACGGAAAAGCCGAGATAGTCCACGCCGACAGGAACAACTGGATACACATATTCAACGAGAACTTCAACATGGTGAACCAGTTCAAGGTCGATGACTTCGCGGATGGTGATTCAATAGCCGTCGGCGACCTCGACGGTGACGGAAAGGCCGAGATAGTGCACGCCGACGTGAGTGCAAACATCATAACGGTCTACGACATGAACGGCAACGTCATGGGTAGTCTCGCAACGGAGGACTACTTCGAGCTGACATCGAGGGACGAGATAGCGATTGGAGATGTCAACCTCGACGGACTGAACGAGCTGGTAATTGCCACCCAGGATTCGGACGACTACCAGGAGAGAGGCATACACGTCTTTGGCTTCTCAAAGAAGGGCGCCCAGCTGGAGGGGAGAGAGTTAGCGACCTTCGTGATGCCCTTCCAGAAGGGGGACAGGATGGCAGTTGGGGACGTCAACGCAGACGGCCTCGACGAGATAGTCTGGGCCTCCCAGGACGGCTACGTGAAGGTCTACAACCTCGGAGGCGACCTGCTGAACGGACCGAAGGGCCTGAAGACGGAGTTCAGCTACGGAGCGGGCCTCGCAGTTGGCGACGTGAACGGCGACTCAATAGTCGTTGGACCGCCAAGGAAGGGGAGGATGCACGTTGAGAACCTCGTTATAGCCGTGATAAACGCCCCACCGGTTGACTACGACGTCATCAACAAGACGGGGGTATTCTACTCGGAGTTCACGACCGAGAAAACGCAGGCAACGAAGTTCTCGGTGAAGTCCACCCACGACGTCAAGATGAGCCTCGGAATGAAGGCGGTCATGGGCAACAAGAAGGTCGCCTACGCTGAAGTCAACCTGAAGGTGAGCATGGGGTTCCAGCTCCAGAGGGAGAGGGGACGGAGCTACGAGGAGAGCATAACCTACGGACTGACCTCCGACATGGGGGACGGGGCGCTCTACGTAACCACGGACTACGACGTCTACGAATTCCCGATAATAAGCCCGCCTGAGCTTGCCGTCGTGAACGGCGAGCAGCAGTACATACTTGTGACGGTTCCCAAGGGGCCGCCCCACGTCCACTTCCAGAACTACAAGTCGGACCTCCACGAGATCGGAGACATAAACACATATCCCGAGAACCTGAACGAGCTGAAGAACTACGAGCCCGGAAACCTTCTCGACACCTTCACCATAGAGGTCGGCCAAGTGGGGAGTTCCTACGAGAGGGCAGTCAAGGAGCTGGGCTGGACGAAGAGCAAGAACACCTTCAACGTCGGCGTTTCCCTCGGCATCGGAGGGGGCTACACGTCACCCACCTCAAGTCTCGACCTGAAGATGGAGGGCAGCTACGGCTATGAGAAGGTAACGACCCACGAGGTGACCGTTTCCAACGAGACCAGCGTCAAGGTCGTCTACGAGGGCGGCATAAGCGACCCGAGCATGTGGTACAACGCGACCGGGGTCATCTACCTCGACAGCGAAGACGGACACCTCGTCCTCGACTTCCTCGTGCCGAGCAAGGGGGAGCACTACGAGGCGAGGGGCGGAAGCCCGATACTGATAAACTTCGGCTTCTTCACGATAGACTACTACGCCCTGCTGCTCATGAACAAGCCCCCGGAGTGCTCGATTTCAGCTTCTCCAAGCTCCGGGAAGCTTCCACTTGAAGTTGACTTCGCCCTGAACCTAAACGACCCGGAGAACGGCTCCATGAGGTGGGAGATTGACTTCGGGGACGGCTCCAGGGCCGAGGGCAACGGCACGGAGGTTGGACACGTTTACCGCGAGGAAGGGAACTACAAGGTCACCCTAAGGGTTTACGACCCCTGGAACGCCAACGCCACCTGCAAGGCATCGATAAACGTCAAACCCAACGAGAAGCCAACGGCACTCTTCAGCTACTCGCCCGCCGAGATCAAGGCCGGAGACGAGGTAATCTTTACCGACAGCTCCACGGACCCGGACGGAAGCGTTGCCAAGTGGAGCTGGAACTTCGGCGACGGAAGCACTTCAACCGAGAGGAACCCGAGGCACACGTACACGAACCCCGGCTCCTACACCGTAATGCTAACAGTCGAAGACGAGAGCGGACTGAAGGGAACTTACTACAAGGAGATAACCGTGGAACCACAGAACTATCCGCCGACGGCTGACTTTACGTTCCTGCCAAAGGAACCAAAGGCCGGGGAGGAGATAAGCTTCGCGGACAAGTCCTACGACAGGGACGGAGATATAGTGGGCTGGAGCTGGGACTTTGGAGACGGGAGCACATCCAGCGAGGCTGAACCTGTTCACACCTACTCAAGCGCCGGCAACTACACGGTGACCCTGAAGGTGAGGGACGACGGTGGAGGAGAGGACGTCAGGAGAATCACCATCACGGTTGGAGCCGCGGAGAGCCCCTCGCCAACCGAGACGACATCAACCGAAGCCCCAACTACCACCCCATCTTCGACGACGTCGAGCACGCCGAGTGGTGAAACCAGTTCCCCGGAGACAAGTTCCTCCAGCGCCCAGCCATCCCCGACCGAGTCAGGGGGCACGTGCGGACCGGGAATAGTCGTCATCCTAGCGGCACTCGTTGCCCTTCGGAGGAGACGCTGACTCCTCCATTTAATTTTGACCAAAGCGTTAAATACTCCCGGACGGCTAATTATTCTGAGGTGTTCTGAGATGGAGGAGATTCTGAAGGCAATCGAGGAAAAGGATTGCAAAAAGGTTGCAACCCTTCTGTACCACAGGGTTGACGAGCTGGGCGACGAGGAGCTTAAGGAGGCCCTCGAAAAGGCCGAAAAGCTCGCCCTGGAGTGTGGTGATTTCGAACTGTACAAGCTCACCGTTTACTACTTCCACGAACTCCTCGGTGTGGACAAGCTGAGCGAGTTCGAGAAGATGGCCGAGGAGAAGGATACGTTTGAGGTGAAGTTCGAGCTGGCCGACCTCTACTACCTCATCGGGGAGCTGGAGAAGAGCCTCGAGCTCTATCGGGCCCTCCTCGAGGAAGAGACCGAGAAGGGCAACAAGGGGAACATAGCGAAAATCTACTACGCCATGGCGCTCATCCACGAGGAACTTCAGGAGTACGAGAAGGCCATTGAACTCATGGAGAAGGCCGAGGAGATACACCGCGAACTCGGAAACGAGGACGAGGTTCTGAGGATAGCCATCCACAAGGCCTACGTGCTCTTTGAGTCCGGGGAGACCTACGAGGCAAAGGCCATGCTCGCTGGCCTTCTCCCGAAGGTTCTAGACAAGAGCGACCTCCTCGTTGAGATACACCTCAGCTTCGAGGAGATATTCGAGGAGGACGAGAACTACGATGCGGCTTTGCAGGAGTGTCTCTACGCCCTCGTCCACGCGAAGGGAAGCGACTACGAGGAGGTAGCCTTCGGCTCGCTGATGGACGTCCTCTGGCAGCTGTTCCTCGAGGACGATTTCGAAACGGTTTACCTGCACATGGATATGTTCGCAAAGGCCCTTCCGGAGCTGGCGGACTTCTTCGAGGCCGTAAAAGCGATAGCCCTCTACAAGGACGGCAAGATTGATGCGGAGGAAGCAGGGAAGGCTATAGAAAGCGTCAAGGACCCGCGCCTACTCGACCTGCTCGAGTTCCTCGGCGAGGCTGAGATGTGAGAGGGGAACCACGACGGGGATTCCCCCCACCTCTTCTATTCTAACCTTCACGTCATAGACCTCCTCAAAGAGAGCCGGCTTCAGTATCTCCCTCCCACCGTCAGCCACGATTCTTCCATCCTTCATAAAGACGAACCTCCTGGCGAAGCGAAGGGCCAGGTTGACGTCGTGCATGACCACGATCGACGTTCCCCCTTCCTCCGCGAACTTCCTCGCCGTTTCCATGACCTCCAGCTGGCTCTTGATGTCGAGGTTGTTGGTCGGCTCGTCCATGAGAAGTATTCTGGGCTCCTGAGCCAAAGCCCTCGCGATGCTCACCTTCTGGAGTTCTCCACCGCTCAGCTTGTTGGTGGGCTTCAGCGCAAGGTGACCTATGTCCATCATCCTCAGGACTCTCCTCACGGTCTCAACGTCTCGCTTCGACGGCCTCAGCCCCATGTAGGGCCTCCTGCCGAGCAGAACCGTATCAAAAACCGTCATGAAACCCGGCTCGCACCTCTGGGGCACGTAAGCGAGAACCCTCGCCAGCTCATCCCTGGAGTAATTCGCCACCGGGCGTTCAAGCACTTCAACCGCCCCGCAGTCCAGAATGCCCCCCACGCACTTGAGGAGGGTTGACTTTCCGGCACCGTTCGGGCCGAGTATCGCCACGAACTCCCCCTCTTCAATCTCCAGGTCAACGCCCCTGAGTACCTCCGAGCCGTTGTAGGTGAAGTGGAGGTTCCTCACCCGTACTGCCTTCATCTCCGTCCCTCCATCCTTATCAGGAGGTATATGAACGCGGGGGCACCGAGAAAAGAGGTCACTATGCCGACCGGAAGGATCATCGGGGACAGTACCAGCCTGGCAATCGTGTCCGCGGCCACCAGTAGCAACGCGCCGGCAAGGGCCGACAGGGGGATGAGGAAGCGATAGTCGCCACCGGCGACGAGCCTGATGGCGTGGGGCGCTATGAGGCCAACGAAGCCGATGACACCGACGAAAGCAACGCTTACGGCTGTTATCAGCGCCGCCAGGAAGGTCGAGATAAGGCGAACCCTCTCAACGTCAACTCCAACGCTCTTGGCGACGTCGTCCCCCATAACGGAGGCGTTCAGATCCCAGCGCTTAACGACGAAGTACGCGAAGATTGGAACGAACACAACGAGCATTATCGCGTTTTCCCGCCAGGTGGCCCTTCCGAGGTCCCCAAAGCTCCAGTAGACCATGGCCGCCAGCTGAAGCTCGTCGGCGAAGTACTGAACGAGGGTCGTCAGTGCAACGAAGAGTGAACTCATAGCCACTCCGGCCAGAATTATGGCCTCGGGGCTGAGTCCCTTCAGCCTCGCCAGTGCAAGGATCACAGCCGTGGCGCTTATGGCGCCGATGAAGGCGAAGAGCACAACGGCGTAGGGGTTGTCAAGCGAAATCCTGCCGGAACTCTCGGCGTAGCCTGCCCCCAGGAGGATCGCGAGGGAAGCGCCGAACATCGCCCCGTGGGAGACGCCCATTGTGAACGGCGTGGCCAGCGGATTCCGCAGAAAGCCCTGCATGACGGCACCGGCTATGGCAAGGGAGGCACCGACCAGAAGACCGGCAGCTATCCTCGGCATCCTTATGTTCCAGACCACCAGTCTGGCACTGTCCGTTCCGCCGCCGAGGAGTGCATCAACGACCTCCCTCACCGAGAGGAAGTAAGCGCCATGGGAGAGGGAGTACAGGCTAACCGCGAGGATGGAAAGAAGAAGGAAAATGCCGATGGACAGTTTCCTGGCCACGTAACCCTCGTAGTCCATTCCCATCACGGTGAGGTCGGCAGTGAGTATTTAATCGTTCCGTTGGAGAGGTCTATCTTTCCGAAGCCGCCGAACTGCTCCTTCATGGTGCCGTAAACCGGCTTTCCGAGCAGGAAGGCGTATATCTCGTCGGCCTTCTTTGCAGGGTCAACGTCGCTGAACCTCTCGGGATAGAGCACCTTTCCGATGAAGTACGCATCGGCCAGGGCCGTTCCAACGTTTGTGGTGTAGAAGTTGTAGGGGAGTATGCCGTAGACGTTGCCTTCCTTGACGGCCTTGAGCGAGGCGTAAAAGTCCGGGTTCTTCGAGTAATCGTCGAGGATCAGCTTAAGACCGCCCTCGTCGATGAATATGTACTCAGGCTGCCACTCGAGGAGCTTCTCCTTGTCGATGAACTGGTGGCCGCTCCCAAGCTCGTCGGCAACGTTCTTGGCGTGAACGACGATGAACGGCGGATAGCTGGCCTCCGTGCTCTCAATCCCGTGGGCGCCCTTGTAGCCGATTCCGCCGACGAAGACGGTCTTCGGTTCAACGTCGGCCGTGCGCTTCATCAGGTCATTCTGGGTTGCATTGATGAAGTCTATGACTTCTCTAGCCCTATCCTCCCTTCCGAGTATCCTGCCCGCCAGTTCGAGGGACTTGAAGAGCTCTTCGTCCTCGAAGGTCGCCAGCCCGCCGTAGCTGAGGACGACGACGGGGATTCCGGTCTTGGCCCCTATATCGTCGGCCGTCTTCTTGTCCACGTAGGTTATGAAGATAACGTCGGGCTTCAGCTCTATGAGCGCCTCGAAGTCCGGCAGCTTGCCCGGTCCACCCGGCCCGACGGTCGGCAGCTCCCTGAGTTCGGGGTGGGCTATGATGTAGGGCCTTCCGAAGTTGTAGCGCTTCTCGAAGTCCTCAACACCCACCACCATATCGCTCGCGTTCAGATAAACCACTAGCCGTAGCGCCCCGGGACCGACGGCAACGACCCGGTTCACCTTCGCCGGAACCTCGACGCTCCTCCCAAGGGCGTCCGTGACGGTTATCGTGGCCTTTCCGGTTTCCCCAGTTCCAGTGTCGCTCCCGATACAGCCGCTTATTGAAACCACCAGCAGGATTAGAAAGGGGGCAAGGAACCTCCTCATCTCAGCACCCCCTCGGCGAGACCTTCACTATCCCCCTCCCGATTACCGCACGGTAGGACTCTCCCGCGCAGCGGAGGCAGAAGGGCTCGTCGTTTACGTAAATGGCCCGGGTTTCCATAACCAGCTCCCCGCACTTCGAGCAGCGGACGCTCTCCACTATCGGCGCCTGCTCTATCTGGGGGACCTTAACCCGTTCGATCTTGAACTCCTCCCTCGGGAGCTCCAGCATGGTGTATGCTATCTCCTCCCAGAGTTCCCAGAGGCGTCTCCGCTCCTCTTCGGTTCCCTTTCTTTCCCTCACGACCCTGTTGAACAGCTCAGTGGCTCCGGAAGGGTAGTATTTCCCCAGTCTTTCGGCATCCGCGTAGACCCTGACGCCTTCCCAGGTGGAGCGCTTGACGAGGGTCAGGGCCGTCTTTCCGAGGTCGAGGTAGACGAGAGAGTTGTTTCCCAGGGTGCAACCCGTTGTCACCTGAACACCGTCGGTGAAGCAGCTGTTGATCTCGACTATAGCCAGAATGGACTCGTCAACGCTTCCAGAGTAGTCGAGCCTCCCGACGCCGAGTTCCTCCATGGCTATAAGCGACGCCCGGATTCCGAGCGCTAGGTAGGGACAGACGTGACCGTGGAACTCCCGGGCGTACTCTAGGATTCCCCGGGCGTCACCCTCATCCACCAGCCTGTTGAGAGCGAGCATTGTATCACCAAAGACGGATTGGGTAACACGTTTTTAACTATTTTTTGAGCTTGGTGTTATTAACCTTTGGTGTCCAAGAAAAAGCGTGCATACACACAAACACTTTGTATGATAGTAGTGGTTTCATGAGAATCGCGATTCCCCTGAAGGACTGGAGAGGACTCGAGAGCGAGGTCTACAAGCACTTGGAAGGGCAAAATACGTGGCCAAAGAGCTTCTAAACGCAGATCCTGCGGAAACTTTCTCTCAAGGACCAGGTAGTGAATGCCCGTCCCCGCCATGAAGAACAACACCAAACAACGCGAGCATCGGGAGGTCGGGCCAGAGAGGGGGAACCCCACGCCGGTCAAATGCCTTAGGGCGTAGGCGGAAAAGGATTTATTTGAAGTGAGTTTCATCATAAAGTGGGGATTAGTATGGAGCGCCTTGAATACAAAGCAGAGATTAGATGGGACGGAAATGTGGGGAGTAGCGCGAGAGTGAGGGAGTTCTCCTTCAGGATAGACACGAACACCGACGGCCACAATGTCGGACCGAACCCAACCGAGTACCTGCTCGCCGCTATAGGTGGCTGTCTAACCGTGAACTGGGGCAGGCTCATAAAGAAGATGCGCCTGAAGGTTGAGGGCATGGAAATAACCGTTTCGGGGTGGAGGGACAGAAAAGAGCCTCAGCTGAGGGAGATTACCTACAAAATCCGAATTGTGACGGACGAGCCCGAGAAAAAGATACTACGCGCCAAGGAGCTCGCCGAGAAGTACAGGACGGTCTTCAACACCGTCGGGGCGGAGAAAATAAGGGGAGAGGTGGAGGTAGTCAGAAAACCTCCAGCGATGACGTCCCCTGAGAAAGACCGTAAGAGCTGAGAGAAGGCCTTTTCGAACATCATGTAAACCTCCTCTCCAGAACTTTTCTGTGGATTGCACTGCCCGTGAAGAAGAACGCAAGGCCAAACAGAGTCAGCATTAAAAGGTCAAGCCACACCGGGAGGTAGCCCTTTCCAAGTGAATGCCTCAGGGCGTCGACGTAGTATGTCAGCGGCGAGACGAAGGAAATCCACCTGCCGTAGGCTGGCAGGTTTTCGATGGGGACAAAGATGCCGCTGATGAATAGGAGCGAGAACTTAATGAGCGACGACAGCATCATGACGTCAGCTGGGACGTCCGTAGGTGGGTAAGAGGACATGAGCACCGTCATGGCGGAGAAGCAGCCAACCGCCAGGATGGTGGCGAGGACGAAGAGCCAGATGGAGGGGTGGATTGAGAGGTAGAGCATTGCAGGAACCGCTATCGCGAACGTTATCGCCAGCCCGAAGTATAGGGAAGCCTGAAAGTCGCCGAGGAGCACAGTGATCAGCGAAACGGGGGCTGTTATGAGCCTCTCGAACGTCCTTCCCCTGCACTCCCACGGGATTATCGTGGGGCCGACGGCCGTTGATGTGAAGAAGGCCGTCATGGCCGTTAGACTAACGAGGAGATGACCGCCCGAGAGGTTGCGCCCTATCATGAAGGCTAAGAACAGGAAGAAGGGGAAGATAAGGCCCATTATTACAACCGGCCCCTTGAGGTAGAAGATGCGCATGTCCTTCTTCGCTATGGCGAAGGAACGTTTGAGCGCCTCAATCATTTTTCTCACCAACCAGCTTGATGAAGACGTCCTCCAGTGAGGGGGAGAGCGTTCTCAGGCTCACTATTCTCAGCCCCTTTCTTTCGGCGTAGTAAACCAGCTCCTTAACCGTTGCATCGGGGTCGTTCGTGAAAACCCTCGCCTTGTCCCCCATCAGCTCAACCCTAATCGCCGAAGAGATACTAGAGGTCTCAAGTTTCATAGGCTCGAAGCTGACCTCAACCGAAACACTTCCCCTGACCAGCTGCTTGAGCTTCTCGGGCGTGTCAATCGCTATGAGTCGCCCTTTCCTTATGATTCCGATCCTCTCGCACAGCTCGTTTGCGTCAATCATATTGTGGGTCGTCATGAATATAGTCTTCCCCTTCCTCTTCTCCTCGCGGATGACGTCCTTTATCAGGCGTGCGCTTATAACGTCGAGCCCACTCGTCGGTTCGTCGAGGATTAACAGCTCGGGATCGCTTATCATTGCCATCGCGAGGATAAGGCGTTGCCTCATGCCCTTGGAAAAGGCCCTCACCTTCATGTTCCTCTTCTCGTAGAGGTCGAAGAGCTTGAGGAGCTCAACCGAGCGCTTCTCTATCTCCCCCCTTCCCATCCCGTAGAGCTCGCCCATTAGCCTGAGGTTCTGCATCGCCGTCAGGTCAACGTAGGGGTTGGCCATCTCAGGGACGATGCCGGTTCTCTCCCTCGCCTTTATCTTTTCTCTCTCATCGAGCATGTCGTAGCCAAGAACCCTTATTTCCCCGGAGTTTGGCCTCAAAACGCCTGTAATCGTTCTGACTGTTGTCGTCTTTCCCGCCCCGTTTGGGCCGAGGAAACCAAAAATCTCCCCCTTCCTAACCTCAAAGCTCACGTTATCAACGGCGAGAAAAGAACCGTAGTACTTGGTAAGTCCGACGACTTCTATGGCCTTCATGTCTTCAGCACCCGGATGAAGTAAGGTTCATGGGTTAAAACCCTTTCCGGTTTGCCACTAAGGAATTCATCCAACAGAAGCTCCAAAATGGAGTAAATCTATAAAAGTTAAAATCAGGAAGCCCCTGGAACAGCTTCTTCCTCCTTCAAAACCTTGCACTTCCAGAGCCCCGCTATCTTTCTCCAGGCTTTAACGTAGCCAATCAGAAACGGTATCTGAATTATTGGGGTCACCGCAGGCGCTATCGCCATGAGACCAGTCCCTGCCGCAAGGGCTATGGCCATCGCCGTTCCCTCGTTCTTTCCAACGGACGTAAACGTTATTGCCATGTGGTCCCTGTAGGGGATCCCGACGGCCCTGTCCACGAGGGTCATGAAGAGCAGGGCGGTCGTGTAGTAGATGACCAGGGGAATCAGGGCGATGCCGACGATGCTCGGCTTGCTGGCTATGAGCTTCGCCTTCTCCATGAAGATGAGGAAGACGATGGTGTACATGCCCATGAGCGAGATTGCCGGGAAGGCGGGTTTTATCCTCAGGAATCCCTCAGGGCCGAGTTTTCTCATGAGGTAGGATCTCGTGAGAACGCCGAGTATCATGGGCGTTATGACGACTATGAGGATCGTCTTGACGAGGAGCCAGGCTGATATTGAGACGTGGTAGCTCGACGCGAAGACCTTGAGCCAGGCCGGAACCGTCACGATGGCCAGCGTGAAGCTCAGGGCAACCACTACCGTGGCCAGCTCGATGTTGCCCTTCGTGAAGCCGGTGTAGGCTATGCTCATCGAGGAGCAGGGCACGACGACGGCCAGGAGAAGCCCGAGGGCGAGCGTGTGGTTTATTGGATGGATGAGGTTCGTCAGCCATATCGCCCCATACATTATGAGCGGGGAAATCACGAGTCCCATCGTGAGGCCTATGACCAGCTGCTTCCCGAGCTTGACACTGTTCTTGAGCTCGCCAAGGCGGAGGTTAATCATCATCGGGTATATCATGCTGATGACGACGAGCATGTTCAGGGTTTTGAGCGTGTTATGGTAGGGCTTGAGGTTCGCGTGCGTTCCGACGTAAAAGCCCGCTATCATGGCAAGTGTAACGTAAACCGGAAGGTACTTATCGAGATGGTTCTTGAGCTTCAGCCAGTTCATTCCTCATCACCTCCGCACTCGGGGTGCGTTTTTATCACGAGGACGGGCCTCTTCGTTTTTCTCAGTACGCGAACCGTTGTGGAGCCGAGGAGCTCATGCGAGAAGCCGAGCTTCCCGTGACTGGGCAGGAGTATGAGCGACACGTCCTCCTCATCGGCGACCTTGACGATTTCCTCCCATGGGAGGCCGAACCTGACCAGGGTTTTCACGTTTTCGGTGCCGAACGTCTTCTTCACGTCCTCGACCTTGGCCTGGAGCCTCTCCATGGTTTTCTTGAACAGTTCCTCTTTGATTGCTTCGAGTTCCAGCTCCTCGTCGTTATAGAGGAGTGAGTAGCCGTTGAGGAGGTCCTCAAGGGTCCCCTCATCTATCACGTGAAGGAGAACAACCTCCCCAACTGGCATGTTGTTGGCCTTCTCGAATTGCTTTGCCGCCCTGTACGCTCCCTCGCTGAAATCCGTTGGGAAAAGTATTTTCCTAAACATCAAACTCACCTGTTGTATCTTTCATTTCAAATATTTTTCACATAATTAGGCTACCCTAACTGCTTTTAAGGTTTGCTGGTCAGGGGTGGGCACTAAAGGACACGCTGACTATTTCCGAGGTTTGCCTGGCCACATTACTACAGGTTCACCATCACAAAAAGAGCCGAGAAAGTTCGGTGAACCTCTGTAAAGATTGGAAAGAAACCAGGGACCAAAATGAATAATGGCCCCTGCTTAGAGCTCCTTGAGGACTTCCTCAATCCTTTCTATCAGGTACGCAGCCGCCAGGCCAATGTCGTCCACGACCTCACCGGAGGGACTAGTATAGCAGGGTGTTTTGATGCCGAGCTTTTCCTCAAGATTGAGATATTCGTCATAGCGTATCCTGAGACCATCAATGAGCTTCTTGGCACACGCCTCGGAACAGGAATCAACCACCATCACGTACCTTGCTTCCTTCAAAAGTCCAAGGATGTCGGACACTCCACCGACGACAGCACTCAGGGGACAGAGCGCAACTTCACTGCCTACCTCCTTAAGCGCCTCGAGGACAATTATTTCGGAGAGGGAGTTCCCACACGTTATCAAACACACTTTGGGAGTCTCCATCATTCCCCATCTCCATTGGTTTCTTCGTCCTCTGTGTATATACGCCTTGCCCTCAGTATGGCAAAGAGCCTTACGAAGAGTATCATGAGTATCATGTCGCTGAAAGGGCCTCCTAAGGCGGTTCCAACGGCCGCGAGAGAACCAAACGTCCCTATTGCCATCGCCGTCGCGAGGGTCATGTTGGAGCCGGTTGAATACACGAGCGATATGATGTGCTCCAATGGGAAGCCAAGCGCCTTTCCGGTGAAGTAAGCCACGGCCGCGCGGACGAGGAAGTAGGCGTTCATTATGAGCGCTCCGACAACTATAATCTCCGGCCTCTCGGCTATTATCTTCCCGTTTATGCCGAAGACCACGGTTATCATCCAGTACATGCCGAGGAGCGAGAGGCCCACAAGGGGCTCCTTGAGCTTCATGAGGGCATTCTTTCCCTTCCACCTCAGAACCGCGTACTTCGTTAGCTGGCCCGCCACGAGGGGCACTATGATGTAGAGGACGAGCGACTTGAGGAGCAGCCACGTGGGGACTTTTATGAGCGTGTGGAGGAGCAGCTTGGCGTAGACGGGCATGACGAAAAGCGAGAGGATGAACGTCCACACGACGCCGACGAGCGTCAGCTGGAACTTCCCGCCCGCGAGGTTCGTGAATGCTGGAGCAGAGCTTGGAAGTGGAGCGAGGCTTATCAGCACGATCCCCGCGAGCAGCCTCGGGTCAGTGTTCGGCATTACCACAAACCAGAACTTGAGGAGAAGCCACGTCAAAGCTGGGAAGAGGAGGACGTAGAAGGCTGTCAATGCCGCGAGATACTTCGTCTTTATCTCGGTTCTCGTCGTGAACGCCTTTCTTATGTCCATGAAGACCATCGGCTGGAAGAGCATCATGAAGAGCGCAATCGGCAGCGTCCATTTGAGGGACAGGAAGACATCCCTGTGATGAACGCCGGCGTAGCTCGATAGGATGATGAGAGTGAAGACGATGTAGGTCATCTTCTCCTTCAGGAACTTTACAATTTTCATCTCAACCATCTCCTAATTCGCCGTTTGGAAAAATAAAAGCTCAGGCGAGCCATAGGAGGCCCACCACCCTTCCGTCTTTCACGAGTTGGACTTTCGTCCCCCACTTCCCGTGCCAGTAGGCGCCGACTTCGAGTTCTCTCGGCTCGACATCCTCCCAGAGCTCTCCGACTATCTCCCCGTCAACGAACAGGGGGACGTGGAAGGTTCCGCAGCGGCAGTGCCACGCAGGCCCCTTCGTGGCCTTCTCGAGCAGTGCCTCCGCCTCTGCCCTAATCTCCTCGTAGCTCGGCTCGTTCCCCATCACGTAGCCAAACCTGCCAACCTTCCACTTCCATCCGGGAACACCGAACGGCATCTCAACCACCTCCTTCTTTTTGCTCAAACAACGAAAGGGTCACGGGGCGGGGGAGGCCTTTCTCCCCGCGCGCCTTCCCATTCCGTACAGGAAGGCCAGGAAGGCACCCACCACGGCCCCCACGCTGAGCACGTGGAGCGTCTCGGACACGTTCGCCTCGAATATTTTCATCACAATCTCAACGAGGGCCAGCGAGAGTATTGCCAGCATCGTGTAGCGGACGTAGAGTGGCTTTATCCTGTGCATCAGGAGCGAGCCCGTTATCCCGCCGAGGAAGCCAGCAGTCCCGACGGCTATGAGGGTTCCAGTCGCTATGGGTATCCTCGGGAGCAGGAGGGCGTACGTCAGCAGGGTAACGCCCGAAACTCCGAGTGCAGTTGCCGCTGTGTTCGCCGAGACCTTCTTCGGGTTTCTGAAGAGGTACGAGAAGGCTATGAGCGCTATTGGCGCCGCGTCCATGCCTATGAGGCCCGCGGTGAAGCCCTCGACGGCCCCGAGCGCGTAGATTTTCCAGCCGTCTCCGCCTTCCGCCACCCCGCTGGAGAGCATGCGGTAGAGGGCGAAGAGCAGGAACAGAGCAAAGGCCACCAGCACGAGGACCCTCGGAATGTGAACGTTCACGTACGCCCCCAAAGGCACGAAGAGCGCCGCGGGGACGAAGACCCCCGCAACCTTCCTCCATTCTATGAGGCTTTTCCTCCAGTTCATGGCGGTTGCCACGGTCAGCTCCGCCGTGTTCTGCGTCAGCCCGAGCAGCATGGCCGCGTGAACGCCCAGCCCCATGGCTATGTAGTTGGGTATGAGCACTCCCGTCGCTCCCATTCCAGCTATCGCGAATACGCTCGCGAGGATGTAGGTGAGTATCACCATCCCAAACATCCTCCATCACCCCCATCTTTTCTATCATCTTTCCTGTTTTGTAATATTACAAAATCATTTATAAAGTTTTCTATAATATTCAAGCCAAACTCCCCCAAAAGCGGTAATTTTATAAGGATTGAAAAGTAATGATTAACGGTGGTGAAGGTGCCGAAGTGGATGATGGGCGACATGGCCAGTTTGAAAAACCTCATGATGACCCTCAAGCCTTTGATGGTCGAACCGAGGCGGAGCATCATAAAAATCCTGAGTGGGGGCGTCAAGGGGACGAACGAGATATACAAGGCCCTCCAGGAAAGGGGCCTCAACATGCCCCGCTCAACGCTCTACTACCACCTCTCGGCCCTCGAGGACATGGGGATAATCGAGATGGCCGGTTATAGAGAGGTGGGCGGGGGAGCGCCCGAAAAGCTCTGGAAACTCAAGGTTAGGAGGATAGGGATAGACCTAGTTACCGGAGAGATATTCAAGGAATGACGCTAAAAAAGAAAAACCTCATAGCACGCCCATTCTAAACATCGCTGCCTTGAGAAAGTTATCGTAGTTATTGTCCGCTACGTTTCAGCTTCCAGTTGCGTTTGTTGCAACTGGTGTGGTTGGCTTCTTGCTCCTGTTCACATCAAGCCACCTAAAGCGAGAGGTCATCAGCTCCAGGCTGAACGGAAACATCCTAAAAACAAAACCACAAAATTTACGATTGCAATTTTCATGGGGGTTATCAAGGCTCCCAATTTCCTCATAGCGTCTTACCAGTCTATTCTTGCATTAAAAACATAAAGGGATTCTAAAAGCTTCAAATCAGTTTGAAGCTATATCTATGTCTTCCCAAGCGTGGGTTGGCCATTCCAAACCACTTGTTGGGGGTACTAGCTCCAAGATCTTAACGGTTTCCCTACAACTCTATTCATCTAACTCTTGGACACAGCTCAAGAACCACTTAGGGTCTTCAGCCCCTCAACAAATTCCTTTATCCCTTCCTTCAGCCTTTTTTTCATTAGGACCTTCCTGAGGACGGGCCTCTTGCCAAGGATTCCCTCCATCTGCTCAAGACACTTTCCGGGCCTCCCAGCGCACGTGCAGAAAAAGGCTGCGTTTCTAATCTTCTCTCTGTTCTGGAGTAGATAAGTCCTTATGGCAGGAGTCACGCGACCGTTCCAGACGGGGGTTCCAATGACCACGAGGTCGTAGCTGGAAGGATCTTTCTCAAACTCTATCTCTGTGGTTTTACCTCTCGTCGCGTCATAGCCGGCTATGAGGAAGCCAAGAATCCCCTTACGGGGCTTTTTGTCTATGACTTCGTCAATATCCGCGTTGAAGGCTCTGGCAACTTCTTGAGCAACCCTTTTAGTCGTCTCGCTCCGCGAGTAGAAGACAACGAGCGTTTTCATAGGCACTACCCACATTAAATTGCTATGATGGTTAATAGCATTTTGAGCTTCATCATGTCGTGAAGTACAAAAATCGGGGAGAAGTCTTCACCTCCAAGTGCTATAAAGTCTCAGATTAACCCTTTCTCCTTGCTATTATATCCGCGAGAAGCTCCCCATCAACGCCCACGTTCTCGGGCTCGTTCTCATGAATTACCACGCTCACGTGGTGCACCTTGTAGATCTCCCTGACTACGTTGGTTATTCTCCTCACGAGCTCCCTCTTAGTTTCAACATCGGCTTTGGGCCCTTCAATTATTATCGTCGGCATTGCCATCACCAAATCTGTTTTTGTTTCATGTGTTAAAATCCTTGTGGGTATGTGAGCCCTTTTCACGGAGTTAACTGCTAATCCCTGCTACCAAGCGAATTCTCCCCCACTCTCGGTAACGTCTTTTGTGCTTATGCACAAAGTTTATATGAGAAGAAATTTTCAATTAAACGGGTGATGTGGCATGAGAATAGCTGTTCCAGCGATGGATGACAGGGGCCTGGAAAGCGAAGTTAGCGGGCATTTTGGAAGGGCGAAGTACTTCGTCTTCGTGGAGGTGGAGGATGGCAAAATAAAGGATTCCAAGGTCGTTGAGGTTCCCTTCGAGGAGCACGGGGCCGGCGACCTTCCGAGGTTCGTCAAGGAGCACGGCGGAGATGTTGTCCTTGCCTACGGAATGGGCCCCAAAGCGGTCTCCTTCTTCAACGAGCTTGGTATAGAGGTTGTTACTGGAGCCTACGGGAGAATCAGGGACGTTGTTGAGGCCTTCATACACCAGGTTCTTGAGGTTGACCCCTACTGGAAGGAGAAGATAGAGCGCGAAAAGGCAAGAGAGGGATGGAAGAAGCACAGTCATTGAGAGAGTTTTCAACGATGGGTTCAGGAAACGTTTAAATTTTTCATATGATTTTTATTTCAGGTGAAGCAAATGAAAGTGAGCATAAAGGAGTTCGCACCGAGCTGGTTCGCGAGCGTTATGGGAACAGGGGCCCTCGCTTTGGCCAGCAAAGCGTATTCATCGAGGCTTCCGGCATTGGACGGATTGGCAGAGTTCCTCGTTTACTTCAACACTCTCCTGTTCCTCGTCCTTTTAATCCCCTGGCTCCTCAGGTGGATGAAGCACACGGAAAACGCACTGAAAGACCTCAAGCATCCTGTTGTGTGTCACTTCTACGGAACGATAGCGGTGGCCATGCTCGTCCTCTCGGCGGATTACCTTTTCATACTCAAGAGGACTGCAATAGCGAAGGCGTTCTGGATTCCGGGGGCAGTCCTAACGATATTCTTCGCCCTGCTCATCCCCTACCTGATGTTCGTGGAGAAGGAGATAGACCTCAAGTCCGTTACCCCTGCCTGGTTCATTCCCCCGGTCGGCTTAATTGTGATCCCCATGAGCGGTGCGGCGTTGATATCAAGCTTCTCCGGAACTGCCAAGGAGGTTGCCTACGCGGTTAACTACTTCGCCTGGGGTGCGGGCTTCTTCCTCTACCTCGGCCTCTTCGCGATAGTGTTTTTCCGCTTCATAAGGCACGAGCCGATGCCCTGCGGTATGGCCCCAGCAGTGTGGATAAACCTCGGTCCGATAGGGGCAGGAACTTCAACGCTCTACGCGCTCGTTAAAGCCAGCGAGTTTCTGACGGTTAAAGAACCGTTTTTCGCCTTCGGTCTAATCCTCTGGGGCTTCGGTGTCTGGTGGCTGGCGATGGCCATCATAATGACCATTTACTACATCAGGAAGCTCAACCTGCCCTACAGCCTCGCCTGGTGGGCCTTCATCTTCCCGCTCGGGGCCTACGTGGGCGCGACCCACAACGTTGGCACGGCCTTCGGGATAGGAGTCATAGACGGCTTCGGCTTCGCCCTCTACTGGCTTCTTCTTACCATATGGCTGGTGACCGGTTTGAAAACCGTAAAACACGTGCTCCTCGAATGATTTTTAATTCGTTATTATTTTTAAAATTCTTTAAATCCTCATTCTCCGAGGAGGCCCTTTATTATGAGCTCCGCCGCCTCGTCCTCGGTTAGGCCCTTGGCCATGAGCTGGATGAGCTGGGCCTCGTTTATCCTGCCTATCGAGGCCTCGTGCGTGAGCTCGGCCTTATCGTTCTTCACCCTCAGCAGGGGAACGGTTTGGACGTCGGCATCACCCTTAACAATCTCGTGGCACTCAATGTGGCCCTTTGCGTAGTCGCCGAGGCCGTAGGCCTCGTTTACAACGTTGACCTTCGCCCTGTCAAAGGCTATGACCGTGCTCCTCAGGTTTGCCCTTGAGTGGGCTCCTTCCAGGTAGGCGACTTCCTTTATCTCAACCGCATCGTCCTTAACTGCCTTGGCCTTCGACTCAAGCTCAAGAACTGCCCTCTCACCGAGCCTCGCGACCATCTCAAGCTTCAGCTCCCTTGCCCTGTGCTTTGTCAGGGTGAACCTCCCCGTGTAGCGGGCATTCCTGCCAACGCTCACTTCAGTCTTACCAACCATCCTCACGCCCTCGCCGTGGACGTGCTCATCGTCATAGAGCACGCTTGAACCTTCCCCGATTTTTATCATCGTCACGGCTTCGTGGGTGAAGTCTTTGGCATAGGGAAAGATGCAGTGGGAAGTGAACCTGACCTTCGAGTTTTTGCCAACCCTTATGTCAAAGAGAACCCTCTGGTAGCCCTCGTTACCCAGGTAGCCGGTGCAGAGATGTATGGGAAAGGGAAGCCCAATGTTGTCCGCGATTTTAACTTCAGCCCTAACCCCGTTCCCAATCTCCTCGCCCCTTATCTCAACCCCCGGAACGTTGTTGAGGCCGATGATTCTGTCCCCGCTGATGATTATCGCCGCTATCCTGTCCCCGAAAAGAGAGGTGTCGAGACCTTCCCGTTGGTAGGCCTCAACCAGCGCCTCGTATTCCTTGGTGAGGTCAATTTTTATCGTCATCCTCCACCATCCCCGTTAAAAGGCATCTTCCACAGGTTCTCCTGTAGTAATCAACAACCTCTCGCGAAAAGCCCTTCTTCAGCAGTCTGCCCGCGCAGATGAAGTATGAGAAGTCCGTTTTGGCCGCTATCTCCTCGTGGTGGGTGATGAGTATCACTGTGGTGCCGCACCTCTGGAAGTAGTCGAGAACACGCTCTATCAGCTCTCCGGCCGTTATATCGAGGCCTGAGTCAGGTTCGTCGAGGATGGCATACCTCGGTTTCAGGAGGATGAGTGATGCAAGCTCTATCCTCTTCCTTTCACCGCCGCTTAAACTTTTGTCCACAAAACGGCGGGCATAGAGCTCGTAGGGCAGGCCAACGAGTTCGAGGGCTTCCCGTATCTCATCCCTATCAATTCTGAGCTTCCCGCCGAGGATAAGGTAGTCCCTCACCGTTATGCCTTCGTATCGGGCCGGTTCCTGCCATACCATACTTATCCCTAGCTTTGCCCTCTCCGTAACGCTCAGTCCGGTTATGTCCTCCTCATCTAGGAGAACTTCTCCCGAAGTGGGTTTGAGCTCTCCCATTAAAATACGGGCTATTGTCGATTTTCCCGCACCGTTGGGGCCAAGTATCGAGTAGGTAATACCGTTTCTGAAGGCCATGTTTACTGAGTGGAGGATTTTCCTTTCGTCATTTGCGTATTCGACGTTCCTCAGGCACAGCATTTTTATCAATAAAATTTCATATGAAGACAACTTAAAATTTTTTGGACAATCCTGACCAGAACTTTTAGTTGAAAATAATAACATATGAAAATTATTTTAAATTAATCTAGGCAACTCTCTATGGAGGTGATAAAATGTCCGGAGGAGAAGCTCCCATAATAGGGAAGGATGCACTTGGAAGGCCAGTTAAAGATCTGAGCGTTATCCCCTGGTGGGGAGTTGATCGAAAGGATATAGAATGGTATCCCAAGATAAACTACGACAAATGTGCGGGATGCGGTCTTTGCTTCGTAACGTGCGGAAGAAGGGTGTTCGAATGGGACCCGGACAATGCAAAACCCATCGTTGCAAGGCCCTACAACTGTATGGTAGGATGCAGCACCTGCGCCATGCTCTGTCCCTGTGATGCCATAGAATTCCCCGACAAAGCCTATCTGAGGAGATGGGTGGCAAGAGCGAGGGTGGTGAAAAAAGCCTTTGAAATCGTTGATTCCATAATGCCCAAGAACCACCTGAGCGAAGAGGAGATCAAGAGCACCCCGGAAGGGTGAGAGGACACTGCATTCCGGATCAATGAGGGATGAACGGAGAATCCCGTTTCACGGTCCCCACTCAGATCACCGGCTCTCTAAGGCAGAAAATAACGGAAAACCCGGTTGGGGGTGTCCTCAACCCATGGCCACGAGAAGCGTTTTGAGGGCTATGAGGTACATTATGAGCCCTATCGCCTTCTTTACCTGCTCCGAGCTCATCTTAAAGTGCATCAGGTGGGTTCCGAGCCAGCCCCCGGCTATTGCAGGAACGGAGACCCAGAGGAGCAGTTCCCAGTCTAACGTCCCCATTCCCCAGTAGGTTAGGAACCCGCTGAGGGATGAAAAGAACACAACCAACGCCGTAGTTGCCGCGACTTTTTTCGGCTCATAGCCGAGCATTATGAGAGCGGGGCTGATTATACCGCCCCCACCAACACCGAGGAGACCGCCGAGGAATCCTGCTATTCCTCCAATTAACGAGCCCTCGACGATGTGGTTTCCGCCGCTTCCCCTTCTTTTGGGCTTGAAGAAAATCATCATCGTGCCTGAATACAGCAAAAAGGCCACGAAAACCCACAGGACGTATACTCTGGGAATAAACTTGCCCGCGTAAGCTCCGAACGGGGCCATTATGGTTGCAACGATTAAAATCGGAAGCCCAAAGCGGTGGTCAAGTTTTCCGTGCCTGATGTTCTTTAGAGTGGCGGAGAACATCGAGAGCGTGTTTATAAACAGACCTGTTGGCTTCGCTGTCATCAAAGGGATGCCAAGCCAGCCCATCACCGGAACAATGGCCACCGCCGAGCCGACACCGCCTATCGAGAAAACGATACTGAGGATGAAGGCTATGAGCGCTAACTCCGGGTAGTTCATTAGACTCACCTCATTTTATTTTGTCCATCAAACGAATGACACGGAGGTTATAAATATTTGTGTCGGCTAATTTCAACAAGTCCAACATTTCAGCGCCAAAAACTCTTAACTTTTAAGGGGCAATCCACTATTGGACTGAAGAAAAATACTTGGATAAGTGCATAACGTTCGTAAAAACGTTGAAAATGGGCCTCACCTGTTCGTGAGGCACTCACTTTCCTCTTCTTCCAGTCGTATAATCAGTTCGAGGACGCACTCAAGCTTTTTCAGGTCGTCGAGAATGGCCTCCAGACGGGGTCTTGTACCATCGTCGCTTTTTTCAATCATGGACTTAACGATATCCTCCAAGGGACGAACCTCGCGTTCAAGTGTCTCCCTTGGCTGGCGAAGGAATTTCTCCAGAAAGGCAGGAACCGCGGTAAAGTACTTAGTCTTGCCTTCTCTCCTGCAGGTTACGAGGTATTCCCTCACGAGGCGGCTTAACGCAACGGATATTGAGGAGCGACTTAAACCCGTTTCTTTCGCGAGCTCGGTTATCGTCATTGGTCTGTCCGAGAGTAATAGGATGGCATAGATTTTTCCCTCCGTCGCGCTGTATCCCCATCGAATCATGATTCGTTCCACAATCTCGATGAACTTTTTCCCACTGCTGCTCATCATAGCTCACCTCAATCCGCCTACCTAATTTCGATATCATTGTTTAAAAAGTTTCGAGGGCCCAGTACCCAGAAGCAGTAATTCAAAATACCCAAAAGGAAAAGGAGTGGAGAAGTAAATGAAGGGGAAAGCACTGAATCATTCCTTGGCAGTTGCTATTATGATTCCGCCTATCAGGGCAATTATTGCACCTATCAACCAGAAACCGCCGTCGAAGGGCATCGTTATCAACGCTAAAATCACTATGCTCCATCCTACAAGGCCCTTGTTACTCTTGTAGTAGTACGCCAGCACCATCATTATCAGGCTCAGAATTATCTCCACCCAGCCTACCGTTGATGCACTACCGTAGTGCCAGCCATAAAAGTTACCCGTGGCCAAGACAACTATCCCATCCAACAGTATCAAAAGGGCACCCAGCAGGGCGGTCCACATGCCTGTTTTTGCGGATGCCATGGCTTTTCACCTCCAAGTTCTTTCGATTAAACCTTCTCTCCCACATTATTTAAATTTTTCTGTTATATTTGATATATCAGAAAAAACTAACATAAATTATAAATCATTTGTATCGAAAACTTTAAACGCAGTGAGGAGTAGCGCATATTGGGGGTGGAAGATATGAAAGCCCCAAAAACAATAAAGGAACCCTTTCCAAACGCGATGAACCCCTCAGCGGATATTAAGGGCGTTAAATCTGAAGAAGGAGGAAGTCAGCTCACCACCGCGCTGAAGGCCTTCAAGCTCATCCTCGGGAATCCAATAGCGAGGGCACTCATAAGGCCGAGCCTTAAAAAGTATGAAATCAACGGGCGTGAGCTCCCAGCCCTCTACTGGGCCCTCAGCATCTACGCAGGCGAGAGCATAAACGCGCCGATGATGGTGCGCTTCCAGGCAGACACGATAAAGCTCCTGCTCAAACTCGGTATAAAGCTCGCCCGGGGCGACGAGGAGGCCGTCAAGGAAGCCCTGCTGAGGGATCCCCACATAAGGCGCGGAATATGGGTCGTCCTCGAGGGCATAGCGAAGTACGGCGTTACAGTTCCCCAGCGCCTCGCTGGGCCTTTCCTCATCGTCTGGAACTTCACCAACATGTGCAACTTCCGCTGTCAGCACTGCTACCAGAGAGCGGATAAACCGCTACCGAGCGAGCTCAGCCTCGAGGAGAAGCTGAGCCTCGTTGACCAGCTTGATAAGGCAGGGGTTGCGGCAGTTGCCTTGAGCGGAGGAGAGCCAACGATACACCCACACTTCCTCAGAATCGTCAAGGAGCTGTCGAGCAGGGGGATACACACCTCAGTTGCCACGAACGGTTGGACTTTCGCCAAGAGGGAGGAGCTTGAAAAGGCCGTCAAGGCGGGAATTAAGTACGTTGAGGTAAGCGTCGATTCCGCAAAACCCGAGAAGCACGACGAGTTCCGCGGAATTCCCGGCGCGTGGGAGCACGCGGTAAAGGCCCTTGAAAACGCAGTGGAGCTCGGGCTAAGCCACGGAATGGCCACGATAATGGACAAGGAGACATACCAAGAGATAGACGACATACTCGACCTGGCGGAAAGCATCGGAGTGAAGCGCGTCATCTTCTTCAACCTCGTGCCCACTGGCAGGGCCGAGGATATGGTTAAGGTGGACCTCTCACCGGAGGAGCGCGAAGAGTTCATGAAAGAAGTCTACCGCCAGATGAAGAAGCGGAAGCTTGAGATACTCACGACAGCACCGCAGTACGCGCGCGTTACCCTGCTGATGAGCCAGGGGAAGAGCGTTACGCCGGCGCATTTCTACATAGGCGAGAACAACTCGGTGAAAACGCTCGCCGAGTTCATCGGTGGGTGCGGTGCGGGCAGGATTTACGCGGGAATAGAGCCGGACGGAACCGTCGTTCCCTGCGTCTTCCTTCCGTTGCCCGTTGGAAACGTCAGGAACAGGCCGTTCAAGGAGATATGGGAGAACAGCAGGATATTCAGCATACTCCGCGACAGGGATAGCTGGGAGGGCCAGTGTGGAAAGTGCCCCTACAAGTACATCTGCGGCGGCTGTCGCGCGAGGGCCTATCACTACACGCTCGATTTAAGGGGCGACGACCCGGGATGCATAATCAACAAGAGTCTGTGGGCGGAGATAATCCAATACGGCAAGCCGAAGGGGCTCACAGAAGTCAACTGGGTAGATGAGAGTGTTGTCCTCCGCGGGCCAAGCCTCTACGTGCCAAGCTATTACAGAGCAGTTGAGATCGTCGGCCAGAAGATTGCCACAAAAACCAGTAGGAAACAAATGGTTCACGCATGATATTTAAGGGATTGGAGTACATTAAAATATCATGAATCCCAAAACCAAGGTAGCTTTAATCCTCTCGCTGGTCTCACCCATCTTCGCCGAAGTGCTGAGCGGTTCGACTCCACCGCTTGAAGTCCTCACGAACCCCCTCTCGTTCCCGTTCCTGTGGGCCTACTACGGTGCCGGTGTTCTCCTTGTCAGGGAGGCGTGGGCTCGGTGGGGGAGGAACTACGTTAGGCTCATGCTCCTAGGCTTCGTCTACGGCATCGTGGAGGAAGGGCTCGTCATAAAGTCTTGGTTCAATCCGGAATGGCCGGACCTGGATGTTTTCAGCGTTTACGGGCGCGTCTGGGGTGTGAACGCAGTCTGGGCGGTGTGGCTGACGATATTCCATTCCCTGATGAGCATAGCGATACCGATAATGGTCGTCGATGCCCTCTATCCGGAGTTCTCGAATGAAAGGCTCCTGGGAAGAAAGGGGATAACGATAGCGCTCGTATCCTTCGGCGTCTCCGCGGTGGCGTTCTTCCTCTTCCTCGCCCCATACCGCCCGCCCGCAGTCCAGTATTTCCTCACCATCGTCCTCACGGCACTTCTGCTGCTCCTCGCAAGGCGGGTAAAAAGGGAGGCCATCTTCAAGCGCGGCATTCCAAAGGGACATCCCTTCGTCTACGGCTTCGGGGTTTCCTTCGCGTTGTTCTTCATATTCACGGCCTTCCCCCACTCCTCAGTACATCCAGTTGTGCCTTCCATCCTCGGACTCCTGGTGGCCCTCCACTTCTACTCCATGCCGGCCCGCCTGGACGGAAGGGGGGAGTATGCCCTCGCCATTGGCTTCTTGGCCTTCTGGTTCGTACCATATGACATAATCCTCGAGCTCAACGGCGTGAGGGGTGAGGCCCTCCTCGGCGTGGCCACCTTCGCGGTTCTCGCTTGGAAGCTGAGGAAAATGGAAGTCAGTGAACCCAAGGTTTGAAACCCGCCCATTTTTAAGCGCCGGGGGCTAAAATCTAAACGGAGGGATCGAGATGCACGAGTGGGCACTCGCCGATGGGATAGTTAGAACTGCCCTGGATTACGCGCAAAAAGAGGGCGCATCCAAGCTCCTCGCCGTTCAGGTCGTTCTCGGCGAACTCCAGGATGTCAACGCCGAGATAGTCGAGTTCGCGATGAAGGAGCTCCTCAAGGGAACCATTGGAGATGGCGCGGAGATAGAGTTCATCGAGGAGGAGGCGGTTTTTAAGTGCCGTGACTGTGGCCACGAGTGGAAGCTCAAGGAAGTCAAAGGAAACTTCGACGAGCGTATAAAAGAGGACATACACTTCATTCCGGAAGTGGTGCACGCCTTCCTCGCCTGTCCGAAGTGCGGCAGCAGGGACTTCGAGGTGGTCAAGGGGAGGGGAGTTTACATAAGCGGCATAAAGATCGAGAAGGAGGGGGAGGCATGATAACCATAGACCCACGCGTCAAGGGCATAGAGGGCAGGCTTGAGAAGGTGAAGCGCATAATCCCCGTCGTCAGCGGGAAGGGTGGAGTTGGAAAGTCGCTCGTCTCAACAACTCTGGCCTTGGCTTTGGCGGAGAAGGGCTACAAGCTCGGCCTCCTCGACCTCGACTTCCACGGCGCGAGCGACCACGTTATCCTCGGCTTCGAGCCAAAGGAGTTTCCCGAGGAGGAGTACGGCGTAATCCCGCCGATGGTTCACGGGATAAAGTTCATGAGCATCGTCTACTACTCCGAGGACAAACCCACGCCAATGAGGGGCATGGAGATAAGCGACGCCCTCATAGAGCTCCTCGCCATAACGCGCTGGGACGAGCTGGATTACCTCGTCATCGATATGCCTCCCGGACTCGGCGACCAGTTCCTGGATGTGCTGCGCTTCCTCAAGAGGGGCGAGTTCCTCGTCGTTGCAACGCCGTCAAAGCTCTCCATGAACGTCGTTGAAAAGCTTCTAACACTGCTGAAGGAGAAGGAGCACAGAATCCTCGGAATCGTCGAGAACCTCAAGCTGGACGATGAGACGGGCATAGAGGAGCTGGCGAAGAGGTTTGGCGTGCCCTACCTAACCGGCATACCGCTGTACAGGGACTTGGAAGGGAAAATAGGAAAGCCGGACGAGCTGCTGAGGACGGATTTCGCGGAGAGGATAAGGGAAGTCGCGGAGAAGATTTAGCGAAGGGTTTTTCTTTTCTTCATCCTAAACTCGCTAAAGGTGAAACTATGGAACTCCCCGAACTCCTCAGGAGGGCCAGACGGGTCGTCGTCTGCGGAATAGGGAACGAGGTTAGGGGTGACGATGCATTCGGCATCCTCGTTGCCGAGAGGCTGAAGGAGCTGGTGAAAAATCCAAACGTTCTCATTCTCAACTGCGGAGAGGTGCCGGAGAGCTACACGGGAAAGATAACAAAATTTGAGCCTGATCTGGTAGTCTTCGTTGATGCGGTTGATTTCGGCGGGGAGCACGGTGAAGTCATACTCGCCGACCCGGAGGGAACCCTCGGTGAGGCCGTCTCGACCCACAGCCTGCCGCTCAAGGTTCTGGTGGGATACCTGAAGACGCGCCTCAACGCGGAGTTCGTCCTCCTCGGCTGCCAGCCGGCCGTCCTGGGCCTCTTCCAGGAGCCGAGCGAGGTTGTGGTTGAAAGGGCCGAGGTCCTCGCAGAATCCATGGCCGGTGTTCTCAATGAAACTGAGGGTTAGGGAAGCCACCATTTGGGACTGCCAGAGGATAGTCGGCATATACCTCTCCAACTCGCCCTGGAAGGACTCGCCCTACGAGACCTACCTCCAAGTCGGCCCCTGGGGCCTGGAGGAGACCTGCGCAATCCACCTGAACAACCTCAAACTCGTCGGGGGAACAGCACTCGTGGCTGAGCTGGATGGAAAGATAGCTGGCGAGGCCGAGGTTTTCATAAGCGATGAGGTCTGGGACGGGGAGCTCGTAAAAACCGCACACCTCAGCGTCATCGAGGTGGCGCGGTGGTATCAGGGGAAGGGCGTCGGAAGGGCCCTGCTGGAGCGCGTGGTGGAGCTGGCCGAGGGGGAGGGTTGCGACCTCCTCACGGTGACCCCCGAGAAGAAGGCCCTCGGGTTCTACAGAAAGCTTGGATTCGACAGAACGGTCTACCACGGGGTTATCGCGGACATCTCAACGGACGCCGGGAGGGGGGCGCCAAAGGTTGCCGAACTGACCCCCGACTGGGACGACCTGAGGGGACTGCCCCTCAGCCTGGGGCAGTTTCAGAGCTCCTACAACCACTGGTTCTCAGAGTTCGTTGACAGGATCGCCGACGTGGACGGGAGGGTTCACTTCGAGAGCGGGAGGATTAAAAGCGGCTTCTTCGTGCTCGAAGGAAGCTTCTTCGACAGAAAAACCGCAACGGCGTATTTCTGGGGAGAGAACGGCCTGGATGGCTTGAGAGAGCTCGTAGCCCTCGCGAGGAGCAGGGGGTTCAAAACCCTCAGGACGAGCCTCGGCAGGGAACTGGTAAGCGGCAGTCTGGAGTTCAGCATAACACCCCTGGACGAGGTTCTCATACTCGCAAAGTCACTCTGACTTCCTTTCGAGAAGTTTTCTGAGGTCACTCCGCCGGTTAACGTTGAAGAAGCCTTCTTTCCAGAGGGACGGCAGCTTCTCCACATTCAGGTAGCATACATCGGCAGAGCGTATCGCACCGTTCAGCGAGTAGTCCCCGCTGCGTATTCTCTCCTCAAGGACCCGGCGGAACGCCTTTGAGTAGGCAGCATGGAGGGGCTCGAGGTATCCATTGGTCCAGCGGGGGACACAGGCGAGTTTTTCGCTCCCCAGGAATTTTTGGATCATCAGGTCAACGAACTCCGGGACGATGAGCGGCATGTCCCCCGCGACGACGAAGGCATCACCGAGGCCCAATGCAGTATAAACCCCGCCTATGGGCCCTATGGAGAGTTCATCAACCACCACCTCGTAGCCGAGGCTTCTGAGCCTACCGGCGTTGTCGGCAGATGCCACGATAACGACCTCCTCGATAAGCGACGCCGACTCAATTCTCTCGAGGGTGTACGAAATGAGCGGCCTTCCACCTATCCTGAAGAGGAGCTTGTCGCCCCAGAAGCGCTTACTCCTGCCCCCCGCGAGAACCGCACCGAGCATGATATCCGTTGGATTTCGGGCTTTTAGGGTTGACGGTTGAAAACCAGAGGTTTAAAAAATCCCTAAAAAGGCCTGTGAGAACTAATCACAGGTGAGAGAAAATGTGCCTAGCGATTCCGGGAAGGATAATCGAAATCACAGGAAAAACCGCGGTTGTAGACTTTGGAGGCGTGAGAAGGGAAGTTCGCCTCGATCTGCTTCCAGAGGTCGAGGTCGGGGACTACGTCATAGTCCACACGGGCTTCGCGATAGAGAGGCTCGACGAGGAGAGGGCGCTGGAGATACTCGAGGCGTGGGCAGAGGTCGAGCGGGCGCTGGAGGGATGAACGTGACCGACGTCCTGAACGCCTTCAAGGACAGAGAACTGGCCCAGAAGGTCGTGAGGAAGATACGCGAGGAGGCGAAGGGCCTCGATGAGCTCCGCTTCATGCACGTCTGCGGAACGCACGAGGATACCGTAACCCGCTCCGGGATACGCTCCCTCCTGCCGGAGAACGTCAAGATAGTCAGCGGGCCGGGCTGTCCGGTCTGTATAACCCCCGTTGAGGACATCGTCAAGATGCGCGAGATTATGAAGGAGGCCTACGCTGAGGGGGACAGGATAATCCTGACAACTTTCGGCGATATGTACAAGATCCCCACTCCCCTCGGGAGCTTCGCGGATTTGAGGGGCGAGGGCTACGACGTGAGGGTGGTTTACTCCATATTCGACACCTACAAGATAGCCAAGGAGAACCCGGAGAGAACCGTCGTTCACTTCAGCCCCGGCTTCGAGACCACAACTGCCCCCGCTGCAGGGATGCTCAACGCCGTCGTTGAAGAGGGCCTTGAAAACTTCAAGATATACTCCGTCCATCGCCTGACTCCCCCGGCCGTTGAGGCCCTTGTAAAGGCCGGAACGCGCTTTCACGGTCTCATAGACCCCGGACACGTCTCAACTATAATAGGCGTCAAGGGCTGGGAGTACATAACGACCGACTACGGCATACCGCAGGTCATAGCGGGCTTCGAGCCGGTGGATATGCTGATGGCAATTCTGCTCCTCGTACGGATGGTCAAAAACGGCGAGGTGGAGATACTCAACGAGTACACCCGCGCCGTCAGGTACGAGGGCAACGTAACGGCTCAGAGGCTCATCGAGAAGTTCTTTGAAATTAAAGACGCCAAGTGGCGCGCCCTCGGAACCATACCCGAAAGCGGGCTTGAGCTGAGGAAGGAGTGGAGGGAGCTGGAGATAAGGACGTACTACGATCCAGAGGTTCCCGAACTCCCGGACCTCGAGAAGGGCTGCATCTGCGGCGCAATCCTTCGCGGTCTGGCGCTGCCCCCGCAGTGTCCGCACTTCGGCAAGACCTGCACGCCGCGGAGTCCAATAGGGCCGTGCATGGTCTCCTACGAAGGAACCTGCAGCATCTTCTACAAATACGGAGCTTTGTTTTGACACCAAAGGTTGAAAACTCCTCTCCGGTTTTTAACTTTTGGTTTTAGAAACCTATAAAGGCTCAGATTACGAAGAAGAAACCGGTGAGAGGAATGAAGGCCTACCGACTTCACGTTCAAGGCATCGTTCAGGCCGTCGGATTTCGACCCTTCGTCTACAGAATCGCCCACGAAAACAACCTGCGGGGCTACGTCAAGAACCTCGGCGATGCGGGAGTTGAGATAGTAGTCGAGGGCAGAGAGGAGGATATAGCGGCTTTTCTGCGAGACCTCAGGGAGAAGCTTCCCCCGCTCGCGCGGATAGAGATGATAAGGAAGAAGGAGCTTCCACCTCAAGGTTTTGACCGATTCTACATCGAAAAGAGCTCCCAGGGTGGGGAAGGCGGGGACTCGATAATCCCGCCCGACATAGCGATATGCGACGACTGCCTGAGGGAGCTCTTTGATCCGACGGACAAGCGGTACATGTACCCCTTCATCGTCTGCACCAACTGCGGGCCCAGGTTTACAATCATCGAGGATTTACCCTACGATAGAATCAACACCACGATGAGAGAGTTTCCGATGTGCGACTACTGCGAGAGCGAGTACAGGGACCCACTAAACAGGCGCTACCATGCTGAACCCGTCTGCTGTCCGGTCTGCGGGCCGAGCTACCGGCTCTACACGAACGATGGAGAGGAAATCACGGGCGACCCGCTGAAGAGGACGGCCGAACTCATAGACAAGGGCTACATCGTCGCCATCAAGGGAATAGGAGGAATACACCTCGCCTGCGACGCAACCAACGAGGAGACAGTCGCGGAGCTGAGACGGAGAACCCACAGGCCCCAGAAGCCCTTCGCGATAATGGCGAGGGACGTCCAGACGGTGGAGGAGTTCGCCTTCCTAAGCAGAGAAGAACTCGAGGAGCTGACTTCCTACAGGAGGCCGATAATAACCCTCCGCAAGAAGGAGCCGTTCCCGCTTCCCGAGAACCTCGCACCGGGGCTTCATACCATAGGCGTCATGCTGCCCTACGCGGGAACGCACTACATACTCTTCCACTGGAGCAGGAGCAGGGTTTACGTCATGACATCCGCGAACTACCCTGGAATGCCCATGGTCAAGGACAACGACCGGGCCTTCGAGGAGTTAAAGGATGTCGCCGACTACTTCCTCCTCCACAACAGGAAGATACTCAACAGGGCCGACGACAGCGTCATCAGGTTCGTCAACGGGAGGAGGGCGGTGATAAGGCGCTCCCGCGGTTTCGTCCCTCTGCCCATAGAGATACCCTTCAACTACCGCGGTTTAGCAGTCGGGGCGGAGCTTCTCAACGCCTTTGGGGTCGCCAAAAACGGGAAAGTCTACCCCAGCCAGTACATCGGGAACACCTCAAGGGTCGAGGTTCTCGAGTTCATGGAGGAGGCCATAGAACACTTCAAGAGAATCCTCCGGGTGAACGAGTTCGACCTCATCGTTGCGGACTTACACCCGAGCTACAACACCACAAAGCTCGCCATGGAGATGGCCAACGAGCTAAACGTGGAGTTCCTACAGGTGCAGCACCACTACGCGCACATAGCGAGCGTTTTAGCTGAGAGGAAGCTGGACGAGATGATAGGCATAGCCGTTGACGGCGTCGGCTACGGGACGGACGGCCACACATGGGGCGGAGAGGTTATATACCTGAGCTACGAGGACGTCGAGAGACTGGCCCACATAGACTACTACCCGCTCCCGGGCGGAGATTTGGCCAGTTACTACCCGCTGAGGGCCCTGATGGGCATCCTGAGCAAGGTCTATGGCGTCGAGGAGCTTGAGGGGATAATAGAGAGGTGCTGTCCGAAGGCCATCGAGAGCCTCCGCTACGGGAGGGTGGAGTTCAACGTCGTGCTGACCCAGCTGGCGAAGGAGGTCAACACGAGCTACGCCTCATCAACCGGCAGGGTTTTCGACGCCATCTCGGTTCTCCTCAACGTGGCGTACAGGAGGCACTACGAGGGCGAGCCGGCAATGAAGCTGGAGAGCTTTGCAATGCGCGGGAAGAACGACCTGAAGTTCGAAATCCCAGTTGACGGAGAGCTGATAAGAGTGGAGGAACTCTTCGCACAGGCACTCGACGTCATTGACACCGCCAGTCCGGCGGACATAGCCTACTCGGCCCACCTCGCCCTCGGGCGGGTTTTCGCGGAAACGGCCATAGAGCGGGCGAGGGAGTTTGGGGTTAAGAACGTTGGAATAAGCGGTGGAGTCGCCTTCAACGAGCTCATAGTAAAGACCGCCAGGAAGATAGTCGAGGCCGCTGGCCTGAAGTTCCACACGACCCATGAGGTCCCGCGCGGGGACAACGGGATAAACGTCGGTCAGGCCTTCCTCGGCGGCCTGTACCTCGAGGGATACCTCACGAAGGAGGACCTGATGCTGTGAGGAAAGGTTAAATTCAGGTTTGCTGCACGGTTATCCGGAGGGAGAAACATGAAGATAAAGCTCGAACACGGGGCAGGCGGAGAGATAATGGAGGAGCTCCTAAGGGACGTCGTACTGAAGAGCCTGAGCCTGAAATCTGCCGGTGGAATCGGATTGGATGCCCTCGACGATGGGGCGGCGATACCCCTCGGCGATAAGCACCTTGTGTTCACGATAGACGGCCACACGGTCAAGCCGCTCTTCTTCCCGGGTGGAGACATAGGGCGCCTGGCCGTCAGCGGGACGGTGAACGACCTGGCCGTCATGGGGGCCAAGCCCTTAGCATTAGCCAACTCCATGATAATCGGAGAGGGCTTCGACGGTGAGGATCTGAAGAGAATACTCCGCTCGATGGACGAGACTGCCAAAGAGGTGCCGGTTCCCATCGTCACCGGCGATACCAAGGTTGTTGAGGACGGTATAGGCATCTTCGTCATAACGGCAGGAATAGGAATCGCGGAGAGGCCTGTAAGCGACGCCGGAGCGGAAGTTGGCGACGTTGTTCTCGTCAGCGGGACCCTCGGAGACCACGGGATAGCGCTGATGAGCCACAGGGAGGGCATAGCCTTCGAGACTGAGCTCGAGAGCGACGTTGCCCCGATATGGGAGGTTGTGGAGGCGGTAGCTAAAGCGATAGGCTGGGAGAACATACACGCCATGAAGGACCCCACGAGGGGTGGACTAAGCAACGCCCTCAACGAGATGGCGAGGAAGGCCGACGTCGGGATACTCGTAAGGGAGGCCGACGTACCAGTGAGGCCGGAGGTCAGGGCGGCGAGCGATATGCTGGGCATAAACCCCTTCGATGTCGCCAACGAGGGCAAAGTGGTCATGATCGTTCCACGAGAGCACGCGGAGGAGGCGCTGGAAGCTATGAGGAGCACCGAAAAGGGGAAGAACGCGGCGATAATCGGCGACGTCATAGAGGACTACAGGGGCAAGGTTCTCGTGGAGACGGGCATAGGCGGAAAGCGCTTCCTTGAGCCGCCGGCCGGAGACCCGGTTCCGAGGGTCTGCTGAGCCCCTTTTCACAATTCCCACTTTTGTCCTTAACCTTCGGTTTGGGAAAGCCGTATAAGGCTCTTTTTCCAATTTCGACCGGTGAGGGAGATGATAATCGCAAAGCCCTGCGTAACGATGAAGGGAGTCGTCATAAGCGGCTACTCGTGGGACAGGAAGGTGAAGGTTGACCTCACGAGAACCGCCCAGTGCCTGAAGGAGAAGGGCTACACCGTGAAGAAGCTCCTGCCGGGGATGATGCTCATTCTCGAAATGGAGGGCTATGAAACGAGCGTCTATCCGAGCGGCAAGATAATAATCAAGCTCCTCGAGGATGCAAAAAAAGGTGAGGAGCTCGCTCGAATCATCTACGACTGCGCTGGAGTTCTGGAGGTGGTTTCATGAGGATTCCGGAGGACGTTAGGAAGGACATTCCACTGACCGAGGAGGTCATATACTTCGACAACACGGCTACTTCGCTCACGCCGAGGCCGGTTATAGAGGCGATGGACGGGTACTACCTCAAGTACCGCGCCAACGTCCACAGGGGAATACACAGGCTCTCTCAAATGGCGACCCACAAGTACGAGGAGAGCAGGAAGGTCGTTGCCGATTTCCTCAACGCGGAGTTCGAGGAGATAGTCTTCACCAAAAACACGAGCGAGAGCCTCAATTTAGTTGCTCTCGGTCTTGAGCATCTCTTCAAGCCCGGCGACAAGATAGTGACGACGCCCTACGAGCACCACTCGGATCTGCTCCCATGGCAGAGGCTGGCCAAAAAGCTCGGGCTGAGGCTCGAGTTCATAGAGGGCGACGACGAGGGCAACCTCGACCTGAACGACGCTGAGAAGAAGATTAGAGACGCGAAGCTGGTGGCAGTTCAGCACGTCTCCAACGCCCTCGGTGTTATCCACGAGGTCGAGGAACTCGGAAAGATGGCGAAGGAAGCGGGGGCGATATTCGTCGTTGATGCCGCCCAGAGCGCCGGCCACATGGAGGTGGACGTGAAGAGGCTCCACGCGGACTTCTTGGGGTTCTCGGGCCACAAGGGGCCGATGGGGCCGACTGGAATAGGCGTTCTCTACATCAACGAGGAGTTCTTTGAGACCTTCGAGCCGCCGCTGATAGGAGGTGGAACGATAGAGGACGTCGGGCTGGAGGACTACAAGCTGACCGAGCCACCCGAACGCTTTGAGGCTGGAACGCCCAACATAGGCGGCGCGATAGGCCTCGCCGCTGGAATAAGGTACATCGAGAAAATCGGGATAGACAGAATCGAGAGACAGGAGCACAAGCTCGTCAAGCGCATAACCGAGGGCCTCGATGAGCTCGAAGTGCCCTGGTACGGGCCGAGGAACCTGAAGAAGCACGCCGGTGTCGTCAGCTTCAACGTTCCACCGCTCCATCCCCACGACGTCGCGGCGATACTTGACGAGCACGGCATCATGGTGAGGAGCGGTCACCACTGCGCATTACCTGTGATGAAGAAGCTCGGGATAAACGGCACGGCTAGGGCCTCGTTCCATGTCTACAACAGCGTGGAAGAGGTCGAGACTTTCCTCGGCGTCATGGAAGAGCTGGTGAGGAGCCTGAGGTGATTTTCCCATTTCCCTTTTGAACGGCTGTCGTTCGGGAAAATGTAAATCAGAGGGGCAGCTCACCCCATTCGACGTTTATCGTCTCCGGGGTGCGGTAGATAAAGGCCCCCTCCCCCTTGTGGACGTGCTTCCTCATCGGGCCCGGGGGAACACCGTTCGTCTCGTAGATAACGCTCTGGATGTCCGGGTCGTGGTAAAGGACCAGGCTCGGACCGGCCAGGTTCATTATTGAATCTATCGCGTACTGCGTCGCGAGAACCGTCACCCTGGCCCGAATGGGCCTCGTTATCAGGGGTATGGCGGCACCGCCGGCCGTGGTGTAGGCTAAGACCGCGGCGTCGTTGACGCCTATCATGGTGTTCCTCCTGTGTCTGATTACCGCACTCACAACCAGAAAAGCTATGCCTGCAATGGTTATGCTGTATGTCTCACCCAGCTCCACCAGGATGTTCTTCCCGAACTTCGGCGGTTTCCCTGAGTAGAAGGCCTCGTCCAGAGGCGTGTAGCTCTCCTGGATAACCTCGGCGTATTTTCCCTCAGATTTCATGGCCTCGGGAACGCTCTTCACCTTTCCGGCAAGGAAGTCGGCGTAGAGCCTGTCCGTCAGGGTTCTGTCCAACCCATAGACGGTCTGCACTATCGTTGCCGCGGTGTAGCCGTCGAGAAGGTCCTCCCTCGCGAGGGCTATTGGGTCGAGGCCCGTTCCCTGGCCGTCCTTCACCCTGATGATGGTGTCAAACCCCTCCTCCGGAAAGTCTCCCTCCGTGTCGAAGATGACGACTCCATAGTCAATCTCCCTGTACCTGCCCGCCAAGTACTTCAGGGCCTTCCCAGGCCATTCGTCCATTCCAAAGACCTTGAGAGTCCTACCGTGGTAAACGGGGTCGTAGAAAACGTCCTCCCCTTCCCTTTCAAAAAGCCTAACCGCTATACGACTGTACTTCATACGGTTCACCGATGGAGAATAGGAAAAGGTTCTATAAACGGATTCTGGTTCGGTTTAGAGCACCTTCACCATCCGCTCCATCCATGGGCTGACGCGGACCCGGATGTAGCCGCGCAGCTTGTCATCGACCTCCCTGTCGCCGGTGTAAACCCTAACGAAGCCGTTCCTGAGCTTGGAAGGTGTCGCCACAACGATTATGTTCTCCTTGGGAATCCTTCGCAGAACCTCCGCCGAGAACTGCTGATTTCCCCTGCCGAAGAGGAATCCAAGGCCCCCGATTACGGTTACAACGATTCTGGCGTTCTCCCCCGCGAACCTCAGCAGGTCTTTCTCCGCGGCATCTTTGACGATGAGCCTAGCCTCACCGTTTTTAATCTCAACGATGTCAACGCCCAGGAGCGTTCCGTTTATCCCCAGCAGGTCTTTGAGCTTCTTTACCGTTGAGCCAGCACCGAGGAAATATATCCCATCCTCAAGCTCCTCGGCCAGGGCAGCTATTATGGCATCCACGTCCTCGGCCTCGTCCGTCTTCGTGGGCTCCTTCGCACCCTGAAGGAGGAGCTCGGCATAGGGTGTCAGTGCCTTCCCGTAGTGCTTTGGCCTCACCTCGTCGTGCCTGAAGGCGTTCTCATCCAGGTCCATGACGTCCCGCTCTACAAGCTTGGCATTCCCGTTGAGGAATTCAACTACGAGCCTTGCTGCGTCCTCGGGGGATGCCGCGAAGACCCCGGAGAACATCTTAACGCCCGTCGGAACGCCGAGTATCGGAACCTCCCTCCCGGCGACGCTGAAAACGTCCCTCGCGGTTCCGTCGCCGCCGGCGAAGACTATCAGCTCAACCCGGCCGAGCATCCTCTTCACGAGTTCCTTCGTGTCGTCGCTATCCGTATCCGGAATCCTAACGCCGAGGACCTCGCGGTAGCGTACATCCCTGTGTCTGATGACCTCGTAGGGAAAATCGAACTCCGCCAGAACCTCTTCCCCCAAACCATCGGGTCCGGTTAAGAACTCGACGTCCTTTCCCTCCGCGTAGTTGCTCAGCTCGTGGAGGAAAAGTCTCGCAACGTCGGCCGCGATGGGCCTTGCACCCCTCTTTATGGCCTCCTCAACGACGCCGTCCGTGCCCTTCAGGGCCACCTTACCGCCCATTCCAGCTATGGGGTTGATTATCAGTCCAACGCGCATGCTATCACCTCATGTATTTCCTCGCGAACACCGTCAGGAAGACCGCCCACATGAACATGCCAAACAGGGCCTCGACGGAGGCTATAACCCTCCCAATCCCTATCGGGTGGTAGTCGCCGTAGCCGAGGGTAGTTGCGGTGACGACGCTGAAGTACTCGTAGTCGAGAAAGCCCATAGCTCCGGAGATGCCCTCGACGCTCCGCGTCAGAAAGAACAGGATTGGGAAGAAGACGTTGACCGCGCCGAGCCATATGAGTATGGGCCTCTTCCAGTCGGTGCCGTATTTGCAGGTCAAATCCGCAAAGAGCCACTCGAAAAGTGCTTCCATCCTCATGAAGAGCCTCTTAATCCCCTTCCTCCTGCCGCTCAGCCGGGAGTTCCTCTTGGCCACCATCTCCAGATAGTAGTAGCGGTCGGCCCTCTCGAAGTCCCCGTTCCGCTCCCAGCTTATCCTGGCGAGGCGGTAGAAAACTTCCGCAGCGCGGTGGCTGTTGAACTTACAGTCCTCGACCTCAACGAAGCCCTCGACGTTGAGTTCCACCGGGATGTTGGGCAGAACCGTGGAGTTCCAGGCAAAGTCGCCGTGGAAAGATACCTTCCGGAATATCAGGTTGCCCATGACCCTAGTGTGCACGAACTCGGGATTCCTGAGCCAGCTTCCCAGAATTTCGGCGTGGCCAAAAATGTTTAAGTTCTCGAGCACGAGGTTGCCGTGGAACCGCCTTATGCTGAGCCTGACCTGCCTCTTGAAGCGCGCCGACTGGTCGAAGCCTATGTCCCGGAGAACAAGGGCGGTGGCCTTAACAGCCCTCTCGCGCGATTCGGATGGCTTTACCCCATGTTCCTCAAGGATTTTCCGCAGGAGGGGATAGCGGACGTTTATTCCAATCCTGCGGACTTCACTCAGGTCGCTCAGCTCTATCCTCCCGGTCGCGGTTCTGCGCTCCCCGTACTCCTTTTCGCCCTCCTCCCCCTTGCCGGTGTACTCGGTTGAGTTTATCATGACGTAGCGAACGCTCGAATTTCTGATGTAGACCGAGTTGGAGAACCCAACGCGGAGCAGGTTCAGGCCGAAAATGTGAGAGCCGTGAACGGTGAACGTTCCCAGCTCGCTCTCAAAGACGACCAGCCTGCCCACCGTGGAGTTGTAGAAGATTACACCCGACACGTTAACGCCCTCGAAGAGTATCGTCCTGACCTGGGAGTTTTTAAAGACTATCGGCTTCTCAGCGTTGAAATCGCTTATTTTGACGTCGTAGAGGTAAACACCCTCAAAATAGGTCTGGCCCGCCCTGAGCCTCTTGAGAAAAGCCTCCTCCTTCACCCTCTTTATTTCATCCCCCAAAAGCCTCTCGCCCTCGTCGTAGGGGATATGGAGGGGGCAGTAGGCGGAGCCCTCTATGGGCTTCAACCTGCACCTCTGCCCGTTCTCGTAGGTGTACTCGCACATGGCCCTCCCCGGTAAACTAGCTTCCCGAATAATTAAGGTTTTCTCCTGCTCGGGAGGGCGCGCATGTAGAAACGCCTTCCCCCGTACTCGAGTTCGATTAGCTTTCCGTCCCGGATAAGCCCTTCCACCACGTCCCAGTCGGCCCCTGCTTTTCTCAGGAGCTCCCTCACAGCCTCTTCCCTCATCGGGTGCACTGCGGTTATGCTCAGCAGGTCTTCCTCGACGTCCCCGGTTGAGGCGAAGGCGTTCCCCTCATAGCCTATGAGGTATTCGACCCGGTCCCCGCCGAGTCTCTCCGAGAACAGCTGGTAGGCGAGGTGTATCGTCTCCTCGCTCGCAGGTTCGACCCACGGTTCGGCGGGAGGCCTCGTGGGGATTCCTATGTACGCCTTGTCCGGCCCGAGCTCCGCCAGAAAGTCAGCAATTTTTTCAAGTTCTCCGCCGTAGTCAACGTTTATCAGCATGGTCTCGGTAACGAGCTTCCCTCCGAAGCCGTCCGCGAAGGTGAGCATGCCGTCGAGGATTTTCTCAAGCGAGAGGCTCCTGTGGGGTCTGTCCACCCTGCGCCAGAGGGGTTCGCTCACGGCATCGAGCTTCAGGGAGACGAAGTCGAACTCAAAAAGCTCCTCCCTGACGTCCTCCCTCCATATCAGCGAGGAGTTCGTGAGTATCGCAAGGGGTATCCCTAGGGATTTCAGCATCTCCACCTCTCTGGACAGGTTTACGTCGAGCGTCGGCTCCCCGTCGGGAACGAAGGTGATGTAGTCTATCCTTTCCCCGGCCGCTTCGGCTTCCTCGACCTTCCGCGAAACCTCCTCGAAGATCAGTTCCGGCTCGTAGAAAGCCCTCCTCTCCACCTCCATCCTCAGGGTTCTGCCTATCTGGCAGTAGACGCAGGCGTAGGAGCAGACCTTATCGGGTATGTTGTTTATTCCAAGGCTCTTACCGAGTCTCCTCGATGGAACCGGACCGAAGGCTATCATGTCACCACCAGAATTAGGTTAACCTAAAAGCGTATAAGGTTTGCCCAAACGGAAGGTTCAAAATGGGAAGGAAGAAGGATAACAGGGTAATCACCGCTGGGGAGTGAGGTGTTCGCATGCTGCTGACCGAATTCAAGAAAAAGGCCCTGAGGCTCATCGACGAGGAGCTCAAGGTTCTGGACTTCTCCTTTGGCCTGCCCTACACCTACGTGCTGATTGAGGGGAAGAGGGGAAAAGCCCTCGGCGTTGCCATGACCCTCCCCGAGGAGATAGGGAGATTCGACAACTCCATCGAGGAGCCCGCTCTGGAGGCGTTCATTGAAAGGGCCGACAGCCTCAACATCATCGAGAGGTCCCTGGGCCTGGCGGCGATAAACGCGGTTTCTCAGTACTACATCGACTTGAGTGATGCAAAGTGGGTTGACGCCGTGGAACTGCTCGACGGCGACGTCGAGAAGGTAGCCGTCATCGGAAACATGCCGCCGATAGTCAGGGCCCTGCGGGAGAGAGGTTTCGAGCTCTACGTCTTCGAGAGAAACCCGAAGCTCTGGGATAGGGAAACTCTGAGCGATTCCCTGGAGTACTGGCTTCTGCCGGAGGTGGACGCCGTGATGGCGAGCGCCTCCTGCATGATCAACGGAACCCTCGACATGCTCCTCGACAGGGCAAAGAACGCCAGGATTTTCCTCCTGACCGGCCCCACGGGACAGGTCCTCCCGGAGTTCCTCAGGGGCACCGGGGTGACTCACGTGGCCTCGATGAAGGTCGTGAAGGTTGAAAGGGCGATACTCCAGCTGAAGCTCGGCTGCTTCAGGGGCTTCTCCGACGAGAGTAGGAAATACGTCCTCGAAATATGAGGATTTCTTCTTCATTCTTTATTCCGGGCCCATTAAATGAACCATTCTGGACATTACGGTATGCCCTGCGTCACGAATCTTTTTAAACTAAACCGGCCTCCCGGAGGCCTCAAGGTGAGAAAAATGAGTCAGAGAGTTGCCATCGCGGTGAGGAACGCATCGGTCGCAAACCGCTACCGCTACATCCCCAGGATGCCCAGGTGGTTCTACTCCTTCGTGCCGTTCAAGGTGGCCACCGGTGGAAGCTCCGCCCTGGTTAGCCTCTACCTCCTGGAACTCGGGGGGAACGCCTCAACCGTTGGATTGACCTTCGCTCTCGCAAGCCTGGCCTCGATGCTCGGCGCGCTGTTCTGGGGCAGGGTGAGCGACAGGACACTGCGGAGAAAGCCGTTCATACTCCTTGGCTTTGCCAGCGTTCCGCTCTTCCTTACGGCGATGGCCTTCGTGAAGACCCCGGCTCAGCTCATCGCGGTAAACACGGTATACGCATTTTTCCTTGCCCCAACCCTATCGGTTCCCATAGCCCTCGTGCTGAGGAGCGTGAGGAAGCACAGCTGGGACCACGCCATCGGCAAGTTCAACGAGATAAGCGGCTGGGGGTGGGTCCTCGGACTGGTTCTCGGTTTTGGCCTGTCGAGGTTCCTGACCATGCCCCAGCTGTTCATAGCCTTCGCCATCCTGGGCCTGCCCTCGGTCTTTATGGGGGAGCGGATGATACGGGAGGCTCCGATATACATCAACAGGCGGGCCATCAAAGCGTTCGGCAACTACGTCGTCGAAAAGGCCCGCTACTTCCCCAGCTTCATACTACACACCAACTTCAGCCTTCCAGAGGGTCTGAGGAGGTTCTACATAGCCTTCCTGCTCTTCTGGATAGCTGCAGGCCTCTACTTTCCCCAGATGCCGGTGCTCCTCACGAGTGAGGGCTACACGAGGGAGGTCGTGTACCTGGCACTCATAGCCAACTCCGCGGTCTCGGCGATGAACTACACCCGCGTCGGGGTCGCGATGGGGGGAGGGAAGGAAGGGGTCCTGAGAAAGGGACTGCTCCTCCGCGCCGGGGCCTTCGCCACGATGGTGCTCGGAATCCTGCTCTCCCCGGTGCTGCTTCCACTGGCCGTTGCCTCCTATATCCTGGCTGGCTACTCCTGGGCCTTCATCGGAATATCCTCGACTGCCATAGTCAGCGAGAGGGCCGGAGAAAAGGAGAAGGGCAGCGCAATGGGGACTTACAACGTCGTCAGCTCGGCGGGGTACATCACGGGCAGCGCCCTCGGCGGCTTTGCCGCTTCCACCGTCGGCTTTGTCCCAATCTTTGGAGCAGGACTGCTCCTGCTGGGCACCAGCATCGCCCTGCTGAAAAAGTGAGAAGAGTCAGAACTTCAGAACCCTGGCAAGGACTATGAGCGGGTCCCAGACCGGGGCGAAGGGCGGTGCGTACGCCAGATCCGTGAAGAAGACATCCCTGGTCGTGAAACCCGCGGTGAGCATGGCCGCCGCGGTGTCTATTCTCGACAGTATCTCCGCACCGACGGCCTGAACTCCAAGGAGTCTGTTCGTCTCGTTGTCCACAACTCCTTTCAGCCATATCGGCTTGGCACCTGGATAATAATGCGGCCTCGTGCCGGCTTTTATGAATGCAGTCCTGACGTCGTAGCCCTCCCTTATCGCTTCGGCCTCCGTCAGGCCGGTCTTGCCTATCTCAACGTCGAAGAACTTGGTCACGCTCGTTCCAAGCACTCCAGGGAAGTGCACCTCCCTCCCGGCTATGTTGCTTCCGGCAACGTAGCCCATCTTGTTTCCGACGGGAGCGAGGGGTATCCACACCCTCCTGCCGGTGATGAGGTGCTTCGTCTCGGCAACGTCTCCGGCGGCGTAGACGTTTTCGACGCTCGTCTCCATTTTCTCGTTCGTCCATATAGCGCCAGTCTCGCCCATTCTTACGCCAAGCTCCCTGGCCAGCTCAACGTTGGGCCTTATCCCCGTGGCCAGTATCACGATGTCGGCCCTGTACTCACCGGCGTCGGTGATGACCCTCTCGACCCTCTCCTCACCCCCGATGCGCAGGATTATCTCCTGCGTTCTCAGGTTTATCCTCTTCCTCATCTCCTCTTCAAGGACGTCAGTGACTTCCTTGTCGAAGGCCTTGGCCATGACCCTCTCGTTCCTCTCTATGAGGGTGACGTTCTTCCCCTGGGCCGCGAAGGCCTCGGCCATCTCAACGCCTATGTACCCGCCGCCGATGATGACAACGTTCTCAACGCTGTTCCTCTCCATGTACTCCCTTATGGCAACGGCATCTGGCGGGAGGTCCGCGGTGAAGACTCCCGGGAGGTCGATTCCCTCAACCGCCGGAACCCTGGGCGAGGCGCCGTTAGCGAAGACGAGGTAGTCCCATCCGTAGGTGTGCTCCCCATCGAGCTCCCTGACCCTGACCTCCCCCTGGGCGACTTCAAGGACCTCCGCCCTCATGTGGAGGTCTATGCCCCTCTTCTTGATGAAGACCTCCGGCGGGTAGTGCATGAGCTTCTCCTTCGGCGAGATGCCCTCGACAACGTAGGGCACGCCGCAGGGAGCGTGGCTGACCCACTCGGTAGCCTCGAAGACCTTGACGTCCCACTCCGGTTTGAGCCTCTTAACGCGCGAAGCCGCGCTCATTCCGGCCGCTCCACCACCTATGATAACCACCGTCTTCTTCATGAGCATCACCAGGAAAGGTTCAAAACCTAAGGTTAAAAAGATTGGTGGGACAGAAACGGGTCATTCCTTTCTGCCGAGGAAGTACTTCCTGCCCTTGACCTCTATCATGCGGTAGACCTCGCCTTCCTTGAGCTCCATGGAGGGCCTTTCTAGTTCGTAGGTCTCGTAGGTCTCCATGTCCATAAGCTGGACCTCCCTCGGGGTTATGCTCGTCACCATCGCCTCGCTCCTCTCGCCCTCGACCACATCTATGCCCTCGCGCTTAACGGTTTTCCAGTCGTGGTATTCGCTCTCGCGGGTGGCCAGGTTCCTAATGCTCATGCCCTTGCCGTCAACCCGCTCGACCTCGTAGACGTTGCCGTGCCTGTCCGCTACCAGGTCTCCCTTCTGAAACTTGGGGATCCTCACGCTCACGCTGGTGCGGTACACTTCCCTGCTCGTCTGCCTGTCAACCCCAACGAGTTCGTAGGCCTCGCTTATCGTGCCCCCGAAGCGCTCCCTTATCGCCTGCGCCAGCTTCCTGGCGCTCGACGTGGAGCCCATGTAGAAGTCCAAGCCTTCTTCCTTCTCTATCGTGTCTTGGATGAAGCCCATCCTATCCCTGCGCATTATCTCATCCACCTTCTCCTCGACGAGTTTTCCGATGGCCTTCCTTTCCTCATCGGTTAGTGGCCTGTCCTCGGCGCGGACCTGGAGTATCGCCTCGAAGTAACCGCCTAAGAACTTTGAGCAGCGAGGACAGACCGTCTGCCGGACGTAGACGGTAACGTGCTTGGTCTCGTCGTGAAGCTCCCTCTGAAGCTCATGTATCCTCGCCTTGACCCTGACCTCGTAGGTGATTATCGCCGGGAAGTACTCTATGTGCCAGTCAACGGGCTGGAAGGCAACGAGGGCCTTCCCAACCGGAAGCTCCTCCGTCTCCTCAAGTTCCTCGAGGGGGACTATCTCAAACTCCCTCACCCTCTCGTCCAGTGAGTCCCCAATGGTTTCCAGCAGGGCGTTATCTGCAACCTCAAATATCAGCTCCTCAAGGTCGTAGCTGTTCGGATCGACCCAAACGCCCCTGCGCTTGTAGCTCCCGCAGTTCTGGCAGAGTTCGGTGTTTATCTCGCCTTCAATGAGCAGAACGGGGTTTTCCTTTCGGTAACAGACCTGACAGAGGCCGTCTATCAGCGGCCCTCCCTCGCTCTCGCTTATCCCGCATCTGTAACAGAACCTCTCGCTCATTCATCTCACCGGGGAGAAGTGAGAAAGGGAGTTTAAAAATCTAATCACAGAAAGAGCTTTGCCATCTGAGCGTGGGGAACGCCCGCAATCCTCAGGATGCGCTCCTCATCCACGTAACCAAGTTCAATCGCCCTGGAGACGCACCTTTCTCCAGTCAGGTTTGCTATCGTGGCCTCTTCGAGCAGCGAGCCGAGGGCGTCCTCTTCGACAAGTTCGCCTTTGTAGAAGCGCTCCTTCACCTCAAGCTTCAGCTCACCCTCCCTGAATGTCTTTCCCAGGAGTTCCTCGTCGCATGCAGCCAGAAGGACCTCTCCCTGAACCCTGTACACCTTGACGTATATCATGGAGCGACACCGAATGAAGAAACGTCCGATGGTTTAAAAGCGTTGGGAAAAATCAAGAGAAAAGAGAGGGCGTCAGCCCTCGGAGCCCTCAATCTCGTTGATGGCCTCCTCCAGTATGCTGTACGCTTTGCGGATGTTGATGTACGCCTTGCGAATGTGCGGCAGGGCGGCTATGGCAAGGTTGTCCCTGCCGGGCGTCAGATACTTCTCTGCCTCTGCGTAGTACTGGTCTGCGAGCTCCTTGTACTTCATGGCCTCCTGGAGTGTCTCGTTGTCGACGCCGAGCTCAACGGCCTTCTGGTAGAGCGGATCGAACTTCTGGTCGTACCTCCAGTAGAGCATGTACCAGACGTAGTTCCAGGTGCTGACAATCCAGCGGGCGGTCTTGTACTCAACAGTTATCGTTACAGGGGACGCGTACTTGACCTTGACAAAGAGGTATATTCCGTTCTGATATTCTAAGGTGTAATAACTGAGGATGTGACTGTTGGACTGGAGTTTGATTATCTGAGTGTCAGCGGGGAGTGAAACCATGACGTAGCCGGTTTCTCCACTTGGGCCGTCCACTGTGATGCTTAGTGTTGTGCTGTCTGCAACGTAGTCGGTAACCTTACCCACTCCAGAGACAACCTTCGGAGGTATCTGGGTTGGCGAATACAACCTATTTGTAGCAGGTTCATTTACATTAACGACGAAGGTCTTGGAATAATCTTGGTATCCTTCACTGACAACCCTGATGTTGAATGTGTACTCCTTCTGGAGAGGCGCGATGTAGAATTGAAGCTCACCATCATGGGCTATGTACTGCTGCCCATTAATGTAGACAGTAGCTTCTCCTTGCATAGGCTTCATTGTGGCTTTGTCCAGTACCTTGAGTGTCATCAATGAAGATTCTCCTAATACTGGCTGTCCAAAGAGAACTGTTTCCAACTCAGGAGTGCCAATCTCTGCAAATAATGGGACTACCGCTACTACACTACCATCAGCTCCAGTAGCATATAGTGCCCCAAAGTATGTGCCATTCTCACTTGCATTGACGCGTATGGGAACTGTGATCTCGGAATTACTGGGGAATTCTATTTCTCCAGATATCATAGGCTCAAAAATACGAACCTCTGAATTCTTGTAGACTACTAACAAGTAGACGTAGGCAGGTTCATCTGATCCAATGTAGAGATACGCTGGTAGACTATTGTTGACAAGAGGTATCTGTAGGGTTCCTCCGGAGGTCACAAGGATTGTCGGATAGTTGCTGTATAAATTGTACACTGCCTCCACGTACACGTCTTGGTCGGGGTACTCTGGAATCACGGAGACCTCAAGGTACACTGCATCTTCAAAGAACTCCGGATTATGCATACTATCGATATAGAACTCGTGGGGATAACCGTTTATATCCCCCCCAGTATCCCAGAGCATGCCACCGTAGAGTGTTACATTGTTCGTAGCGTGGAATGTGGCATTAAATGTCCCTAGAGTATTCTTCAGTGTTATATAACCCACTGCGGGACTCCCAACATTCCCATTTACATGGAGGACTCTAGGTTCGGAGGTAATCCCGTAGAAGTTCACTTTTATTGTGGAATGGAACTCCCATCCAGTATTGTACTCCCTAGCGTCCCAAATTACAAGTTCCCATGTACCATGGAGGGGATTTTGAAGCTCTATCACCCTATTTCTGAGTCCGAATGCACCGTAACCTAGGTAATTGAGTACATGAGTTCCTGTTGGGGGAACAAGTTGCATAAATAGGAAATTACCTGAATCTGTGGTGATATTAAGAACCATTCTCTGGGTGCCCTCTGGAACTTGGAATACATATCTGTGGACAGAATCACCGACATCCTGGAATGTGTCTGTTATCACTAGCTGGCCATTTACTGGCCGTTCTGGAACAAAGACAGTGATCGGGATGTAACCCTCGACAAGGTTTGTTGATGGATTATCAATGTAAATAAGCCCCGCGTAGATACCAGGTTTTTGGATCTTAGAGTAATCTATTGTCACGAAGAAAGTAACATTGTTGCCCTCAGAGACTGAAAGTTCAGTAACTGAAGGCTTTGCCCAAGACACTGTGCTTGTTATCTTCAAGTGACCCTCATAGTTTAGGGAGTACACAGAAACCGGAACAGTTGTGACCTGAGAGTTCCTTATGTAAATTCCACCGTAGAGGTAAGGAAGGCCATATTGGTAGTTTATGTACTCTGCTGGCTTATTCGGGAGCCAATTAGTCTCTATTGGAGTCTTAAAGTCACTATATGTAGTTCCAACGTAAAGTAAGGGCGTGTTTTCATGTGCTACTTTGGAGAACTTGTCAATAGCCTTGTCTGCCTGTACCAGACCAAATCCTTGGTCAACAAGCGTGTATCCAGGTATCGGGGTAGCAGAGAATTCGATGGATTCTTTTATCTTGAGTGGATCAAATTGCAACTCATTCTTTTTTGCATAGCCTACGATTAATGCAGCAACACCTGCCACATGTGGGGTGGCCATAGAAGTCCCCTGCCACCAATCAGAGGCCCAACTGTAGTACTCTCCCCAGCTGTATATCGGGAGCGTAGAGAACACAAACTGCCCGGGAGCTATTACATCGGGATCAAGGAGACCATCCATCCTCGGTCCTCTAGATGAGAAATCAGTGACCTGCGGAGGCACCTCTGGACTTCCTGGCATACTAAAGTACTTCCATGGCTCTGGGTCAACGTATGCACCGACAGTAATGGCGAATCTGGAATCTCCTGGACTTCCGACAGTGTTCATTGCGGGCCCCTCATTCCCAGCTGCTATAACAAAGGTAACCCCATAGCGGTCCGAGAGCATATCAACATAAAAGTTGTCTGGACTTTCTGTACCATCATTATAGTCAGCGTTTCCTCCAAGGCTCATACTGATGATATCTGCACCTTTTAGGGTGGCATCTATCATGCTTGCAATTATCCATGAAGCTTGTCCATATCCTATACTTGAAAGTGCCCTGTATTCCATTAACTGCGCTCCTGGAGCAACTCCAATCATTCCCGTCTCATTAAACGGCCATGGATATCCTGAATTAGGTTCGCCATAACCAGCTATAGTGCCACTTACATGGGTTCCATGCTGTCCCCCATCCCATCCAAACACTATAGAGGTTCCCTCAGAGTCAATCATTGAGAGCACTACGTCAGTATAAGCCAAAGCAACGGGCATAGTGGTTAGATATCCAACCATTAAGTTCACTACGTATTCAGGACCAATTCCTGGACCTAGCGGCGCATAGTCCCCTGCAATTTCGAAGGATTTAAGCTCAAAGGCACCAGAAAGATCAATAGTGTAGTTATAGGAAGCATTGGAAACCGGTACTGCGTTTAGGGCATTTTTGAACATGTTGACTGCAAGAGAATAATTGTTTATGTAGCCATTGTAGTCTCCAGCATTTAAAGCATTCTCAGAAGCGAGTAAATACTGCACAACCGGTTCCAAGCTTGCATCAGTTGTGTTCAACTGTAGCGGAATTGGGTACAGATAAACTGTATCATAACCGTTTCCAGTGCTATTAACTGCTAGGACAAAGTACACCTCGTCGATATTATTGTCAAAATTCAGATCAAAGTACCTTTCTGGAAGGAAACCAAACTTGTAAATCCCGTTCGAAGACACTACTTCACTCGGAACTTGTATAGTTAAGTTCAGAGTTGAGATTGTAGTGTACCTGTCAGGCCTCCCAAGGTAGTCTTCAGAGACTGGATCCATTACAAGGAATTTCCAGTACGCCCCCCAATCAATCTGCACGTCATGGAGTACCAAGTGGACGAGCCCTCCAGAAACGTCTGCTGAAGTAAAGTTATAGGAAAGTTTTACTTCACCTTCGCCAGTAGTATCAATCCAGGTTATTATTTTTCGTTTTCCCTCAGGGGTTATCTGGAGATACGGCTGACCAGGATCGGCTCCGGTATCAATAACTGCAACCTTTACACCACTTCCATCTACACCATAGCTGTTCCTAGCTTCGGGGGCATTAATGACTTCCATGTCCCAATCGTAAAGGGACAAGTATGGAGATGATCCAATATTATTAGGTTCAAGTTGAGGCGGTAGTTGATGGTAGTTTACTATGTACTCATAGAGTTTAACCCATGAAGGTTTAGGTATTCGGACCATTCTGTCCTTCCAAACATACTTGATGCCTGGGATATTGGCGATGTCCATAAGTTTGGAAATTGGAACACTAACAACAATAAACTGTAACTCAGGCTTACTGATGGGATCTATTGTCCCTATCTTTCTAAGCTCGTTTAGGACACTATCAGAACGTCCCTTTTCAGGAGCTATTATCAGTCGAACTGTAGTTTTGTCTTCCTTAACTGCGTCTTCCTTTATCCTCCGAAGTACAGTTGCTAACCCTTGAGAATCCTCAAGCTTGGGTAAAGGCTTGGTACTTACCAATGCCTCATGAACAGAGGCCTTATGGAGTACTGGCAAGCTAGCACTATTTGCACTTACCATAGCTTTCGGAAGTAATGCTGGAACTACCGCCAACAACATTACTACCACAATCAAAAGACTCAAGGCCTTCCGATTCATCCTGACACCTCCGGGTTGTAATGTTCACCTATACTGTGGATGGAGCACCGATATAAACGTTTCGCACCACAGGGATGTATAACCAACCTTAGCAGCCATATTACAACCTGGATGATTATTCTAGAACATTAGTGACCTTCCTTTATGTTACATCCGGCTCGGAGGCTAAGAATAGCAGAGTCCCCGCGATGAATAACATCACGAACGCATCCACACCGGGATCAAGGGAGTACAGCATCAACGACAACACGACCACAAAGCTTTCTTTGCTCCGCTCGCTGTTGTAGAGGAACGTCCCAAGCAGAAATGCCTCTAAAATCCCTAGGATGCCAAAATCGGCTATGGGCTGTCCGAAAAAGAAGTAGGTGTAGTTGGTGGACGCGCCGAACATAGAGGCTACAAGGTGACGGGGATTATCGCTGAAGAGCAGCGCACCGTGGAAGAAGCCCCAAGGGAGCGAAAGGCGGACTAGATTGTGGAAAACAAGGAAGGTGAACCCTATCCTGACAAGAACGGCGTTTAATCCGCCGCTCATTCCGAGTATCAGGAAGAGAGGAACCGTGCTGAGGGCAGCCAGCCATCTCCTGAGCTCCGGATAGTCCAGGTAGACCACCAGAAAGTAGGCGAGGTACACCAGAAGGACCAGGGAGCGGAACGTTCCCAGGAAGAACAGAATGGAATAAACCGCGACCAGAAAGGTCTTCCAGCGAAGGGAAACCTTGGAATACGCCATTCCGATGACGGCCAGAATGGCTGCCAGCACCAGGGGGCCGACGAGCTCGTACCTGAGGGCGCGCTCGAAGAATGGGACCCCGATTACGATGTAGAGGCTGAGCGGAATCAGGAGGGCAACGAGGAGGGAGATGTGAGGAAACAGCCGGAAGGGGTTTATCCGGAGCCGGTAGGCGATCAAAACCAGAACCGCCAGGGTAGGAACCACGGGAAAGTCATGAAAGGAAAGCACCAGGAAGAGCACCGCTAAAAAAGCCGGGCTGAGCTTTATCCTGGAAACATATCCCAGGGCAAAGACAGAGAAGAACGCAACGGCATAGACCGTTCCCAGAAGGAGCATCGAAGGCTCCAAACCGCGGGAGTATATAACCTCCGCGAGCTCCCCGTCGAAATAGTTGGCGTACAGTGAAAGGGCGAGGTACGAAAAGAAGGCAAGGCTAAAGATTTTTAACCCCCTCACTTTACCACCAATTAATGTTAAGAAAAGGACTTAAAAACTTGAGGGGTGTCGTGGAATGAAAAAGGAGAGCCTCTACCTCCCGCTGCTTCTCATCGCGTCCTTCATCGTTAGGTTAATACCCCACAGGACGCTCCTGCTTGCCACTTACGATGAATACCTTCACAAGGATATAACCCTAAGAATCGTCCACTACGGTCTGGACTCCATATCAAAGGATATCCCCTCCCTGCTCGGCCTCCGGGCGTACAGCTACCCTCCCCTGTTCCACATAATCGGAGCCGCATTCTACAAGATTTTCCCATCGGACTACCTGTTCTTCGTTCTCCCCGCGGTCTACGGTACCCTGGCCGTTCTCGGCTTCTATCTCGCCTTTAAGGAGCTCATGGAGGATAAAAAGCGTGCGCTCCTCGCCGTGACCCTTCTGGCGTTTGCTCCGAACTTCATCTACAGAACGAGCCTGTACATACCCGAGAACCTGGGGCTGTTCCTCTTCTCCCTCAGCATGCTCTTCGGAATAAGGTTCCTCAAATCGAAGAGAATCCCTGACCTAATCCCGCTGGCGCTCGTCTTCGCTATATACATGGTGACCCACAGGGGATGGATATTCTTCGTCCTAGCCGCGCTCCTCGTGCTCGTCTCGTACTGGTGGGATTTCATAAAGCGGCATCTTCACTACTTCGTGGCCCTTGCGGTGGTTGCGCTCCTCGCCTACACGCAGGTTTCCTTCGTACACTCCACGCTGGGAGAGCTCGCCCTGAGGCTCCAGAGGAGCGAGGTCAGCTTCCTCGGATACTTCAAGTGGATAGGAGTCGTTCAGCTCGTTTTCGGAGCGATAGCGAGCCCATACTACTTCAGGCGCGACAGCATAAGGCGCGGCTTTGTTCTGTGGGCGTGGGCATTCATATTCGCCGGCGGAATCTCATTCCGCTTCCGTGACCCCTACGCGGCCATACCGCTCTCCGCAATGGCCGCCGAGTACCTCATTGACGTCATATTCCCTGTCATAGGCCCAACGCTCAGAAAAGCCTTCGAGGGCGTTAAGGGCTTCGGTGCGGAGTGGATACAGGGGATATCAAGAAAGAAGTGGCTCACCTCGCTCGTAATCCTGTTGATCCTGGTCTCCCCCCTCGCCCAGGGCGTTTACGGGACCTATAAATACGTTGAGGCTCCAACGGTGAGCGATAAAGAGGCCTACGAGTGGATAGTTCAGAACACACCGGAAAACGCCACGATACTCGTCTGGTGGGACATGGGGTACCTGCTGATAGGCAACACGAAGAGGAAGGACGTCGTCATCTGGAAGAAGGTCTACCAGGGCTTCTTCGGGGAGGCTCCGACGGTTCAGGAGGCCACACAGGCGTACTCCGATCACGTCGTGATGTTCAGCTCGAACCAGAGGGAGTGGGCGTACTACCTCATGAGAAAATACAACGTAAGCTACATCTTCGCTGATAGGAAGCGCTATTCCTACGGCTTCATTCGCTACGGCCTCATGGAGTACGCCCCCTACGACACCCACTTCAAGCTGGAGTTCTGCAACGGCGGTTCGGTGATATACCACTTCATTCCGGAGCCAACTCTGAAGATGGAGCAACCGTTCCCGGTGAACTACACCGGCAACTATTCCCCGCTGGTGAACTTCCTGGAGAAGTTCTGGACAGGATACAACTACGCCGACTTCGACAGCAGGTACAAGGCGTACTTCAACCTCAACGCGTGGATGGTCGACCTGTACTCGCGCCTCTATCAAAGAACCGGCGATGAGAGCTTCAAAGCGAGAAAGGACTGGCTCCTTCGCTGGCTTTCGTACAAGCAGATGGATAACGGAGCATTCCCATGGGGCATTCCGCCCAACGACTTTACGCTGTACACCTCATACACGCTCGAACCCCTGAAGGACGTTAACTTCGACGGAAAGGAGAGGTCGCTCAAGCTGCTGGAGGACAGGGAACGCGAGGACTACTTCATGACGACCCCCAAGGATCCCCACGGAGGGATGGTGACCAACGCCCTCATGCTTCCCGTTTACAAGGATCTCGGCATCCTGAACTCCACGACGGAGAAGAACATCGTCGACCAGCTGCTGAAGGAGCAGAAGGGAGATGGGAGCTGGAACGATAACCTCGGTACCACCATAGCGGTTGCCTCGAGCCTCGCGAGGTACTATCAGCTGACGGGCAACGAGAGCGTTCTGGACTCCGTTAAGAAGGCCGCCCAGTGGATGACGGGAGAGCAGGAGGAGAGCGGAAAGCTCAAGGCCGAGAAATACGAATACGCGTATTCCAGGGCGACATACGCTCAGATGGTCTACATCTATCACGTGGCCGGGCTCACGGATGCCGAGGAGAAGACGCTCAGGTTCATCGAGGATACCTTCGACCCCAACAGAGAGGTTCATCCACTCGACGCGGTGCTCACGATGTATCGCTACTTCGGCTACGCCTACGGCAGTGAGAGGGCCATTGACATGCTGAACGAACTCCTCAGGACCCATCCCCTGCTGGAGTTCGACTGATTTTTTTAATCTCGAAATGTTTAAATAGTAACACCAACAAGAGTAAGGGGGATCAGCATGCCGGGGACTTCAAGGAAGGGAGAGTTGCTGACGGCAGGGGGAATATCACTCTTCACACTAGTTCTTGCGGTCATGACGCTCCCCTCAAGGACCATAACCTACGACGGGGCGCTCTACATCGACATAGCCAGGAACCTCCTCCACGGGATAACGAACTACACGTACCAGGGCACCTACATGATGTACCGCCCGCCCGTTTACGTCTACACCCTGGCCGTGCTCTTCAGGTTTTTCTCGCCGGAACACCATGTGACAATCGCCCGGTTGGTGTCGGCGGTTTTCTACTCGCTGACCGCCGGCCTCGTGTACCTCTTCGCCGTCAGGATGTGGAATGACAGCGTTAAGGCCACCCTGGCTGCCGCGCTGTACATCTTCAACCCCCTGGCATTCGCGATGGGGACCAGGGAGCTCGTTCACAGCGAGTTCACCTTCTTCTACACCCTCGCGGTGTACCTCCTCTACACGGGGAAGAAAAATCAGGCTCCCCTGAGGATATACCTGTCCTTCGTGGTTGCGGGGATAGCGATACTCACCAGGTACACGGGTCTGTCAATAATCGGGGTTATGGTGGCGTACCTGTACCTGACCGAGCACTGGGAATGGGCAAAGAAGAGGGAGTACCCCCTCGGCTTCGCCCTGCTGGCGATAACGCTCCTTCCCTGGCTGTACATGGGGCACCTCCACTACGGTGGAGCCTTCAAACCCTTCAGCGTTGCAACCCAGTACGTGACCAACGCGCCCCCCGTATCGGCCTTTGACTACATCGGAATGCTCGTCAACACAATCGGGGTAATCGCCCTACTGGCAGCAATAGGATTCATCCTGCTCAAGAAAGACGAAGAGGGTTGGCTCCTGATTAGCTGGCTCTTCGTTGGTCTGCTCGGCATAATGACCGTGACCCACAAGGAGGAGAGGTTTATAACCTTCCTCTCACCCGCCCTGGCACTCCTCGCTGCCCACGGGCTGTGGGGAATCTCGAAGGCACTCTCAGAGGCCACCAAAGCTGTGGAATACAAAAGGCACGTTGCTGTTCTGCTCCTGGTGCTCTTCCTGGTGCCCATCTGCAGGGACGCCTCGGCCCTCAAGGGCGACTGGGACGAGCAGGGGGCAATCTACGTGGAGGTTTTTGAGTACGCCTCGGAGAACTATCCCGCGGACTGGCTGCTGGTTTCGCAGAAAATGTATACAATGGCCGGCCTCTACTATCCGAACGCAACCATTCAGGTAATAATGGACGTCCCTCAGGTGAGGGAGCGCATCTCCGAGGGCCGCTACGACGTCATAGTCCGCATGAAATCGGACCCTGCGCTTAACATAGAGAGCAGCGGAAACTACAGGATTGCGAGGGAATTCCAAAACGGGGACTTTATTGTTTACGTTAGAAAGTTTTAGGGAACCCTTATTCCCCTAATGGACACATTTGCCTTCTTTTTCATTCCTGTACGCCAGAGAACAGCCTTGGATAGTTAATTTTAAATATGAACCCTCGATATATCACCCGCAGTAAACGATTGTGGAGGGATTCGCATGAGCGAATACAAATTTATAAAGTGGTTTGAGGAACTCGGAAAGGGCGACGTCGCTCTTGTTGGCGGAAAGGGTGCCAACCTTGGAGAAATGACCAACGCCGGTATTCCGGTTCCGCCCGGCTTCTGCGTCACCGCCGAGGCCTACAAGTACTTCGTCGAGAACGTCAAGCTCGAGGATGGTAAGACCCTCCAGGAGTGGATTATGGGCGTCATCGCCGAGACCAACGTTGATGACTCCAAGCAGCTCCAGGAGAACACCGCTAAGATCAGACAGAAGATAATTGAGCTCCCGATGCTCCCGGAGATCGCCGAGGAGATTGAGAAGGCTTACAAGGAGCTCTCCCAGAGGTTCAACAAGGACGCCGTTTACGTTGCCGTTCGCTCTTCTGCCACCGCTGAGGACCTTCCTGAGGCCAGCTTCGCCGGCCAGCAGGAGACCTACCTCGACGTCTACGGCGTTGACGACGTCATAGACAAGGTCAAGAAGTGCTGGGCCAGCCTCTGGACTGCCCGCGCTACCTTCTACAGGGCCAAGCAGGGCTTCGACCACAGCAAGGTCTACCTCTCAGCTGTCGTCCAGAAGATGGTCAACAGCGAGACCAGCGGTGTCATGTTCACCGCCAACCCGGTCACCAACGACAGGAACGAGATAATGATCAACGCCGCCTGGGGCCTCGGTGAGGCCGTCGTCAGCGGCAGCGTTTCCCCGGACGAGTACATCGTCGAGAAGGGCACCTGGAAGATAAAGGAGAAGTACATCGCCAAGAAGGAAGTCATGGTCGTCCGCAACCCGGAGACCGGCAAGGGTACCATCTACGTCAAGGTCGCCGACTTCCTCGGTCCCGAGTACGTTGAGAAGCAGGTTCTCACCGAGGAGCAGATCATCGAGGTCGCCAAGATCGGTGCCAAGATCGAGGAGCACTACGGCTGGCCGCAGGACATCGAGTGGGCCTACGACAAGGACGACGGCAAGCTCTACATCGTCCAGAGCAGGCCGATCACCACCCTCAAGGAGGAGGTCAAGACCGAGGAGGCCGAGATGACCGAGGAGATGAAGGTTCTCCTCAAGGGTCTCGGAGCCTCGCCGGGCATCGGTGCCGGTAAGGTTGTCGTCATCTTCGACGCCAGCGAGATCGACAAGGTCAAGGAGGGCGACGTTCTCGTTACCACCATGACCAACCCGGACATGGTTCCGGCCATGAAGAGGGCTTCCGCTATCGTCACCGACGAGGGCGGAAGGACCTGCCACGCCGCCATCGTCAGCAGGGAGCTCGGTATCCCTGCCGTCGTCGGTACCAAGGAGGCCACCAAGGTCCTCAAGGATGGCATGCTCGTCACCGTCGACGGTACCAGGGGTGTCGTCTACGAGGGCATAGTCAAGAGCCTCGTCAAGAAGGAGGAGGAAGAGAAGGCCGCCGGCCAGGTCGTCGTTGCCGGTGCCCCGCTCGTTACAGCGACCGAGGTCAAGGTCAACGTCTCCATGCCCGAGGTTGCCGAGCGCGCCGCAGCCACCGGCGCCGACGGTGTCGGTCTCCTTCGCGCTGAGCACATGATCCTCGGCATAGGCGCCCACCCGATCAAATTCATCAGGGAGGGCAAGGAGGAGGAGCTCATCGAGAAGCTCGTCGAGGGTATCAGGACCGTCGTCGAGGCCTTCTACCCGAGGCGCGTCTGGTACAGGACCCTCGACGCCCCGACCAACGAGTTCCGTGAGCTTCCGGGCGGAGAAGAGGAGCCCGAAGAGAGGAACCCGATGCTCGGCTGGAGAGGAATCAGGCGCGGTCTCGACCAGCCGGAGCTTCTCAGGGCCGAGTTCAAGGCCATTAAGAGGCTCGTTGACGAGGGCTACGACAACATCGGCGTCATGCTCCCGCTCGTCAGCCACCCGGAGCAGGTCAGGAGGGCCAAGGAGATCGCCCTTGAGGTCGGCCTCGTTCCGCACAAGGACGTCGAGTGGGGCGTCATGATCGAGACCCCAGCGAGTGCCCTCATCATCGAGGACCTCATCAAGGAGGGCATCGACTTCATCAGCTTCGGTACCAACGACCTCACCCAGTACACCCTCGCCATCGACAGGGACAACGAGAGGGTCTTCAAGCTCTACGACGAGAAGCACCCGGCAGTGCTCAAGCTCATCGAGAACGTCATCAAGACCTGCAAGAAGTACGGCGTCGAGACCAGCATCTGCGGCCAGGCCGGCAGCGACCCGAAGATGGTCAAGCTCCTCGTCAGGCTCGGCATCGACAGCGTCAGCGCCAACCCGGACGCCGTCGAGCTCGTCAGGAAGACCGTCGCCAGGGAAGAGGCCAGGCTCAGGCTCGAGGCCGCCAGGAAGGCTCTCTTCGAGTGAGCTTTCTTCCCTTTTCTCTTCGTTTCTACCGTTTACTACGACTTCAACGGAGTTTCTCCAGGTAAATGGAGAAGCTCTGGTCGCTGGCTCTTTTATCCACAATAAACTTTTTATACCAACGTTTCGATAGCCGTCTCAATGAGGAGCGACAAAGTAGAGGCAATGCGCGACCAGATCGTCAGTGGACCGATAGTGAAAACGCTCATAGTGCTAGCCTATCCTTTAATCATAAACCAGCTCGTCCAGGTTCTCTACAACCTCACCGACACATACTGGCTCGGGAAGCTCGGAAGGGAGGAACTAGCCGCTCCGGGAACGGCGTGGCCCCTCGTCTGGTTCTTTATGGCGATAGGCATGGGGTTTGCTACAGCGGGCTTCGCCTTTGTCAGCCAGTACGTCGGAGCGAGGGAGTACGAAAAGGCAAACCGCGCCGCGGGGGCACTCTACTCCCTCATGATGTTCTTCGCCATCGGTGTTGGGATATTCGGAGTTATCTCCGCCCCGTACCTCCTCCAGTTCATGAACGTGAGCGAGACCGTTTACCCCTACGCACTCGACTACACCCGCGTCATCTTCGCCGGGATACCCTTTGCCTTCACGCTCTTTGCCTTCAACTTCCTCCTGAGGGCCATAGGCGACACCAAAACACCGGTTAAGATAAACATAGCCACTGTGCTTCTCAATCTGGTCCTGGACCCGTTCTTCATCTTTGGCTGGGCGGGCTTTCCGGAGCTCGGGGTCGTCGGTGCTGCCGTAGCCACGATGCTCTCCAATAGCCTGGGTTCGGTCGTTGGCGGTTACCTCCTCTTCAAGGGAAAGGTTGGAATACACCTTACGCTTGAGGGCCTGAAGCCGGACTGGGAGTTCTACAAGCGCATCTTCCGCGTCGGCATACCCTCAAGTGTTGGTTCGTCAACCACAGCCCTTGGCTTCGTCATACTCACGAGGATAATCTTCACCCTCGGTGGTCAGTTCGGTGAGGCAGATGTGGCCTTCGCGACCTATTCGATAACCAACAGGCTCACCAACTTCATGTTCGCCTTCTCGGACGGCATAAGCATGGCTATGGGCACTATGGTCGGCCAGACGGTTGGTGCGAAGCTCTACGAGAGGGCCAAGACCATAGCCGAGAAGACGATGGCGATAAACTTCGCCATCCTGAGCGTCGGAACGCTCCTCTTCGCCCTCTTCCGCGTCGAGATATTCAGCTTCTTCATCAAGGACCCAGCGATAATAGCGGAGAGCGCCAAGGTCGTTAAGTACTTCTCCGCATCGCTGCCGTTTTTCGGCATCTTCTCGGCGGTGAACAACGTCTTCCAGAGTTCCGGCCACACCAAGAAGAGCATGGTGCTGAGCATGTTCCGTCTCTGGGGGCTGAGGCTCCCCCTCAGCTACGGCCTTGGAATCCTCGTGAAGGACACGGCCGGGATGTGGCTGGGGATGGGCCTGAGCAACGTTCTCGGCGCGGTTGTTGCGCTCGCTTGGTTCCTGACCGGAAGCTGGATGAGTCGCATCATAGAGGAGAAGGGGTAACTTTATATATCACCGTTTCGATTGCGGTCTGATAGCACATGAGGGGCGAGAAAATCCAGAGGATGCGTGAGGAGATACTGACTGGGCCCATAGAGAAAACCCTTCTCGTTCTGGCGGGTCCGCTTATCGTTAACAACCTAGTCCAGGTTGTCTATAACATCACGGACACATTTTGGCTAGGTAAACTCGGGAGGGAAGCGCTCTCGGCCCCCGGCGTCACCTGGCCGATAATCGGAACCCTCATGGCGCTGGGCATGGGTTTCACGACGGCGGGCTTCGCCTTCGTCGGGCAGTACATCGGGGCGGGGGAGTACAAGAAGGCCAACCGCTCGGCTGGGGCCCTTTACTCACTCATGCTGTTCTTCGCGACGGCAACTGCCATAATCGGAACGCTCCTCTTACCTTACGCCCTGCACTTCATGAAGGTCAGCGAGAACGTCTATCCATACTCGCTCACCTACGCGACGATAATATTCCTCGGCATTCCCTTCTCCTTCACCTTCATGGCCTTCGGGGCCCTCGTAAGGGCGACTGGAGACACGAAGACGCCCGTCAAGATAACCCTCCTCACGGTGGCAATAAACATAATCCTCGACCCAATCCTGATATTCGGCTGGCTCGGCTTCCCTGAGCTGGGCGTTGCCGGAGCCGCCATAGCGACGGTTTTTGCCAACTCGGTAGGAGCTTTCATTGGCCTCTACCTCCTCTTCACAGATAGAGTTGGACTGAGCCTGAGCCTTGAGAGCCTCAAGCCCGATTTTGAGTTCTACAAGAAGATATTCAAGGTCGGCCTGCCGTCGAGCATCGGACAGTCGGCGAACAGCTTCGGCTTCGTCATCCTCACGAGGATAATCTTCGGCTTCGGCGATGTCACCTACGCCGCCTACGTTATAACCACCAGGCTGGTTAACTTCCTCACGAGCATCTCGCGCGGCATAAGCATGGCAATGGGAACGATGATAGCCCAGAACGTTGGGGCGGAGAACTACGAAAGGGCCAAGAGGATAGCCGAGAGGACGATGGCCATAAACTTCACAATAGCGAGCCTTGCGATACTGATAATCGGGGTCTTCTGCGTCGAGATATTCCGCGTGTTCCTCAACGACCCGGCTGTGATCAAGGAGAGCGAGGTCGTTCTCAAGTACTTCCTCATCTCGGTGCCCTTCTTCAACGGAATCTTCATAGTCGTGAACAGAACCTTCAGCTCCGCCGGCCACACCAAGAAGAGCATGGCCCTCGGGATATTCCGCCTCTGGGGCCTAAGGATTCCGCTCAGCTATGCCTTCGGTTACATAGGAGCCATCACCGTCCTTGGAATCACCATACCCCTGGCCGAACTCTTCAACTTCACGAGCAAGGGAGTGTTCTTCGGAATGGGAATGAGCAACTTTATAGCCGCGATAGTCGCCCTCGCCTGGTTCCTGCGCGGAACATGGATGAGACGGATAATCGAGGAGAAAGCAAAAACCGAGCCCGAGAAGGCCACGGCTTGACAGCCGGAAGGCTAATAAACCCTTCCCCCGACCCACCACCGGTGAGAGCGATGATAGAGGACAAGCGGTGGAAGGGTGTTTACTCCTTTGAGGACTCCCCGTTCATCATGGAGATTCTGACGGAGCTGAGGGACGAGAAAACGGGGCCAATACCGTTCAGAAAGGGACTCGTCAAGCTCGGCCGCTACATGGCCTACGAGCTGACCAAGACGATGGAGGTCGAAAGGGTTCCGATAAAAACGCCGCTTGAGGAGACAACCGGAACGATAGTCAAGGACAGGCGAAACGTCGTCATAATCACCGTTCTCCGCGCGGCGATACCCCTCATGGAGGGCCTCATCAAGGTCCTCGACCATGCCCGCGTTGGTATCGTTTCGGCCTCCCGCGGAAAGGCGCCGAAGTTCGAGATAGAGATGAGGTACGTCAAGGTGCCGCAGATAAGGGAGGAGGACACCGTCATCGTAGCAGACCCAATGATAGCAACCGGTTCAACGCTCATCAAGGTTCTCGAAGAGGTCAAGAAGTACGGAAAGGCCAAGCGCTACGTCATAGTTGGAGTTCTCGCGGCCCCCGAGGGAATAAGTAGGATAAAGGAAGCCCACCCGGACGTTGAGATGTTTGTGGCGGCCATAGACAGGGAGCTCAACGACCACGGCTACATCCTGCCCGGCCTTGGAGACGCCGGCGACAGGGCCTTCGGTGCGCCGATTAAGGTTTGAGGTCCCCCCTTTCCGTTTTCTCCGCGCGGGGACGTTAAATTTATAAGCCAGCCTTTTGTTATTCTTTTTGAAACCCGCAGTGCGCGGGGGTTGCCGAGCCTGGTCAAAGGCGGTGGACTCAAGATCCACTCCCGCAGGGGTTCAGGGGTTCAAATCCCCTCCCCCGCACCACAACGAAAGACAAGGGGGCTCCGCCCCCTTATCTCTCTGTACTCTCAAACCCCCATAGTGGGGCTACGCCCCACAACCCCGTTTCTCTTTAAACTACTGGGGGGCTAACGCCCCCACACCCCCAGAAATTTTCTTGTGCAAAGTTTCATCAAAGATTGTAGCGCCTTTTCAAAATTCCGAGTTTCTCATGTGATTTCTCTCCTTGATGGTGCATTTGGGGGTGGAGAACCTGTGGATTGCTTCTTTTGGTATGGATTTGCTTTTAAATCGACGCCAGAAGGGCGTCAAGAGAAGTAAACCCCTTGTTAAAGCCGTTTGAGAGTGTTCTCATATAGGAAAGCAGGTTTTATGAGTGTTGGGACAATCCTTGTAGTGGACTTTCTGTAAGGAGCTACTAACTTTTGGTACGTCCTTAACGGACAGCGGAAAGAATACGTACGATTATGACGTACTTGAACAAGAGTCAAAACGAAGCCTGCAGAAAATGAAAAACTTCAGCGCTCCAGCTTCTTGACACCGTCCTTGGTGCCAACGAGGACTATGTCGGCTATGTCCGCAAAGATGCCGTTCTCCACGACGCCCGGAATGTTGTTGAGCTCTATCTCAAGGTCGAGCGGGTCGTCTATGCGGTGGAATCTGGCGTCGAGGATGAAGTTGCCGTTGTCCGTAACAACCGGCCCGTCCTTCTTGCTCGCCATCCTGAGCTCTGCCGTTGCGTTGAAGACCTCTATCTCCTCGGCTATGGCGCGCCAAGCTGCCGGAATCACCTCGATGGGAACCGGCATCCTCTGGCCAAGCCTCTCCACGAGCTTGCCCTCGTCAACGAGAACGAGGAACGTTCCGGCGCGGTACTCGATTATCTTCTCCATGGTGAGCGCCGCACCGCGGCCCTTGATGAGGTTGAGGTGCGGGTCAACCTCGTCGGCGCCGTCAACGGCGATGTCAATCGCATCCACCTCGTCCAGACCAACTACCGGAACGCCGTTCTCAAGGGCGAGGAGCCTGGCCTGGTAGGAGGTGGGAACACCGTAGACGTCCTCGAGCTCCTCCTCCATTATGAGCTTGCCGAGGTACTCGATGAAGTAAGCGGTGGTGGAGCCTGTGCCGAGGCCGACTATCATGTCGTCCTCGATGAACTTCAACGCCTCCTTAGCGACGGCCCTCTTGAATTCCTCCATAGGCTCACCCCATCACCGTTCCGTTCTGCGTGAGTTGATACAGCAGGCTCTGGTTTGAGTAGAACTGGGGCTGGAAGCTGACCATCAGAGTGTAGCTGAGCATGGTGAAGTATAACCAGAACAGGAACCAGCCAAAGAAGGCCTTCCTGAGTATAAGACGCTCCTCCTCGATGTCGGGCGGCAGCTCCTTTATGATGGCCATGACTACCTTATCGATGACCAGGAACATGGCGACGCCTATCATCCAGCCGTACTGAAACTTCGCGGCGGCGATGCCACTGACCAGGCCACAGATGAGTCCCCAGAGGTAAACTGAGAGTGAAAACTTGTGTTCAATTGCCAGCTCCACGTTCTTCACCTACGCTTAGCTTTAAAAAGACCTTTTAAAACCTTTCCGTTACTCGGACAGTGTCTCCAGGAACTTGCGGCCCTTATCCGTCAGCCTGTAGTAGACGCGCCTGCCCTTTCTGTGGGATTCATCTATCAAACCCAGACTTTCAAGCTCGCGGAGGTGCTGGTAAACCGCCTGGTACTTCAGGGGCTTCTCAAGGGCCTCCCATATCTCGTAGCCGTACATGACCCTCTCGCTGAGGAGCCTCAGGATGTCGAGCTTCGTTCCCCCTATGCTGAACTTCTCCCTGGTCTCGGAGTAGTGCCCCTTGAGACCTGAGCTGGTCACAATGAGCGCTATCCTGTCGTCCCTCTCAAAGTAGCCCTCCTCCGCCAGCTTGAGCAGGGCGGGAACTATCACCGCCGAAGCGTATTCCGCGAAGACCCCCTCACCGGCGAGCAGTCTCTGCCCGAGGTCAAGCTCATCCTCGCCGACCATCACCGCGGTTCCATCGGTCTCGTGTATGGCCCGGAGTGCGAGCTCCTTCATCACGGGGTTCTTCACGTAGAGCGCCAGCGCCTTGGTCGGCTCCGCCCTCGGCTCGACGCCCAGGATTTCGCTCGCTATGGGGGAACACTTCTCGGCCTGAACGGCGATAAGTTTTGGCATCTCCTCGATGGCCCCTATCTCCATGAGCTCAACGAACCCCTTGTAGATGCTGTAGAGGTTGCTCCCGCTGCCGGTCGGAACCACCACGTGGGTCGGGTTCAGCTCCTCCCAGAGCTCAAAGGCGAGTGTCTTCTGCCCCTCAAGGCCGATGATGTTGCTCTCTGGCGTTACGTTGTAGAGCCCTTTCCCCTCGGCCAATCCCTCCGCGTAGCTTATGCCCTCATCAACGCTCTCGCCGTAGCGTATAACCTTGGCACCAAAGGCCACTATCTGGTTGAGCTTTCCGGATTCTATCAATCTGGGCACGACGGTGTACGCATCGACACCCGCCCTCGCGGAGTAAGCAGCCAGGGAAGCGGCCGCGTTTCCGTTGCTCGCAACCACGAAGCCGTTCTCGGCGTAGGGGAGACCGTAGGAAAGGGCGACCGTGATGAGCCTGTCGCGGAAGGAGCCCGTGGGGTTCCGGGTCTCGTCCTTGATGAATACGTTCAATCCCAGCTCTTCGCCAAGTTTTGCCTTCAGAAGGGGCGTTCCGCCCTCGTTCAGACTGATGACTTTCCTCACATCGGGGAGAAGCTCACGGTACCTCCAGACACCGGGTTTCCGGTCCCTCCAAGCAGAAACGTCCACGTTATCGTAGTCGTAGGTTATTCCAAGGGGTTCACCGCAGGAGCAGGTTAGGGGAATAAGGGAGGAATAGAGCCTCCCGCAGCTTGGACAGCGAACCTGCATCGGGCATCACTTCAGCCTTATGGCGTCGAGGTTGTTAGGTGCCCTCGTCGACAGGCCGAACTTCTTGTGGATGCTGGTGCTCAGGTCGAGGCACTTGTGGGGCTCGCCGTGGACGGTTATGACGCGCTCGGGCCTGGGCCTCAGCCTCGCTATGTAGCTTATCAGCTCCCTCCTGTCGGCGTGACCGGAGAAGCCGTCTATGGTGTGGACCTCCATATTGACTTTGACGACCTCGGTCTTTCCGCCCTCTCCAACTAGCGGTATCTCCCTCAAGCCCCTCTGAACCTGCCTTCCGAGGGTTCCCTCGGCCTGGTAGCTGACGAATATCATGCTGTTCTTCGGGTCGGGGGCGAGCTGCTTGAAGTACTCGACGCTCGGTCCACCGACGAGCATGCCCGATGTCGCTATGATTATCGCGGGCTCTCCGCTGTCTATGATGTCCTGCCTCTCACGGCTGTTGGCGACGGGCTTGAATATCGGGTTGAGGAACGGGTTGTAGCCCTCGTGGAATATCTGCTCGCGGAGGTGCCTGCTGAGGTACTCCGGGTAGGCCGTGTGGATTGCCGTAGCTTCCCATATCATTCCATCGAGGTAGATTGGCACCTCTATGCCGCCAACGCGGGCGTACTCTTCGAGGACCATCATTATCTCCTGGGCCCTACCGACCGCCATAGCAGGAATCAGAACCTTGCCCTTCCTCCTTATCGTCTGGTGGATAACCTCTATCAGGCGCTTCTCAGCTTCTTCACGCGGCATCTGGTAGTCGTTGCTTCCTCCGTAGGTGGACTCCATGACGAGCGTCTCAAGCCTCGGGAATCTGCTCACAGCGGGCTCGAAGAGCCTCGTCGGAATGAACTTGAAGTCGCCGGTTATGGCTATGTTGTGGAGACCGTTGCCTATGTGGAGGTGGACGATGGACGAGCCGAGAATGTGACCTGCGTTGTGGAGGGTAAGCCTCATGTCTGGGGCTATGTCCCTGACCTCGCCGTAGTCGAGTGTTATGGTATGCTTGATGACCTCCTTGATGTCCCTCGGGCGGTACAACGGCTCAACGCCGTTCATCTGCTGTATTTCGATGAAGTCCTGCTGGAGAAGCACCATCAGGTCCCTGGTCGGGGGAGTGGTGTATATCGGCCCGTCGAAGAGCTTGTAGCGGAAGAGGTACGGCAGCATTCCGCTGTGGTCGAGGTGAGCGTGGGTTATGATGATGGCGTCAAGCAGGCCGGCATCGAGGACGTACCTAAACTCCGGCGCCTCAAAGTGTGGAAAGGCCTTCTTGGGATCCCTGAGTGCAGCTATGTTAACGCCGAAGTCAACGAGAACATAGCTCTCGTTGGTTTGGACAAGGAGCGCACTCCTTCCAACCTCACGGAAGCCTCCAAGACCGGTGATTCTAATCCACTCACTCTTCAGCTCGGGCTTGCGGTAGATGTTCCGCCCAACCTGCCTGAGGAACTTCCTCCTGTCCTTCGCCTCGGCCTGGAGTATCTGCCTTATGGAGTAGATGGTCTGGCTCTGGAGGGGGGGAGTCCTTATGACCCTGGGGGCCCAGTGAACCCTCTGGGTTATGAGCCTCAGGGTTTCGCCGTTCTTTCCTATAACCAGACCCGGCTTCTTGGCCTCTATGAGGACCTCTCCAACTGATGGGTCAAAGCTCACATTGGTTATCTCTGCCTCCGGTGGAACGAGCTGCTTTATCATTTCCTCGGCCTTTTCCGGCGGAAGAAGAACCTCCGGGTCAGGGCGGACGCTGATGCGCTTCTTGAGCACCTTAGCAAGGTTCTTGATGAGCTCCCCGTCCTGCATTATGGCCTCGGGGTTCTTGACGTATATGACCAGCTCCGGCCCCTCGAACTCGACGTCGGTTATCCTGGCCTCCCTGGGGACCATCTGACTTATAACGGCCTTTATGTCCCGTAATATGTCATCAACGAAAGTTTCTCTCCTTATCAAAGTCACCACCTCACTTTAGAAGAGCCTCTATCTCCTCCTTGCTCAGCTCCCTGTAGCCGTCCTTTGTCACGGTAACGAGGGTTATTCCCTCCCCGGTGAAAACATCACGCCTTGTGGCGGCTTTTATCGCCCGGAGGGCAAGTTTTATGCCCTCTTCCAGCTTAATGTCCTCGGTGTAGCTATCCTCCAGAACCGCGAAGGCAAACTCCATTCCAGAGCCCGCGGCGGTGAACTTATCCTCTGTAATGCCCCCGGCCATGTCTATCGAGTACAGCCCGGGCTTCTCGTCGTGGCCGGCTATGAGAAACCAGCCGAAGTACGGCATGAACCTGCTGCCGTGAAGGATGTTAGAAGTCAGCGTAGCAAGGGCCTTCACGCTCATTTCATACCCAACCTTCGCCCTGTACAGCTTGGCCTCGGCCCTCAGAAGCCTAACGAGCGAGAGTATGTCTCCAACGCTCCCCGCACCGGCCAAGGCCAGGTGGTCGTCTATCTGGAACACCTTGGTAACGCTCTCTGAAAGCACCATGTTGCCGAGCGATGCTCTCCTGTCCGCCGCTAGGACGACGCCGTCCTTACATACAATGCCGACCGTAGTCGTTCCCTTTAGCTTTTCAGCCAATTACAACACCCCTGCTGGTATGTTTTTAGAATAGAAGAACCTCTACAACGCCAGTTTAGGGGAATAGTATTTAAAGGTTTCGTCCGAAGTGTACGTTTAGACACAGTGGGGTGGTATGATGAAGGAAGTTATCCTGCTCACCGGGCCGCCGCTCAACGGACGGGACGAGTACATAACCGAGGCGCTGAAGCTCGCTGACGGGGAGAGCTACGCCTACTACCACGTCTTCGACTACATCAGGGAGGTCGGAAAGGAGCTGGGCGTCAAGATAACGAGGAAGAACGTTCTCGACTTCGCCATAAGCCACCAGGATTTGATGAACGAGATACGGGACGAGGCTTTCAATAGAATAAGAAAGGAAATAGACGAGAGTGATAGAGGCTTTCATCTCGTTTCAACCCCGAGCCTCTTCCGCTGGGGAAGCGGAAGCGTCATCGGGTTCACAACCAGCAATCTGAAGCTTCTGAGGCCAAACCGCGTGATAATAGTCCTCGACGACGTCCTCTCGGTCAGACGGCGCATCATCAACGACCCGGAGTGGTTCGAGCGCTTCGGCGAGAACCCAGAGAACATCAAGCTGACGACCCTCGTTATGTGGCGCGAGGATGCCATAAACCACGTCAAAACCCTGATACATGAGCTGAAGAAGGAAGGCATCGAGGTCCGCTATATCCTCCAGTTCGGCATAAGGCACCCTTACCATGTCTTTCTTGATCTGATATTCCACGAGGCCGAGAAGCCCCTCGTATACCTCAGCTACCCAATGACCGGCCACGAGGAGGAGTACTACCACCGCGTTAGGGATTTCTACAACAAACTGAGCGGGCACTTCACGGTTCTCGATCCTGGGGCACTGGATGACTGGTGGGTGGTCGCCGAGTACGACGCCCAGGTCAACAGGGACCCCTCGATAACGCGCATCAGAATCAAACACCTCCTGGACGGTGAACAGGTGGAGGAGCTTGACAGGGAGGACATAGAGCAGGCCACGGACATACTGAGGCGCCAGCTCGTCGAGAGGGACTTCAACCTCGTCGACGTTAGCAAGGCCATAGCGGTTTACCACTACGCGGAAGGCGTTTCCGCCGGCGTTATCAGCGAGATGGCCGAGGCGTACAGGACTCTGGCGGCGATATATCTCTACTACCCGTTCAAGAGACGGCCGAGCCCGTTCATGGAGTTCTACGGCATGCAGAACCCATCGCGGAGGACAATGTTCAAGGATGAGGACGAGATGATAAGGGCGATGATTGAGGAGAAGGAATACTGGGCGAAGGTGTGAGGGGATGGAGAAGAAGACAGAGGAAGGGCTCGAGATTGAGCTCATAGGCTTTCGCACCTTCTTCCATGAATTTTTGAGGGTCCTCTACTACGTCAAAAGCATTCTCCTCGGCCTCTTTACGATAATAGTGGTCTTCGGGGTGATGCTCTCCCTCCAGGAATCCCTGAGCATCGGGGACGGAATATACTTCGCCTTCATATCCGCCTTCACCGTCGGCTACGGGGACATAACCCCCACAACACCTGTGTCAAAGCTCCTCTGCGCCCTCGTGCTGCCGATACTGGGAATGATAATGACGGGAATAATGGTCGCAGCCGCGATGCAGGCGATATCGAGGCTCTACCAGGGGAGGGTCAAAAAGGCTTAGAATCTCTTCTCATTAATTCTCAGACGAACAGAAACGAATAGAAAAGGGGAGAAGAAATCACTTCTTCACCCATCCGCGGTGTTTCATGGCGTCGTAGACCCTCTGGACGGCGACGACGTAGGCGGCATCCCTCATTGGGATGGCCTTCTCCTTGTGGGTGTTGTAGACGTCCCAGAAGGCCTTGGTCATCTTGTCATCGAGCCTCTTCCTGGTCTCCTCGACGGTCCAGTAGAAGCCGTTGATGTTCTGGACCCACTCGAAGTAGCTGACGGTAACACCGCCGGCGTTACAGAGGAAGTCCGGTATGATGAGGACGCCCTTCTCGTGGAGGATCTCGTCGGCCTCCGGGGTGGTCGGACCGTTGGCGAGCTCGGCGACGATCTTGGCCTTGATCTTGTCGGCGTTGTCCTTGGTTATAACACCCTCGATGGCGCTCGGGGCGAGGACGTCGACCTCGAGCTCGAGGAGCTCCTCGTTGGTGATGTTGGTCGCACCTGGGAAGTCCTTGACTGAGCCGTGCTCCCTCTTCCACTTGAGGACCTCGTCGGCGTTGAGGCCGTCCGGGTTGTAGATGCCGCCCTTGCTGTCGCTGACGGCGACGACCTTCATGCCGTACTCCTCGCTCATGATCTTGGCCATGAAGTAGCCGGCGTTACCGTAACCCTGGATGGCGATGGTCTTGCCCTTGAGGTCCATACCGAGGGCCTTGGCGGCTTCCCTGACGGTGAAGCTGGCACCTCTGGCGGTGGCGTCCATCCTGGCGACGATACCGCCAACTCCGGGCGGCTTGCCGGTGATGACACCGAAGCTCGGGCCCTTCCTCCTGCTGATGACCTCGTACTCGTCCATCATCCAGGCCATGATCTGCGGGTTGGTGTAAACGTCCGGGGCCGGGATGTCAGTCCACGGGCTAATGACGTCGTAGATGGCCCTTATGTAGTTCCTGGCGAGCCTCTCCTTCTCCCTGTCGGAGAGCTCCTTCGGGTTGACTATGATACCACCCTTACCTCCACCGTAGGGGAGGTCAACGACGGCAACTTTCCAGGTCATCCAGGTGGCGAGGGCCTTAACGGTGCTGAGGGTCTCGGCCGGGTGCCACCTTATACCGCCCTTAGTCGGACCGCGGGCCCAGTTGTGCTGAACGCGGAAACCGGTGAAAACCTTAACAGAACCGTCGTCCATCTCAAGCGGGACGGTAACTTCCACAATCCTCATGGGCTTCTTGAGCCACTCAAGGGCCTCTTCGCTTATGTCCATGAACTGGGCAGCCCTCTCGAGCTGCTTAACGGCCATCTCAAACGGGTCAATCTCGACCATCTTTACCACCTCGGGTTTCGGTAATTTGCGATAGGCTCTTAGGCATTTGCATATATAAACCTTTCGATAAAGGAGGCCGGAGAACGGTTAATTTTAAACAAAAAGTTATATATGGAAATTTTCGACGAAAAGAAAAACCCTCCCAAAATCTTCGGGCAAAAAGAGGGATGTACATCCAAGATTTTCTATACATCGACGCACATAAAAAAGCACCGTTGAATATAAATGCATGAAACGATATTGAAACGGGCGCCCTCAGCGAGAAGTCGGTCATCATCCCTTCAGATCACTCGCGTTCCAATCATCGGGCACCATTACAATTGTAATCGCCTTCAGTTAAATATTTTGGCGGGTATTGTCGGAAGAAGGTTCGTCATTTTGCATTATTTTGGTCTTTTGATTGTCATAATGTCAAAAAGGCGTTTACCCCCTATTAACGTATTAAAAAAATGACGAGGGCGTGGTTACCTTGGTTTAACGCTTGAGTAAATCGTCTTTTGTCGAAAAAAGCTATTAGAAAGCTTTTTATAGAATGCCTTGCCTTATACATAATGCCCCGGCGCAGTACACGGGGTACTAAAGCCCATACATTTAAGAACGGGGGTGAATTGTGTGGAACAAAGAGATCAATGGGCTACAAAGATCGGTTTGATTTTAGCGATGGCAGGCAACGCCATCGGTCTTGGTAACTTCTGGAGGTTCCCGTACCAGCTCGCCAGTAACGGTGGCGGAGCGTTCATGATACCGTACTTCATAGCGCTGTTCTTCCTGGGTATCCCAGTGATGTGGATTGAGTGGACCACAGGAAGGTACGGCGGTAAGTACGGACACGGTACCATCGGACCCATGTTCTACCTGATGGCCAGGGAAAGCCTGAAGCCCAAGACAGCGTTGATATTCGGTATTATCGGCGGAATGCTGGCGTTTTCAGTCGCTTCGCTGCTGAGCTCGTACTACTACCAGATCATTGGTTGGTCAGCAGCCTATACCTACTACAGCCTCACGGGAGCCTACTTCGGTAAAGACACAGTGCAGTTCTTCGTTGACTACGTCTCCAACACAGGTGCGGTCATAACCTTCTGGGGACTGACAATGGTTATCCTCGGAATAGCGGTTGGACAGGGTGTCAGCAAGGGTATTGAGCGCTGGGTCAAGGTTATGATGCCCCTCCTGTACGTGTTCGCTATACTCCTGGTTATTAGGGCACTTACCCTTGGCTCACCAGTGAAACCGGAATGGAGCGCTATTAAGGGTCTCGAGTACATCTGGAAGCCAAACTTCGAGGTACTAAGCCAGAACTTCTTCAAGATCAGCCTGGCAGCGGCAGGACAGATATTCTTCACGCTGTCCCTCGGTATGGGTATCATCCACAACTACGCCAGCTACCTCGGTCCTGAGGACGACGTTGCCCTCAGCGGTCTCGCGACGGTCTCACTCAACGAGTTCGCAGAGGTCATCCTCGGTGGTTCGCTCGCTATCCCAATAGCCTTCGCCTACCTCGGTCCCGAGCAGGCCGTCAAGAGCGGTGTCGGTCTGGCCTACATGGCCCTACCCAACGTCTTCATGCACATGCCTGGAGGACAGATATTCGGTGCCATGTGGTTCCTGCTCCTCTGGTTCGCAGGATTCACCTCAGCCATAGCAACATACAACTACCTCGTCGCTATGATCGAAGAGGACATTCACATCGACAGGAAGATCGGAACCTGGCTGGTCTTCATATTCCTGTTCCTGCTTGGACTACCCGTTGCCCTTGACAGCAGCCTCGTCTACCTCAGCGAGCTCGATATGTGGGTCGGCAGCTACTTCCTGGTACTGCTCGGTCTCTTTGACGTCATCGTTGCAGTATGGCTCTTCAAGCCAGACAACTTCTGGGAGGAGCTCCACAAGGGTGCCTTCATCAACGTGCCCAGCTGGTTCAAGCCAATAATGGTCTTCATAGCACCGCTCTTCATGATAATCCTCCTCGGAGGAAACACCTGGGACTACTACAAGATGGGTGCACTCAGCTTCCACGTTTCCAAGGCTTACGTTGAAGGTGTCCTTGGAGGAGCCTACCCAGATGCAGTGCCGATCGTCATGAGGGCGAGGATAGTTATCCTCGTGATAATCATCATCGGTGCCATTGAGGCATACATGGCCATCAAGAAGAAGTACGGTGAGGAGCTTGCAAAGAACGAGGTGCTAATAAAGCTCTGAGGTGGTGAAGATGGACACAGGCGCACTTGCATTCCTGGTATTTGCATGGGGCACGATATTCATCATGATGTACTGGAGCATTACCAAGCTCCTACACCATGAGAAACAGCAAAAGGCTTAAAGCCTTCTTTTCTTTTACATTTGGGAGGTGCGGTTTAATGAGGAGTTCAGAGATTCTGCGAGATGTTGCACAGACATTAGAGGATGTTGAAAAAAGAATAAACTCACTCAAAGCTCTTTCGGACAAGAACAAACAGAAAGCTCTCCGGCTCCTCAATGAAGCCAAGAGGAATTTTCTAGAACTCGCCGATAACCTCGAAGTGGACAACGAGGAGCTGGCCAACTTCTTCCTGAAGAGGGCAGTCAAGCTCAAGAACAACACAAACGACAAGTACATCGAGAAGGTTGGCGAGAAGGAGTACATGAAGGACGTCACCGCGATGAACAAGTACTCCAAGGTTGCGCCGTACGATTTCGCTGGCGAGGTCAAGGTTCTCCGCCGGGCGTACTTTGCGTTCCTCGCGGGAATGATCCCGTTCTACATCGTCTCGGGCATATTTGGCCCGATGTACGCGTTCACCGCGCTGATACTGATAATACCCACGCTCCTGGCGATGCTAAGCCTGAGAAAGAGGGGCAACCTTGGCCTGATGCTCTCGTTCGCCGTGATGCCCATTCCGATGGTCATGGGGGCGTTCTCGATAAGGTATGCAATCTACGCGTTTAACGACCCGAATGAGCTAGCCAGAATAGCGGAGGCCTTTGGAAGGAGCATATCGTTCGCCCAGGGGATCGTAGCACTCATAGGCACTCTCGGAGCTGCCACGCTGATCCTGCTCGGGTACGCAAGCTACATGCTCTACAAGCACAGGCACGCTTTCCTCTAAAAAAGAAAGCCCTCAGTAGAGGGCTTCGTTTCCCCTCTCCCCCGTTCTTATCCTGATCGCGTCTTCCACGGGGATTACGAATATCTTCCCGTCTCCTGGTGTTCCGCTCCTCGCGTTCCTGATGATAACGTCAATCACCTTCTCAAGGTCTCTGTCCTTCACGACGATCTCGATCTTCATCTTCGGAAGAAGGTCGTAGGGCGGAACGCCTCCCTGAACGCCCCTCCCCTGTACAGGATAGACCGTCAGGGGCACGATGCCTATCTGCTTGAGGGCGCTCTTCACGCGGTCGAAATCGTTTCCCCTAATAATCGCCTCAACCTTTTTCATGGCAACCACATAGATAGTTTGTAGAAACTCCAGAAAAGACTTTCGAAATGGAACAAAAGGAAAATTCAAGAAACCTGTGCCAGGAACTTTCTCAGCCTTTTGGGCGAAATGCGCGTTTTTCTGGCCAGTTCATCAATGTCCACCATCTTGAGGTCTTCGATGCTATGAACCCCGGCTCGCTGGAGCTTTGCCAGTGTTTTTGGCCCGATGCCCTTTATCCTCAGGAGGTCGCTCTCGACTCTGCCGGGTTTTCCCTTCTTCCACGTCCGGGGCTTTCTGGATTCCTCCGGGCTGGGCCTCTTCACCTTTCTGGGGGACTTAACGGCAATCTCCTTAACGACCTCGGTGGCGTACGCCCTCTCCGGAAGCTCCTCCCTCGGCCGTTCAACTGGTCCTTCACCCCTTTCGGGCGGAACCTCGGACGGTTCGACGTACTCCTGAACATCAGGGGGACTTTCGCTCACGTAGCTACCGACAATCACCGGTCTGAATGCGTTGTCCCTTTCCTCGAGCTCCTCGAGGAGCTTAACGTCGAAGTCTCCGGTTTTGATGTACCTCACCAGCTCGTTGGCCAGCCTGTGGAAGTCCCTGCTGTGCACCAGAATCCTCCTCTTCCCGTAATCCCTCGCCTGGCCGGTCGTTATGAGGAACTGCCAGTCGCTGGCTTCGAGTATCAGCAACTCCCTCGCAAGCTGTTCGAGGATTCTATCGGCGGTTCTGTCCCTTCCGTAGTACGCACTCGCCAGCGCCACCATTCTCTCCTCGGCTCTGTAGACGTGCCCCCACGTCCATTCGGTCTCCTCGTTCCACCAGGTCGAGTGGTCCGCGTTGGCACCCCACGATCCCTCCGGGAGCTCAATCTCATACCTCTCGCCGGTGTAGCCCTCAAGATAGGAGGAGAGCATTGTGGTGACGATTCCCCTTTCCGCCATCAGCTCAAGAACCCTTCCGAGCCACTTGACGCCCTCGAACCACCAGTGGCCGAAGAGTTCCGTGTCGTAGGGCGAGACGATTATGCCCTTCTCCCCGAATCTCTCCTCGAACTCACCCAGCAGCCTCTCCGCCAACGAGACGAAGTGCCTCGCGTGCTCCTCGACCCGCTCCATGGCCTTCTCCGGGTCGTAGAACTCCTTCTCGCCGAGGTCAACGTTTTTCCCCGTTACGCGCCAGTACTGGCCGCCACTTTTTTCGGCCTTCCTGTGGAACTCCCTGTACCAGAAGTCGCCGGGATAGCCGTAGTGCGCGCTCCAGACCTGGTGGCCCGTTTCCCTGTTGCGGGCAAAGACTGCCACCCGAGAACCCTTGATCCAGTAGGGCCTCAGCGTGCTCTTCTCTCCCTTGTAGAGCGGAATCTCGCCGTAGCCCTTCGTCACCGGACCCTCGTCGATCAGGTTGCTCTCCACGAAGAAGTACTCGATGCCGAACTCCTCCAGGAATTTCTCTATGCCCTGCCTCTCAACCTTCCTCCCGTCCGGCAGTTCCCACTCCCCCGCCGGCCGGTAGGCGCATTCGGGCAGCCATATTCCCCTCGGCCTCCTGCCGAAGTGTTTCTCGTAGGTAGCTATTCCATTGGCGAGCTGGGCCCTTATCGCCTCATCCCTTCCGAGGAGCGGCAGGTAGCCGTGCGTTGCCGCGGAGGCTATCACCTCGATGTATCCCGCGTCCTGGAACTCGCGGAACTTTCCTACGATGTCGCCGTTTATGGCCCTCCAGTAGTCGTAGACCTTCCTGAAGTGGTTCAGGGAGGCCCTAACTGCCCTCTCGTCGTACTTGCCCGATTTCAGGTCTTCCTCTGTGGTCTCAATCTTCCGTGTTAGGTACCTCTCGAACTCGGCCTTGATGTAATCGTCGGCCAGCTGCTCGGCCAGGACGGGGGTTATGTTTATCACGAGCTGGAACCTCACCCCGGAGGAGCGGAGGCGCTCGAACTCCATGAGGAGGGGCAGGTAAGTTTCACTCATGGCCTCGTAGAGCCATTCCTCCCCGAAGGGCCATTTGCCGTGCTTCCGGACGTAGGGGAGATGGGTGTGGAGGACGAACGTGAAGTAGCCTTTCATTCTGTATCACCGGGAGTGTTATCGCACTCGGAGTATTTAACCTTATCCGGAACAGAGTTGGCCCCGTGAACACTTGCGAACACCGGTTAGGTTTAAAGGGGAGAGGAACAATCCGTGAGGGGTGAGAGGATGAAGGAAGAGATGAGCAGCGTGGATATCCGCTACATCGTGAGGGAACTGCAGTCCCTAGTTGGCTCTCGCGTTGATAAGATTTACCACGATGGCGATGAGATTAGGATAAAGCTCAGGACGAAGGAGGGGAGGCAGGATTTAATCCTCCAGGCAGGGAAGCGCTTCCATGTGACGACGTACGTGAAGGAGGCTCCGAAGCAGCCGTCGAGCTTCACCATGCTCCTCAGGAAGCACCTCAGCGGCGGGTTCATAGACGCGATAGAGCAGCACGGCTTCGACAGGATAGTGAAGATCCGCGTTGGGGACTACACCCTTGTCGGCGAGCTCTTCCGGAGGGGAAACGTGATACTCGTGGACGGGGAGAACAGAATCGTTGCGGCGTTACGCTACGAGGAGTACAAGGACAGAAGGATAATGCCGAAGGCGGAATACCGGTATCCCCCCGCCAGGGAGAACCCGCTCGAGGTAACGCGGGAGAGGTTCATCGAGCTGATGAGGGAGGATGAAGAGCTCGAGCTCGTGCGCGCTTTAGCCAGAAAGCTCAACATGGGCGGAATGTACGCGGAGGAGATTTCCATCAGGGCCGGCTTCGACAAGACGACCCCTGTCAAGGAGCTGAGCGACGACGACCTGCTGAGGGTCTACGAGGCAATGATGAACACGTTCAACGATGAGCCGAGGCCCAACATAGTCCTCAAGGACGGGAACATGCACGACGTCGTTCCGATAGAGCTGAGAATCTACGAGGGGTTCGAGAAGCGCTATTTTAAAACCTTCAGCGAGGCCCTCGACGAGTACTTTGGAAAGATAACCCTGGAGAAGGCGAGGGTCGAGCAGACGAAGAGGCTCGAAGCCAAGAAGAGGCAGCTCCTCATGACGCTCAGGAAGCAGGAAGAGATGCTCAAGGGCTTCGAGGAGGGGGCAAAGGCCAACCAGGAAATAGGGGACCTGATCTACGCGAACTACGCCCTCATAGAGAGGCTTTTGGAGGAGTTCAGGAAAGCCACGGAGACCCTCGGCTGGAACGAGTTCAAGAAGAGGATAGAGGAGGGCAAGAGGGCCGGCAACAGGGTCGCGCTCATGGTGAAGGGAACCGACCCGAAGGAAAAAGCCGTGACGATAGAGCTTGAGGGGAAGAAGGTCAGGCTGTACCTCAACAGGAGCATAGGCGAGAACGCCGAGCTCTACTACGAGAAGGCCAAGAAGTTCAGGCACAAGCACGAGGGAGCGCTTAAGGCCTATGAGGACACGAAGAGAAAGCTGGACGAGATAGAGAGGCTCATCGAGGAGGAGCTTAAGAAGGAGCTCAGCGTTAAGAGGATAGAGAGGAGAAAGAAGAAGTGGTTCGAGAAGTTCCGCTGGTTCGTCTCAAGCGAGGGCTTCCTTGTTCTAGCTGGTAAAGACGCCGGCACCAACGAGATTCTCATAAAGCGGCACATGGACGATAACGACCTCTACTGTCACGCCGACGTTTACGGCGCTCCCCACGTCGTCATCAAGGACGGCCAGAAGGCCGGAGAAAAGACGATCTTCGAGGCCTGTCAGTTCGCGGTTTCGATGAGCAAGGCATGGAGCAGGGGCGTTTACAGCGAGGACGCATACTGGGCGCATCCGAACCAGGTCACCAAGCAGACACCGAGCGGTGAATATCTTGGCAAGGGTGCCTTCATGGTCTACGGCAAGAGGAACTGGCTCCACGGGCTTCCGCTCAAGCTCGCCGTCGGCGTAATCAACTACGAGGGCGAGGACTTCGTCGTCTGTGCGCCCATCGAGGCCATAAAAGCCCACACTGACAGGTACATCGTAATCCATCCCGGTCAGCTCAGGAAGAGCGAGCTGGTGAAGAGGATAAAGCGCATCCTCGAAAAGTGGGGCTACAAGGTAAGGGAAGAGGACATCATGTCAGCCCTGCCGCCCGGGAATGGCGAGATAGTCGAGGTCGTTGGCTAGAGCTTTTCGCCGCCCGCGACCACGAAGCCTATTACAAAGCTGAGCAGGGCTATAACGTAGCCCTCCGCCAGGATTCCGAAGTAGCCGGAGCCGTAGACGTACCATGAGACCACGGTGAAGACGAACATCCCGACGGTGCCGATTCCGGGCCCGAGCCTGCCGCCCAGGACTCCGAAGAGCACCGCCACGAGGATCATGAATATCCCCGCAAAGAACGCTATGAAGGTGAACATGCCCGCGGTGCTGTTGGGGTTGAGCCACCAGAAGGCCCCCTCGAACCCGCTCGGGATGGTCAGGACTTCGCGGAGGATGCCGATGAAGGTTATCTCTCCGCCGTCAAAGCGGAACCACGGCAGGGCGAAGGAGAGCACGACCAGCAGGGATGAGAGGAAGGAAAAGAGCCTCACCTTCGCCACCTCTCAAATTTTATCAAACCAGTTCCCTCCCGGTGGTCGTCATCACGAGCTTCCCGTGCTTTACCCCCTTCAGGCTTATCAGCCTCTCGGCTATCTCCTTTATCCTTGTGGCCTTGCCCTTGACCACGACGACCTCGAGGCAGTTGTGTTCGTCCATGTGGACATGGAGGCTTGAAATTATCTCGTCAACGTAGTCGTGCTGGAGATCGAGGAGCTCCTTCACGACGTCAGCCTCGTCGTGGTTGTAAACTATCGTGATTGTACCGGCAACGTCCCGGTCTCCCTCCTCCCACTCGTGTCTGACTATGAAGTCCCGCATCATGTCCCTTATTGCCTCGCTCCTGTTGACGTAGCCCTTCTCCTCGATTATACGGTCGAACCTTTCGAGCAGCTCATCCGGAACCGATACACCGAAGCGAGTGATCTTCATGACATCACCGTAATCTCTTTGGACGTCATCGTTAAAAACGTGACGCGAAACCCTTTTATTCCCCCGGGGAAAGATAGGCCCATGCCAATCGAGGAGCTGTACGCCATAGCGACCAGGGAGCTCGCCAAGGACCTTGTGTTCGAGATAGACGAGGAGCCGGTGACCCTCTCCATAAGGGGAGTTCTGCTGGCGAGAACCGACTCCAAAAGCTACAACTTCTCCTTCTTCGAGCTGAGCGAGGATGAATTCGTTCTCGCGGTTCAGATGAAGGGCTTCGTCGTCTACCTCGGCATCGAGTCGGACGAGGAGCTGGAGGAAGAGGTCTACCCCGAACTCGTCAGGGCGCTCTTGGAGCACCTCACGCCCCAGATAGCCCTCCTCATCACGAAGGCTGAGAAGGAGTACCCCGGAAGGGCCGACCTGCTCCTCGACGACGAAATGGGTCCTGACATGAAGGAGTTCTTCTACGGTCTCCTAGTCAAGCACAGGAAGGGCAGACCCGTCTACGAGCAGACGGAAGTGGCCTAGCTGAGGAGCTCCACAAGGACGAGGGTGGCGAGCATAACTGCCAGCACCAGCATCGTTCTCTTCGTGTAGAGCTTTGCGGCCCTTCTCTCGTAGTAACTCCTGGGGGAGACGTTCAGGACGTAGAGTCCAAGTAGAGAACCGCTGAGAAGGCCGAGGACGTTCTCAACGGTGAGGACGAGCGAGCCCCTAAAAATTCCCCACCAGCCCATAGCGAGGGATATCCCTATGACCGTTGTCGGCGGGACGAGGGCAGCGGCGATCGAGACGCCGGCCAGAATCTCCGGGATTCTGCTAACTATGGCAACTATTCCGGCGTAGCCGAGGATTATAGCCAGGAGTATGTAAACCAGCCCGGAGTCGCCGCGGACGAGTATCTCGTGGGTTGGTTCGAGGGGCATTGAGCCCGCAAACCTGAGGGCCAGGGACACAAGGAGAGCCGACAGGAATATGACGCCGAGGAGCTTTAGGATTGAGGAAACGGCATCGAGGGCATCCCTTCCCTTGCCCATGACGATGTTGAGGGAGAAGCCGTAGAGCGGGCCGAGGATCGGCGAGAGGAGCATGGCCGAGATTATCATCACTATACTGTCGTTGATGAGGCCGAAGAGGGCTATGATCGAGGCAACGGCGCCGAGGGTGAGCTGAATCGGGTCGACTTGGGCCTGGTTGTTGGCGTTCTCGATGAGCCCCTCTATGGCCGCCAGGGTCCAGCGGCGCTTGAACTTCTTAAGGGACTTTACCGAGTTTGCGTACTTCACGGACTTCCCGCTAACGGGGGCCCAGGTTATCGAGGAGTGCCCCTTCCGCAGGTCAACGGCCTTCATCAGCTCGTCGACGACGTCGTTAATCACGAAATCCGGCACGAGGACGGTGAATTTGAGCGCCCGGTGCTCGTTGCTCTGCACTTCCTCGGCGTAGAACTGGAGGCTCCATTCGGTCAGAACCTCCCTAACTTTCTCACCCTCGCCCTCGTCGCAGTAGATTTCCAGCCGGAGCATGGCACATCGTTTCAATTTGAACGGCGTCCCTAATAACGCTACCGCTTCAAACGGGTTCGAAGGGAAGGGAGCCGTTATAAAATCCAGCGCCGTAGTGACCATCATGAAGGGACTCGTCCCCTCACTCCTCCTCGGGATTCCCTTGCTCCTCGCGGCGTGGATGGTCGTTCAGCTGAACGAATTGGCCGGAGCTCTGCTCTTCATCACAGCGTTCACGCTCCCGCTCATCCTCCTGAGGGGATATTTTCACAAAAATCCGGGGAAGGCGGCCACCTTCGTGGGCGTCATGGTGGTGCTAACCCTCTTCCTCCGACCACCCTCGGCCTCCGGCCCCAACGTTTATTTCGGCCTCTACTTTGCCACCGGCTGCGGGAAGCCCGAGGAAAACCCCTGGCCTCTTAACGGGAGCGCGGACGTTGCCTATTCCTGCTATTACCTTACCGAATCGGGGGTTCTTCACGTCTCAGGCATGGCGTGGGAGAAGACGTGGGTGAAGCTTCCGGTAACCGGGCGCGTTATTGTTTTGGATACTCCCACAGAGGAAGCGGACAGAGCTTATCTGGCCGCCGTCGAAAGGGCAGAGAAATCGGGATACGAGCCAGTGGCGGAGAATCAGACCCCAAAAGCGACACTCCTGAGGAAGGGAAGTCAGTGCGTCTATATAGCGGAGATGGACGTTTTGGGAGGGGGCGTTGCGGTGGTTTCCGCGCGGGGGAACTGCGAGGCGGTGAAGGAATTCGCCCGAGCCATTGAGATGGCACTTCGAACCCTGGGGAAAGTTTTTATAACCCGAGGGCCAATCCAATAGAAGGTGATACGATGGACGTTCAGGATGAGAAAAAACTGGCCGCGATTCTGATGATCCTGATGGTTCTCGGGGTCGGGATTGCATTCCTCGTTCTCAGGTACGGTAACTGGATGTGGAGCCCGTGAGTCTCCCTAAGATTCTCCTTGGATAGAAGTTCAGGCTGGCTCTGGCCTTTGGAATTTCCATGCCGACGTTTATCCCGAGGCTCATCAAATCCCTCGGGGAGCGAACCTCCCACCTGCTCTCGGCCGAGCTCGTAATGAACCTCGGAACCGAGTACTTGTCAACGAGCTGCCAGGTCTTGGTCATGAAGCGGAGGAGCTGGACCCTCTCGTAGGGATTGGCAGCGAGGAGAGGGGAAAGGGAAAACCCTATCGCGACCCCCTTCTTGGCCGCTATCTTCGCCAGAACGTGGTCGAAGCCCGGGTCCTTTCTCCCCAGCCACGGGCTTATGAGTGCATCAACGCCGGCCTCGAGGGCGAAACGGTTGACCCTCATGTCGCCGCCCTGGACGTAGAGCAGGACCTTTAAATTGCGGTTCTTCACCTCCCGGATGAAGCTCGGCTTTTTGGTGACTATGAGCAGTGCAACCCTTCCGTACCTCTCGCGAAGCTCCCTAATCTCTTCCTTGAGCTCGCCCCAGTTGGGAGAACTTTCGAGGACGAGCTTTTTTGTGAAGACGACTTCATCAAACCACTCTTTGGCCAAATCGTAGGCTTCCTCGCTCCTTACATCCATCTCAACGAAGTAGTCCCTTGAGAAGGAGACCTCCTCGCTCATTCCTCCAGCCACTCCCTAACGGCTTTAACGACCGCTTCCTTCCTCATTGGAAAGGCCTTGACCTTTATCTTGACCTGGATGGTGTCGCCGCCCTCGTCTATCTCCGGCTCGCCGAGGTAAGCTTTCTGCTTGTTGAAGCGGACGTATAGCGTTCCCTCCTCGTCCACCTTTTCATCGAGGTTCTCGATGATGTAGCGCCTGTCCTCCTTGCTCAGCAACTCCTTGAAGTAGTCAATGAACTTTCTAACGGCCTTGCTCCGCTTTATCTCCACGTTGACGACCTTGATGGGGTTTCCGAAGAAGCCCGTGGTCTCGTCTATGTCGAATATAATGTCTTCCTCGTCTATCTCCTCGGGGATGAAGGTAGATATCGCCTCGAGAACCTTGTCCTCGTCCTCGGTGGCGTGGATGAACGTGGTAATCCTGACGTGATGCGCCCTTATCTTTGCCATCGCTCTCACCGGGGTTGATTCGACGCCGTGCTTTAAAAGGTAACCGCTCAGCTCGTACGGCCACATTGCAAAAGACTCCAACCCAGATAGAACAGCGGAACTGGCTTTGGAGAAACTCAACAGAAACCGAAACGAAGAGAGAAAAGGGCTGGAAAATCACTTGCCCTTACCCTTGTTGGCCCTTATGCTGGGCCTGACCTTCTCGGCGCCCTTGCCCTTGTTCCTCAGGCCGCGGCTCTTCCTGCCGGCGCTGGTGAGTCCGCGGAAGACGCGACCCTTGTGGGCCTTGCCGGTGATCCAGTTAATCTTGGGGTCAGCCTTGATGACCGGGTGGTGCGGGTCGACCATTATGACCTCAAACCACCTGTACATTCCGTCCTCGCCGACCCAGTAGCTGTTAAGGACCTCGAGGTTCGGGAACTTTCTCGCGGCCTTCTCCTCGGCTATCCACTGGAGGCTCTTCTTCGGGCTGTACTTGACCTGACCCATCTTGCTCGGCTTCCTTCCGCCCTTCCACCTGGGCCTCTTCCTTCCGCCCTTCCTGACTCTAACCCTGACCATGACGTAGCCCTGCTTGGCCTGGTAGCCGAGGCTCCTGGCCCTGTCAAGCCTGGTCGGCCTCTCGATCCTAACGACGACAGGCTCACGGCGCCACTTTATCATCCTAGCCTTGAGAAGCTCCCCGACGTAGCTCTTCTTGGGGCTCTTCCAGGCTTCCCTAATGTACTTGTACATTCCCATCTTGCTCCCTCCTTCCATGTTTGTGGTTCTCCCTTACGGGAACATCCCGCGGGCTTGGCCCGCCCAGTCGGTCGAGGTTCGAGGTTGAGTTTTTAAGCCTTGCGGAGTAGTTAATACGGTGAAACCGATGCGCCTTCAAAGACTCGTATCCCTCATGAAGGAAAGGAACTTCGACGGTGCTCTAATAAGCCCCGGGACGAACCTCTACTACCTCACGGGGCTGAGGATACACGAGGCGGGCGAGAGGCTCACAGTTCTGGTTGTAAGCGCCGACGGTGAGTACCGGCTCCTGGCCCCGAGCCTCTACGAGAACGTGGTCAGGAACTTTCCGGTGACGTTCTGGCGCGACGGGGAGAACCCCTACGACAAGCTCGCCTGGATTCTGGCGGAGTTCCACCTATCTGACGGAAGGCTTCTCATAGAGGACACGATGCACGCCGACTGGCTGATGAACGTCATAAGGCTCGGCCCCTTCGAGTTCTATCCCCTGAGCTCGCTCGTCAGGGAGCTCCGCATGAGAAAGGACAAGCACGAGATAGAGATGATGGGGCACGCCGCCAAGGCAGCGGACAGGGTCTTCGACGAGATTCTGAGCTGGGACCTCGTGGGAATGCGCGAGAGGGAGCTGGCCTTGAAGATAGAGCTGGCTATAAGGGAGCTCAGCGATGGAATCTCCTTCGAGCCGATAGTGGCCAGCGGTGAGAACGCGGCCAATCCACACCACGAGCCGGGAAACAGGCGGCTCAGGAAGGGGGACATGGTGATACTCGACTACGGGGCCAAGTGGAAGGGCTACTGTTCGGACATCACAAGGACAATAGCCCTCGGACGGCCGAACGAAAAGCTCGTAGAGATCTACGAGGTAGTTAAGGAGGCCCAGGAGAGGGCGTACAAGGCCGTCCGTGCGGGTGTTCTCGCAAGGGGCGTGGACGAGGCGGCAAGGGAGACGATAGCAAAAGCCGGCTACGGCGAGTACTTCACCCACAGGACAGGACATGGATTGGGCCTGGACGTCCACGAGGAGCCCTACATAGGGCCGGACGGAAACGTGGTCCTAGAGAACGGTATGACCTTTACGATAGAGCCCGGAATCTACGTTCCCGGCCTCGGAGGGGTTCGTATAGAGGACGACGTCGTCGTTCACGATGGAAGAGGAAAGAGGCTGACGAGGGCGGAGAGGGAGCTTATCAGGCTTTGAAGACCCTCTCCCCTCCTAGGTACGTTTCAAGGACCTTTATTTCCCTCAGCTCCTTTTCATCGACCTCGAAGGGGTCATCGCTGACGACTATGAAGTCCGCGAGCTTGCCTTCTTCGAGACTCCCCAGCTTTTCTTCCATGAGGACTTCCGCGGAGCCTGCGGTGTATGCATGAAGCGTCTCTTCAAGGCTCAAAGACTCATTCGGGGTGAGCTCCGCGAGGGGAACGCCCTCATACTTCCCGCGCGTTACCGCGGCGTAGACTGTTTCCCAGGGATCGAGGGGCTCCACCGGCGAGTCCGTGCTGAGCCCGAAGGGTATCCCTGCCTCGGCAATGCTCCGGAAAGGATAGACCCACTTTGCCCGCTCCTCGCCAACCCTCTCAATCACCCACCAGTCGGTCATGACGAAGTGCGGCTGGAGCGCGAGTCTGATACCGAGCCTCTTGGCGCGCTCTATCTGGTCGGGTCTCATGAGGGAGGCGTGTTCTATCCTGTGGCCGGCCCCTTCAACGTTCCCAAGGGATTCGTAGACGTCGAGGACCATGTCCATAGTCGCGTCGCCTATCGCGTGAACCGCCATTTGAAACCCGGCCTCGTGGGTTTCCCTCGCCACCAGCTCAAGCCACTCCTTCGTTACGTTTGGATGTCCACTCGTCTCGGCATCGCTGTAGGGGCTTGATAGCCACGCGGTCCTCGCCCCGAGGGAGCCATCGGCGAGAACCTTTATCCCACCTATTTTTAGTCTCCTGCCGCCGAAGCCGCGCCTTATCCCGAGCCTTTTAAGCGATTCGAGAACCCCGAGGTCCTCACCCGGGTTCAGGTAGACCTTCACCCTCAGCCTGAGTTTCCCCTCGGCATCGAGCCTGCTTAGTGCCTTCAGGGCCCTCTCACCAACACTGACGAAGCCGACGGTTGTTACACCCTTCGAGAGGGCGTATTCAGCCGCCTGGAGCATGTACTCCCCGTATTCATCCTCGGTTACCATCTCGTCAAACTTCCTGACGGCATAACTGAAGGCATCTTCCTTCACGATGCCGGTGGGCTCTCCGTTTTCGTCCCTGAGGACGTCCTCTGAATCCCACTCAATCAGGCCAGTCTCCTCGAGGGCCCTCGTATTCAGAACGGCAGCATGGAGGCAGACGCGGGAGAGCATGACCGGCCTGTCGTTCACGACCTCATCCAGATCGTGCCTCGTGGGCCAGCGCCTCTCCTCGAAGAGCTCCTGGTCCCAGCCGTGGCCGCGGAGCCAGCCGTCTTTTTTCTCCGCGAACCTTCTAAGCTTTTCCTTCAGCTCTTCGATGCTCCGCACTCCCCGGAGGTCGAGCATGTTGAGGTACTCCCCGAGCTCGTCGAGGTGCATGTGGGAGTCTATAAAGGCCGGTAGAACCGTCCCCCCGTCGAGGTCGATTATCTCGGCGTTCAGAACTTCGGCAGTCTTGAGGATTTCCTCCGTGCTTCCGAGCATTGTTATCCGCCCATCCATGACTAAAAACGCCTCGACGCGCCTGACGGGACGGAATGAGACGTAGATGTTCCCGTTTATAAAAGCACGTTTCAAGCACATCACCGGTTAGAGATGGCAAAACGGAAGAAAAGGGTTTCGAAGTATCAGAGGATGTCCTCGACCGAAACCTCTATCTCCCATCCCATCATCCTTATGTCCGGGGACTTGCATATCCTGCCTATCAGCCTGTTGCCATCGAGCCTGACGTCCAGGAAGGTGCTCGCGATCTTCTCCAGCTCGGGCAGGGGATTGATGGGGATCCTTTCGCAGATGTTCCTGTCGAGCAGGTAGAACGCTTTTCTCTTCCGGTTTCCGAGGAACCGGTCTATGCTGGAGATTATCTCGTAGAAGTTGCGGTAGTCCTCAACGAAAGCGAAGAGCTTTTCCAGCCCGATAACCACGTTTATGGACTCTTCCAGACCAGAGAAAGCCTTGGCACTTGCTTCCGCATATCTGCGCAGGTAGATCGAGGCCTCACTCTCCACCTTCACCCTGTCAATAACCTTTCCGACGTTGACGACTCCCCCGGTCTTCAGAACGATGGCATCGTCGAAAATATTCCTCACCCCGAAGAACCTGAGGTGCTCGTTGATAACGTGGAGGGTATCTAGGTGATCGTCGACGACGAACGGATGGCCCCTGTCATCGGCGTAGCGTTTCAGAAGGAGCACCATGAAGTCCAGGGTGTAGTTGGGTGAAGTGTACTCAACGAGCACGGTTTCCCCAAATCCGATGGAATCCAGGAACTGGAACACCTCACCGAGCTTTCCCACAGCCATCATCCCACCAATCTAACCAAACGAACCCAAGATATATAACAACTTTGGTTCGGAAGACGCCAAAAAGTGAACGGGGAGAACCACCCGAACCCAGCAAAAGATTTAAATATCAGGAATCCTACTCGCTCCGATGCCAATGAGGGGGGAGTGTCTTCTCCATCGCTGGAATCGCAACCGTGCCTGATTTCCCGAATAGCCCCCCTATTCTGGAGTATCACTCACGCTCTTTTGAAAAAATTCTGAGGAGGTATGGCCATGGCTGAGCTTAACTTCAAGGCCATTGAGGAGAAGTGGCAAAAGCGCTGGCTGGAAGAGAAGGCCTTCGAACCAAAGGCGAATGAGAAACCAAAGGAGAAGAAGTTCTACATCACGGTCGCCTTCCCGTACCTCTCGGGACACCTCCACGTCGGCCACGCGAGGACCTACACGATTCCAGATGTCATAGCACGCTTTAAGAGAATGCAGGGCTACAACGTCCTCTTTCCGATGGCCTGGCACATCACCGGTGCGCCGATAGTCGGAATCGCCGAGAGGATAAAGCACCGCGACCCAAAGACGATACACATCTACCGCGACGTCTACAAGGTTCCGGAGGATATACTCTGGAAGTTCGAGGACCCAAAGGAAATCGTCAAGTACTTCATGAAGGCCGCCAGGGAGACCTTCATTAGAGCGGGCTTCTCCGTCGACTGGACGCGCGAGTTCCACACGACGAGCCTCTTCCCGCCCTTCAGCAAGTTCATAGAGTGGCAGTTCTGGACGCTCAAGGACAAAGGACTGGTCGTTAAGGGTGCCCACAGGGTCAGGTGGGACCCGGTCGTCGGAACGCCCCTCGGAGACCACGACATAATGGAAGGGGAAGACGTCCAAATACTGGACTACGTCATCATCAAGTTCATCCTAGAGGAGGACGGCGAGGAAATCTACATGCCGGCCGCGACGCTAAGGCCCGAGACGGTTTACGGCGTCACCAACATGTGGCTGAACCCCGAGGCAACCTACGTCAAGGCGAAGGTCAAGCGCGGCGAGAAGGTGGAGACGTGGATAATCAGCAAGGAGGCGGCATACAAGCTCTCCTTCCAGGACAGGGAGATTGAGGTTCTGGAGGAGTTTAAGGGCGAAAGGCTGATCGGAAGGTACGTGAGGAATCCGGTCACCGGCGACGAGGTCATAATCCTGCCGGCAGAGTTCGTTGACCCGGACAACGCGACCGGAGTCGTCATGAGCGTTCCTGCTCATGCTCCATTCGACCACGTTGCCCTTGAGGACCTCAAGAAGGAAACCGAGATTCTGCTCAAATACGACATCGACCCGCGCGTCCTTGAGGAGATAAGCTACATCTCGCTGATCAAGCTCGAGGGCTACGGCGACTTCCCGGCGGTTGAAGAGGCTGAGAGGCTCGGCGTGAAGAGCCAGAAGGACGTTGAGAAGCTCGAGGAAGCGACAAAGAACATCTACAAGGCCGAGTACCACAAGGGCGTCTTCAAGATAGAGCCCTATGCCGGCAAGTCCGTCCAGGAGGCCAAAGACCTCATAGCCAAGGAGCTGCTCGAGAGCGGAAGGGCGGAGATAATGTACGAGTTCGCCGAGAAGCCGGTGATAAGCCGCTTCGGCAACCAGGCGGTCATCAAGATAATCCACGACCAGTGGTTCATAGACTATGGCAACCCTGAGTGGAAGGAGAAGGCCAGGGAAGCGCTGGCAGAGATGACGATCTACCCCGAGAGCAGAAGGGCTCAGTTCGAGGCGGTGATAGACTGGCTCGACAAGAAGGCCTGCGCGAGGAAAGTCGGCCTTGGAACGCCGCTCCCGTGGGACCCCGACTGGGTCATCGAGAGCCTGAGCGACTCGACCATCTACATGGCCTACTACACGATAAGCAGGCACATGAACAGGCTGAGGGAGGAGGGCAGGCTCGACCCGGAGAAGCTCACGAGGGAGTTCTTTGACTACCTGTTCCTGGAGGAGTTCAGCGAGGAGCGCGAAAAGGAACTCGAAGAGAAGACCGGAATCCCGGCCGAGACGATCCACGAGATGAAAGAGGAGTTCGAGTACTGGTACCCGCTCGACTGGCGCTGCTCTGCCAAAGACCTCATCCCAAACCACCTGACGTTCTTCATATTCAACCACACGGCGATTTTCAGGAAGGAGCACTGGCCGAAGGGAATAGCCGTCAACGGCTTCGGAACGCTGGAAGGCACCAAGATGAGCAAGAGCAAGGGCAACGTGCTGAACTTCATCGACGCCATCGAGGAGAACGGTGCGGACGTCGTCAGGCTCTACATAATGGGCCTGGCCGAGCACGACAGCGACTTCGACTGGCGCAGGAAGGAGGTTGGAAAGCTCCGCAGGCAGGTTGAGAGGTTCTACGAGCTGGTGAGCGAGTTCGCCACCTACGAGGCGGAGGAGACCGAGCTCAAGGACATCGATAAGTGGATGCTGCACAGGCTGAACAAGGCCATCGAGGGGGCAACCCAGGCTCTCGAGGAGTTCAGGACGAGAACTGCCGTGCAGTGGGCGTTCTACAGCGTACTCAACGACCTGCGCTGGTACATGAGGAGAACCGAGGGAAGAGATGATGCCGCCAAGCGCTACGTCCTTAGAAAGCTCGCCGAGGTCTGGGTCAGGCTGATGGCGCCGTTCACGCCGCACATCAGCGAGGAGCTCTGGGAGAAGCTCGGCGGAGAGGGCTTCGTGAGCCTGGCGAAGTGGCCGGAGCCGGTTCCGGAGTGGTGGAACGAGACCATCGAGGCCGAGGAGGAGTTCGTCAAGGCCCTCATCGAGGACATCAAGGAGATCATCCGCGTTGCAAAGATAGAGGACGCCAAGAGGGCCTACGTCTATACCGCACCGGAGTGGAAGTGGCGCGTTGTGGAAGTGGTCGCTGAGAAGAGGGACTTCAAGTCAGCCATGGCCGAGCTTATGAAGGACCCGGAGATGAGGAAGCACGGCAAGGAGATAAGCAAGCTCATCCAGAGGCTCATCAAGGAGAGGGCCTTCGACGTCAAACGCATCAATGAGGAGAAAGCCCTGAGGGAAGCCAAGGACTTCATGGAGAAGGAGCTCGGCATCGAGATAATCATCAACCCGGAGGAGGACAAGGGAGGAAAGAAGAAGGCCGCGATGCCGCTGAAGCCGGCGGTGTTTGTGGAGTGAGCTCCTTACTTCTCCTTTTATTCTGTTCAAAAGGCATAGAGAGAGTTAAGGCCGCCAATATTTGACCCAGAGACCAAAGAGGATCGCCCCAAAGAAGAGCGCTGAACTTGCCCACATCTGTTTTTTGGCGTCATCACTCCGCAAACCCTTTATCCCGACTATCACAGAATAAAGAAGAAATGTGACACCAACGAGGGCACCCGTTACGTCTGCCCCCATACCACATCACCCGTTAATGTTAGCTACTCTACTCCTTTCCCTCCGGTTCTTTCACCGCTTCTGGTTCCGGAACGGCCCCGGCCTTCTCACCCTTCGGCAAGAGGAACGAGAGCAGGGCGCTGATAATGAGTATGCCCATCATGAAGATTATCGCGACCTTCATGGTGTCTATGAAGGAGTTGTTCACGATTTGGAGCACCGCGTCGTGGTACTCGGGCGGAATGTTAAGCTCCCCCTGCTGCATCTTGATTATCCACTGAATCACAGCTTCCTTTATTTGCTCCTTGCTACCCTCGAAGAGGCCGGACTCGTAAATCTGCCGGGTTATGCTGTGGATAACACCGAGAACCAGAACCGCACCGATGAAGGCCGTTCCGAGGGATAGACCGAACTGCTTCTGGGCGTTGAATATTCCCGAGGCGTCCGCCTGCTGCTCCGGCTTTGCCCCCATCATGGCGAGGTTGGTTATCTGGGAGAATATCAGGCCAAAGCCAGTGCCGTAGAGGGCGAGGCCGATGGCGAAGTCTGAACCTTCCACGCCGGGCTTCAGGACGCGCAGGACGAGGTAGAGACCGAGGAATGTTAGAACTATGCCGAGCTGGATTATCTGCTTCGGAGTGAGGTACTTTGCGAACCTCTGTCCGCTCATGGAGAAGATGAACATCATTATCGAGAGAGGGACTATAACGAAGCCCGTCTCGATGGCGTTGTAGTGGAGGTACTGCTGGACGAAGACCGGGACGGTGAACATTATGCCCGCGAGGGTTATCTGGAAGAAGATGCTCACTAAGTTGGCGGCGGTGAAGACCTTCGACTTGAAGATGTCAACGTCTATGAGCACGTCCTCGCCCCTGTCCTTCCTCCTTTCCTCATACTTCCAGAACGCCACCAGAACGACCAAGCCGGCAACCATGAGGAGCAGAACCGGCGGGTTCGAAAGCGGATCCATTATGAGCACGGAGAGCGTGAGCAGGAACAGGCCGATGCCGACAAGTGCCGCCCCGATAACGTCGAGCTTTATCCGCCTCTCCGGCTTGTAGTCGGAGAGTATCTTCATGTAGGCGAATATCCCCGCGGCGATGAAGGCTTCCATGAAGAAGCCGAGACGCCAGGTGATGTAGGTCGTGAAGAAACCACCTATTATCGGACCGAAGGCTGCCGCCGCTCCGCCGACGCCTCCCCAGACGCCGAAGGCGAAGGCCCTGTCCTTGCCGGTGTAGGCCTTGGTGATGTACGTAACCGTTGCGGGCATCATCATCGAGGCGCCGATGCCCTCAAGAATCGACCAGCCGAGAAGAAGAACCGCGAGGTTTGGAGCGAAGGCGGCCATCAGCGTTCCAACGGTGTATACGACCAGCCCCCTGAAGAAGACCTTCTTCGTCCCCCATATATCGGCGAGCTTCGCGCCGGTTATCATGAAGGCGGCCATTACAAGGGCGTAGAGCGTTATTGCGCCCTGGACGCCGGCCACGGTTGTGTCAAGATCCCTCACAAGGGCGCTTATAGAAACGTTCATCATCGTGGTGTCGATGAACATTATGAAGAGCGCCGCGCTCATTATGATGAGAACTCCCCACTTAGACTGTCCCATGTTTTCCACCAGAGAAGGATTAGGGGGAGCGATGTTATAAGATTTTGCATGAGAACCCATTGGTAGGATAATCAAAGGAGAGAGGCCAAAATCAGAACTCTCTTTCGACGAGGAACTCGGCGAGCAGCTCCAGATCCTTTCTCGCTTCGCTCTCGGGAAGAACCTTCAGGGCTTCGTTGGCCTCCCTAACGAGGTTCTTGGCGTACTGAGCGGCATAGTCTATGCTGCCGTACTTCCTGAGGAGCTCGATGGCCCTCTCAACCTCCTCCTTGACCTTCTCGTCGTGTATCAGCGCGTCGCCCTTTGCATCGCCCGCGTACTTGCCGAAGACCTTCAGGAACTCGGCTTTATCCTCTTCGCTCGCGTGGTCGAAGAAGTGACTGACTATCAGCGTCTTCTTGCCCTTCCTTATGTCGCTGCCGACGGGCTTTCCGAGCTTCTCCTCGTCGGCTATGAGGTCGAGCACGTCGTCCCATATCTGGAAGGCTATGCCAACGTTCATTCCCCACTTGGCGAGCGCTTTGATGTACTCCTCGTTCTCAGTTCCGACTATCGCGCCTATCTCCGCCGAACCCTCGAAGAGCGCCCCGGTCTTGCCGCTTATCATCTTGAGGTACTCCTCAACGCTGACCTCATCCCTCGTCTCGAACTCTATGTCGAGCGCCTGACCCTCGCAGAGCATGTTGGAGGTTCTGACAAGAACGTCGAGGATGCGAGCCTTTTTCTCAGGGGTTACCTCGGCCCTAGCGATGGCCTCGAAGGCCTTGCTGAAGAGCAGGTCACCTGCCAGAATCGCCATGTTGACGCCCCAGAGCTTGTGAACGGTTGGCCTTCCGCGCCTCAGCTCGTCCATGTCCATTATGTCATCGTGAACCAGCGAGTAGTTGTGGATGAACTCGACAGCGGCTGCCGGGTAGAGGGCCTTTCTCGGGTCGCCTCCCACTGCCTCGGCAGCACGGAGAACTACGAACGGCCTGACGCGCTTTCCACCGGCGAGCGGATAGTGTCTGGATGCGTCGTAGAGGTTCTTCGGCTCCTTCTCAGGGATGAGCTCGAATATAGCCGCGTCAACGTCCTTCGCCATCTCCTTAACCCTTGCGAACAGCTCATCGTACTTCCCCATTATATCACCCCGTGAGTGATGAAAGCAATCTAAAGGAAAAATAGGGCAACTCTTTATCAGTTTTACCCTACCTTATCTCGACCAGGTAGCCGTTCCTCGACACGAAGACGTCCCTGCCTATCAGGTAGCCCTCCTCCTCGGCGAGCTCGGCGTAGTGGGTGAGCATCCTGAAGTCTCCGTGCGCTGGAACTATGTTCTCCGGATTGAGCATCCTGAGAAGGTAGCGGTGGTCCTCCCTGCTGGCGTGACCGCTGACGTGGAGGTCCTTTATCATCCTAACTCCCTTCATCTTGAGCTTCGTCTCAAGGACGTAGCGCTGGGCCCTGTTGAGCGGGTTGGGTATCGTTCCGGCGGAGAAAACCACGGTGTCGCGCTTGCCGATGTCATAGAGCTCACCGTTGGCCATCCTCGTGAGGACCGCGCCGGGCTCTCCCTGGTGGCCGGTGACTATGAGCAGATAGTTCTCCCTCGCTCCAGAAACCTCCTTGAGAACCTTCCTGACGGCGTTTGGGCTCCTCACGGCCTTCGCACCCTTCATCTTGATGAGGCCGAGCTGCTTGGCTATTCCAGTGTACTTGGCGAGCGAGCGGCCGACCAACACCGCCTGCCTGCCCATCTTGTTGGCTATCCAGATGAGCTCCTGGAGGCGGGCAATGTGGCTGGCGAAGGTCGTCGCTATCAGCCCATCGGCCTCCATGCCCTCGTAGAGGAAGAAGTCCTCAAGGAGCATCTGGGCCACTGCTTCGCTGGGTGTTTTGGTCGGCTGTTCTATGCGTGTTGATTCGGGAATGAGAACTTTAACGCCCTCCTTGCCGAGCTCCCTCAGACGCTTGTAGTCCGGCCTCTCCCCGAGCGGGTTGTTGTTGTCGAACTTGAAGTCGCCGGTGTGAACTACCGCACCCTCTGGGGTGTGGACGACGACCATGGAGGACTGGGGGATTGAGTGGGTTATCCTAACGAACTCTATCGCCAGGTTCTCACTCACCTGAACTATCTCGCCGTACTCGGTCTCGTACATCGGGTTCTTGACCTCGAAGTACTGCTCGCTCTTGACCTCGCCCTTCGCGAGCTTTATCGTGTAGGGCGTGCCGTATATCGGGACGTCAGGGTAGTGGGGGGCGAGCTTGGCAACCGCGCCGATGTGATCGAGGTGACCGTGGGTGAAGGTTATGGCGACGACCTTCTTGTTCCTTATCGACGAATCGTCAGGAATCGCACCGAGCTTCTGAAGTTCCTTCGTGGGGAACTGCTGGATGTTGACATCTTCATGAATGAGAACGCGGTCAAGCCTAATTCCCATGTCGATTATAACGACTTCCCCGTTGTATTCGACGGCGGTCATGTTCTTGCCTACTTCCTCGTAACCGCTAACTGTATGGATTTTTATCATGTCTATTCCTCCTTACGCCCCCAGGCCTCTCCTGAGGCGTGGGGCTGCGTTGGTCTTAGTTGTGGGCAGGGGTTTAAAAAGGTGTGCATTTCTGAGAACTGAAGAAGAGGGATAAAAATCACCGACTCCGGAGGTAGGCCGGCAGGTCGATCCTCTGGTCCAGCCACTCCCTCGTGAAGCCCGTAACCACGAGCGGAACCTTCCTCAGCTCCTCGACATTTCTTGCCCCGACGAGGAACATCGCGTTTCTGAGCTCCTCGATGTAGCGCTGGAGGACTTTGATGACTCCCTCGACGTCGCCCTTCACAGCTGGCTTGAGGAGCGGCAATGCAACGCCAGCGAAGGTAGCTCCCATGGCTAAGGCCTTCGCCATCGTTATCCCATCGCGCATTCCGCCGGTGGCTATAATCGGCAGGTCGGTGGCGTAGCGAACCTCGGCGACGCTTACCGCTGTCTTTATTCCCCAGTCCCAGAACCTGAGGGCAAGGTTCCTGCCCATCTCGTCCTTGGCGCGGTAGTACTCAACGGCACTCCAGCTCGTCCCCCCGAGGCCGCCGACATCAATCGCGTCTATTCCAATGCTTTCGAGCCTTATTGCAACCTCCATAGAAACGCCGGCGCCGGTTTCCTTCGCTATTATCGGGTAGGGGAACTCGGCCTTGAGCTCGGCTAAGGCCTTCAGAACGCCCCTGTACTGGGTATCGCCCTCCGGCTGGACGCTCTCCTGGAGCGGGTTCATGTGTATCGCCAAAGCGTCCGCCTGAATGGTCTCGACTGCTTTCAGCGCCTCCTCAAGGCCGTATCTGCCGGGCATCGTCTCGGCGAACTGGGGAGCGCCGAGGTTGCCGACGAGGAAAACGTCGGGCGCGACATCGCGAACGTAGTAGCTCTCCCAGGTTTCGGGCTTTCTTATCATCGCCCTCTGGCTGCCGACGCCCATAGGTATGTTAAGCTCCTGGGCGGCCTTCGCTAAAGTCTTGTTTACTTTTCCGGCCAGCTGAGAGCCCCTCGTTCCACCGGTCATTCCGGCTATGAAAATCGGATAGTCGAACTTCCGTCCGAGAAACTCGACGCTCAGGTCTATTTCCTCCTTGTCTATCTCGGGCAGGCTCATGTGGACGAAGTGGATGTCCTCAAAACCGTTGGAAACGTGGGCCTGGACGTTTCTCTTCAAGCAGTGCTCGATGTGCTCAAACTTCCTGATGATCGTGAGTTCCTCCTTATCAAAAGCCTCCATTTCAACCACCGAAGAGAGAATGGAGACGAAGGTTAAGAGGTTTTTGGAGCGCAACTCGGGTTACAACCCCGGCAACGCTTATATACATCAACGTAGGATTTGGTATATTACGGCTCATTTCACGGAGGAATGAAAAAATGTCAATATCATCTGAGCGGAATGTTGGGGACATCCTGATCATCGACCTAACTCGGGAGAAGGTCGTCAAACGGGAAGTTTCGCCCGAGACCGTGAAGCGGTATCTCGGGGGAAGGGGCTTCAACTCAAAGGCCCTCTTCGACATGATACCCGGCAGGATAGACCCCCTGAGCCCGGAGAACGTTCTCGCACTGGGCAACGGGACCTTCGCGGGAACGGCACTTCCGATGACGAGCAGGCTTCATATAAGCACCCTTTCGCCCCTCTCTGGCATCCTCGGAGACGGTAACGCCGGCGGCGAGTTCTCGGCGATGCTGAAGTTCGCCGGTTACGAGCAGATAATCGTGACCGGGAGGGCCCAAAAACCGAAGTACGTCTTCATCGAGGACGACGAGGTTGAGATAAGGGACGCAGAGGATCTCTGGGGCCTGACCACAGGTGAGACCGTTGACTGGCTGAGGGACGAGCACGGAGATGAGGTGAGCGTTGCGGGGATAGGGCCAGCCGGAGAGAACCTCGTGCGCTTCGCCACGACGATGGTGGACAAGTACCACTCCGGGGCGAGGGGAAGCGGCGCCGTATGGGGCTCCAAGAACCTCAAGGCGATAGCGGTAATCGGAACGAAGGGCGTTGAGCCCGCCGACCCGGAGCGGTTCTACGAGATGGCCAAAGAAGATATCGACTACTTCAACCGCAACGAGTTCGTCAAGAGGATTTACTCGGTCATTGGGACCCACTACGGGCTGATACAGTGGTACCCGAGCTGGAAGTACTTCCAGGTTCCTCTCAGCGCGGAGGAGCTGCCTATCGGGTTAAGGCCGCAGGATCTGGCCGAGTACGAAGTCGGGAGGACCCAGTGCTTCTCCTGTCCGCTCGCGTGTAAAGACGTTTACTACCTGCCGAGCACGGGCGAATACGGGACGGCGAGCGAGTTCGAGTCGATATACGCTCTCGGGAGCAACAACTGTGTAACCGACACCGAAGCCATTCTGCGGATGGAGCACATGGCTGACGAGTACGGGATGGACGTTATGACGCTCGGCGACACGATAGCCCTCGCTAGGCTCCTCCACGAGAAGGGAATCCTGAGCAGAGAGGAACTCGGGGGGGTTTCGCTTGAGTGGGGAGATGCCGAGGGACAGATTGAACTCATCGAGATGACGGCATACAGGAGGGGCTTCGGGAACAAACTAGCCGAGGGCTACCGCAACTTCGCAAAGCTCTACGGGGAGGAGGCTTTAGCCTACTGCTACGACGTGAAGGGCGTGAACAGGGGCTGGTACGAGGTTGACTTCATCAACGGAATCTTCACCCTCTCCCACGCGACCTCGACGAGGGGGGCCGACCACCTGAGGGGACGCTCGTGGGCCTACTGGGAGAACGACAAGCTCATGGACATCGAGGCAGTTAGGAGGATGCTCGAGGCCGACCTGCCCGACTACAGGAAGGACCCCGTCGGGGCGCTCATCTACGGTGAAAGGGCCTGCACCCTAGCGGATTCCCTCGGGAGGTGCAAGGGCTCGATAAACAGCTGGCTCCAGGCGGTTCCGCTCGTCTGGAAGTATCCGGTCTTCAAGGGGACGGCGATGCTCCTGACGGCCTTCACCGGCATGGAGTTCACAGAGAAGGACATCATAGACGCAACCGACAGGATATACCTAACGGAGATGGCCTTCAACGTCAAGCAGGGGATCAAGAAGAAGCACTACGACGTCAAGTTCCCGCCCGAGTTCACCGCGACGGAGAGGGCAAAGGCACAGGTAAGGCGGCACTGGGAGCTCGTTGACGAGTATCTGAGAAGGCGCGGATGCGACGTGGAGACCGCCTATCCGGCGAGGGAAACGCTGGAGGAACTCGGCATCGGCTACGTCGCAGATGAGATAGAGGGGAAGGAGTTTCCCGAGTGGGACGGCCCGGTAAGGGAGGTGGCCTGAATGTTCGTGCTGGCGGTTATCTACGAGAACTGCACCGGCTGCCACCTCTGCGAATTAGCATGCTCCTTCAAGCACCACGGCGTCTTCGACCTCTCGCTGTCGAGGATAACCATCCTCACCAAGCCCGAGGTGCAGACGTCGGTTCAGGTCTACTGCCTCCAGTGCCAGGATGCGGCCTGTGAGAGGGTCTGCCCCGTGGATGCCATAAGCAGGGACAAAAACGGGGCCTACATCATAAACTACGATCGCTGCATAGGCTGCAGGGAATGCGCCTACGCCTGTCCCTTCGGGGCGATAAGCTTTGAGGTGGAGGCGAGGCCGATAAAGTGCGACCTCTGCGAGGGTGAGCCCGAGTGCGCCACGGTTTGTCCGCACGATGCCATAGTCTACATGGAGGAAAAGAAGGCCGTGAGGGAGCTGAAGAAGGCCAAGGCGGCAGGAGTTGCCTACGGACTCTACGGCGGGAAGGAGACGTCAGAATATCCAAGGAAAAAGGCGGAAGAGGCCGTTGAATATCTGCTGGAGCTGGTGGAGAAGAGCGGGGAGCTGGACGTCTGATGGAGTACCTTCTCCACGTTCTGACGGAGAAGTGCACCGGCTGCATGGACTGCGTCGAGGCGTGCCCGATCGAGGACGGGATCAGGGTGATTCCCCTTCCCACCCTTCCGGAGCGATGGGACATCGTAGTCTGCCGCCACTGTAACCCAGCACCCTGTGTCGAGGTCTGCGAGTTCGGGGCGCTCAGCGTTTCAGCGAATGGGGCTGTGATCCTGAACCAGTCACTCTGCACCTCCTGCAAGGCCTGCACTGCGGTGTGTCCATTCGGCGCGGTCTTCCTAAGGCCAGACGGGACGATGGCGAAGTGTGACCTCTGCTCCGGAAGCCCGAGATGCGTCGCGGCCTGCGAAGAGGGTGCCCTCGTCTACGAGAGGGTCGAGAGAAAGAGGGTTCTGATAAGGGGGAAACCTTCGATGGTGGAGCTTCTCGAATTCAAGGGGCTGCGGTGAGAGCATGGAAGGGAAAATCGTGATAGTCGGCGGCGGAATCGGGGGGCTCTACACGGCCTTCAACCTCATTGAAAACGGGATTGATGCGGGCAGAATAACCATCGTGGCGAAGGAATGGCCCCCGTACACGAGGCACCGCCTTGCGGAGATAGTCTCCGGGGGACTTTCCCCAGACGAGGCCGTACTCGACCTTGCGGAGAACCTTCAAAGGGCGGGCATTGAGGTCATTGAAGGTGAGGCCCTAGAACTCAGAGAGAAGGAAAAGCTCGTTGTAGTCAGAACCGGAAACGGAAAACGCCGGCTGAGATACGGCAAGCTGGTGGTGGCAACGGGAGGAAAGCCCTTCGTGCCGCCGATAAAAGGGATTGAGAAGAGGGGCGTTATCGGATTCCACGGCCGGAAAGACGTTGAGTTTCTTGCATCTCTGCCACCTGGAAGTAAAGTGACGGTAATCGGGGCCGGGCTCGTCGGGCTGACGGCGGCGGTGGCACTGAAGGAGAGGGGACACACCGTCACGGTGATCGAGGCGAGGGAGAGCGTTCTCCCCAGCATTTTAGCGGGAGAACTCTCGGAGTTCCTTGAGGAACACTTGAAAAACGAGGGAATTCAGATTTTTCCTGGCTCTTTCGTGAAGGAAGTTGAGGGGAATGGAAGGGTAGAAGAGATAAAACTGGCGGACGGGAGGAGACTCGATGTAGATGCGATTGTTCTAGCCACGGGTGTGAGGCCCAACTCCTCGCTTTTGAGGGACGATGGGAAGCCGATAGAGATTGACAGGATTGGGAGAACTGTGATTCCCGATGTGTACGCCCTCGGGGACTGCGCGATGAGCTGGGACTTCATCACCGGAAAGGCCGTTTACCGTCCCCTCGGTTTCGTCGCCGGACATTACGCGCGGTTGATAGCGGAGGAGGTCGCGGGGAAGGGCGCTCTCGACAGGGGAGTAATCCCCGCGGTGTACGAGAGGATTGGACGGGCGGAGGTCTACTCCATCGGACTGACGCCTGTGGAAGCAGAGCGGCTCGGCTTTGAGGTGAAGGTGAAAATTTCGGAGGGGCGGAACTGGAGGGAAGCCACCCTAACGGATGAGAGAGGACGCGTGCTCGGATGGCAGAGGGTTCATCTCGGTCATTTCCATTCGATAGGCTCCGCGGAGGCGTACATCAAGATAAAAGAAGCATGGGGATAATCAGCCGCTTTCGCAGGGAAGTGTGACGTTGAAAACCTCTACCCTGAGCCATCCACCCCTTTCGTCCCAGAATGCTCTGTGGACGAGCTCCGTGCCGTTTATTAGAAAAACGCTTTCAGCACTCCCGTTGCCGAAGAACGGATATTCCGGTCCGGGACGGAGAGTGAGTTTGAGGGAGGACTCCACGGGGGTTACTTCGCGCCCACCGGTGTCGTGGAAATAGGCAAAAACGACAGGTATTTCGGAGCACTCCGAAGGGCCGGTTGGAATCAGAGGAAGTTCAATCCTCCCGGAATTTGAGCGCTCAGGCAGTGGATAGGCTATAGATCGTAGGACTACCCTGAAGGAGAGGTATCCAGAGACGGGAAGGTACTCCATGTGGAACGGCATCTCCGAAAGGGAAACCACTTCAGAATCCGTTTTCAGGGTTATGTTCACCCGCTCCTCATCGAGAAAAGACCTCGAACTGGCAGGCCCGGTTATCATGAGGGGATACATGAGGAAAACGGCATCCCTGCTTCTTCTGAGGCGCTGAACATAGGTTTCCTTCAGGTTCCACTCCAGAACAAAGGTTTCGGTTCCGTTTACGGTGATGGCTTTGGTCTCTATAATGAGATCACCCGGCTTTGCATCGTGGGCCGCCAAAAGGCCGTGCTGGGCGAGGGAGGAGAGTATCAAGCTGACCCAGCCGAAGAGCACGAGGATCACTATCAGTGCCTTGAACGACCTTCCCATCCTTTCCCCCGGGGGTGAGTAATCCAGAAACAATAAAAAGTTTACGATTTGCGAGCGTTATCCACTGATTCTCGTTCCAAAGCCATCGCCCCTTATCGCCCCGCTCAGCCGTCCAGGAACCTTCCCGTTGACAAACCAGACCTCCGAGTGCTCGGCTATCTTCTTCGCCTCCTCCAGCTTGTTGCAGATTCCGCCGGTGACGTCGGTGCCAGCCGCCGTGCATTGGAGCCTTTCGAGGAGGGAGTCTATCTCCTCCCTGCTGAGGTTCTGAATCAGTCTCCCCTCGCCGGGCCTGCCGTCGTAGATTCCGTCAACGTCCATGAGGAAGATAACCTTGTCTGGCCCAAGCATCTTGGCGAGGTATGTGATGATCTGGTCGCCGGAGAGTATGTCGATGCCCTTCGCGAGGTCTATCGAGACGTCTCCAAAGAGAACGGGGATGAACCTGAGCTCCAGCAGCCTTTCCACGACTTCCATGTCCCCGTAGGCGACCTCACCGTTCTCGGTTATGAAGACGGAGGAGGTTGAGACGGAGAAGGCCGGCAGACCCTCACGGACGAACACTTTGATGAAGTTCGCGTTTGCCCGGAGCATGGCCTGATGGGTCTCGGTGAAGCCTATCCTCTTGAAGTTGGCGGTATCCCAATCCTCTGGGAGGCCTTCCCTTATACCGTACTTTTTCGCCTCGGGGTGGCCAAAACTCCCTCCGCCGTGGACGATGATGAAGTCCTCATGGGGATAGAACTTGGCTATTTCCTTCGCTATGTTCCCCACGGTCTCATGGTCAAAGTTCTCGGGCTCACCCTTCTTATCGCTGAAGACGCTGCCGCCAACCTTGACGATTATCATGGCAGAACCTCCTCTATCCTGAGTCCCTCGCGGCTTATCCTCGTTATCATTGGCGTTCCGCCGGCTATCGTTATGGCGGTTGCAACCTCGCTCTGGTTCTCCGGGGCCAGGGCGTACATGCAGCCGCCACCGCCGGCGCCGGTTATCTTCGCCCCTATCGCTCCGGCAACCCTCGCGGCGTAGACCAGCTCGCTGAGCTTTTTCGTTGAAACCCCGAGGGCATCTAGGAGGCCGTGGTTGATGTTCATGAGCCGCCCGAGCTGGGCGAAGCGGAGCTCCTCGTCGAGGTCGGAGGTTATAACGTCGCGGGCCTTCTCGACTATCTTGCCCATCGCAACGAGCACCGGTTCTATGACCTCGGGCATCTCCTCGTAGGTTCTCCTCACCATGGCCACCAGTTCCTTCGTTGACCCGCTTGAACCGGTGTAACCGACAACAATCGGCAGCTCCATGAAGGGCAGGTGCTCGAAGTCCCCCTTCTCGTAGTGGATGAAGCCGCCTATGGCAGATACGGTGGGGTCTATACCGCTCGATGCCCCCTGGACGAGGAGCTCGACCTTATGACCAAGCTTTCCTATCTCCTCGTTGGTCAGCTCAAGGCCGAGGAGCTTCGAGACTGCTCCGATGGTCGCTACCGCCACGGCGGCGGATGAACCGAGGCCGGCCCCAACGGGAATCTGTGACGTTATAGAGACCGTTACACCCTTACCGTTCGCATCGGCTTCCTCTCTAACCAGCTCTATCGCCTGCCGGACGTAGCTGAGAACTTCAGCCGCCTTTCCGTAGTCGCTCTCAAAGTAAATCTCGTCTTCGGAGAACGAAACGGTAAGGCCCGGAACGCGTATGTCTTTGGCCTCTATCTTTATCGCACCCCTATCGTTGAACCCTGCTCTTACGTAGGTTCTGAGGTCTATGGCGGCAGCTATCGCGGGTTTGCCGTAAACGACGCTGTGCTCGCCGAAGAGTATAATTTTAGCCGGGGCAGATGCCAGAACCCTCATCTTTGACCCTCCAGGAATTTTTCAATTAGTTCCACGAACTCGTGAATGTCCTCCAAGTGCTCATGGAGCACTTCAAAGGCCAGCTCGTCGTTAATTTTTCCGTACCTGTGAACGAGAACATTACGGAAGCCCTTCATAAGTCTAAGCTTATCAGCTATTTCCCTGGAGATTATTCCGGCACGCATGAGTCCTTCAAAGACGTCCTCCTCCCTTTCGGGCATCGTAAGCCTCAAGTCGGAGTTTATTATCGCACAGATATCAATGACGTTCTGGATCGCGAACTCAGTGCGCTTGTAGATTCCGTCCTTAACTATCCCAAGGGACTCAAAAGTTTCAAAATCATCTGGAAGGTTTTCCTCTATCAGCCTGAGGCTCTCAAGTATCTCCTCGAGTTTGGAACGTATCAACTCGATCCTCATTCTATCGCCTCCAGTCCGAGGTAGTCGTAGTAGTAGCGCCTGAAGTCCTCCCACTCCTTGAGGGTTTCGTAGGCAAGGTCGTAGAGGAAAGTCTCGTCCCTGCAGAAGAGAACCTTTCCCCTGAGGCACTCTTTTTTGAGATAAACCGGAAGGAGCTGGAAAATCTGGACGTCGTATTTGTCAGATAGGTGTCCAAGAACGAGCTCCCTGAATCTAAAGGCCTCTGTGGGGCTTCCTTCGTAGTAAACGCACAGGTCTATATCGCTGTCCTTCCTCGCCTCACCACGCGCCTGGGAGCCGAAGAGAATGATGAACTTTACTCTATCCCCACCGAGCTCAAGGATTCTCTCCATGGCATCTTCCAGTTTCATGTGTAAAAAATGGGAAAAGCCCCTTATGGCCTTTTCGTTCACCGCCTGAAGACTATGCTCGCGTAACCGACGATGGCATCCGTAGAGCGGCTGACCTCGAAGCTCGTCGTGTAGTGGAGCAGTTCCGCCTCAAGCGCCCCGGCGGAGCGGGAGTAAACCATCGCAGTTCCGACTCCTCCAGGCCCGCACATGGTGTGGTTCATCTCGCGGAGCTCCCTGAACATGCCCTTAACGTCGAAGTCGAGGATTCTCCTTATCACGCGGAAGTCCCACTCCTTTATCCTGTGCGGAAGCTCGCTGGCCCTCGCCCTGAAAGGCACGTAGCCGTACATTGGGCCGTAATGCATGAAGTCGGTGCTTGCAATAACGACAACGTCCCTGCCGAGCTCCCTGCTTGCCTCAAAGACCGCCTTTCCGAGGTCTTCGGAAACCTCCTCGTCCTGAATGCCGAGGGTTATTGGCACTATTCTAACTTCCTTCCCGGCGAGCTCGCCGAGGTACTGGATGAAGGGAAGCTGGACCTCTATCGAGTGCTCGTATTTGTGGGCAAGCTCGTCCAAGTCAGCTATTCCTGAGAGCTTCGCTATGGCCTTGGCCATCTCGGAATCAACATCGACGTCACCGAGGGGTGTACGCCACTTTCCAGAGGGATAGACCGCTATCGGAGAGCCTAGGAGCCTATGGTTCGGACCGAGGATTACAAAGGTCTCGGGGAGACCGTCTTCAAAGATAGCCTTGTACGTTCTCGAAGCCGTGTAGCCCGAGAAGACGTAGCCTGCATGGGGCGCAACGCCGGCAGTAATTCTTCTCTCGCTTCCCTCCTCACCAAGGTCACTGAAGAACTCCCTTAGCATCTCGATGAGCGCTTCGCCCGACGGGTAGAAGCTGCCGGCAACTGCGGGGTACCTCACCTCAGCCATTCTCCCACCTCCAGCGGTTCTTGGGATTCAAACCTTAAATACCTTCAACCATCTTCAGCCCGGAGCCGGTAAGCGGAAGGAGAACCCTTGAGCCAGATGGGATAAAGCCGCTCTCCTGGAGCTTCCACAGGGCCGCGAGAACCGTTGCAGAGGTCGATTCCACTATGAAACCCCTCCCCCAGAGCCATTCCAAAGCCTGCTCTATTTCAGAATCCCCGACGCTTATGCAAATCCCTCCGGTTTCGTCAAGAACTGCCTTCATCTCTTCCAGTCGTGGGGGTTCGGTTATCGCTATCCCCTCCGCGAGGCGGCTTTTAACCGATGAACGCTTGCAGAGGCTCTCGTGGCCCGAAGCCTGGACGGCGACAAAGGTGGGGAGCTCGTCAATCTCTCCCATGATTTTGAGCTCTGAAAATCCCTTCCAGAGACCGAGGAAGAGCGTTCCGCTTCCGGCTGGAGCAATAACGTAGTCGGGGACGCTTAGTTGCTCATAGGCCTCAAAGGCAACAGTCTTCGTCCCTTCAATGAAGTAGGGGTTGAGCCAGTGAGAAACGTAGGTCAGTCCTTTCTCCTCCGAGAAGCGCACTGCATCCCAGTGAACGGTCATTCTATCGCCGTTGACGATGTGAAGCTCGGCCCCCAGTTTCCTCAGGAGTCTCAGCTTTCCGGGATTTGTGTGGGCCGGAACGAAGAGGTGGGCCGTTATCCCTGCCCTCCCAGCAAAGGCGGCCAGGCTTATCGCCGCGTTGCCGGAGCTGTCGAGGACTACCTCTGGAATGCCCTCCTCCCTCAGCTTCGCCACAGTCACCCAGGTGCCTCTATCCTTGAACGAACCGGTCGGCTGAAGGTATTCGAGCTTGAAGAAAGTTGTTACATCTCCGATATCGAGTTTGGAGAGGGGAGTTATCGCGGGAACCGGTTCGGGGAGATGCTCTTCAGAAACCGGAAGGAGCCCTACGTACCTTCTCATATCGAGATGTCCAGTGAGGGCATCGCTGAAGCCCGGGGGGAGTTCATGTCTGACCAGTAGCGTGCCACCGCAGTCACAGCGCAGTCTGAATCTTTCTGGATATTCCCTGCCGCATTTCGAGCAGACCAGCACGGGAACCACCCAAGGCTTTTTAGGACGTGCGTTGATATCTATGGCACAGGTGAATAAAAAGGTGGTTGCCATGGGAGAGAAGTTCGTTTCGGCAGACAGGCCCCAGACAAAGGAGGGTTACCAGTACCATATCGCGTGCAAGCCAGGGGACGTTTCGAGGTACGTTTTGCTCCCCGGCGACCCGGAGAGGGTTCCAAAGATAAGCTCCCTCTGGGACGAGGCGAGGGAGATAGCCTTTCACAGGGAATACAGAACGCACACCGGGAAATACAAGGGAATGCCGATAAGCGTCACCTCAACGGGAATAGGCGGCCCCTCAACGGCGATAGCCATAGAGGAGCTTGCCGCTATAGGCGCGGACACCTTCATAAGGGTCGGCTCGACCGGTGCAATCCAGCCGGGAATGGAGATAGGGGACCTCATCATAGCCAAAGCTGCCGTCAGGCTCGAGGGGACGTCGAAGCAGTACGTTCGCGTTGAATACCCCGCCGTTGCAGACCTTGAGGTTACCCTAGCGCTCATCGAGGCGGCTGAAACTCTGGGAGTGCGCTACCATATTGGCATAACGGCCTCGACCGACAGCTTCTACCTCGGCCAGGGAAGGCCCGGACTCAGGGGGTATTTCCCGAGCTTCGCAAAGCACATAATGGACGACCTGAGGCAGGCCAACGTTACCAATTTCGAGATGGAAGCCGCTACCCTCTACACCCTCGCCAACATCTACGGACTGAGGGCAGGCTGTGTCTGTGCGGTCTTCGCCAACAGGATAACCAACGAATTCGGGAAGGCCGGAGAGAGGGAAGCGGCCCTCGTTGCCAGCGAGGCGGTGAAGATACTCGCCGAGTGGGACGAGGAGAAGGAGAAGGCCGGGAAGAAGGTCTGGTTCCCAGGGCTTAGAAGGGTTTGACACCCAGGTTTTTGTGTTTTTGTTTTGTTGTTTCCCCGAAACGCTTGCAAAGATTTCTTTTCTCTTATTAACACTCATAGACATCTAAACCATCTAACAGGCGACAACAACTTAAAATCAAAACCTGCCTGAAAATATTATAGAAAAGGCACTTGATTTCCCGCCAGTGCTCCTTGGGAAGGAAGCTTTTTCCAAAGGCTTCACCAAAAGTTCGTAGCTCTTCACCCAGAGACTCGTATGAAAGAGATTTTGCTCACAAGCCCTCACCTTTTAGAAGAGAACGCATCAGATAAGAACCATGACAGAGGGTTTACTTCCCTTTTGACGCCCTGCGGGCGTCTATCTTAGAGTTAAACCAGCCAAAGGGGGCAATTTGGAAAGTTCTCATTCTTAAAGCGGCCATTTGAATATAAATCGCCCAAGAATTTAGCTTTTCAGAAGGGGCTACGAACTTTGATGCATCTCTGACGAGCAACTTTGCGCAGGCAAAGTTTCTATGGCGCCCCGGCGGGGATTCGAACCCCGGACCTCGAGGTCCGCAGCCTCGCGCCCTATCCAGACTAGGCCACCGGGGCACTGCCCGCTAACCCTTCTCGGCAACGCTTTATAAATTTAACCGTCTCAGCTCACCGAAAGATTTATAAAGCGCCCGAAGGTGAGTATTCTACGGGCCTGAACTGCGGTGGTAGTCTAGCCTGGTCTAGGACAGCGGCCTGCCACGCCGCTGGCCCGGGTTCAAATCCCGGCCACCGCACCACACAAACTTTTCTGGAGAAAAGTTTGATCAAATGTTTCTTACTGCACGACTTATTTTTGCCTTTCGGAGAGAAGAATATTTTTGGTCAACCTTTGCTTGCGCGAAGGTTGTTCGCCAGCCTTTCCCAAGGCCTGGTCAAGCTTTTCCAAAAGGCCAAAACAAAGAAGAAGGGGTGAGACTGCACAACCTCTTCAGGTTCTCAGCTTCGCCAAGGCATCCTCCGCGGCCTGGAGAATCTGGTAGCCGACCGGTGAGGCTGTAAGGAGCGGGTGAGTGGCTATCTGGAGTGTGTAAAGCTCGCTCGCCGTCAGTCTCTTCTGTATCGCGAGGGCGAGGATATTTATCATCTCCCCGACGCTCTTCCCTCCAGCTATCTGCGCCCCGAGTATTGCCCCCCTGTCGCGGGAGAATATGAGCTTCACCGTGACCATCGAGGTGTCGGGGAACTTCGCCGGGTGCCTGTCCGGCCCTTTTCCATAGCCAACTATGACCTCAAAGCCTTCCCTCTTGGCGGCTTCCTCAGTGAGTCCGGCCGCGGCGAGTGTGAGGCCCGCCACGTTGGTGGAGTAAACGCCTATCGTTCTCCTGTTCTCCCTGACGATCTGGAGCTTGAAGAGGTTCGCACCCGCTATTCTGGCCTCGAAGGTTGCCGTTGAAGCGAGCATGAGGCCGTAGGGCTTGCCCGTGAAGAAGTCCCTGTGTTCGACGCAGTCTCCAACGGCAAAGATATCAGGGTGAGAGGTTCTCATGTACTCGTCCGTCCAAATGCCATAGCGGGTAACTTTAAGGCCGGTCTTCACAGCCAGCTCGACGTTTGGCCGGTAACCGATGGAGAAAATCACGAGGTCTGCAGGAAGCTCCCTTCCGTCCACGAGCCGCACTCTCTCGACCTTTCCGTCGCCAACGAGGGCCTCGACTTGGCCGTAGACCACGTTTATGCCCCTCTCCCTCAGCCGTTCCTCAACCATCCCGCTGAACTCCGGATCGAAGGAGTTCCTCAGCAGTCTGCTCCTGACCAGGAGCGTCACGTCCTTTCCGAGCTTCCGTATCTCGTCACCGACTTCCAGGGCTATGAAACCGCCGCCGACAATGACTATCCTCTCGGCCTCCTTGATCTTCTCCCGAAGGGCCTTCAGATAGTGGTAATCCTTGGGGACGGTGTGGACGCCCTCCAGCTCGGAGCCCGGCACGCTTGGAAAGACGGGCTTCGAACCGGTCGCAATGACGAGCTTTTCCCAGGCGATTTCCCTTCCGGCCTTCGTTCTCACCACCTTACCCTTGGGGTCTATCTCGAGGACTTCATCCACGAGAACCTCGACACCAAGGGGTTCGAGGAATCTCTCCACGGGGAGAATGTCGTCGTCAACGCTCTCGAAGGTTCCAAAGACGTAGGGGATTCCGCACGGAACCATGCCAACGTCTTCCTTCTTGATGACCAGGACGCTCTTGTCTGGATAAAACCTCTTGGCGGCTATTGCGGCGGTTAACCCTCCCGCACTCGCACCGATAACTATAACATCGTACCTCATATTAGGCCCCCCTAAATGTTTTCGGTCTTATTTACACACCAAAGGATTTTAACCTTTCGTTAACCTAGGGTTCAAAACTCGGGCACTGGGAATTTCATTGATGAAGAAAAAAGAACAGTAGGGTCAGTCTCCGGTGGCGCCCCTGAGGGCATCCTTACAGCCACAGCGGCGCTCCTTCGGGATGTACTTGATGGACTTCATGAGGATGTACTTTATCTCCTCGCTCTTCTGGGCCATCAGCTCGACGACCTCGGTGTGGGTGAGCTTCTCCCTGCTTATTCCCGCGGCGAAGTTCGTGACGATGGCCACGCTGGCGTAGCACATCTCAAGCTCCCTCGCGAGGATCGCCTCCGGGCACTGGGTCATACCAACCACGTCGGCACCGAGTATCTTGAGCGCTCTTATCTCCGCCCTTGTCTCAAAGCGCGGCCCCTCCATGCAGGCGTAGGTTCCCATGGGGTGGTACTCAAAGCCCAGCTCTCTGGCGGCGGTTATGAGGGCCTTTCGGAGCTCCGGGCAGTAGGGGTCCGTGAAGTCCACGTGGGCGACGAACTTCCTGTCGTGGGGGCTCTCCTCGCCGTCGTAGAAGGTGTAGTGCCTCGTTTTTGTGAAGTCCATGAGCTGGTCAAGAATGACGAAGTCGCCGGGCTTCATTGCCTCGTTGAGGGAACCCACGGCGGAGGTTGAGAGGATCCTCTCAACACCCAGCTCGTGAAGGGCCCAGATGTTGGCGCGGTAGTTTATCTTGTGCGGGGGGACGCTGTGACCCTCGCCGTGCCTCGCGAGAAAGGCTATCTCCTCCCCGTTGTACTCCCCGATTTTGACCCGTACCTTTCCGTAGGGCGTGCTCACGAACTCCTCCCTGACGTTCTGGAGCAGCTTCGGATCGTAGACTCCGGAACCTCCAATAATCGCTATCCTCGGCATGGTATCACCTGAAGAGAAGAGACGAAGGGAAGCTTAAAACGTTAGCCCTTCTCCCAGAGAATCCGCTGATGTTTGGCCCTCTCCTCTATGTCCTCGCTCACCTCGCCCTCGGCGTGGAGTTCCAGTATCTTGGTCAGAATCTCACTGAGGAGCCATGAACCCCACTTGGGGTCCTTGACCTCAAGGGCAGCGTCTATGGCCCCGTCGATGTCCCCAGCCTTGAGCTTCGCGACGGCTATGCTTCCAAACGCCAGTGAGCGGAGGTAGTGGCCGCGGACGAGCTGGGCGAACTTAAGGGCGTCCTCAAAGTCGCCGAGTTTGGCCAGATAGGTCGCCACCTTCACCCTCACGGAGTCCTCCATCGTGCGCTCGCCGATGGTCTTAACGAGACGGCGATACTTTCCATGGGCGGATTTTGAGAGTAGCTGGTCCATTATGAACCCCGCTATCCTCTCAAACTCCTCCCCTTCAAGGTGGTTTATCAGGTCAAAGAGAACGTCCTCCTTGTCCACGGAGGTCTTGACGATGCCCTCAATTATCGAGAGCCTCTCATCCGGATAAACCCTGCCCAGGATGTCCATGACGAAGTCCAGCTCCCCCTGGTTGCCCAAGCCTATGAGAAGGGATCTCAGGACGTCAAAACCCGTGTCGGAGGACATTCCAAGCGCTATGTCCACGAACTTTTCGTAAGTCGCCGTCGGAACGTCCGAGTTCTTCAGGTAGACGGCCACCTCCTTCATGGCCTCCCCAAGCCAGTACTCGCTCTTGAGCTCGGAGAGAACCCTGATGGCACTCCCGAACTCCTCCCTCTTAAGGTGCTCCTTTATGGCCTCTATGGCGGCTATGGAGTGCCAGGGCTCGTCGTCTATCTGCTCTATGATGAGCCTCGCCCTGCGCATGTTTCCTTTCTTGAGGTAGACCCGAAGTATCTTCAGAAACAGGTCGTTGCGCTTCACGGAGTCCTCAACATCGGTGGCGTAGAAGAGTGCATCGTCGGGCATGTCCAGTTCAAGGAGCCGTATAACCAGCTCTTCAAGGAGGTCGTCCTTCAGGGGTTCCGGAAAAGTCAGTATGGATTCGTAAGCCTGGTGAAAAACCTTCTGGGCGGTTTTTGAATCGGCGCGCCTGAGGTACGTTCCTATCTCCACAAGCGCCTTGACGAGGAGAACGGGGTTCTCAATAGAGGCGGCGGCGTTAAAGGCGTATTTGAAGGCGGTTTTATACTCTGGTTTTTTGGCACGGTACATATAATAGCCAATTTTAGCGTAGGTGACCGCCCTGAGGTACTTATCCCGTATATCAGAAGCCAGCCGAAGGGCCTCGCGATAAACGTCCACAGGCATTATTTTCACCGGGAAAATTTACGATATCGGGGTATTTAATTATTTCCAACACCCAAAACAGAAGGCAAAAGGTTAGTCAAAAAACGAAAGTTCAGCCGAGCTCGTCGTAAACCACGCCGACGACCTCTCCGTCGTCCAGGGAGACGAAGCTTACCTTGGTTTTTCTACCGCTCTTGGGGTCAACAACAACGAAATCCGGCTTGGACAGATACTTACTGGTAGGCATCCTCCAGACATCGCCGTAATGGGCCCTAAGCTCCCTCAGAAACCTTTCCGCATCACGTCTAATAACGGTTGTCATCGATATCACCACTAGTATGTACTACTTCAAAATATAAAAAGCTTTCCTATAGACATTCGTCAAAGATAATATCGGCAATCGTCTAATATTTTCCCCTTACGCAAACCATGGAACCCCTCGGAACCCCCAGCTCCCGTGATATGGGGTTGCACTTCGCCTTGAGCAGGAAAAAGATTCTCGGGTCTTTTAGGTCGCTCAGAGTCTCGAAATTGGCCTGTCCCTTCGCGATTATCACGTCCACCCTTTCAAAGAGCCGCAAAAACTCGGACGATGCGTACTCCAAGGGCGTTCCCGGCAACCTGGAACCGGTGGAGACCACCTTCGCGATTTCATCGAATCTTGCCTCGCGGAGGTCTTCGACGGTTGCATCGTTGATTATGGGCCCCTCCTTGGCGGCGACGTACACCTTGAGGCCCGGGAACTCCTCGCATATGCGCTCTATGAATATCCTGTCGAAGTATATCTCACCGCAGTTGTCCACGAGGTAGAGAAGCGATTTCGCGTTCCCCAGTTCAGAGAAAAGCTCATTGCTGTGGTCGATGTAGAGCTCCTGGGAAGCAAGGCTGAGAACGTCTTCCTCGATCTTCTTTGGGTCATAGCCAACGGCGAAGTCTATCAGATTTCCGGCTATTGCGAGTTTGAGGGCGGTTCTCAGGTCATCCACGCGACCTATGTCCTCCGCCACATCCCTGGCGAGCTCGGTGGAGATTCTCTTGTACTCCCCAAACGGGTCATCGTTTCCGAGGAACGCATAGAGCTCCAGAAACAGCCTCCCCCCGTCCGTCGCGGGGATCGAGTCCTCCCTGAAAAATTCTCCCAGCCTCTGAGCGATGAAGAGCATCGCCCTTTTTCTCTGAGCCACGTCCTCCGTGCTCATCTCGACTATCTTTTGAGCCTGATTGACCGCACACGCTATGCACTCGTAGTGAATTTTCATATGACCACCCAAGGGGAATAGAAAAGAGCCTTAATAAATCAAGCCCTCAGCATCTCGACGTACTCCAGCTCCTCGGGAATCGGCCTCCTCCTCTTCCTCATCTCCACCTCAACCATGTAACCGTAGAGCGCGGTCATCCACTCCATCTTTCTCACCCTGTTTGAGTTCTCCAGGATTTTTTAACCCCAAGTCATGTTTAAAAGCTTTGTCAGTCCCTAAAGCCCCATTTATGTCCATGAACATCCCTCACCCTTCCGGAAAAGCAGAGATGCAGGGTTTTGTCAGGGAATGTACATTAATTGGCAGTTCAAAGGGCCTTCGTAGCCTTTCTCCTTTCAAAAGCATACATTTGAACGGGGGGTTGAAAACCCAACCGTTTATAAACTTTGGAGACTCCATCACTACGGTGGGAGAAAATGGCTTTAGAGAAGCTTGGGAAGGCACTCAACACGGCCCTCAGGAAGCTCGCCCGTTCGAGCACCGTTGATGAGGCCACCATCAAGGAGGTTGTGAGAGACATCCAGAGGGCGCTCATCCAGGCGGACGTTAACGTCAGGCTGGTTCTCCAGTTGACTAAGACCATAGAAAAGAGGGCACTTGAGGAGGAGCCTCCTGCGGGGGCCTCGAAGAAGGAGCATATAATCCAGATAGTCTATGAGGAGCTCACCAAGTTCCTCGGAACCGAGGCGAAGCCCCTTGAAATAAAGGAGAGGCCGACGATTCTCCTGACCGTTGGTATCCAGGGCTCCGGTAAGACTACGAGCGTGGCAAAGCTGGCGAGGCACCTCCAGAAGAGGGGCTACAAGGTCGGCCTTGTCTGCTCGGACACCTGGCGTCCCGGTGCGTATTACCAGCTCAAACAGCTCGTTGAGCCCTTTGGAATAGAGGTTTTCGGCGATCCCGAGGAGAAGGGCGCCGTGAAGCTCGCCCGGGAGGGCGTTGAATACTTCAAATCCAAGGGCGTTGACGTCATCATAGTCGACTCCGCGGGAAGGCACAAGGAGGAGAAGGGCCTCATCGAGGAGATGAAGCAGATAAGCGAGGCGATAAAGCCCCATGAAGTTATTCTCGTCATTGACGGAACCATCGGCCAGCAGGCCCACAACCAGGCACTGGCCTTCAAGGAGGCAACACCGATAGGCTCGATAATAGTTACCAAGCTCGACGGCTCCGCCAAAGGTGGAGGCGCCCTCTCAGCGGTGGCCGCAACCGGGGCACCCATAAAGTTCATCGGTGTCGGCGAGAGGATAGACGACCTGGAGCCCTTTGACCCCAAGCGCTTCGTGTCGAGGCTCCTTGGCATGGGTGACATAGAGGGCCTTCTTCAGAAGCTCGAGGAGCTCCAGAAGGAGCAGGAGTTCAAGGAGGAGGACCTCGAGAAGTTCCTCAAGGGCAAGTTCAACCTCAAGGACATGTACGCCCAGCTCGAGGCGATGCAGAAGATGGGGCCGCTCAAGCAGGTTCTCCAGATGATTCCTGGAATGGGCTACTCCCTTCCTGAGGATGCGGTCAAAGTTGGCGAGGAGAAACTGAAGAGATACAGGATAATAATGGACTCCATGACGGAGGAGGAGCTGGAGCATCCCGAGATAATCAACTACTCGAGGATAAAGAGGATCGCCAGAGGTTCTGGAACGAGCGCCCAGGAGGTCAGGGAACTGCTCCACCAGTACAACCAGATGAAGAAGATGTTCAAGAGCATGGACAAGAGAAAGCTTTCTAAGATGGCAAGGAAATTTAACTTTGGAGGGTTTGGCGTATGATAGAGGCCTTCGTACTGGTCGTTGTTAAGCCGGGAACCGAGGAGAAAGTGTACAACGCCCTGGCCAAGGAAGAGAAGATAAAGGAGATATACCGCGTCTACGGGGAGTACGACGTGATAATCCGCGTGGAGGTCGAGAACATCCACGAACTCGACAGGTTCCACGATGAGACCCTGAGGAAGATAAGCAACATTGAGATGACAGAGACGCTGATAGCCAGCTCCTACAGGGGGTGAAGGTTTGGAGAAGAGGTGGGTCGCCAGGATTCACCTCGACACCCTAGAAGTCGAGTACGACTCTTCTTTTAAATTTAAGTGCATCGAAAACTGCGGGAAATGCTGCTACGAGCTGGAGATACCCGTCAAGGATGAGGATATAACCAGAATAGAGGAGCTGGGCTACAACGCCTGGGAATTCGTTGATTATGAGAAGATGTTCTACCGCGGGGACAAGTTTCTGAGCTACGCCCTCAAAAAGCGCCCCTTCGACGGAGGATGCGTTTTCCTTGACCCCGAGACCAAAAGATGCAGGATATACGAGAAGAGGCCCCTCGCCTGCAGGCTCTACCCCTTCGTCTTCGTGAAGCAGGGAAACGTCATGGAGGTTTACGTCAAGATGGACTCCTTCTGCCCCGGCCTCAACCATCCCGACGGGGAGCCCATAACCAAGGAGTTCTTGCTACGCGAGTACGGGGACGTTATAGAGGCATACCGCAGGAAAGTTGTGAAGAGCCGGGAGTGACCGAAACATATTTATACATTTTCTTGTTAATTTTTGGCCACCGGAGGTGAGAGAATGAGTCAGCTAAAGTCCGTTCAGGAAAAGCTCAGACTCGTCAGGGTGCTCAGGCTGCTCAAGAAGACCTACACCTACGAGGAGCTGTCCAAGATAACCGGCCTCCCCATCACGGTGCTCAACAGGTACGTGAGGGGGAAGGTCCTGCCGAGTGCCGAGAGGACCAAGGAGCTCCTAGACCTGCTGCTCCCCTACATCAACATAGAGGAGGAGGTTAGGAAGAGGATAAAATTCGACGAGTACGGGTTCTTCGACAACATGCCCGTCCTCAGCGACACGGCTTTGATGAGCCTCATAGCTGAGGACGTTGCGAGCAGGTACATGGACAAGAACGTGGACAAGGTGCTCACCGCGGCAACCGACGGAATCGCCCTCGGTGTCCACGTTGCCAGGGAGCTCAGCGTTGATGTCGTCTACGCCAAGAAGAAAAAGGAGGTCGGAGTCGAGAAGTTCTACGAGGTCAGCTACGTGCCGAGCGCCTCTGGAAGCGTGACAACTCTCTACCTGCCACAGTGGGCGCTCAAAAAGGGCGAAAACGTCCTTATCGTTGACGACGTAATCAGAAGCGGTGAAACCCAGAGGGCCCTCCTTGAGATGTGCAGAAGGGCCGGAGCGAAGCCGGTCGGCATGTTCTTCCTCATAAGCGTCGGCGATGTCATAGACCACCTGAAGAAGGACTACAGCATCCCCGTCGAGAGCCTTATCAGGCTGGAGTGATACGGATGAAAGTGTTCATCTACAACGCCGATGGCCTCACGATACCGGTGGAGGTCGAGCTCGGCCTCCCCTTCAAATTCGTCTGTACTGAAGAGGAGTGTGGCAGAGAGGTCGTGATAGAGGGCGTCGTCAGGCTGGCAAGCGAGGAGGAGTTCACTCAGACCATTGAGGACACCATAGCGGAGAACTCGGACTTCAAAAAGATACGCGAGATAACCGCCAAGATGCTCATCTTCGAGGGGAAGGTGAACGGAAAGGAGGTAAAGCTCCCCGTTGAGAGCTTTGACGACTTCGCAAAGCGTTTCTTGGACGAGGTCTTAGTCCTCCGTTAGTTTAAGCCGCAGATCCTCCTTCACAACCTGCATCGCCACGCTCGTGTTCGTTTTTTCCACCCCTTCCAGTGAGAGGAGCCACTTGACGAAGCGGTTCATATCGGCCCTGTCCTTGAACTTGGCAACCACGACTATGTCGAACTCCCCCGTTATGTCGTAGACCATTATCACCCTGTCGCTCTGGGCTATTTCCCGCTCTATCTCGACTATCCTCCTGCCCTGGGCTTTGACCCCTATGACCGTGGTGAGGCCGAAGCCAAGCTTCTCGTAGTCGAGAATAGGCGCAAAACCCCTGATGATTCCCTCCTCTTCCATCCTCTTGATGCGGTTGTACACGGTTCCCACGGCAACCTTCAGTTCGCGGGCTATCTCACGATAGGAGAGCCTAGCGTTCTCCTGGAGCAGAGAGAGTATCTTAAGATCCAGCTCGTCCACCATTCTCACCACCGGGAAGAATACACCGTAAACTTTAAATACCCTTCCCTTGGAGGGAATAGCGGGCAGTGGACCGGTAGCCTAGCTAGGATAGGGCGGCGGCCTCCTAAGCCGCAGGTCCGGGGTTCAAATCCCCGCCGGTCCGCCAGCAATACAAACTTTTGCGGGGCAAAAGTTTGATCAAAAGCTCATGGTTCTTCTCAAGGCTCCTGGTTTTGATGTGGTTTCCAGCAGATGGATTGTTTAAAAGGAGAACTAACTCAAGTGCTTCTTTAGTGAGGGTTTAACTTTGAGAAAACGCCCAGAGGGCGTTGGAAGGAAAGTAAAACCCCAAAATTATGATTTACAGGAAATCGTTCTCGTTTAACCTGTGAGGATTCGAATTTAGAAACCGCCTTTGAAGGGAAGTGGTGTAAAGAACCACTGATTTTATTTCCAGCTGATTTGAGCTCTTCAAGACTCGCATATAGTCCCGGCACTCTAGATACCAGTTCCCGGGAACACAAGCCTTCAGCATATGTCAAACCGAGCGTGAAGCAGGGGTCCCTTCATCCCGTTTCCCGAAAGATTTAAATATCCTTGAGCTTTTAGTTAATTTAGGTAAGAAAAAGTTGGAGGGTGAGAGCATGGTGTACGTTGCGGTTCTGGCAAACGTCAACGGCAACCTCCCAGCCCTCGCAAAGGCTCTCGAAAAGATAGAGGCCCTCAAGGAGGAGGGCTACGAAATCGAAAAGTACTACATCCTCGGGAACGTAGTTGGCCTGTTCCCCTACCCGAGGGAGGTTCTGGACACCCTGGACGACCTCATAAAGAACAACAGGGTCAGCGTCATCCGCGGTGAGTTCGACCAGGCCATAGCCGCGAGCGACCCCCACGCGGAGGGACTGGACTACATAGAGAGGGTGGACTATCCGGAGTACGTCAAACGGGCGCTTAAGTACACGTGGGAGAGCCTCGGCCATGAGGGCAGGGAGTTCATAAGGGACCTGCCGATTTACCTCGTTGATAGGGTTGGAAAGAACGACATCTTCGGCGTCTACGGAAGCCCACTCGACCCATTTGGGGGAAAAGTCCTGCCGGAGCAGCCGACGAGCTACTACGAGGGAATAATGCGCCCCTTGAAGGACTATGAGATGCTCTTCGTGGCCTCGCCGAAGTACCCGGTCAACGCCATGACCCGCTACGGAAGGGTTGTCTGCCCGGGAAGCATAGGATTTCCCCCCGGCAGGGAGCACAGGGCCACGTTCGCCCTGGTGGACGTTGATACACTCCACACGAAGTTCATAGAGGTCGACTACGACAAGAGGCTCATCGAGGAGAGAATACGCAGGGAGGGGCTTCCCGAGGAGCTCGTCAAGATCCTCTACCACGGAAGGATTTGAGGAGTTCAATCCCCTCCATTATTTCCGTTCTCTCATAGGCGAGGAAAATAAGGAATCCGAGGAGTACCGCGTACTTGGAGAGGAATACCAGGGACTGAAGGAGCAGCGCCACGACCAGTGGAACGTATATCCCGGGGGATATTCTCAAAAGACTTCTGGCATAGTGGGCGACTCCGATGAGTATGAGGCCGTAGCCGAGGGTGAGGCCAACCATTACACCTACCGCCTCAAAGGCAGGGATGAGGTATAACCACGAGAGGAGAACCGCAAAGGCTCCAAGGAGCGCCACAAAGGTTCCTTTTTTAACGTAGGCGGTCGAGTTGAGGGCGACTATGCTGGGGTTGTAGGCTATGTAGACCTCCATCGCCATGAGGGCGAGGTGGAAGGCAGGACCAACGTCGAAGCCGAATATTACCGAGAGGACCTCCCTGCCCAAGAGCATTAGGACGAATATGGCAGAGCCGGTGGCGAGTATCAAAAAGGCCGTTGTCTTCTCGGCGAGGAGCCTAACGTAGTCGTCCTCGTTCCTGCCGTATTTGTACGAGAAGAGGGGCATTATGGCAGACTGGAGAACCTGGGGTAGGTACGTTAGAAGGAAGGCCGCGGAGAGTATCGCCGACACCACTCCCGCAACTTCAGGGCTGGATAGGTACTCACTCATGAAATAGGGACCCTGTATCAGGAAGACGCCAGAGAGGGTTCCTAGGAACGCAAAGGATGAATACGAGAGGAGCAGGCTCATCTCGCTTTTCCGGGGCTTTCCAATGAGGTTGAACCTCACCAGATAAGCGGCGGAGAAAACCGCTATCAGGCCCAGGAAAAGCAGGTACGGGGCAAAGATGTTGGGAAGTAAAAAACCCGCCAGGAAGCCCACGAAAGCCAGGGTTATTATGTACGCGTAATGTTCCCCCCTGTGGATGCCGTAGAGGAAGTTTCTGAGGGTCAGCTGAATCCCCCTGAGGGTTGCAAGGATTCCCAGGTAGAGGTTCAGTGGGAGCAGAAGCAGTCCGGCAAGAGGGAGGAGAAAGGCTGGAAGGGTTATGGAGCGTATTGAGTCTGTTTTGCCACCCCCCAGGAACTCGGAGGCGTACTTGCCGAGGGCTACCGCGAAAAAGCTCAGGGGTATCGCAGCGAAGAATGCCTTCGAGATCAGAGAGTTGGCCATCCCCAGCTCCTCAACGCCGAAGCGCCTGGCAACTATTGCGCTGTACAGAAACCGGGTTAACCCCGTGAGGCCCAGGGCAATCACCGATGCCAGTGAATGGCGTAGAATGACCCGGCGCTCGTAGCTCATGGATGGAGAAGGAAAGGGGGAAATTTAACCTTTGTGGAAGCCGAGGGCAAAGCCGCCGAGGAAAGCGGCCGTTCCCGGAAGGAGGGCCATTACCTTCTCCCCGAGGGTCAGGATTTCATGGGTCCACTCACCGGCCAGATTGAAGAGCTTGTCCTTGTCGATTATAAGGACCCCCTTCTGCTCAAGCCACAGGAGACTAACCAAGTAGGCGCCGATTAGTGCCAGTGCCAGCTTCATCACTTTCTTGACAGCGTAGCCTGTTACAAAGCCTACCACTGCACCAACGCCCATGTCGCCCATCATGGCGCTCACGTCGAACTCCATAGTACGCTCACCTGTAGAATACTAGCCTCCCCGAGGATAAAACGTTTTTGCCAAAACGTTTAAATTACACGACTTCAAAATATTTCCAAAGCATAAAAGTAGGTGTGAGAACATGACGACCCCGATGGAGAGGCTCAAGAACAAGATAACGAAGGAGGTTCTGTGGCTCTACATCCTGAGGCTCCTGAAGGAGAGGCCCATGTACGCGTACGAGCTCAAGGAGAGGATAAGGGAAGCCTTCAACTTCGAGCCCGCAACGGTCAGTTCATACGTCGTCCTCTACAAACTGGAGAAGGACGGCTACGTTACCGCGGAGTGGCAGGAGAGCGAAACTGGGAAGCCGTCGAGGAAGTACTACAGGCTCACCCCAGAGGGCGAGAAGCTCTTCGAGGAAGGAATAGCCTTTCTTGAGGACATGCTCTCGAAGCTCAAGGAGTGAATTTCTCCAAACTTTCTCAGTTTAATATGCGTAGAAAAGTGCAAAAGAGAAACCTTTGAGGGCAGAGCCCTCAGCGTCCCATTCCACCGCGCGGCTCTCTCGCCTTCGGGCGGAGACCCTTGTAGCCGCACTTCCTGCACTTCTTGGCCTTCCACGGGTTGGTAGCGCCGCAGCGCATGCAGATGTACTTCCTAAAGATTCTGGCCTCAGCCTCTGGGAATCTCGCCATCGTGATCACCTCATGATCTTAATCCAACACACCTACCGCAACGGACTTTTAAAGCTTTGGTGCGGGGGACGGGATTCGAACCCGCGTAGCCCTGCGGCAGCGGATCTTAAGTCCGCCCCCTTTGGCCAGGCTCGGGCACCCCCGCGCGAGGGAGTGTAAAGCGAGGGGAATTAAAAGCTTTCCCCCTCAGGTTCTGATGATCCTCATCTCAAAGTCCTCAACCGGAACCTTGAAGTCCTCCCTGCTCTCTATCTCCTTCCTGTTGTAGAGTACCTCCCTCGCGAGGATCCAGTAGATGAGCGCGAGAGCCTTCCTACCCTTGTTGTTGGTCGGAATCGCAACGTCGACGTAGCTGAGGAAGTTCTCGGTGTCGACGAGGGCCACTATCGGGATTCCTATCTCGATGGCCTCCTTCATGGCCTGGTGGTCGGCCCTCGGGTCGGTGACTATAAGGACGTCCGGCTCCATGAAGTTCTTGACCTTCGGGTTGGTCATGGTTCCCGGCAGGAAACGGCCCGGAATGGCCCTGGCGCCGGTGACGTCGCCGAACTTCTTGACCGGCTTCTGACCGTAGAGCCTGACACTGACGGCGAGGATGTTCGCCGGGTCGAACTTGGCCAGGAACTTGCCGGCAACGCGGAGCCTCTCGTCGGTCTTCCTGACGTCAAGGACGTAGAGACCGTCCTGTCTAACGCGGTATATGAACTTCTTCATGTCCTGGGTCTTCTGCTGGGTGCCGATGTGGACACCGGCGGCAAGGTACTGGTCGAGTGGAACAAGGTATTCCTCCATTCTTCACACCTCCTCATCCTTCAAAGGTTATTATCCTACCCCTTTCACCCAAATCTTCGGCTATTCTTATCAGCTCGTTCAGCTTGGCGATGGAGTCCCCCCGGAGCACCATCGCCGGGCAGCGCAGACCCACCGCGAGGTGGGCCAATGCCTCATCGGAGGACTCGTAGCGAGCCTCCGCGAGGATGGGGGTTATCCTCTCCGACTTCGCGTCGTTCACGAGGTTGTATAAGTCGGTGAGCGTGCCTAGGTTTATCGGCTTTATTGACAGGGCGTTGTAGTAGCGCCTGTCGAGTATGTCCTTCTCGCGGAAGAGGTGCTCGCCATCAACGAACACCCCGTGGGTGCCTGCTATGAGCTCGAGGAAGAGCTCCTCGTCGCCGAGAGGCTTTATGTAGGCGACGTTGTTGTCCTCAACCAGGGAGAGTACCTCCTCGGTCTCCATCGGAACCTTCTGCACGAGCCCGATGGCAACTTCGAGGCCGAGCTCGTCGGTTGCCTTTTCCGTGGCCTTCGAAAAGGCCTCCACCGTTCCGGTTTCCGCGTGCTCAAGGACCTTGTTGGCGGCGTCGACGACGTCGGTTATCTCCATGAGGTCTCGGACCATCACGTAGTAGTCGAAGGCCTCACCGCTCGCTATCTCAAGGATTGGAACCGGCAGCTCGGTCGTGAAGGTGCCGCCGATATAGCTGTACAGGGGCATCCTCTTGACGCTTGCGGCTGCCTTGGCGACCGCTATCGAGACGGCCAAAGCCGTGTTGGCCCCGATGTGGCTGAAGTCCTCGGTGCCGTCTATCTCCCAGAGGTAGCTGTCTATGAGCTCCTGCTCGCCCGCGTCGAAGCCTATCAGCTCGGGCCCGATTATCTCGTCAACTTCGCTCACGGCGCGGTGAGCCTCGGCTATGTAGAGGCTCGGGTTCTCGTCCACGGGCGCGGCAAATCTTCCAAAGCCCGAGCTCGTTATGACGTCTACCTCGACGGAGTACTTTCCACCCTTGAGCACCGCGACCCTGCCGATTACGTTCTCTATCACGGTCATCTTTCATCAGCTCGGCCTGATTACGGTGAGCGGGATTATGCCTTTCTCGAACTCGAGCAGCGCGGCGTCGAGCGGCGTGATTCCTTCCGGGACGTCGATGAGTATGGGCGCACCCATCGCTATCTGGAGGGCCCTTGCTCCAATTATACGGGCCTTTTCAAACCTCGTGTACCTGAACATTCCAACCACCCGTGCAAATTTTGGTGGGGCCGCCGGGATTTGAACCCGGGTCTCCGGCACCCCAAGCCGGGAGGATAGACCAAGCTACCCCACGGCCCCCCAGAAATGTGGTTTTTCAGTATACTCTGTAAACCATTACCTGGTCGATGAGCTCGACGTGGCTCAGCAGGGTTCTCCTGCAGCAGTACCTCTCGATCCCGAGGTCGTCGAGGACCTTCTCGGGATCCTCGCCCTTCTCAACCCGGGCCTTGAATTCATAGTATTTGTCCCCTATGACCTTTCCACACGTGAAGCACCTGACGGGAACTATCACCCGTATCACCTTCTCGAATGAATATTAAAGGAAAGCCATCAGCGGTAGGACTTCTGCCTCTTGGCGCGCGGACCCTTGGTTGAGCGGTTGGGCTTGTGCGGCTCGGTTCTCCTGCTGTCCCCGACGAGCATGGTCCTGTCGTACTTCATAAACTTTTCCTTGAGGTTCATGTCGTTCGTCCACTCGACGAGAGCCCTTGCTATAGCAACGCGGGCAGCCTCGGCCTGTCCCATGAAGCCTCCGCCCTCGACCTTAACGTCTATGTCGACCTTGCTGACTATCTCCTCGCCAGCGAGGACGAGCGGCTCCATGATGGTGAAGCGCGCTATCTCGGGCTCGATTATCTCAACGGGCTTGTGGTTGATCCTGACGCGGCCCTTTCCTTCCCTTATGGTGGCCCTCGCGATGGCCGTCTTTCTCTTACCAGCAGTCTGGATGACCTTCATTTTCTCTCACCTCAGAACTTTCCACCGAGGAACTTGGCAACCTCGCCAACGGTAACGTACTTCGGAGTTGCGAGCCTTGACATGTGGGCCTCGATTATGGTCTCAAGCTCCTTGCCCTCGAACTCCTTCGGAACTCCGGCGTAAACCTTGAGCCTCTTGAAGGCCTTCCTTCCGCGGTCGGTCTTCCAGGGGAGCATTCCCCTGACGGTTCTCCTGACTATCTCGTCACTCCTCTTCGGATAGAACGGACCCTTCCTCGGGTTGGTCCTGGTTCTCAGCTCGGTTCTCTGCTTGTACTTGGCGAAGATGTCCTCGCGGTTTCCGGTGATGATGGCCTTGTCAGCGTTGACTATGACGACTTCCTCGCCCTCGAGGAGCATCTTGGCAACCTTCGAGGCGAGCCTTCCGAGTATGAGTCCTTCAGCGTTAATTATCCTCATGGCCCATCACTCCATTATGATTACTCCACTACCCTTCGGGTTCCTCTCGATGAGCTCCTCAATAGTGAGGACCTCTCCACCGGCCTCGACTATCTTCTTCTTGGCCGTCTCGCTGAACTTCCAAGCGGCAACGGTGACCTTGTGCTCAAGCTTTCCTGCACCGAGGACGCTTCCCGGGACGATGATGGTGTCGCCCTCCTTGGTGTAGCGGTTGATCCTGCTGATGTTTACTTCAGCCCTCTGCCTCCTGGGCCTCTCAAGGCGCCAGGCTATGTCCTTCCATATCTTAACCCCTTCTTCGTTAGACTTCTTTCTGAGGTAGCGGATGAGCCTCCTCAGGTTGATGTCAGTGGGTCCGGTTCTCTTGACCATGAACATACCTCCTTAACGCTCTCTCGCAGGTGGGAAACCGACAGGTCCAACGGGGTGAGCGTAAATACTGGTGCGGGGGCGGGGATTTGAACCCCGGAACCCCTACGGGACGGGACCCTGAATCCCGCGCCTTTGACCAGGCTCGGCAACCCCCGCGTCAGTCGGACGCTAATTTATGGAGTTCGCTTATAAATCTATCGCTCTTCCTCATGAGGATTTTGAGGGCTATGGCCACGATTTCCTCAACGGGGAGCTCTCCGTTGGTCTCCACGGTAAACACGAACGCCCCGGGAACTACCTCTTCCCGTATCTTATCACCTTGGTAGGCCTCGAACTTTCTCGGCAGGTAGAAGGCCTTGGTGGTCGTGATGATGAACTCCTCCTCGGTCTCCTCGACCGGAAGGCCGCGCCTCTCGGCGAGCTTCTTAAGCTCCTCCCAGTCGGGAATCTCCTTGCTCACGTGAATCTTCGTCAGGTACTTGTAGTAGACGAAGCCGGGCTGCCACTTGGCGTGATCCCTGCCGCGGCCGAGCTTGGCGTAGGCGTTGAGCGTAAGCCTCTGCCCCTCCGCGAGCTTGACTATCGGTATGTCAGGGTTGGCGGGCTTGACGCCCTCATCGTCGCTCTTGAGGTCACCGGAGTAAACCATTCCCGGCCCTTCAGCCTCAAGGGAGAGCGTGACGGTGTAGTCGTCGAGCTCAAGGGCATCCAGCGAGAATCTCTCAACCGGGGTGGTGAGCGGAATCATCGCCAGCCTGTGGGCGATTATCTCGTCAAAAAGGGCTGAATCGTTCTCGAAGAACTCGACCTCGTCAACGGCGAAGGTGGGAACCTCGGCAAGGATGGTTCTCCTCAGGGCGTTGGCGAAGGGAACGTCAACTCCCTCGACGAGGAACTTAATCGAGTCCTCCCTTTTCTCAAGAATCTGAAACTTTGGCTCCATCGGCATCACCAAAAAAGAAGTTGTTGGGGGTCAGACGCGCCTGCCCCTTCTTCCGCCCTTCGGCCTGGTGCCGTCGTGCGGAATCGGAGTGACGTCCTCAACCCTTCCTATCCTCAGACCGGCCCTAGCGAGCGCACGTATGGCTGCCTGGGCACCCGGTCCGGGGCTCTTGCTCCTGCTTCCACCGGGGGCGCGAACCTTGATGTGAACGCCGACGAAGCCCTTCTCCATGGCCTCCTCGGCGGCCCTTCTGGCGGCAATCATGGCCGCGTACGGGGAGGGCTCGTCCCTGTCTGCCTTGACGACCATACCACCGCTCCACCTGCTGACGGTCTCGGCCCCGGTGAGGTCGGTGATGTGGATGATGGTGTTGTTGTAGGAGGAGTAGATGTGGGCAACTCCCCACTTCTCCTTCTTCTTAAGGTTAACCTGCTGCTGAACTTCCTCACTCATGAGGCCTCACCCTGCTTAGCCTGTTCAATAACCATCCTCTCGGGGTGGCTCTCCTTCGCGAAAGGAGAGGTCTTCGAGTAGGTTATGGCGTCTTCCTCCTCCCTGAGGACGAGGTATCCCGGGGAGCGGATGATCTGTCCGTTGACCTCGATGTGGCCGTGGACTATGAGCTGCCTGGCCTGCCTGATGGTCCTGGCGAGGCCCTTCTTGTAGACGAGGGTCTGAAGGCGCCTGTCGAGGACGTCCTCAACGGTGAGTGAGAGAACGTCATCCAGGACGGCATCGGCCGGAAGGAGGCCAAGCCTGTTGAGCCTCTGGAGGAGCTGAACCCTCTCGACCTCTGCCTGCTTGCCGCGGGCAGCTAGTAGGCGCCTGGCCCTACGCCTGAACTCCTTGAGCTGGGTCTCGTGGCGCCAGAGCTCCTTCTTGTTCTTGAGGGCGTACTTCCTCATGAGGACTCTCTCGCGGTCGAGCCTCTCCTTAATCCAGGGGTGAGAGGGAGTCTCGTACCTCTTCCTCTGCCTCTTAGGGTCTCCCATCTAAACCACCTCACTTCTTCTTCCTTCTCACGCCAATGGTCGAGCCGTGCCTGAAGTTCGACCTGGTCCTCTGTCCGCGGAGCGGAAGGCCGAGCTCGTGCCTTATGCCGCGGTAAGCGCGTATTCTCCTGAGTCTGTTGACATCCTCACGCCAGGCCATGACGAGCTTGGCGGTGATGAGGTGCATGTCCTTGCCAGTCTCGTAGTCCTTCGGCCTGTTGACTGCCCATGCGGGTATACCGTGGGCGATCGGGTCTTCGAGCACCTTCTCAATCTTCTTGACCTGCTCGTCGGTGAGGTAACCGGTCTTCATGTACGGGTCGATTCCTGCAACCCTGAGCACCATCGTAGCGAAGTTTATGCCTATACCCCTAATGCCCGTAAGGGCCCATCTCAACTGCTTATTTCCGTCCAAATCAACTCCCGCTACACGGACGATGTGTCTGAAGTTGTCCGTCATTACGAATACACCTCCATCTCAATCCTTCATAGAGGATTTTGGCGCCGGGACGGGGATTTGAACCCCGGTGTCCAAGCGGACACGGGCTCTCAAGGCCCGCGCCATCCCAGGCTAGGCGATCCCGGCATACACGCGGTAGCCGCTCCCCTTCGCCAGCTCTCTCACTTCGGTGAAGTGGTCATCCATTAGAGCCTTAATATACTTTGCCCCCTGCTTCGTCTTAATTACCAGTTGCAGGAGGCCTCCATCGTTGAGATGCCGGGGAGCGTTTATAACTATTTCCCTCAGCACTTCCTTTCCCGCGTGCACCGGGGGGTTAGTGATGATTGCGTCGAACTTTTCGCCCCTAACGGGTTCGTAGAGGCTTCCCCATCTCACCTCGGCGTTTCTAACGCCGTTGATTTTTAAATTTTTCCTCGCCATCTTCACGGCCCTTCTGTTCACGTCGGTCATGACGACGTAGTCCACGAAGCGCGATGCAACGATTCCTACCGCCCCGTAGCCGCAGCCCAGATCGAGGATGCGCCAGCCCTTGTCAAGTATCATGCTCTCTATGAGCAGTTCGGTTCCCCTATCAAGCTTCCCGAAGGAAAAGACCCCACTGGCGGTTATGAACTTGAAACACTGTCCCCTAAGGCAGACCTCTATGGTCCTCGTCTTCAGAGGGACGTTGGGCTCCTCGGAGTAGTAGTGGCTCATGTGCGGTGGTTCGTTGAGGGGTTTATAAAGATGAACCCCCGGCCAAACGCCAGAGGGTGTCCCCAACCACGGCCCCAGCGAGCATGAAGGTCGCTCCGAGTGCCATAACGATTAGGACCTTCCTAACCCCCAGCGGTGCCGGACTATCCGTCCCCGGAGTATAAGCCGACAGTATCATGCCGTAGAGGCCCATCGCACCCCCGCCGAGCAGCACCAAACTGCTCCAGGCACCGTTCAGGACTATCTCAACGAAGAATCCAAAGAGCGCTCCAAAGAGGAAGAACTCACCGCGCGACATCGGCGCCATACGATGAGCCAGGTAAAGCCCCGTTCCAATCCCCATGAAGACCGGAACGGCTATCGTCAGGTCGTGCGCTAGGCTCGTCGCTTTTCCACCTAGGCCGCCGCCGTTCAGGGTCACTAGGGTTTCCTCAAACAGGGCCATCAGAAGAACGGCAAGGAGATACGTGAAACTTGGATGGTCCTCAAACCACTCCGATTTTCCAAAAACCTTAGGTAAAGCCACCGCCACGAGCCACATGAGGAGGAGTATCCCCGAGCTGAGAACGTTTCTTGGGGAGTGCTCAAGAAGGCCGAGGAGCAGAAAGAGCAGAACATCGAGCCAAAACCAGAGGAGGACAAACCTCACGGAAAGCCGTACCCCTCGAGTCTCAACCGGGGAAGAAAAGACATCGAGAAAGTGAAAAAGCCGGGACAAGTGCCTCACCACAGCTTCGGATACCAGTCCCTCGGCATGAAGACCTTGTCCACGTCGACCGCTATTCCCTTGCTCCGCTGGAGCATCTCGCCGCTCGTCATAGTGGCCTTTCCGAGGGCAACCAGCTCATCTTTAAGGGTCATGACGGCGACGAGGTCACCCTTCTTGATGCCCTTGTTGAGCTTCACTATTCCCGGAACGGCCAGATCGGCGCCGTAGGTTACGGCGGCAACGGCAGAGTCCCTAATCCACACCTTGGGGAGATGCTCAACGGCTTTCTCCATCGGCTGGATGGCCTTCCTGAAGTACTCTTCGATGCCGTCGTCCTTCCAGAAGTGGTAGTAGTCTATGAGGTCGTGGAGCGTCACGAGGGTTTCGTCCTCCTTGAAGGGACCGCTCCTCGTCCTCCTCAGCTCGGCCATGTGCGCTCCAACGCCCAAGGCAAGGCCAATGTGGTGGATGAGTGACCTTATGTAGGTTCCGGCCTCGACCCCAACGCGGAAGAGAACGTCCTTTCCATCTATCTCCAGGATCTCGATATAGTAGACCTTTCTCGTCCTCAGCCTTCTCTTGACCGCGCTCCTAAGGGGCGGCCTCTGGATTATCTCACCCTCGAATTCCTTCATAACCGCGCGGATTTTGTTCTCCGGAACGTCACCGTGGAGGTGCATCAACGCGACGTACTCCTTTCCAGCAGGCAGGAGGGCCTGGACGACCCTCGTTGCCCTCTCAAGCGCCACCGGCAAAACGCCGCTGACCTTTGGGTCGAGGGTTCCGCCGTGGCCGGCCTTGTTCAGGTTGAACAGCCTCTTGATCCATGCAACTACCTCGTGGCTCGTCGGCCCTGGGGGCTTGTCGAGGTTTATTATCCCGAACTGCATGTGCATCTCCATAGGCCTCTTCTCCGGCGGAAAGCCCCACTTCGGATTAGTTTCGGCCTTCTCGTCCTTAACCAGAACCTCTCGCTTTATGTCAGCGGGAAGGATCCTCCTCACTTCGTCCCTCGCCATGAACATCACCCGATGAGCGTTATCGCCCTAAGTTTGGAATAGCGCCTTATAAACCTGAGCTTAGTATTTGAACCGGTAGGTAAATACCGAGCAATCCCTATAACGTGGTATCCATTCCCTACAAATCCCTCGACGAGAAGCCTCCCAATATTGCCAGTGGCACCGGTAACGAGTGCCGTTCTCATGCAACCACCGGGAGAAATTCGAAAAGCGACTTAAAAGCGTTGAGAAGTAAGAAGAGGCCAGAAGGCCTCGACAATTCACTCGAGGCTGATTCCAGCCTGCTCAAGGGCGGCCTTGACGGCCTCGTCGTCGGCACCGCGCTCGATGCTGACCTTCTCCGGAAGGGGCTCGAGGTGCTTGACGTTCATCCTCCTGCGCTTGACCTTGTTGAGGCCAGCGCCGGTAACGAGGACGAAGTTCCTGTCGATGACGTCAACGACGACGACCTTCTCTCCGGCCCTCCTTCCGGCGATTATAACGGCAAGCCTTCCGACTTCCATAGCTGGCATTCATCCCACCTCCTCATCTTTTGTTGCCCGGGTTTGCACCCGACCCCGCGTCACCGTCGGGGTAAAGGTGGTCGATGGCGGCCTTCACGATCTCGAAGACCCCATCGGGACCCCATTTAGCGGTGTTTATTATCAAGTCGTAAATCGACTTGTCGTCGATGTCAATTCCATAGAGGTTTAAATACCTTTTCCTGTTGCCCTTCTCACGCTCGGCGATTCCCACGAAGGCCTCCTCGACGGAGACCCCCTCACGACGGGCAACTCTCCTGGCGCGCTCCATTATCGGAGCGTCGAGCCATATCTTGAGATCGGCATCCTTGACCATCCAGCCGGCGAGGCGGCCCTCAATGACGACGTTGCACTCCTTGGCTGCCTCCACCTGCCTCCTGTCAACCTCGCGGTCGATTTCGGGGTGAAGCTCGGCGTACTCCTGGAACTCCTCGAGCGACATGCCCATCTCCTTGGCCATCTGGCGGAAGATTAAGCCAGCGTAGATGTGCTTGAACCCGTAGTGCTTGGCCAGGTTCCTGCAGAGCGTCGTCGTTCCCGAACCTGCCAAACCGCTGACCGTTATGACGAGGCAGCCCTTCGGCATGATTACACCTTCAGAGGGCTATGCCGGCTCTTACCTGCGCCTTCATGACCTTCCTCATGCAGCTCGGGCAGAGGTTCGGGTATGGCCTCTCGGGCCTCTTTGCCGTCTTCGGGAGCTTCCTGAGCTCGCTGGGCCTGCCGCGCGGAACGCCGTTGAGCGGCCTGCCGCACATGGCACAGTGGGCGACCTTGGGCTTTCTGCGCTCGAAGTGTATGACGGTCCTTCCGCCCGGAGTCCTGACGTACTTCCTTCTCCATGACCTTGACCTGTACATCGGCTTCATTTCTCTCACCTCGCAACCCCTATTTTCAGAGTGTTTTTAAATTTAACCCATGTCGAGCAGCTTCCTGAGGATGTAACCGGTTATCATCGACGTCATTATGTACCAGCCGACGTAACCGAGCTCGTTTGCGGGCAGTCCGGAGTGATAGAGCCTGTGGAACCAGTCGAAGATGAAGAAGTTGAAGGGCGATTTCACTATGCCAACCTCAACGTACCATCTCCTGAGCCAGCCGAAGAATATCCAGAATATCGGCAGCGTTAGCAGGGTGACCTTGAACATCTGATCCTTCATGACCTCGCTCTGGAGCTTCATAAGCTCCATCTGCTCCTGCTGGAGCTTTTTGAGCTTCTTTTCGTCCTTCGCAGCCTGGGCTTCCTTGTACTTCTTCTGGAACTCCTTGCTCTTCTTCTGCAGTCGCTTCATTTTCTCCTGGTCAACCATGATGTAGTTAAGCAGGGTGAAAAACCCACCTAGGATTATGCCTGCAACGGTAACCACCACTATCGGATGGTGGGCCTGTATCAGGGGCCCAAACAGATTGTCAAGGAAAGCGTATATTCCCTCAATCATACTCTCCCACCGCCAGGTTAAGTACTTCAACAAGCTCATGAACGGCCTCTTCGAGGCCCTTATCCTCATGGTTCTCGATTATCTTGATGAGCGCGTTCGAGTGCATGGCGTAGCTCACGGCAGCGGCACGGTTTAAATCCTGGTGCCTCTGTATCTGCTCCTCCGTCTCAACGTCTCTATCGCGCTTCAGGTCGCGGAGGCGCCTTCCGAGTATCTCGCTCGGTGTGGCCTCGATTATGACTATGAAGTTGGGGTTTATGACCTCAATAACCTCCCTGGGGAAGCCTAGGAGGTATCCCACCGGCGTCCTTATGGTTGCGTGGGTGTCTATGAGTATCGGCTCGCTCTTGGACATCTCGACTATTCTCCTAGCAGCTTTCATCTGAAGCTCCTTCTGTATCTCGGGGTTTAATTTCCTCATCTCATCCCTGTGGCTCACAAGCCCAGCCGTAACTGCCTCCTCGAACATCAGGTCGCCGAAGTTGACGAGCCTGAACCTAACCTTCGTCTTCCTGAGGGCCAGCCGGGTTATGGTGCTCTTTCCCACCCCTGGAATCCCTGTTATCATGACCACAAACGGCATCACGCTCACCCAAGGAGGTTTCTGGAAGAAGTAATCGAACCGGGTTTAAAAGGTTTTGTGAAAGAAAAGAAAGGCTCACTTGGTGAAGAACTTCCTCAAAGCCGGGAACATCTCGGTGGCCTGTTCCCTCGCTATCTCCTCGTAGAACCTGTAGAGGATACCGACCGTAAGGAGGATTCCGGTTCCGGTACCCAGGGCTCCGAGGAAGTCCGCCAGCACTGCGACTACTGCCAGGGTGAACGAACCCCAGAAGGTAACGTATGGGATGTACCTGTTGAGCACCCTCTCCAGTATCCTCGGGTCGCGCCTGAATCCCGGAATCTGCAGGCCGGCGCCCTGGAGCTGTCTGGCGATGCTCCTGGCGTCGAGGCCGGTAAGCTCAACCCACAGGAATCCGAAGAGTATCGCCCAGAATATCGTCATCAGCGCGTAGACCAGGGCCCTTCCCGGGTCGGCTATGACGTGATAGATGTCTCTTGGTGGGTAGAGGTATGTGACGAATCCGGTCAGCGGATAGCCGTTCTCGTCGAAGGTTCCAAGGAAGGTGTAGCCGAAGTTGTTGAGGAGCCTGGCCCAGAGCTGGATGTTGGAGTAGAGGGCAAACGTCAGGATGATCGGTATGTTGCTGACGTACATGAACCTTATCGGGTACCTTCCGCGAACGGTAACGCGGCCGTAGCTCAGCGGTATCTCAACGCGCATGCTCTCGAGGTAGACGACCACCAGGAAGACGACTATCGTCGCCATCAGGTCCATCATATCCGGCAGCGTTCCCCTGTAGAGGGCGCCGGTTAAGTCGCCGTAGAACAGGTGCTGTATGAACGCTGGAATGGCACCTATTATCGCGGGCCCTCCCGTGACTGGGTCGATGTAGTCTGGAGTCGTTGCCGGGTTCAGGGCCTTCGTGATGACGGTCTGGGAAACACCCGCGGCGATGAAGAGACTGATACCGCTTCCGATTCCCCACTTGCTGACCAGCTCATCGAGGAGGATGAGCATCACGGAGGCGAATCCGAGCTGGAGTATGATGAGTATCGCCAGGCCGAGTCCAATGTACGCCTCACCGGCGGGTGTCGTGACGGTCTGGAAGGCGCCGATGCTGGTGTCAACCCTACCGAAGGCACCAGCGAAGACGTAGATGGCTGCCTCAAAGAAACTCATGAATACTGCGAACAGCTTCTGGGCGGCCTGGTAAAACCTTCTATCCTCATGATTGGAGAGATCGAGGTGAACTATCTCGGAACCGACGAGAAGCTGCATGATGATGCTCGCGGTGACGATTGGTCCGATACCGAGCGTCAGAAGAGAACCGCTCCTTCCGGCAAGGACAAACCTGAGCGTGGCGAAGTAGTCCTGGATCTGGGCGGGAATTCCGTAGAGAGGAATCTCCGCGAGGACGAAGTACAGCAGTAGAACGATTCCCGTCCACATGAACTTCTCCTTGAGCGGCACGTGTCTCTTGGGCCGCTCAACCTCGGGGAAGTACCTTTCAATCGCGAACACTACGTTTCTGAACCCCATGATTAACACCCGCCGAAAGTTAAATTAAAGGGAAATCAGGCGAGGAGAACCTCGCCGCCAGCGGCCTTGATCTTCTCCTCGGCCTTCGGGGTAACGTAGTAGGCCTTGATGGTAAGGGGCCTGGTGAGCTTTCCGGTTCCGAGAACCTTGTCGACGCCGAGCTGGGTGGTGTCAACTACGACCTTTCCCTCCTCCTCGTAGGCGACGCCCATGTCAAGGAAGAGGGTGAGGTTCTCGTCTATGTCGCTGAGGTTTATGGTATTCGGGGTGTACTGGACGGCCTTGGGCCTGTGGAAGCCGCGCTTGCCGAGGTGGTCCGGGGCGTACTTGATGACCCAGGTCCACTTGGTGTTCTTCCTCTTTCCGGTTCCGGCCATTCCCTTACCGCCCTTGCTACCGCCGCCGCGGTGCTTCTTCTTGCAGCCCCATCCGTGAGTGTGACTTCCGCGGAGCTTCCTAACCTTCTTCTTTCTCCTTATCATCTCTCGCCACCTCAGAGCATTCTCTCAATGAGGTCGTTTATCCTCTCGCCGCGGTAGCCGAGGGCTCCGCCTTCCTTAAAGCTGCGCTTCTTGCTGCCCTTGAGGCCGCCCCTCGGCGGGTGAAGCCTGAAGACCGGCTTGATGTTCGGCAGGTCGGTGAGCTTCATCTCGCCGGCAACGACCTTCTCCGCGAACTCCTCGATGGTCATTCCAAGCTTCTCCTTGACGTACTCGTCGGTTATCGGCCTGTTGCCGATGAGCCTGCCCCTCTTCCTGAGGAGCTCCGCGAGGGTCTCGGCGTCGATCTCTCCCCAGGTGATGTAGTCCTTGACCTTCTGAACCATTCCCTTGTAGCTCGGGTTGTCGTCAACGAGGACGAGGTGGTTGATCCTGTGGAGGCGGAGCATGGCGAGGGTGTCCCTCACGTCCCCCTTCGCCCTTATCCCGCTCCTAAGCCTGATGAGTGCGAGCTTTGCCATCCTCTCTCACCTCACTCCAGCTCAAAGTTCGCCGGCATCTCCCTTCCGACGATGATACCGTACTTCTCCTCCATGCCCGGCTGGATTGCGACGCGGTTGGTGTTGTAGAGCGCGTTGAAGACTGCCTTGGCGAAGTTGACGGTGGTCCTCGTCTCACCCAGGCTCTGTGACCAGACGTCCTGAACGCCGGCGAGGCTGAGTATCTTCTTGCCAACGTCACCGATGACCAGTCCGAGGCCACGCGGTCCCGGCATGAGCTTAACGCGGACGCTTCCTTCCTTGCCCTCGACGGCGAACGGAATTGAGTGCGGCCTCCTGCACCTGCACTCCCAGCTTCCACAGCCGCGCTTGATCTCGATGATGTTCATCTTGGCGTAGTTGATGGCCTTCCTGATGGCTATTCCAACCTCCTTTCCGTGGCCGATTCCGAGGCCGACGTAGCCGTCCCTGTTGCCCACAGCGGCGAGAACCCTGAAGCGGATCCTCCTGCCGCTGTCGGTCATCCTGACGGTGAGGGCTATGTCGAGAACCTCCTGGTTCTCCCTCATGTTGACCTCCGGAAGGAGGACGTCCACTATCTCCGGCTCCTTGATCTGGTATCCCTTACGGAATATCTCGTGAATGTCAGTTATCTGGCCTTCTTTGACGAGCTGGCCGAGCTTGGTTCTCGGCTCCCACTCCTCCAAAACCCTCTGGGCGATCTCCCTCGGGTCGCTCATTCTCTCGCCTCCTCAAACTTCTCGATTATCCTCGCCTTGACCTCCTCAAAGTGCTCGGGGAGCTTCTCGGGCTCGAGACCCTTGACGAGGTATCCCGAGAACTGCTTCCTATAGCGCTCCTCGTCCTCCTCCTTGAGAGCCTTGGCGTAGTTGGCTATGTGTTCGCCGTTTATCCTGTAGTCCTCTGGGTAGATCTCCTCGCTGTGCGGGACGTTGAGGCCGGCATCTACTGCGCCTTTGAGGACGGCGAAGATGCTCGAACCCCTGGTCGGCGGGTGGAGGCCTATGTCAAGGATGGCCTCTTCAACGCCGGCCTTCTTGGCCTTGTAGCCTATGAGGAGACCGAGCAGGTAGGCTGAAGGCGTGTTGCCGCCGTGTCCCTTCCAGCCGAAGTCCCTCATGAGCTCCCTGGTGTGGGCTGAAACCACGGTCTTGTCTCCCTTAGGGTCGTAGACGACGATCTGAGCCACGTGGTGGTTGAGGGTCTTCCTCACAACAAGCCTGGGCTTTCCAGACTTGAGGAGGGCGAGCCTCTTGTGATAGTTAGTCTTACCCTCTCTCCTTCTCCTGAACGGAACCCTATACCTCGGTCCGTGTGCCATCTCTCTCACCTCACTCCTTCAGTATGTCGTGCTCCTGCATGAACATGTAGAGCTGCCTCTTGTTCTTGAACTGGCCGCCCTTGGCGCGGATGTAAAGCCGCCTGTAGGTGTGCTCATCGAGCTTGCCCTCGGCCTTGAGCTTCCTGAGCTCCTTCCTGAGTGCCCTGATGGTCATCATCCAGCGCTCCTTCTTGCCCATCCTGGCGGTCTTCTTACCCTTCCTGCTTCCGGGGCCCCTGTGGCGTCCCTTCTTCCTGGCCTCCTGGTAGGCCCTGGCGCGAGCCCTGCTCTGGCCCTTAACGGGCTTCTTCTTGATGACGCCATCGTTGATGAGCCTCTTGATGTCCTCCCTGGTGATGGCAGCCGCGACGTCATCAATCCTCTCCGGGTCGATCCAGACCCTGTTCTCACCGCACTTCAACAAATCAGCGGCAATCCTTCTCTGCATCTTGAGCATGAGTCTCACCTCGCGTTAAGAACCTTCACACCGAGCTCCTTCGCCCTGGCAAGTATGGCCTCCCTCTTCCTGGCGCCAACGGTTCCGGCTATCCTGGCGGCCTGCCTGGTCGGGTCTATGGCCTCAAGCTCCTTGACGTTGTGGACGAGGACTTCCTCGTAGCCGCTCGGGTGGAGTCCGCGGACGAGCCTCGGTGAGCTCCAGCCTATGCTCGGTGATCTGGCCTTGCCCTTCTTCTTGAGCCTCATCTTGCTGTCAATTCCCTTCGGCCTGCGCCACTTCGGGTCGTTCTTGAACTTGGGGAACCTCCACCACTCCTGGCGAAGGAAGCGGGGCTTCTTCCTCTTGATCTTGGCCCTTATCCTAAGGAGTCTCGCCTTCTCGTTCATTTCTCACACCTCAGAACTTTATCGGCTTACCAGCCTTCTCAACGATGTAGATTCCATCCTGGAAGACACGCCTGTCCCACTTGGTTATCCTGGTCGCCTGCTCTATGTTCGCTGCGGTCTGGCCAACTTTTTCTTTGTCGATGCCCTCGACGATGACATCGCTGCCCATGACCTTGACGGTGACTCCCGGAAGTATCTTGGCCCTCCTCGGGTTCTTCTCACCGAGGAAGTTCTCGATGACGACCTCGTCACCCTGAACCTTGACGGTCATGGGGAAGTGGCTGTAGACGACCTTGAGCTTGTAGGTGAAGCCCTCGGTTACTCCCTTGATCATGTTGGCTATGTGGGCCTTGAAGGTTCTGGCTATGGCTATGTCGCGCTTCCTCGGGAACTCCTTGAAGACGACGACCTTACCGTCCTCGGTGAAGATCCGAACGCCCGGGTACTTGAGCTCCCTCTCGAGCTCGCCCTTCGGGCCCTTGACCTTGACGACGTCCTTCTCAACGGTGACCTCGACTCCCTCTGGAATCTCAACCTCTTCCCTTACCCACGCGTCTATCGGCATCTCTCTCACCTCAGTAGACGTAGGCTATCAGCCTTCCGCCGATTCCCTTCTCGATGGCCTCTTTGTGGGTCATGACGCCCTGGGAGGTCGAGACGATGAGGATACCGAACTCGAAGGCCGGAAGGAACCTCTTCTCCCAGGCCTCGTACTCCCTGGCCTTGACGGGGAACCTCGGCTTTATCGCTCCAGCCTTGTTGATCTTTCCTATGAGCTGCACCCTGTAGATGCCTGCCCTTCCGTCGTCTATGAACTCAAACTCACCGATGTAGCCGTTCTCCTGCATAACCCTGAGAACCTCTCCCATGAGCTTGGAGGCCGGCTTGAGGTAGACCTCCTTCTTTCCGACCCTCTCGCTGTTGGTTATGTGCGAAAGCGCGTTTGCCAGCGGGTCAAGCAAAGTCATCTCCTCTCACCTCACTCGTACTTCTTAAAGCCCAGCTTGGGGGCTATCTCTCTAAAGCAGTGTCTGCAGAGCATAAGGCCGTGTATCCTGATTATCGGGCCGTACTGGCCGCAGCGCATGCACCTTCTCGCACCCTTCCCAAACTTCCTGGGCTTCCTCTTGTTGTAGTCAGCCTTCGCCATCTCACAATCCCTCCACGGTAACCTTAAACTCCTCCATAGCGAAGACGATACCTTCCTCCTTGGTCAGCTTGTGCCTGTTCGGTATCTTCTTCCTCTGCCTCTTCCTCTTGGCGACCCTGAAGCCGGGCCTCTCGAGGGTGACGCAGACGTCCATACCGAAGATGCCTATCTCTGGGTCGTACTCGACGCCCGGTATGTTGATGTGCTCGTCTATTCCAAAGCAGAAGTTGCCGTGCTCGTCGAAGTTGCTCGCCTTGAGCTTGTTGTCAACCGCAGCGAGGAGTCTCTTGAGCATCTCCTCCGCCTTCTCGCCGCGGAGGGTGACCTTGACCGCTATCGGCTCTCCGCGCCTGATTCCGAAGTCCTTGTTGGTCTGCTTTGCCCGTCTCCTTATCGGCTTCTGGCCGACGAGTGCCTCGAGCATCTTCTCGGCCTTGGTGAGCCTCTCACCGCTCTCGCCAACTCCGATGTTTATTGTGACCTTGGCAATCCTGGGCTTTCTCATCGGGTGAGCTTCCCAGTCTGCAAGGATAGCCTCTCTGTTGATCTGCATCTCATCTCACCTCACGGAAGGGAAATCTCCGGCTTCTCCTTACCAACGACGAAGGCGTACTCCTTCAGGGTGTCGAAGAGCTCGCCGTTCTCGTCCTCGATGGTGACGACGTCCGGCCATCCCATCGGGAATCCCCTGACCTCGACGACCTTACCCTTCCTCGCAACGTTCTTACCCTGGGTAACGAAGACGTAAGCGCCTACCTCGAACGGGATGACCTCGATGACCTCCCTGTCGGGAACCTTCATGAGGACCGTGTAGGCCGTCCTGTACTTGTCCTTCTCGTCCATGGTGACAAGGTGGTTGCTTCCGTCGTGGAGGTTGAGCTGAACCTTCGCTCCCTTGACCATGCGCTTGTTGCTTATCCTGAGCGGCTTGATGTTGGCTTCCTTCTCGCTTATCGGGTGGAGTATGAGCTTGCCAATCCTGTTCGGAAGAACCCTGTAGTGCTCGCCGGTCTCGGGGATGGAAACGACGTCCATGATTCCGACCGGGAACTTGTAGTCCTTCCTAACGCGGCCGTCAACGAGGACCTTGCCCTCGTTGAGTATCTTCCTCGCCTCACGAGCGGTCTTGGCGTAGCCGAGGTAGTCCCTGACTATGTAGAGCAGCGGGATCGAGGTCCTCATGCTGTGCGGACCCGGTCTCGGCCTGACCGCCCACTTGTAGGTCTTCCTTGAGATGTACCACTGATTCGGAGCGGCAAGCCTCTTAAGGTGCCTCTTGGCTCCTTTCCTCGCCATCAACCAGCCCTCCTATTAATTATCTTCTCCCTCTTCTCGTCCTCAAGGTTGAGGTCTATTATCATGACGTTCGACGGGTGAACCGGGTAGAAGACCTCGGTGCCGTCGACCTTCTTCTGGGTGACTCCCTCGACGTGTATCCTGTACCTCTTGAGGTCAACCTCAAGGACCTTGCCTTCCTTGCCCTTGAAGTCGCCGCGCATAACGCGAACCTTGTCGCCCTCCCTGATCGGAAGGCTCCTCACGCCGTACTTGTTCCTGAGCTCCGGGCTCAGGGTGGCAGCCATTATCTTGCTCCTAAGGTGAAGGGGAGCGTTGTAGAGGAACTTCCTCTGCTTCTTGGGCTGTCTCGTCTTCAACTTCATCATTCTCACCTCACAACACTATGCTCGCTATGCTTCCGAGCCTGACCCAGCGCTCGGCGGCTTCCCTGGCTATGGCACCCCTGATCTCGGTTCCCCTCGGGACACCCTCGGGGGTGACTATCGCTGCCGCGTTGTCCTCGAACTTGACGCGCATGCCATCAAGGCGCCTGTACTCCTTCCTCTGCCTGACGACAACGGCCCTAACCACCTGGTGCCTAATGTCCGGCCTTCCCTTCTTGACGGCGGCGATGACCATGTCGCCGACACCGGCTGAGGCGAGCCTCCTCCTGGTGCCCTTGTAGCCAACGACGCCGATTATCTGGATGACCTTGGCGCCGCTGTTGTCGGCAACCTTGAGGTAAGCGCCTATCGGAAGAGCGCGAGTCGGCCTGACCGGGCTAATACCTCTCGTAGCACCTGCACCCTTCTTCGCCATTTAGATCACCTCTCGCCAGCCCTCTTGGTAACTGCAACGACAACCCAGCTCTTGGTCTTGCTTATCGGCCTGGTCTCGGCTATGAGAACCTTGTCGCCGACCTTGGCGTCTATGCACTCCGGGTTGTGAGCGTGAACCTTGCTCCTCCTGAGCTCATACCTCTCGTACTTTTTGAGGTAGTGGTAGTGCTGCCTCTCGACGACGACGGTCTTCTTGCCCTTGTCGCTGACGACTATTCCCTCGAAGTATCTGCCGTGTATCTTGAGGTGCCCGTGCCAGGGGCAGTGCGGGTCGTCGCACTTCTCAGCGGGAGGCTGAACCTTCAATCCGATCTCTCTCATTTTCGCCACCTCTTCTTCAATCTCATCTCGGGTCTTCCAATCAGCTCTTTTCCGTTGATTCGGATCCTTTTATCGCCAACTTCAAACTCGAGCTCCACCACGTCCTTCGGGATAACCCAGACCCTCTCACCGCCGATGGTGAGGGTGTTCCTCGTCTCGTCAAGGACGTAGCCCTCGATGCCAACCAGCTCTGGATGAGATGCCCTTATAATTTTTGCTTTCAGCCCTATGAGCTCGCTCCAGATGATGTTCTTTGCCGTTACTCGATTTCTATCAGGTCCTCTGAAAATCCAAGGTCTCCTAGCAACTTCTTGACCCTTTCTCTGTGGTCTCCCTGGAGCTCTATCCTTCCCTTCTTTACCGTTCCGCCGCATGCCAGCTTCGCCTTCAGCTTCTTTGCTATATCTTCGAGGTCGAACTCCTTTTCGTCTATGCCCTCGATTATGGTTTTAAGCTTTCCGTAGCGGGCCTTCTCTATGTAGACTCTAATTCTCTGCTGCTCCTTCAGCACTTCTTTAAAGAGCATCTCATCCAGAGGGTTAACAATCCTAGGCACTAACCATCACCTTTTCTCCCTAAGCTTCTCCTTCTTTATGGTCAGCAGGCGCGCAATGTCGCGCCTGATGTTCCGGATGACCATGGGGTTCTCAAGCGAGGCCCCCATGGTGAGCACACCCCTCTCCTTGGCGAGCTCGAGGCGGAGCTCCCTGAGCTTCTTCTCGATCTCCTCGATGCTCATCTCCCTAATCTCACTCGGCTTCATTGGTGCTCACCTCTTCCTCGACGGGCTTCTCTATAACCTCTATCTCGTCCGGGAGCTTGGCGTCGGGCGGCATGATGGAGACCTTAACTCCGATGACACCGAGCTTGAGCTTGGCCTGGGCGTAGCCCTTGCTGACGAGGGTCTCGGCGGGGTTTCCGACCTTGGCGAGGTAGCCCTGGTAGAACCTGACGCTCTTGGCCCTCTCACCGGTGAGCTTTCCGCTCAGGCGAATCTCAACGCCCCTGGCGCCGTTCCTCATTATGGCCCTGATGGCTGAGTAGGCTGCCCTCCTGAAGTGGATGCCCCTCTCGAGGGCCTGGGCAAGCCTGACGGCCTGAACCTTGGCGTTGAGGTAGGGGTTCTTTATCTCCTCAACCTCGATCTGCGGGTTCTCAAGGTTGAACTTCCTCTCGAGGGTTCTGGTGAGCTCCCTGATGCGCCTTCCACCCCTTCCAATGACGTAGCCGGGGTTGGCGGCGAAAATGACGACCTTGGTTCCGAGGGGGGTCTTCTTGATGTCTATTCCACCGTAGCCCGCTCTGCGGAGCTCTTTCTCAAGGTACTCGTCGATGAGCATCTCCTTAACGCCTTCCTTGATGAAGTATCTCTCGATCGCCAAAAGTCTCACCTCCTAACTTCCTCAACGACTATCTCGATGTGGGTGGTCTGCTCGTTGAACGGTGTGGCCCTTCCGAAGGCCCTCGGTATGTATCCGCGAAGTACTGGTCCGCGCTGGGCAGCCGCGTGGATTATCTTGAGCCTGTCCGGGTCGAGGCCCTTCTGCTCGGCGTTGTTCTTGGCGTTGAGGAGGACTTTCTTGACGGCCTTGGCGACCTTGACCGGGTACCTTCCGGGGCCGAAGCCCTTGCCAGGCTTGTGACCCTGGCTGTCGTTGAAGCGCCTCATCGGAACCGGCCTCTTGAGTGCTATAACGTCGTCGAGGTAGCGAAGCGCGTCGTTGAGCATCATGCCCTTTATCTCCCTGAGGAGCTCGATGCTGTGCTTGGGGGAAATTCTGAGGTCCCTTCCGCTGGCGCGAGCCATCCTGTCCGGGTCAAAATTTTGGAATGAGTAGGAAAACCTGCCCCTGCTCATCTATACCACCTCACTTGATGGCCACGAACATTGACGACCTGGTCGCACCGACACCAGGTGAGCCGTGCTGGACGATTCTCCTCGTGAGGGCGAACTCGCCGAGGTAGTGGCCTATCATTTCCTCCTTGATCTCTATCGGGACGAACTCCTTTCCGTTGTAGACATGGATGGTCATGCCGACCATCTCGGGGAGAATGACCATGTCCCTGCTGTGGGTCCTTATGGGCTTCTTGTACTTGCCCTTCTTGGCAAGCCTTATCTTCCTGAGGAGCTTTTTCTGCTCCGGGCTGAGGCCCCTCCTGAGGCTCCTCCTCTGCCTGCTCGGAAGGAGCTTGGCGAAGTCCTCGAGTGACATGTTGAGCAGTTCCTCGAAGCTGTAACCCCTGTACTTAAACTCCTTCTTTCTCGCCATCTTCACTTCCTCCTACCAGTTCTTCTCGCGGCTATGTGACCGACCTTCCTTCCGGGCGGGGCGCGCCTCGAAACGGTGCTCGGCCTGCCGATGTGGTGCTCCTTACCACCGTGCGGGTGGTTGACGGCGTTCATCTTGACACCCCTCGGCTTCGGCCAGAACCTGTTCCTTGCCTTGGCGATGTAGTAGGCCTTACCAGCCTTGACTATGGGCTTCTCGAGCCTACCACCGCCGGCGACGACACCTATGGTGGCCCTGCAGGTCGGCTTGAACTGCTTGAGCTCACCGCTCGGAAGCTGGACTATGACCTTGTCCTTCTCCCTGCTGACGACGAGTGCGTAGGCACCGCCTGCTCTAACGTACTTTCCACCGTCGCCAGGAACGCCCTCGATGTCGTAGACGTAGCTTCCCTCGGGTATCATTGCCAGCGGGAGGGTGTTGCCGATCTTAATCGGGGCGTTCGGCCCGATGGCTATCTCCTCGCCGACGAGGATTCCCTCGGGGGCTATGATGAGCTTCTCCATGCCGTTCTCGAACTTGACGCGAGCCACTGGGGCAGTCCTTCCCGGGTCGTGGAGTATCTCGACGACCTTGCCGACGAGGGTCTTCTCCTTGGTAAGGTTGAGCGGAACGTACCTAACGGCACCCCTGTACCTGTGGGAGGGGGCCCTAAAGGTCGTGGTTCCCTTACCTCTCCTCTGCTGAATCAAACTCTTTCCCATCTCACTCACCCCGTCAGAACAATCCTATCCTGGCAGCAACCTCACTTGCGCTGTACTCAGGCTTGAGCTTCACGTAGGCCTTCTTCTCTCCCCTCATGGTTATGAGGGTGTTGACCTTCTCGACCTTGACCTCGAACATCGCTTCCACGGCCCTCTTGATGTCCTGCTTGGTGGCGCGCTTGTCAACTATGAAGGTGAGCTTGTTCTCGTTCTCTATCATCGCCACGGCCTTCTCCGTGACGACCGGCTTGATGATGACTTTGTACGGATCCATCTCTCATCACCCGTAAATCTCCCTAAGCCTCTCTATAGCTCCCTTCGTCCAGATGGTAAGCCTTCCGGGGTGGGTACCCGGAGCGAGCAGCTCGGCACTGAGGTTCTCGACGGTGACGACGTCAACACCCGGGTGGTTCCTGGCTCCCTGGACGATTCCCTCGTTCTTGGCGACGACGATGAGCGGTCCCTTGGCCTTCTTGTAGCGCCTTCCGCGCATCTTACCCTTACCTGCCCTTATCTTGGTGTTCTTCTTGGCCCTCTCGATGTCGTCCCAGACGCCGAGCTTCTTGAATATCTCCCTGGTCTGGGCGGTCTTGAAGACCTTCTCGAGGTCGTCGGTGACGACTATCGGAACCTGCGGAATGTTGTCAACGATGTGGCCCCTGGCCCTGACGAGGTCGTAGTTGGCGGTTGCAGCTATGGCGCTCATTATAGCCAGCCTGCGCTCCTTCTTGTTGATGTCCTCCCAGATGACCTTCTCAACCTTGGGCGGGTGGGTTCTCCTTCCGCCCCTCGCGAAGGGAACGAAGGCAGCAAACCTCGGGGAGGTCTTTATCCTCTCAACCCTCGCCATGCCGTGGCCCTTTCCGATGTTCTCGGTGACCCTTCTCTTACCGGCCATTGGGTCTCTGCCCTGCGGCTGTATCCTGTGGGTCCATGAAGCGATGACGGCACGCCTGATGAGGTCGGGCCTGAATGGAGTGGCAAAGACCTTCGGAAGCTCTATCTCCTCCACAGGCTCGCCTTCGAGATTGAAAACCTTAACCTTCATCTATCTCACCTCACTGCTTGGATTCCCTACTGACGTAGGTTATCTGCGGCCTCTCAACCGGCGGCTTCTTCTTCGGCGGCCTAATAGCCGGCCTGACCCTGATGATCCTCTTGAAGGCTCCCGGAACGGTGCCCTGTATCATGAGGAAGTCGCTCCTTATGACTCCGTAGTGCGGGAAGCCACCCTTCGGGGTGACCTCTACCTCGTTCTTCTCGTCGAGCTTGAGCTTGCCGTTCTCGCCTATCGCTATGAGCCTCTTGTTGAACTCGGTCCTGTGGTGGAAGCCCATCTGACCCGCCTGCGGAACCGTCCACATGACCCTGGTCGGGTGCCACGGGCCGAGGTTACCGACGTGCCTGGCCTTTCCAGCGCGCTGGGCCTTGTGGAACTGTATCTTAATTCCCCAGCGCTTGACCGGGCCCTGGGTTCCCTTACCCTTGGTGACGGCTATGATGTCGAGGAGCTCGCCCTCGTGGAGAACCTCGCTCGCTCTAAGTTCTTTGCCTATCTTCTCCTTGGCGTACTCGAACTTGGCCTTGACGTCGTCGCCACCGATGGCGTACTCCATGACTTCCGGCTTCTTCTTGAGTTTGATGAGCCACGGCTGGGTGTGAACGAGAAGGCGAACGTCAACTATCTCGCCGTCGTTGACGAGGTCCTCAAGCTGGCCGAGCTTGGCCTTGAAGGCATCCTCGCCGTACTCCTTTGGCAGGGTCTTTATCCTTCTCTTAACGTAGTCGTTGAGCTCGTGGAACCAGACCTCTGTGGCGGTCTCGAGACCGAGGTAGCCCTGCCTGTAGGCCCTGATTCCGTAGACGAAGAGCGGCGGGACCTCGACTATCGTGACCGGCATGAAGATCTCCTTGCCCTTGGTGAGCCCTGGCCTGTCGTCTATCATGAGGATGTGGGTCATGCCAGCCTTATAGCCGGCGAAACCGAGCATCCTGACTTCGCTGTCCTGTGGCCACTTCCTGATTCTCGGGACTATGCTCTTGGCCCTCTTTCTAGGGGAGTAAGCCAGTGAACCTCTCCTTGGCCTGTGTATTTTTCCCATCTCAATCCCTCCTTATGAGATTAAACACCGCGAGTGTGGCCAACACGGCCTCCTCGGTGCGGACGGTTTTCGTCCGCTGATTCGGAACGGTGTTGAGGATTAGATCAAAGTCATATTCCTCCTCGCCGAGGAGCTCCATCACACCTTTCCTCGGTGAGCCAAACACGAATCCGACCTCCCCCTCGAGCGGGGGAAGCTTCACCTCTCGAATGTCACGCCCCTTCCTGGAGGTGGCAATCGCCAAATCCAGCCTGGCCTTTTTAAGTGTTTTTGCCAGTGACTTCCCTGTTAGATGCACCCTGTACCCCCAGTATTCCTCTGGCTTCGCTGGTATCACTCTGAGCGGCCTTACCGAGACTATTCTGAACGTTGCACGCCCCTCAATGTCCCCCTCCACCATCGCAAGATCGTCGAGGCCTATGTCCGCGTAGGTTCTCCTCCCTTTCCGGAAGGCGAAGCCCTCACGGATCTCCCCCACCTTTGGTTTCCCCTTGAGCTTGTGGTGAGGGGTTCTCAGCGGCGGGATGACGCCGACGTACTTGAGTTCCGGCATGAGGGGGAACAGCCTCTTTCTGAGGTACTGGGGCGTTTCCGCGTACTCCAGGATGGTCTTGATGAACCTTCCGTCCCTGCCGCCGGCCCTGTAGATCCACACGTGTTCAACGCCGAAGATTGCGCAGGCCCTGGCTATCTGGCCAACCTTGTACGTTCTGATTTTGGGGTCGTCGGTCTCTTCGAGGAGCGAATCCGGAATGAAGACGTGCCAGGCCATTTTTCCGTCATCCTTCGCTATGGTAACTTCAACGCTGAAGTGGGGTCTATGGAGAGTATTTAAAAGGCTTTCGAACCCTTCCACCCTTTTTTGGGTTCGAAGGTGTACAAATTTTTTGCAATCAGCCCTTTGCTTCGCATGTTGAGACTTTCGTCTCAACACGTCGGGAAGCTTCGCTTCCCACGAAGCGCTGGCGGAATGTTTTTGAGCGTGAGATTTGGAATTTGGTATGTTGCATGCACTTTTAATGTATTTCCTAGGAAGGGGTTTATCTCCAACCTGCTGTTTTTAATCGTGTTTTCTTATTGTTAGCGCCCTTCGGGCGCTGAGTTGGAGTAAAACACACGCTCAAATTGATGAAATTTGGTGCAAACCCATTAAAACGCACCTCATTAAAATGGCATGCAAACATTTCCATGTCCTTCTAACGGTGAAGACTTTTTGATCAACCTTTGCTTGCGCAAAGGTTGAGGGAAAGCCTTTTAACTTGCAGGGGTGCAAGTAACTTGTGGGGGTGCAAGTTAATGCTGTTTTCACCTTACCCAAAGACTAAGAGGGAAGAACTCTTTGACCGGGAAAGGGAACTCAAAGAGCTTGAGGAGGCCGTGAAGAGGAGAGAAAGGCTAATCCTCCTTCTTGGCCTAAGAAGGCTTGGAAAAAGCTCACTTCTCAACGTCGCACTCAACGAGCTCACCTACCCCTCAATAAAAGTCGACGTGAGAAAAACCTACTCCGAGTTCTCATCCGTCAACAGGTACGTAATCGGGAAGATGCTCCTTTCAGGGATGAGCGGAAGAAAAAAACTAGTTGAGGAGGCAAAACTTTTCCTTGAGAGGGTCAAGGGAGTAAGCGTTTCCGGGCTCAAGCTGGAGATAACCTCAAAAGACTTCTCAATAACCGAACTCTTAGAAGCGCTCAACGAATACGGAGAAAAAGCCGGGAGGGTCATCATAGCCTTCGATGAAGCCCAATACCTTCGCTTTGGAGGGGCAACGAGGTATGACGGGATTCTCGCATACGCCATCGACAACCTCGAAAACCTAACCTTTATCCTCACTGGCTCCGAAGTTGGCCTTCTCTTCGACTTCCTTAAGTTTGATAACCCGGAAGCGCCACTCTTTGGCAGATACCACCACGATGTAATCTTAGATAGATTCAGCCCAGAGATAAGTGCTGAGTTTTTGAGAAAGGGATTTGAGGAAGCCCATTTCGAAGTGAGCGGACGGGAGATCGAAGGTGCTGTGGGAGAACTCGACGGGATTCCCGGTTGGTTGGCTCTCTACGGATATACACGGGTCACAAAAAACCTTAGACACGAAGAGGCCATAAACGAAGTTCTGGGAGAGGCCAAGAGTTTAATCCAAACTGAGCTGTCGAAGCTCTTCGCCTACAGCCCAAGGTACAGGGTTATTCTCAAGGCGATAGCCCTTGGGTATTCACGGTGGAAGGACATCAAGGACTATTTAACGCTCAAGCTCGGCTACATCAATGATTCGAATTTCTCAGCACTCCTTGAAAACCTCGTGAAGTCGGGCTACGTGGAGAAGAAAGAGGGAAGGTACATCATCCCTGATCCTGTACTTGAGAAAGTGTTCCGAGAGCTCTAACTTGCACCCCCGCAAGTAACTTGTAGGGGTGAAAGTTAAGTGACCAACCGCCATTAGCACTGAGCTGGATTAGTGTCTGGAACTTCATCCGCCAGAGCTCAAGATAGAAAAATCAGGGCACGGGCAAACTTTCGACCTGTGAAGATTATCCTCCCCAAGATAATCCTCACAGGCATAATTTTTGAAGCGTTGCTTAATCCACAAACGCCAGCCCGTTCCACAGCTCCCTCATCTCGCGTGTGGCGTCTGGATAGACCCTCTTGAAGGTTATCCGCCAGTAGCCGTTCCTGAGGTCCTCTATGTCCTCGATGTGGATTTTCACGCCGAGCCTCTCGAAGTGGGTCACCATCCTGTGGGCGGTGCTTATGTTCTTCACCCTCACCGTGAAGACCTCCTCAACCTCGCCGCCGTTGGCGACCTCGTGGATGCTCTCGACAAACGGCCGGAGGATGGCCTTTCCAAGGGCTTTAGCATATTCGTCGAACTCCTCACCCTTGACGTGCTTTTCGGCCAGGTAGAACGCGAGGCGTTTAATCCTCCCCATGAAGTAGCCGTGCGGCAGGTCAAAGAATATGTGGGAACCTATCCGGATGTCGTTAATGTTGGCGTATGGCGTTACGTATTTCGCGATTCTCTTCATGTCGGGCGTTTTCATGACGATACCCTCTCTCCTCTCCCGGCTGAACCTTTCGATCAGCTCATGCAGCTCTTCAATTTTTGAACGGTCGTAGAGGCCGAAAGTTTCAACGTGACGAATGCCGTACTCCTCGGCAAGCTTGAGCCTCTCCTCCACCGGAAGGCTCCTCCCCGTTCCCTTCTCCTGGATGTCAAAGAGGAAGAACTCAATGTCCTCCTTCACGTAGGGTGGCCCCTCCACGATGTACGGGCTTTCGGGCCCGGCCATCTCGCCGGCCAGGACTAGGTTGGGGTAGTCCCTGAAGAACTCCTCGTTCACGAAGTCAAGTATCCTCTCAGTCGTGAAGGGGCAGACAAAACCTCCCCTGGTGAGGGCGAGAACCCTGTCTCGAACCTTGACGACACGGACGTTGTAGCCGTCCACTTTCTCCTCGACGTAGAAGGGTTTGTTCTTGAAGACCCTCTTTATCCCCCTCTCCAGCTGGACAACGCGCTTTATGTGAGGAAACCCCAGGACAACGTCACCGTTCTCAAAGACAACGGTTCCACGCCGGAAGCCCTTGGCAGAATCGCGAAAGCGAACGTATCTGATGCCTTCGAATTCACCCTCCACCACTCCACCCTTACCCTCGAGAACGGCCAGCCTGTCCTCAGGAACGCCAAGCTTGAGAAGCATTGCCCTAAAGCTTGAGCTTACCATCATCCCACCACTCTAAGTTGGACTGCATCGTTAATAATCATTATGAATATATGGCAAAAACCACTGGGTCGAGGTACAAACGCAACAGGTTATGAAAATGTAGAAGAGGACAAGCGCTTCAGCGCTTCATGGTCGAGAGAACCTTGCTGGTGATGTCGTTGCCTTCCTTGTCGTATATTCTGTAGTAGGCGCTGTAGGGCAGCTTCATCTTGGCCCTGTGCATGGCGCCGAGGGCGAACTTGAGGTGGTTCTCGTTCACCCAGACGGTGAGTATCTTCTGGTCCTTCTTGACGCGGGCGGCGAGGCCTATCGGCTTTCCGAAGGGCCTGCGCATACCGTTTCCGTAACGGTCGGCCTTCCTTCCGGTGGCCATCGGGTTCTCACGGAGAACCTGGAACGGGTAGACCCTTATCTTGAAGTGGAAGTTGCTCCTTCCAACGTTCTTCTGGAGGTACCTGTTCACCTGGATACGGATGGCCTCGAGGGCGTTCTGCCTTATCTGCATGGCCTGCTCGGCGTGAAGGCTGACCTCGTACTGGAATTCAGCCGAAAGGTTGCCCATGTCGAAGATCGTTATCTTCGGACCGGGCGCACCGCGTATGTATTCCCTCCTCGTGTAAGCGGGCTTGTCAACGTCCCTATCAATCTTGGCTGGTCTCAGTCCCATACTCTCACCTCCAAATGAGCGTAAGCTAAGCCTAAACTTAGGCGAGTGCTCTCTTTTATAAAAGTTTTGGAGTGCTCGCCTGCATCAAAGGTTATTCACCACGACCTTTAAGCTTAACGCTCTGCCAGAGCAGGGCTATCGAAACGGGTGTGAAGGCCAGCAGGGCGAGATTGAGCGTTACAATCCCGTGAAGCTCCCCCAGAGAGTAGGCAAAGCCGAACAGCATTCCGCCCAGGAAAGTGGAGAGGTTCTGGACGCCGTTGACGCCCCCGATGGCAAGGGAAGAGCGGTGGTAGCTCGCCAGAACTTTTCTGGAAATTGGCCTGAAGCTCTGGAAGGCGAAGAGGGCAAGGAATATCCCCAGAAAAACCGTCGGGGCGGTCTTCACCGCCGCAAGGAGCGGCGAAAGTGCTGCCATCAGAGAGGTGAGCAGAACCATCCGCCTCTCGCTCCTCACATCGGCGAGCCAGGAGACGCCATAGCTGAGCATCGCGGCGAGAAAACCCGCCCAGCCGATGAGCGTTGCGGTCGTTGCCTTCTCCATACCCAGGGCCTCGGAGACGTAGACGTAGGTTATCTCGCCGGACGTGAAAGCCACTATCACCGCCATCAGCGAGGCGATGATTAGAACCCTCTTGGGTTCGAGGCTCGGCTTTTCACCGTCGGGGGTTTTCTTCCTCTTGGGCGTTATTCTCTCATAGAGGAGAACGTAGCTGGCCACCATTATCAGGCCGGTCAGGATAAAGAACGCGGAGGAAATCCACATCTGCCCGCCCAGCCCGAGGTCTATCGTGTAGGCGTAGACGTAGTTTCCGAGGAGGGAAGCGATGCTGCCAAAGAAGAAGTAGACAGCGGTAACCCTCGCCCTTATCTTCTTCGGGGTCGCCACGGCTATGACGAACTGTGCCATCGGCCAGCTCAGACCGTTGAGAAAACCGTTGAGGAGCTTTATCCCGGCAACCTGGAACCACGTCGAGGTCAGGGGATAGAGCTGAACCGCCAGGGCGTTTCCCATCATGGCCACTGCACCGATGTAGACCAGTCTCTTCCCGCGCTCGAGCATCAGCCCGCCGAAAACTGAGGAAAACGCCCTCGCGAGCACGAACGACATCGAGACGATTGAAACCGACAGCATCGAAGCCTTGAGTATGTCGCGCGTGTAGAACGCTATGGCGGGGGTGGCGAGGCGGAAGGCTATCGTCCCGGTGAACGCCGAGACTATGAGAAGGATTATTCCAGCGAGGCGTCTTCGTTCCATCAGACCACCTTCTAAGCGTTAGGGCGAAGCTTTTAAAAGTGTTGACTATGCCGAAGATTTTTCAGTTATCGGTGGAATAAATGAGTGGGACTTCAACTAATCGGTACACACTCCCAGCGAACCCTTTTTATATTTCCCCTCCGAACTCCCGCCGAGGTGATGCTGATGGAACTCAGGTTCGAAATGGAGTATGAAGAAGCCTACAGGGAGGTTTACGAGCTCGTCAAGCCGAAGTACAAGCTCTTTACCGCCGGTCCAGTTGCATGCTTCCCAGAGGTTCTCGCGATAATGAGCGTCCAGATGTTCAGCCACCGCTCGGCCGAGGCCAAGGAGGTTCACGTTGACACCCTCAACAGACTCAAGGCTTTTCTTGAAGCTGAGAAAGGCGAGATAATAATGTTCCCCAGCTCCGGAACCGGCTTCATGGAAGCCGCTGTGAGAAACACCGTGCCGAGGGGAGGAAAGGTTCTCGTCACGACCGTGGGAGCCTTTGGAGACAGATTCGCCGAGGTCGTCAACTCCAACGGCAGGAAAGCGGTTATACTGAGGAAGGAGCCCGGCTACGCCGTCAAGCCGGAGGAGCTCGACGAAGCCCTCAGAAAGAACCCCGACGTCGTTGCGGTGACCATAACCTACAACGAGACCTCGACCGGCGTGCTGAACCCGCTCCCCGAGCTGGCAAAGGTCGTTCACGAGCACGACAAGCTGCTCTTCGTTGACGCCGTTTCCGCCATGGGCGGCGCGGACATAAAGTTCGACGAATGGGGCCTCGACATGATATTCGCCAGCTCCCAGAAAGCCTTCGGCGTCCCGCCCGGCTTGGCCATCGCCGCGGTCAGCGATCGCGTTTTCGAGATAGCCGAGAAGATGCCCGAGCGCGGCTGGTACTTCGACCTACCGCTCTACAGGAAGTTCAACGAAAAGAAGAAGGGAACCCCATCAACTCCACCGCTTCCGCAGATATTCGGCCTCAACGTCGTGCTCAGGATAGTTGAGAAGATGGGCGGCAAGGATGCCTGGCTTGGAATGTACAAGAAGAGAAGCGAGACCATCCGCGAGGGCGTCAAGGAGATGGGTCTCGGAATTCTCGCCGAGCCCGGCTACGAGAGCCCGACGATAACCGCTGTCGTCGTCCCCGAGGGGATGAAGGGCGTCGACGTCTACAACGCTATGCGCGAGCGCGGCTTCGAGCTGGCCAAGGGATACGGAAGTGTTGCCGAGAAGACCTTCAGGATTGGAAACATGGGGTACATGACCTTCGAGGACATCGAGGAGATGCTCGCCAACCTCCGCGAGGTCATAGAAAAGCTTAAGGGCTGAGCCCTTTCCTTTTTATTCTAGTGAAGGTCATGGTCTCGAAGAAGTGGATAGCTGCATGGCTCGTCCTGAACTTCCTCATCTTCTGGTTCGTTGGACTGGCCTCAAGCGGTTATTCCATGGAAGGATACATGCCGGGCCAGAGTGAGAAGATAGACCTCTACACACCGATCGTTTATACCGCTCCCGAGGATAGACCGGTGGGAATCCTCTACATGGTGGACTACGACGGCGTTCTCTACTACTACATCGTCTGGGAGGACGAGTACTTCAGCAACTCGCTGATAGACAAGCTCTACCGCTTCTTCCGGGGCCTCGTATACGGCGGGGCGACGCAGGACATAGAGGTCGTGAAAGTAAGCCCGGACAACGGCACCTTCTACTTCCAGACCTACGAGCACACCAACGTCCACGGAAAGCTCCTGGAGAACGGGAGCTGCCTGTGGGTGGATGAGAAGGAGGTCATTCCGAACTGTACCGTTAACGGAACCCACATCAACGTCTACGTTGTAACCTGGAACCACATGCTGTCCCTAATCCCCGCCGAAGATACCGAGAGGGCGGTTCTACCCATGAAGCACATGACCCCCAACGACTACGTTGCCCTCGGAATGTTCAGGAGGACGCAGAAAACGATAGCCGGCGTTGCCGTCAACTCCCTGCTTCTGGCGGTTGTGACCACGCTCGCGTTCAACGGCTTCATGTACGTCGCGTGGAGAAAGGGCTACCTCACGAGGGAAGGGCAGAGAAAGGTCAGAAACGAGATAAGAGAGGGTTGGAGAAAGTTAAAGGAGTGGCTGAAAAAGCGCTCTAAATAAGGGGCCTGAGCTCCCCGTTCTTTACCTCGTATATGCGGTTTATGCTCTTCCTGCCCGTTCTGAAGTCCCTCTTGAGCTCTACGACTATGTCGAACTTGTCGAAGGTTTCGCCGCTTATCCTGAGCCAGTGTCTGACCTCATCCTTTATATCGTCGGTGAGGGCGAGGGAGGTCACTATAAAGGCGTAATCATCTATAAGCTCGCGGAATATCCTCGCGGCGTCAACGGTGTGAATGGTGTCGATGACGACGTAGTCGGGATTCAAAGCTTTGATTTTTGAGATAACGTCCGATGTGCGCCTCTCAAGTGGCTGGCTGTCGAACTGAGTATCTATGACGACGATGTTCGGCTTGAAGGGCTTGAACTCGCCGTAGGCGGTTATAACGGCCACCTTCCAGTCGTCGGGTATGAAGTGCATCAGCGCCTCAACGAGCTTGGTCTTTCCGGAGCGGCTGGAACCAACCACTAGGATGTCCTTCTTGGAGAGAATCGCGTTCTTCAGAACTCCCAACTGCTCCTCGGTTGCGGCGCCGTAGCGTATCAGGTCCTCAGGCGTGAATATGTACACTCCCATGCTTTACCACCATACAAGGTTCTCGACTGGCGTTATAACGCTATCGCCGGAGGGCTTTGATAAACGTCAAATAAAGCACAATATATCGTCGTATGTCCAAAAATTATCGCATTTAAATGTCATATCTTGCCCAAAATCCAAAAGTTTTTGCACAAAGGCCATAAAGGGGAAAGTCAGTGACAAAAACTAGGTGATAGATATGAACGCTCTCCAAATTGTGACCAGAAAAATTGAACCGGTTATGGAAGTACAGACGAGAGTGATTGACTATATGACAAGATACATGGTGGGCGAGGGCTTCAAGTGGATGCTCCCAGTGATGCTCAGCTCCATAACGGACCCCCTCTGGCCCGACCCAGCGGCGGAAGAGGCGCTCAGACCGCCAGAGGTCGAGGTCTACGGCTCGAGGCTGAGACTGACCCACAGCATGATACTCCACAAGCAGATGGCGGTAGCGATGGGGATAGATAAGCTCTTCATCCTCTCGCCGAACGTGAGACTTGAGGGACGCTCAGCTGACGACGGAAGGCACGCCTACGAGTTCACCCAGCTCGACTTCGAGATAGCTCATGCCAGCATGGACGACGTGATGAGCCTCATCGAGGGACTCATCAGTGGGCTCTTCAAGGAGGCGAGAAGCTGGGGGCTCGAGAGGGAGGTGCCCAGAGTCAAGCCGCCCTTCAAGCGCTTCACTCTGGAGGAGATAAAGGAGGAGTTCGGAGACGAGGACGAGGCCAGCAAAGTCATGAAGGAACCCTTCTGGGTGACCGACATCAAGAGGGAGTTCTACGACAGGGAGGACCCCGAAAGGCCGGGGCACTTCAGGAACTACGACCTCTACCTGCCGGAGGGCTACGGCGAGGTCTCGAGCGGCGGCGAGAGGGAGTGGGAGTACGAGGTCATCGTCCGGAAGATGAGGAGCGCAGGAATAAGCCTCGAGGCATTCAGACCGTACCTTGAAGTGGCCAAGGCAGGTCTCCTGAAGCCCAGCGCCGGGGCCGGAATTGGCGTCGAGAGACTGATCCGCTACATGGTGGGGGCAAAGCACATAGCCGAGGTACAGCCGTTCCCGAGGATTCCAGGTGTCCCCGCGGTCATCTGAGGCCTTTTTACATCTTCCCCTCTCAAAACCCATTTAAACGATTCCTTCCCTATTTCTTCGGGGATTTCTATGAGGAGGACTCTGTTTCCGGCACTGGAGAAGTTTGGGGCATACCTCAACACCGCGAGCCTCGGTCTGATGCCTTCAACCGTGGTTCTCGAGGCAACAAAGCTTCTCAACGACGTTATCGAGTTCAAAGGGGAGGTCAACTCGGTTGACTACATGGACGAGGTCGTTCTGAAGCCGCTGTTGAACGAGGCGGCGAAACTTATGAGGGTTAGTCCTGAAAACGTCGGCCTCTCAATACAGACCACAGAGGGCCTCAGGAGGATTCTGCTGGCACTCGAACCCGAGAGGGGGCAGAACATCGTCTCGCTGGACACGGAGTTTCCAACCGTGCCCGCGCTTCTCAAGAGCTACGCAAGGCGTTTTAACCTCGAGCTGCGCGTTGTGAAGAACAGGAACGGGGTTCACAGCCTTGAGGAGGTCGAGAAGGCCATAGACGACGACACCTTTGCGGTGGTTCTCAGCTCGGTGAACTGGGTCACTGGACAAAGGCTCAACCTGAGAGAGCTCTCGAGGATGGCCCACGAACACGACGCCTGGCTGATAGTTGACGCCGTCCAGCACCTTGGAGCCCTGAGGCTGTTCCCTGAGAAGGAGGGCGTTGATGCGCTCTCGGCTGGCGGTGAGAAGTGGCTCCTAAGCCCGGACACGGGGGCCGGCCTGATATACGTCTCGGACGAGCTCCTGGAGGAGGCCAAGCCGATAAGGGGACTCCTCAACAACGAACCGCCGACAGGTGAATGGGGCAGCTGGTGGGGCCTACCGGAGAAGGACCCCTGGGGGGAGCTGAAGCCTGCCAGGGGCGTCAAAAAGCTCGACTTCGGCGGCGGGCCGCCCTACCTCGTTGCGGCTGCCTTCACCGCCTCGCTGAAGCTCATAAATGAGATAGGCATCGAGGAGATAGAGCGCCACAACCTCAGGCTGGCGGGCAGGATAAGGGACGAGGTTCTAAGTGCGGGCCTTGAGGTTTTCGCGGAGGGCTCACCGATAGTCACTATAAAGACGGGATTGAGCTACGAGGAAGAGGAGAGATTGCATGGGAAGCTCGCCGCGAAGGGAATCTCGGTCAGCCACCGCGGCGTTCTCGGCCACTACGGGATACGGGCCTCACCGCACCTGTACAACACGCCCGAGGACATCGAGACCTTCCTCGAATCGCTGTTCGGGGCTATGGGGGCTGGGGTATAACTGTAAATTCCTCAGCCTTCTCGATCTTTCCCTTCTTGGCGAGCTTCAGGACGGTGATATAGAGGCCTATGAGTTCGAGGTTTTCTCCGGGGTTCTCGATCAGCCTGTCAATGAGTCCTTCTCTTTCCCCAAGTTTTCGAATCCCCATAATATAATCGCCGGTAGAAAAACAGAATAGGAGGCTGTTTGATTCCCCACTGGCCAACATCTAAAAAGAAAATCACGAGAAAAGCTCCAGCGGCGAGTAGCCTTCCCTCGCCCTCTCCATTTTCAGCTCCATTCCGAAGGCGTTGGTGACGGTTCCGCTCTTTTCGGCCCACACCCCCGCTGGAACCACGAGGACGTCGCCCCTCAGGTTGTCCACCGGCCTTCCGATCACGACGTAGGCCTCGCTCTCCGGGATTTCCCTTATTCCGGCCTTCAGCAGTCCAGCGGCGTTGACCCCCTCATGGAGGATCAGCGTTGGGACGTCGAGCGGTTCAGCTGGTCCCTCAAGTATCGCAACGTCGTAGCCCTCCTCGACGATTTCCTTGCCCTTCAGGAGTATCTTGAGCAACGGGAACTTCTCCGGGTCCGCCTTTAGGAGAACCCTCTTGGCGTTCCTTACCTCGTCCAGCGTGGCCGTGGAGATACCTCCGCTCACGGTGGAGCCCACTTGAATACCCCTCTCCTCAGCGAAGGCCTTGAGCCGGGCGATTTCTTCATTCGTCAGCTCCGGCGTTAAAATCAGGGCGTAGCTCCTCTCAGCTATAAAGTGCTTGGCCTCCTCCCAGCTCACGGGCTTTCCGTTGAGGAGCGGCCCGGTAAGGTCTTCGGCCCATGGTCTGGAAAACCTGCAGTAGTCGCAGAGGTGGCTGTTCCAAGAACCTTCCACCCTCGAAGCCCTCACGAGCATGTCGTCGTAGACCTCCACGTTCATCTCGCAGGCGAAGGAACAGCCGTTGCAAACGGTTTTGACGGGCTTCGTCTTCCAGGGCCCGGGCTTGACGAAGGGAAGCTTCTCGGTTATTGCCCCAACCGGACAGAGGTCTATCATCTCCCCGATGAACCTGCCCTCCACCTCTCCGAGGCTCTCCCCGAGCGGCGGCGAGATTCTCGTCTTAAATCCGCGGAAGAGGTAGTCCAGCACTCCCTCTCCGGCTATCTCGTGGGTGAAGTTGACGCACTGGCCGCAGAGGACGCACTTGTTGTTGTCGAGGGTAACGAACGGGTGGCTCTCGTCTATCTCGAACTTGTTCCCCTCACCCTCGAAGGCGTCCTGCCTGGAGTTGTAGAGCGTGGCGTACTCCCTCAGCTTGCAGCGGAAGACCTCCATACAGCCGCAGCTCATACAGCGCTGGGCCTCTTCAAGAACCTGCTCCTCGGTTAGGACCGGTTCGACCTCATCAAAGGTTCTCTTCCTCTTTTCCGGATCGAGGAGCTTCACCTTCGCCCTCGGCTTTCTTTCAACATGCTCATAGTCCTTCTCGGTTACTTTCTTCCAGTGGTTGTAGGGCCTGAGGTCGAAGAGAACTCTATACAGGTCGTCGTCGCTTAATACTTCCTCGATGTGCTTCTCAGGCTCGGTGAGAACGGCTTTGGCCTTCTCCAGCTTGCCCTTGAGGTAGAGGTCTATCATTATCGCGGCCCTTCTTCCGGTGGCTATGCTCTCGATAACCGTTGACGGCCCGAGGACGAGGTCGCCGCCGGCGAAGACACCGGGAACGCTCGTCTGGAGCGTCACCTCATCAACGAGGGCCTTTCCGCGCCTCGCCTCGATGCCGAGGCTCTTCAGGAACTCCTCGTCGCAGTACTGGCCTATGGCGAGGATAACGTTGTCCGCTTTGACTGTAAACTCCGAGCCCTCAATCGGTATCGGCCTCCTCCTTCCGCTGGCGTCCGGCTCGCCGAGGCGCATCTTGATGAGCTCTACCTCCTCGACCTTCCCGTCTCCGATAATCATCACCGGGTTCGTGAGGAACATGAACTCGACGCCTTCCTCCATGGCCTCTTCGACTTCGCGTTCGTTGGCGGGCATCTCTGCCTTTGAACGGCGGTAAACGACGGTAACCTTTGCACCGAGCCTCAGAGCCGTCCTTGCAACGTCCATGGCGGTGTTTCCGCCGCCGACGACTATGACGCGCTCCCCAAGCTCGACCTTTTCGCCCATGTTAACCTTCCTGAGGAACTCTATGCCGTGCATAACGCCTTCAAGCTCCTCGCCCGGAATCCCCATTTTCCTGCTTCTCCAGGCCCCGACGCCGAGGAAGACGGCATCGTACTTCTCGCGGAGCTCCTCAAGGGTCACGTTCCTTCCGAGGGCGGTATTTGTTTTCACTTCGATGCCCGTGTTTATCACTGTCGCGATGTCCTTGTCGAGCACATCCCTCGGGAGCCTGTAGGGCGGAATGCCGTAGCGCATCATCCCGCCGAGCTCCGGCATCGCCTCGATTATGGTAACCTCGTGTCCCATCGTCCTGAGGTAGTAGGCGCAGGCAAGGCCGGCCGGCCCGCCGCCGACGACGGCAATCCTCTTTCCGGTTGAGGGCGGAATCTCTGGCATCCACGGGCCGTGCTCAAGGTCGTAGTCCGCGGCAAAGCGCTTGAGCTGCCTTATCGCAAGGGGTTCATCAACGAGGTTTCTCCGGCAGGCCTCTTCGCAGAAGGCCGGGCAGACCCTTCCGAGGACAGCCGGCAGGATGTACTTCTCCTTCATCAGCTTGACCGCTTCGTGGTACTTGCCCATCGCTATGAGTGCGAGGTATCCCTGAACGTCGCTGTGGGCCGGACAGGCATTCTGACAGGGACCTATGCAATCGCCGTAGTGGTCCGAGAGTATGAGCTCAAGTGCCGTCTTCCTCATCGAAACGACTTCGTCGCTGAGGGTCTCTAACTCAAGCCCCTCCACCGACTTGAGGGTGCACGAGGTGGTGACTCCCCTCTTTGTGGAGACGAGACAGAGCCTGCAGGAGCCGTAGGGATCGAGCTCGTTCGTGTAGCAAAAGCCGGGAACGTGCTCACCAATTTCACGGAGGAAGTCTATGAGCGGCTTTCCTTCAGGAGCGTCGAGTTCCTTTCCGTTGACTATGATTTTGACCATCTCACTCACCCCCCGCATCAACTATCTCTATGGCGTTGAACCGGCACACCTCGTAGCAGGTCCCGCACTTGATGCAGGCAGACTGGTCAATGACGTGGGGCTTGAGCTTCTCGCCTTCGATAGCTTTCACCGGGCAGAATATGGCACATGCCGTACAGCCGGTGCACCTGTCTGCGATGATGACGTACTTGATGAGCGGCTTGCAGACCTTGGCGGGGCATTTTCCTTGGATATGGGCAAGGTATTCGTCCCTGAAGTAGCGGATGGTCGTTAGAACGGGATTAGGTGCCGTCTGCCCGAGGCCGCAGAGAGAGCCAGCTTTGACCTGATAGGCGAGCCGTTCGAGCTTTTCGAGGTCTTCCTCCGTTGCCTCGCCCTTGGTGAACTTGTCGAGTATTTCCCACATCCTTTTCGTTCCGAGGCGGCAGAAGGTGCACTTTCCGCAGGATTCCTTCACGGTGAAGTCGAGGAAGAACTTGGCAACGTCCACCATACAGGTGTCCTCGTCCATGACGACCATTCCACCGCTCCCCATTATCGCACCGGTCGCGTCCACGCTCTCGTAGTCAACGGGCGTGTCGAAGAGGTACTCAGGAATGCAGCCTCCGGAGGGACCGCCAAGCTGGACGGCCTTAATCTTCTTACCCGTCTTCGTCCCACCGCCTATCTCGTAGAGTATCTCCCTCAGCGTCATTCCCATCGGGACTTCGACGTTTCCGCCGTGCTTTATCTTGCCCGAGAGGGCAAAGACCTTCGTTCCCTTGCTCTTCTCGGTTCCTATCGAGGCGTAGGCTTCCCAGCCGTGTTTGATTATCCACGGCACGTTCGCCCACGTTTCCACGTTGTTGATGTTGGTGGGCTTGCCCCAGAGACCCTTCTGAGCCGGATAGGGCGGCCTCGGCCTCGGCATTCCGCGCTTGCCCTCTATAGAGGCTATCAAAGCGGTTTCCTCACCGCAGACGAACGCTCCGGCTCCTTCCTTGATGACGATGTCGAATGAAAAGCCGCTTCCAAGGATGTTCTCGCCGAGGAAGCCCCTCTCCCGCGCCTGCTTCAGCGCTATCTTCAGCCTCCTTATGGCGAGCGGGTACTCTGCTCTCACGTAGATAAAGCCCTTCGTCGCTCCAATCGCGTATGCACCGATTATCATGCCCTCTATTACCCTGTGCGGGTCGCCCTCCAGGACGTTCCTGTCCATGAAGGCTCCGGGGTCACCCTCGTCAGCGTTGCAGACGATGTACTTGACGTCCCCCTTCGCCTCACGGGCGAACTTCCACTTCAATCCCGTCGGGAACCCTGCACCGCCCCTTCCGCGAAGCCCGGACTTCATGATGACATCTATTATCTCCTCCGGCTTCATTTTGAGGGCCTTTTTGAGGGCTTCGTAGCCCCCAGCGGCGATGTACTCGTTGATGTTCTCGGGATCTATGTAGCCAGAGTTTTCGAGCACTATCTTCCTCTGCTTGGCGAAGTAGCCGTCAACGTCCCAGGTCTTCCTCTCGCCGTTCTCCCACCAGTCGCGCTTGACTATCCACTCCTCTATGGGCTTTCCGTTGATAACGTGCTCCTCTATGATCCTGGGAACCTTCTTGGGGTCAACGTGACCGTAGGTGATTATCTCCTCATCGGTGATGATGTCCACGAGGGGCTCGCGGTAGCACATACCGACGCAGCCAACTATCTTGAGCTTGACATCAAGGCCCCGCTTCTTGATCTCGGCCTTTATGGCCTCGTAGGTTTCCCTCGCGCCCGCTGCTATCCCACAGGAGTTCATGCCGACCGCTATCGCTTTAATCTCAGACATCGAGCTTCCCCTCCCTTAGCTTTCTCATAAGTTTCCTGACTTTATCCGGCGTGAGCTTGCCGAAGACCTTCTCGTTTATCATTATGACCGGTGCCAGGCTACAGCATCCGAGACAGGCGACGCGCTCCAGCGTTACGAGACCGTCCTCCGTCGTTTGCCCTTCCTCAATCCCAAGCTCCTCCGTTATGGCCTGGGATATATTCACCGCACCGTTGACGTGGCAGGCCGTCCCGTGACAGATTTTGACGACGTATTTTCCGAGGGGCTCGAAGCGGAACTGGGCGTAGAAGGTGGCCACACCGTAGACCCTGCTGAGGGGAATTCCAAGGTAGTTCGCAATCTCCTCAAGGGCCTCCCTGGGAAGGTAGCCGAACTTTTCCTGAGTTCTCTGAAGAAGAGGGATTAGAGAACTCGGTTCCGGCGGATAAGAGTGCATGTAATCGAACGAGGCTTCCATCTTGCATCACCGCAAGTATTTTTCGGAAAAGTTTCGACGTTAATGTTTATAAGAGTGCACTAAAGTACAAGTTTGTAACATCTGGTTGGCAACCATTCGTTTGAAAAATTCTTAAATCAATCCTTTACAAACTTAAAATTGCAAGCCCATTCAAGGCGGTGATGCCCTTGAGATACATAAAACTACCTTCCGAAAACTTTGAGAGGTTCTTCAAGTCACTTGAGGCCTGGGGTACCCTGTATGCCCCGGTAAAAAAGGGTGGCATCTATTCTTTCCAGGAAGTCCACGACCCGGCGGAGATAGCGCTGGACTACACCAGGACCATGCTTCCGCCGAAGAAGTTCTTCTTCAGGCCCAGAGAGGCTATTCTCAGGCTGAAGAACGGCCGCTGGGAGGAAGAAGTCGAAGCGGAACCGATGGTTCTCTTTGGACTCCATTCCTGCGATATTCACGGTCTGAAGATACTCGACAAGGTGTACCTCAACGAGCCGGCCGACCCGTACTACAAGAGCAGGCGCGAGAAGACCCTGATAATAGGGATAAGCTGCATGCCCGACGAGTACTGCTTCTGCAAGAGCCTCGGAACGCACTTCGCAATGGACGGCTTCGACCTGTTTCTCCACGAGCTTCCCGACGGCTGGCTGGTCAGAATCGGGAGCGTCCGCGGCCACGAGATAGCCTGGGAGAACGGCGAGCTGTTCGAAGAGGTGACCGACGAGGACCTCGCCAACTTCAAGGAGTTTGAGGAGAAGCGCGCGAAAGCCTTCCAGAAGGAGCTCCCGCAGGAAGGCCTCGCCGACATGCTCGATTTAGCGTACAACAGCCCCGTGTGGAAGAAGTACGCCGAGATATGCCTCGCCTGCGGCAACTGCAACATGGTCTGTCCGACGTGCCGCTGCTACGAGGTCTGCGACAGCTGGATGGACGCATACAGCTCGGTGCGCGAGAGGCGCTACGACTCGTGCTTCATGGAGAACCATGGACTCGTCGCTGGAGGCCATAACTTCAGGCCCACCCGTCTGGACCGCTTCAGGCACCGCTATTACTGCAAGAGCTACTTTGACCCCACTGCCGGCTATAACTGCGTCGGCTGTGGAAGATGCGACGAGTTCTGCCCGGCGAAGATAGAGCACGTTAAGGTTCTTGAGGAGGTAAGGGGGTCCCTGCAATGAGCGAGAACCCGTACCAGACGTATGACGCAAGGATTCTCGAAGTGAAGGACTTAACGTCGAGGGAGAAGCTCTTCACACTGCGCTTCCTCGACCCCGAGGTTGAGGCCAAGTTCGACTTCAAGCCGGGACAGTTCATCATCGTCGACATCCGCGGCTTCGGAGAGTTCCCGATAAGCATCTGCTCCTCACCCACGAGGAAGGGCTACTTCCAGCTCTGCATCAGAAAGGTCGGCAGGATGACCAAGTTCGTCCACAAGATGAAGGAAGGGGACGTCGTGGGGATCCGCGGGCCCTACGGAAACGGATTCCCCATGGAGAAGATGGAGGGCTCAAACCTAATCCTTGTCGCGGGCGGTCTCGGAATGGCACCCCTACGCTCGGTGCTCTGGTACGCCATCGACACCGGCAAGTACGAAAACGTCTGGCTGCTCTACGGAACCAAGGCCTACGAGGACATACTCTTCCGGGACGAGATAATACACCTCTTGAAGCATGGCGAGGCCATGAACTGCTCGGTAAAGCTTGCCTATGAAGTTGAGAGCCCCTCGTGCATCTACCTCGAACAGGGCTTCTCGGACAGGGTGTGCAAGGGTGTCGTCACAGACCTCTTCCGGGGCGAGGAGTTCGACGTCGAGAACACCTACGCCCTCATCTGCGGCCCGCCGGTCATGTACAAGTTTGTAATAAGGGAGCTCCTGGATAGAAAGCTCTCACCGGGCAGGATTTACATGACCCTGGAGAGGCGCATGCGCTGCGGTGTCGGCAAGTGCGGCCACTGCGTCGTCGGAACCAGCGTCTCCATGAAGTACATCTGCCAGGACGGCCCGGTCTTCACCTACTGGGACGCTCTCTCCACGAGGGGGTTGATATGATGGACAAGCTTAAGCTGGGGGTTTTCGAGCTTACCGACTGCGGCGGCTGTGCCCTCAACATACTCTTCCTCTACGAGAAGCTCTTCGACCTCCTCGAATTCTACGAGATAACCGAGTTTCACATGGCGACGAGCCTCAGCGAGGAGAACCACTACGACGTCGCCCTCGTAACCGGAACCGTCTCGACCCAGCGCGACCTGAACCTGCTAAAAGAGGCAAGAAATCACTCCGAATACCTCATAGCCCTCGGAACCTGCGCAACCCACGGCTCGGTTCAGGGGAGCGTTGAACTCCCCATCAGGGAGAAGCTGAAGGCTGTCTACGGGGACGATGGCAACCCAATGCGCGCCCTCGACTCCAAGCCGGTCGTCGAATACGTCGCCGTTGATTTCGCCCTGCCCGGCTGCCCGTACGACAAAAACGAGGTCTACCAGGTGCTCATGGACATAGCCAAGGGCATTGAGCCGGTTAGAAAGGACTACCCGGTCTGTCTCGAGTGCAAGCTCAACGAGTACGAGTGCGTCCTCGTCAAGAAAGGCCTTCCCTGCCTCGGCCCAATAACCTACGGCGGCTGCAACGCGGCCTGCATCCGCTCCGGCCTCGGCTGTATAGGCTGCCGCGGACCGCTACCCGGGGAAGTGAATCCAGCCAGTGAGTACGAGATACTCAAGGACCTCGGCTACGATGACGAGTACATCATAAGAAAGTTCAAGACCTTCGCGAGGTGGGAGCCATGATAATCGAGCTCCGCGAGTTCACGCGCGTTGAGGGCAACGGAAAGGCCGAGATAGTCATCGAGGACGGCGAGGTAAAGGACGTCAGACTTAAGATCATCGAGGGGCCTAGATTCTTCGAGCTCCTGACCCTTGGAAGGCACTACTACGACGTTCCTGACCTCGAGGCCAGGATATGCGCCATCTGCTACCTCTCCCACAGCGTCGCTTCCGTCCTAGGAATCGAAAGGGCCTTCGGCGTTGAGGTTCCGGAGGAGATAGCACTGATCAGAGAGCTCGGGCTCATAGGTGAACTGCTCGAGAGCCACGCGCTGCACCTGTACCTCCTCGTTGCGCCGGACGTGTTCGGCTACCCAGACGCCATAAGGATGGCCACGAAGCACGGGGAGCTGGTAAAGGAGGGCCTCGCCCTGAAGGCCTTCGGCAACAGGATAAGGGTGATGGTAGGCGGCAGGGAGATACACGGAATAAACGTCAAGCCCGGCGGCTTCGGCAGGTATCCAACGGTGGAGGAGCTCGAGAGGGTGGAGAAGGAAAGCGAAGCCCTCCTCAGGCTGGCGAGGAGAGCTGTAAGACTCTTCGCCCAACTGGATCCATATGGCGCCCAGGCAAAGCACTTCGTCGCCACCGACGGCTACCTCTGGGGTGAAAAGCTGGTCTCCGACGAGGAAGGTGCCTTCCACTACACCGAGAGGATAGAGGAGCGCTCCCTCGTTTACAGCTTCGCCAAGCAGAGCCTCTACAAGGGCGAAATCTTCTTTGTCGGAGCGCTGCCGAGGTTGCTCCTCAAGTCGGAGATGCTCACACCTGCCGCCAAGAGGCTCTTCGAGGAGCACAGGGAGAAACTGGAGACCGGCTACGTCAGCTACAACAACCTGGCCCAGGCGATAGAGCTCGTCTATTCCCTCGAGAGGGCAAACGAGATAGCGAAGACGCTCCTCGATAGGGGCATTGAAGGGGAGAACGTCCCGGTTGAGCCCAGGGAGGGCGAGGGGATAGGCTACGTCGAGGCCCCGAGGGGTGTTCTGATACACCATTACAGGATAGACGCCAACGGTAATGTCGCCTACTCCAACATAATAACCCCAACAGCGCTGAACCACGCGATGATGGAGGCCAGCCTGCTGGAAGAGGCAAGGAAACTGTACGGCGAGGCCGAGGAAAGGGCGATGATAGGAAGGCTTGAGGAGACCGTCAGGGCATTCGACCCATGCATCTCCTGCTCCGTCCATCTGGTGAAGCTCTAAGCAGGCACAAAAAGTTTTCCATTTTTATTTTCCGTACGTCCCCAATAAAGGGTGCTGGACCGAGGATTCTTCCAAAATGTTTATATCCCTCCCAAATAACCTTTAAAAGGTGAGAGCCATGGAACAGGGAAAGGTCGCCGAAATCATCGACTCTGTTCTGCCCGGCGAAACGGTTCTGGTAACATACACCACATCCTACATCCCCGAATTCGCCCTGAAGTTCTTCATTGAGTACTCAAGGGAAAAGGGCATTCCCCTCGTTATTGATGATAATTTCGACACCCTTCACGCCATTATAATCCACGCCAAGACCATGGGGCTTTCCCTGGACTTAGACAACGTCTACGTTCTGAAGACCGGGGGCAAATTCGAGACGGGAAACGTCCTGACGAGGGTTCCGTTTCACCCGGATCCGAGGGTTTACATCAAAAACTACGAAGAGAGCAGCGTTAAAGTCTTCAGGGAAATTCCATCCCCGATGATAAACCTCGTCCTCGGCCTGGAGAACCTCTTCCTCGTCACGAGAACTCCCCTTGACACGTATCGCATCATACTGGCCATGCAGAGGTTCACAGGAAACGAAAGGAGAAAGGCGTTCTACCTAATCAACGAGGGAATAATGAAGAGCCTCCCCCTTAAGAGCCTTTACGAGCTGGAAAGGATCTCCACGACGGTCATCAGGCTGAGACCGTACCACACGGGAGCGGAGGTTAAAGTCCTGAAGAGCATCAACCCGAACTTGGTTGGCCTGGAGACAACGATAGACGCAGGGGAGTGGAGCTGATGGAGGCCCTCAAAAAACCCGTTCTGATTACAGAGAAGGACCTCGACGAACTGCTGGAGCAGATCTGGCCAGGGGGTACCACCATAGTCGAGAACAGGGCATCGCTGGGAATAGAGTTCACACTCCATGCATTCATCCAGTACTCAAAGAAGAAGGGAATCCCCCTGATAGTCGAGGACATATTCGACACACTGCCGGTCTACATGACGCACCTGAGACTGATGGGGGTTCAGGTGAATGATTCCGACGTGAAGGTCATCAAAGTCGGCGGAACCCAGGAAACAGGGGACGTAATAGCCAAGATAAAGTTCGGAAACGACCCCTACGTCTACCAGGAAAAGATCGATAGAGAGCTCCGGAAGATAACGGGCGACTCCATGTACGTACACCTCGTCCTCGGCCTGGAGAGACTGCTGGTCCTTCAGGGCGACGTCCGCAGTATCTACACCCTCATGGGGCTGATAAAGCAGAAACTGGGGGACGAGAGGAGAATCAACCTGTACCTGGTGGAAACGCCAATTATAGAAACCCTCGACTTCAACCCCCTCCCGATGCTTGAGGACCTTGCGACGTCGGTGATAGAACTCCAAGATGAGGACGAACTCATAGATATAAAGTTGAAAAAGTCGGTGTTCACACTGCTCATGCACAGGGATCACCTGCTCGTCTCCCCGAGGGAGATACTGCGGTGGTGGATGTGAGCTTCCTCAGCAGGCTGCTTGGAGGAGACGAAAGGAAGGAAGAGCCAAGCACTCAAGGGGTTTCTGGAAAGCCCATAGGAAAATTCAGAGTGGACAGCGTGCTCAGGGTATTCACCAGACCTGTTCTCATCGGAGAAGTCCTCGAAGGTACAGTCTATCCAGGCTGCAAACTCAAGGGGAGGGGAACCGGAAAGATCGTTAGAATGGAGCAGGAGAGACGGGAGGTAGAATTCGCCGCGAGCGGCGATAGAGTGGCCCTCATGCTGGAGAACGGGATGTCCGTCGAAGAGGGGGATGTGCTGGAGATATACCCGTGATGATACCGCAGAAGCAACATGGGGCAAGTTTTAATTCCCCTTCACCAATTTCTTCCGGGGGAAGAAGATGGGAATTTTCAAACGGTTCAGAAAGAAAAAGGACGAGCCGGAGATAGTCTCGAGGCACCCCGTTGGAAAGTTCAAAGTCATCGGGACGACCTACGTCCTCGGAAAGCAGGTTTTGGGTGGAGTCGTGCTTGAGGGGGTCATATACCCAGGCTACAAGCTCAAGGGCGGGGGGATAGCGCTCGTTAGGGAGATACACATCCGGAACAGGAAGGTGGATTTCGTCGTGGAGCACGACGAAGCGGCCCTGGTTCTCGAGGGAAAGATGAAGGTCAAAGATGGCGAAATCATAGAAGTTTACCGATCGTGAGGTGATGGTATGATAATCTGGGACGACCACTTCCACGTTGACCCATACAAGGGGCTCTTCCTTGAAGCAGTCAAGCAGTTCCACCGCGCTGGAGGGACTCATCTCGTCGTGGTCTATAAGACGGCCCACGACTACGGCTTCCCTGGGCTGAAGGCGGAGGACTTCATGAAGGCGATGGACTTCCACATCGAGCTCGTCGAGAAGATCAACAGGGAAACGCCCGTCAAGGCATATGCCGTCGTCGGTGTGCACCCCGCGGAGTTCGTTTATCTCGCAGAGCAGAAAGGCCTCGAATACGCCAAGGATGAGGTCATGAAGGCCCTCAAATACGCCCAGAGGCTCTGCCTTGAGGGAAAGGCCATAGCCATAGGCGAGATAGGCAGGCCGCACTACGAGGTGAGCGAGGAAATCTGGGAGGCGAGCATAGAGCTTATGAAGTACGGGATGGGCTTAGCGAAGGAAGCCGACTGCGCGGTTCAGCTTCATACCGAGAGCTTCGACGAGGAGAGGTTCAGGGAGCTTGGGGAATACGTGAGGGAGGTTGGAATAAAGCCGTACAAGGTCGTCAAACACTTCTCGCCGCCGCTCGTTAAGGTGGCAGAGGAGGTCGGGGTCTTCCCGAGCATAATAGCCAGCAAGAAGAACATCAAGGCGGCGATAGAGCAGGGCAACCGCTTCATGATGGAGACCGACTACATAGACGACAAGCGCCGTCCGGGAGCAGTGCTCGGGCCGAAGACCGTGCCGAAGAGGACGAAGGCGTTCCTACAGAACGGCCTCTTCACCGAGGAGGACGTTTACAAGATTCACGTCGAGAACCCGAGGAAGGTCTATGAGGTAGAGGTTGAGGAGTAGAGTACCTTTCCCTCCCTTAAAACCGTCTTTATGAAGCTGTCCTCCCTTCTTTTAAACTCCCCTGGCTTTATGACTACCGGGCTTATCAGCTCCCCGTATTCGAGGAGAATATCAGTAACAATATTCATCAGCTCATCGAAATCAACGTCACCCACGATAAGGACGTCTATATCGCTCTCCTCGTCGTAGTCTCCTCTCGCGTAGGAGCCGAAGAGCACGATATTTTCGATGGAATGGCCAAATTGATCCTCCACTCTCCTGAGGAATTCATCAAGGGCTGAGGCTTTCTTTCCCATGGGTACTCCCCTCCAATGCTCGCTTTATCCTCTCAAGGAAACGCTCGGCGTTTTCGACTACGCTCTCGGCTTCCTCTGTGGAGGGAGTGTAATAAACGTCGTAATCTGCTCGCGACCTTAAAGAAAAGGCGGAGGTCAAGTATTTAGCATAGACCTTCTCAATAAAGCCCTCATCTACAAAGTGAAGGCCAAACATCCTCACAACACCGGAATGCTTTTTAGGATTTACCCCCTTCATTAGAAGCAGGGCTCTTGCCGCATGAAACATGGAGTAGTAGGCGCGGCTTATAGCGTCCCTGAGTCTTCCATTCTGGAGAAGTAGCTGGGCGGAGGATAGCTCCTCCTCTGCAAGTTCAATATGCTTAGCGACCTCTTCCGGAACGGCCATCTTCCCACCACGGTAAATTTGGTCTACAATGTATTTAACCCCTTCGTCAGACCTCCACCCTCCTCACCACCCTCACAATCCCGGGCTCGCCGATTTCTCCCTCCACTTCAAAGATTTTGCCAAGGAACTGCTCCACGACCCAGACGTTTGTGACGAGGTGGCTGGTTATCTCCGTTACCCCTATCTCTCCACCAGCGAAAGCTAAGAACGGTATCAGCTGGTCGCCGAGGAACCTGTCAACCGCTTTTCCGCCGGTCAGCTGGTCGAGAAGCTCATCGGCGGCCTCCCTGCCAACAACCTCGGCGGGCTTTCCGCGTTTTCCAAGGGCATCCCCCCCGAGCCTCAACGAATCGGTTTCAGCCCAGAGAACGATGCCGCTTCCCGGCCCGAGGGAGCGAGAAACCTCGGTCTCTATCTCGACTGGGACGCTGTAAAGCTCTTCAAGCCTCTCCCTGGCAGCCTTTGCCTGTCTCTCGGCGACGTGGGCCGGCAGATTGGTGGCATGGCTTACCCCTGCGAAGCGCTCCACCTTGCCCCACTCAATGGCATTCAGGGGCTTCCTCTCCCCCCAGGGCTCAATCCTCCCAACCACCAGCCCTCCACCCTTCGGGTAGTGCCCTCTCCGTCTGATTTCAAGTTCAGCCTCAATCCCAATCCTCCCGAGGGCGTAGAGCGTTACGTTCTTCAGGTAATCAACCGGAGGGCTCCACGGAACGTCGGTTCCGCCGGTTATCTCAAAGCTCCCGCCCGTGAAGGCCATCGCAGGGAGCAAAGCCTGAAGCACGAGGGTTATACTACCGGCGGTCTTTATGGGAACGCGGACGTGCCTTGGCTCGGCCTTTCTGGGTATAAACTCAAGGACGGTAGAACCGACCTGGGCGCCCTTAACACTTGCGCCGCTCAGCTCCTTCAAGGCCAAAATCCCGTGGAGGTGCTGCGGTCTGAGACCGGGGTTTGGTCTGTTCGCGCGAATCTTGACGATTTTAACAGGCTTTTCGGTGATGACGGAGAGGGCTATGGCGGTCCTCAGTATCTGCCCCCCACCCTCGCCGTAGGAACCGTCTATCACTATCATCTCTCCCACCGTTAGGAGTTTCGATGGGAACGCTAAAAATTTTGCCGAAAGGCTTTTACTCGGTGAAGCCAACTCCAAGCGGTGTGAGTATGGACGAACTTGAGTTCTGCATCAAGAGCATGAGCTATCCCCTGGGCATGCCCATCGAGAACCTCCGGAGGGAGAGGGGCCCCGTTGCCACGATTTCGGGAGATACACTGGTTGTACCGGAAGCTCCTCTGGCGGTCGGGTGTTACCTCACTGCGCTGGTCGTCTTCGCAAGTCTCGACGTGGTGGACAGGAAACGCCTGAGTGACGATTACCAGAGGTTCGAAGAGTTCAGGCTGAAGATTCTGGGCTCAGAGCTGGGGAACGTCGTTGGGGACTACCTCAGAGAACCCTGGGAGTACATCCGGGTGGAGACCTCAACGGCCATAGACTGGCTGGAGTTCGAGAGGCGGGAAGAGAAGGTACGACCGTACCTCAAAAGAATCGTGGAGCTCAGGGAGAGAACTTCAGACCGCTCCGAGTTTCTGGCCAAGGCGGACTTTTTGAGTGAGCTGAGCGTTGAGGATGCTTTGCTCTTAAGCTACCTGTCCGGGGAAGCCGGGCTCAGGGAGCTTGTAAACGCCGCCCTCGGCAAGCACAACAGAGATTTCCGCGGGATGGTCGTTCGCTACTTCAAGGCCCTCCGAGGTTGAGCCTCACAGCGAGGGAAAGGGCCTCCTCAGGAGAAAGCCGCTTCCGTGCCATGAGGGCCCTGACCAGCCTGGCCAGGGCATCAACGTTTCTCAGATTCAGCCTCTCAGGAGGATAGTCAAGGAAACGCTCCGGCTCAACCCTGAAGCCCAGTCTCTCCGATAGCTCTGCCGCGAACTCCTCGACGGTGAGGGGCGGAAGGCGGACGATGGCGGGAAAATCCAAGGAGGAATACTTCCCTGCGTCCTTCGTTTCCACAACAATTGGAAAATCCCTCTCCTTTTCAAGCAGTTCGTAGACTTCCTTAAGCGGCGGCTCCCTTAGAAGAACCGTGTCTGGAGGGAGGACTTCTCCCAGCTCGGTTCCCCTCAGATTCTCGACGAGAACGTCAACGCCGAGCGAGAACACATCCAGTGGCTCGAACTCGGGAACGGGCTCTTCCTTCACATCCTCCCCCTTTTCGAAGGTTATGCGCTGATAGAGAGCCTCACTGACGAGCGTGAACTGGTAGATCCTCTCAACGCCCTCCAGGTAGAGAACCCCGTTGGAGAGTAGCCTGAGGCCGAGCCGGGCGAGGGAGGCGCTGAGCGAGGCCTCACTCTTCGTTGTTATCGCCTTCCTCTCCCCGACTTCCTCGCTCCCCCTGCTGACGAGACGGTAGTCGCCGGGGAAGAGGCCCTTGGCACTGAAGAACTCCTCAAGGGTCTGCTTTGCCTTCTCCTCGCTGACCGCGTAGACCTTGATGAATTCCACGTTTTCACCGCGGTCAACCCCTATCAGCACGACCGCGTCGTGCCTTTCCTTCGGAATCAGTATGTCCTCCATACCCATCGCCGGTTCGTTTCTGCTGATTTGATGACCAAAAATCGAGAGCGCGGGAAGTTGGGAGGCCTTCAGAGACCCTCTTTAGAGACGCTCGTTAGAGACACTCTTTAGAGACTCATTGCCCCCAGGAGCTCTCCGGTGTCGAGGTTGACTATCTGCACCTCCCTCTTCCTGGTGTCGAGCAGGGCGACGCTCTTCACTCCTGTAACGTAACCGCAGACCTCGCCGGGGTTGACGAGTATGGTCCTGCCCTCCTCGCGTATCTCGTAGCGGTGGGTGTGGCCGACTATGACAACGTCGTATAGCTTGCTCCTGGCAAGCGCACGGACGATGCGCTCGTCGGTGCCGTGGGTTACGGCTATCTTCATGCCGTCGGCCTCGATTTCCAGTATCTCGTCGTAGATGCCCAGCGCCTCGTAGAGGCCTTTCCTTTCGCCGTCGTTGTTGCCGAAAACACCCTTAAGGGGCGCCTTGAGCTTCTTGAGTTCCCTAGCAACGAATGGGGCAACGTAATCACCCGCATGAATGACCAGCTCAACGTTCCTCTCGTTGAACAGCTCGACCGCCTTTGCAATGGCGGGCAGGTTATCGTGGGTATCGCTCATTATCCCTATCAGCATGCCCTCACCCATGAGGATTACACCCTCAAGGCTTATAGGATTAACCGTGAAAATATGTGAAAACTCCCAGATTTTTTCATAGAAAATCCGGGCAAAAAACAATAGCAAAATTAATAGGTCTTTGGGAGGATGGGTATATTCGAGAGGGTGATGTCATGTTCACCGGTAGAGCCGTCATAGCGGTTAAAATCCTCCGTCCTCTGGGAGACTGGAGCGCCGGCGACGTCGTTCTCCTTGAGGACTGGAAGGCGAAGGAACTCTGGGAGGCCAAGATAGTCGAGGTTATCGATGAGACCGACAAGGTCATAGGAGAGATAGACCGCGCGATAGCGGAGGAGCGTGAGAACGAGCCCCTGATGCCCCTGCCTGCCGGACTGTACGAGAGGGCCGAGTTCTACATGTATTACCTGGAGAACTACGTGAGGATGAACGCCGGAGAGGGGATAGAGACAATAAACGTCAAACTGACCAAGCTCGCAAACCTGAAGAAGAAGCTGGAGCACCTGAAGACGATACGCTTCAACAAAATCCTGAAGGCGGTTATGCTGAGGCCCAACAGCCTGGAACTCCTCTCACGGCTCTCGCCGGAGGAGAGGAGGATATACCTCCAGCTTTCCAGAATCAGAAACGAGTGGCTGGGTGAGGAGTGATGGACAGGGAGGACATGATAGAAAGGTACGCACGCTTTCTGAGGGAGTACGTGGACGACAGCGGAAACGAGGTCTACCTGAACAAGCTCAAGGATTTGCTCACGGTTACCCCAAAGCGCTCACTGGCGATAGACTGGACGCATCTCAACTCCTTCGATCCGGAGCTTGCTGGAGAGCTCCTTGAAAACCCCGAGGAGAGCATACTCGCCGCGGAGGATGCCATTCAAATAGTTCTCCGCGAGCCGCCCCTTCTCAAGGAGGAGGAGTTCAAGGTTCACGCGAGGTTCTACAACCTTCCAAGGACTCTCCTCGTCAAGGAACTCGGGAGCGAGCACATAAACAGGCTCATTCAGGTGGAGGGTATAATCACGCGCGTGAGCGAGGTGAAGCCCTTCGTCGAGAAAGCCGTCTTCGTCTGCAAGGACTGCGGCAACGAAATGGTTCGCCTCCAGAGGCCCTACGAGAACATAGTCAAGCCGAGCAAGTGCGATGCCTGCGGTTCCAGAAACGTCGATCTCGACGTCGAGAAGAGCCGCTTCATAAACTTCCAGAGCTTCCGCCTCCAGGACAGGCCCGAGAGCCTCAAAGGCGGCCAGATGCCGCGCTTCGTTGATGCGATACTCCTCGACGACCTGGTGGATACCGCCCTGCCGGGCGATAGAATCCTCGCCACCGGAATCCTCAGGGTCATTCTGGAGCAGAAGGACAAGAGGCCGATATTCAAGAAGGTTCTGGAGGTAAACCACATAGAGCAGCTCAGTAAGGAGATTGAGGAGCTGGAGATTTCACCGGAGGACGAGCAGAAGATACGCGAGCTGGCCAAGAGGAAGGACATCGTCGATGCCATCGTTGACTCCATAGCTCCCGCCATATGGGGCCACAAGACGGTTAAGAAGGGCATAGCCCTGGCACTCTTCGGCGGTGTACAGAGAACTCTCCCGGACGGAACGAAGCTTCGCGGTGAGAGCCACGTTCTGCTCGTTGGAGATCCTGGAGTGGCCAAATCCCAAATTCTCCGCTACGTTGCCAACCTGGCGCCGAGAGCGATTTACACGAGCGGTAAGAGCTCAAGTGCAGCCGGTTTGACGGCCGCAGCGGTTCGCGACGAGTTCACCGGTTCGTGGGTTCTTGAGGCCGGTGTTCTTGTCTTAGCGGACGGTGGATTCGCGTTAATCGACGAGTTCGACAAGATGAGCGACAGGGACAGGAGCGCGATACACGAGGCACTCGAGCAGCAGACCATCAGCATCTCCAAGGCGGGCATAACCGCAACCCTGAACGCGAGGACGACGGTTATAGCGGCAGCTAATCCGAAATACGGCCGTTTCAACCGCCACAAGTCCCTCCCGGAGCAGCTCGACCTTCCACCGACCCTGCTCAGCCGTTTCGACCTCATCTTCCTGCTCCTCGACGAACCGGACGAGAAGGTCGACTCATCGATAGCCGAGCACATCCTCAAGGTGCGCCGCGGCGAGGCGGAAGCCGTTACGCCCAAGATACCCTACGAGCTGCTCAAGAAGTACATAGCCTACGCGAGAAAGAACGTCCATCCCGTTCTGAGCAGGGAGGCGATGGAGGAGATAAAGCGCTACTACGTCAGGATGAGGAAGGGCTTTAAGAGACCGGGCGAGGACGACGGCGTGCAGCCGATTCCCATAACCGCGAGGCAGCTCGAGGCCCTGATAAGGCTCAGCGAGGCCCACGCCAGGATGCGCCTCAGTGAAACCGTCACCAGGGAGGACGCGAGGGCGGCGATAGCGATAATCGAGGACATGATAAGGAAGATAGCAGTTGACGAGGAGGGGACGCTGGACGTCTCGATACTGGAAGTCGGCAAGAGCTCCAAGAAGATAAACAAGATCGACAGGATGGTTGACATCATAAAGAGCCTAGAGAGCGAGGGAGAGTTCGGAGCCCCGGAGGACAGGATACTCGAGGCGGCAAAGCAGGCCGGTCTCGGCTCGGAGAACGAGATAAAGAAGCTCATCAACGACCTCAAGCGCGACGCCAGGATATACGAGCCACGCGCGGGCTTCTACCGCGTGCTCTGATTCCCACCCTTTTCCCCACGCCAAAAGGTTATAAACGTCTCCCGGTAGTTAAGATGGAGGTGAGGAAAGTGAGCGAGAAGAAGGTTGACTTTTACGATTTCGAGGGTCTGCTCGATAAGGCTTACGAGGAGCTTCCCGAGAACGTCAAGCATCACACTTCCCGTTTCGAGGTTCCGGCCGCGGTCGTCACGATAGCTGGAAACAGAACTATAATCGAGAACTTCGTGGACATAGCCGAGGCTATGAACCGCGACCCGAACCACCTGCTCAAGTTCATTCTGCGCGAGGTGGCAACGGCTGGAACGCTTGAGGGAAGGCGCGTCGTCCTGCAGGGACGCTTCACACCGTACCTGATAGGCAACAAGATGAAGAAGTACCTCAAGGACTACGTCATCTGTCCGGTCTGTGGAAGTCCGGATACGAAGATTATCAAGCGCGGACGCTTCCACTTCCTCAAGTGTGAGGCCTGCGGTGCCGAAACGCCTATTCAGCACCTTTGAATTCCCTTTTCTTTTCAGGGTTTGACGGTCGATAAAAACTCTTTTAAACTTTACAAACTACAAGTAGGCGACACTCTCAGCAGTCAGGGGGAGTTCTCATGAGCATGGAAGAGAAGGTTAACGACCTGTATGAGAGAAAAAGGAAGATTCTTGAGATGGGCGGCGAAAAGGCCGTCGAAAAACAGCACGCTAAGGGGAAGCTAACCGCACGCGAGAGGATTGAGAAGCTCCTCGACCCCGGAAGCTTCGTTGAAATAGGCGCGTTCGTCAGGCACCGCGGAACCGAGTTCGGCATGGACAAGAAGGAACTGCCCGCGGACGGTGTCATCACCGGCTACGGTACCATCGATGGAAGGCTCGTCTTCGTTTTTGCCCAGGATTTCACCGTCATGGGCGGTTCCCTCGGTGAGATGCACGCGGCCAAGATAAAGCGCGTAATGGAGCTGGCACTCGAGGCTGGAGCGCCTGTGATAGGCCTCAACGACTCCGGCGGTGCCAGAATCCAGGAGGGTGTTGACTCGCTCAAGGGCTACGGCGAGATTTTCAAGATGAACACCATTCTCAGCGGTGTCGTTCCGCAGATAACCGCGATAATGGGGCCCTGCGCTGGCGGAGCCGTCTACAGCCCGGCGATAGGAGACTTCATCCTCATGGTGGACAACCCGGCGAGCTTCATGTTCATCACCGGCCCGCAGGTCGTCAAGGCCGTGACTGGTGTGGAGGTCACGCCGACCCAGCTCGGTGGAGCCATGGTCCACGCCCAGCGCGCCGGACAGGCCCACCTGGTCGGTAAGAGCGATGAGGAGGTTCTGGCGCTCATAAGGCGCCTCGTGAGCTACCTGCCCTCCAACAACATGGAGAAGCCGCCGCGCGTCAAGACGAGCGATTTGCCCTTCAGGAAGACCGAGAGCCTCTACTCCATAGTCCCGGACGACCCGAACAAGGGCTACGACGTGAGGGGGGTCATCTACGAGATAGTTGACAGGGACGAGAACGGCAACCCGGACTTCCTTGAAATCCTTCCCTACTTCGCCCCGAACGCGGTCGTTGGATTCGGAAGGATGAACGGCCAGACCGTCGGTATAGTCGCCAACAACCCGATACACTTCGCCGGCGTTCTCGACATAGACAGCTCCGACAAGATTGCCAGGTTTGTTAGAACCTGCGACGCCTTCAACATCCCGATAGTCACCCTCGTTGACGTTCCGGGCTACCTCCCGGGAACCCAGCAGGAGTACGGTGGAATCATAAGGCACGGTGCAAAGGTCCTCTACGCCTACTCCGAGGCAACCGTTCCGCTGGTCACGATAATCCTCAGGAAGGCCTACGGCGGTGCCTACCTCGCCATGGGAAGCAAGCACCTTGGAGCTGACTTCGTCTTCGCCTGGCCCACCGCAGAGATAGCGGTCATGGGCCCGGAGGGAGCCGCCAACATCATCTTCAGAAAGGAGATAGCTCAAGCCGAGAACCCGGAGGAGGTTCGCCAGCAGAAGATACAGGAGTACAGGGAGCGCTTCGCCAACCCGTACGTTGCAGCGGCGAGGGGCTACATAGACGACGTCATCGACCCGGCCGAGACGAGGGCAAAGATAGTCTTAGCCCTCGAGGCCATGGAGAGCAAGCGCGTTAAGCTGCCGCCGAAGAAGCACGGCAACATACCGCTGTGAGGTGTTAGCATGGTCGTGATGAGCGAGTTCATGGAGGGCCTGAACCTGACGGTGCTGGGTGTCACAATAGTCTTCATGGTGCTCAGCATCCTGGCGGTCGTTCTCTACGCGGTTGGCTGGACCGAGAGAAGGCTGGTGGAGCGGGAAAAGCCAGCCCCCGCTCCGGTTCCACCCTCAGAGGTCGAGGCCAAGGAGGAAAAGCCGGCCATACCCCCGAGGGACCTCGCGGTCATAACGGCCGCGGTTCTCGCGTACACCGCCGAGAAGGCTTCACAGCTCAGGCCGCTGCCGTTCAAGAGGAAAGTTTCAGACGCCTGGCGCCTCTACGGCGTCCAGTCGAGCATGGAGGAAGTTGAGGACTTCAACTACGAACTTGGGAAGTGGTGAAGATGGCGAAGGTCAAGGTCATCGTGGATGGTGTTGAGTACGAGGTTGAGGTTGAGGAGCTTGGAATGGGCCGCTTTAAGGTTGCCTTTGAGGACAAGGAGTACACCGTTGAGGCGAAGGGTCTGGGAATAGATATGAGCGCCCTGAGCGCCAGTGCTGCCCCTGCAGCTGCTGTTCCTTCGCCTGCGCCCGTTGCTGCTCCGGCTCCAGCCCCGGTTGCTCCGGCGGCGCCAACTCCCGCCCCGGCCGGGGAGGGTGCAGTCACCGCCCCAATGCCGGGAAAGATTCTGAGAATCCTCGTCAAAGAAGGCGATGAAGTCAAAACCGGCCAAGGACTCCTAATCCTCGAAGCAATGAAAATGGAGAATGAGATTCCAGCACCAAAGGATGGAGTAGTGAAGAAAATCCTCGTAAAAGAAGGCGACACCGTCGACACCGGACAAACACTAATAGAACTAGGGTGAAGGGCCATGGTTGGACTCGTGGAATCGATAATAACGTTCTTCCAGGGCATGGGACTGATGAACCTCACGGCGGGCAACGTGATAATGATAATAGTCGGCCTCACGCTGGTGTACCTGGCCATAAGATACGAGATGGAGCCGCTCCTGCTGCTCCCGATAGGTATCAGCGCGGTGCTGGTGAACATACCCCTCGGCCACCTGGCCAACTGGCCCATAGCCCCGAACCTTCCGGAGCATATAGCGGACAACATATTCGCAACTCTCAGCTACCTCAACCAGCAGTACGGCCCGCCCGGAATCTTTGATATCATCTATTACACCCTTATAAGGACGGAAATCGTCCCGCTCCTGATATTCTTCGGTCTGGGAGCGATGACGGACTTCGGTCCGATGATAGCCGACCCGAAGACGGCACTCATGGGTGCGGCGGCGCAGATAGGTGTGTTCATAGCGATGCTCACCGCCCTGGCGCTCGGCTTCAACCTCCACCAGGCGGCAAGCATAGGCATCATAGGCGGCGCCGACGGGCCGACGACGATATACCTTACCACGAAGCTTGCACCGGAGATACTCGGAGCTACGGCGGTAGCTGCCTACAGCTACATGAGTCTGGTCCCGCTGATTCAGCCACCGATCATAAGGGCCCTCACGAGCAAGGAGGAGAGGCGCATAAGGATGGAGCAGCTCAGGCCCGTGTCCAAGAGGGAGAAGATAATCTTCCCGATAATCAGCATGATCGTCATCGGCCTTCTCGTTCCCAGTGCCGCTCCGCTCGTTGGAATGCTCATGATAGGCAACCTGTTCAGGGAGAGCGGCGTCGTCGAGAGGCTCAGCAAAGCTGCCCAGGAGGAGCTGATGAACATCGTCACCATATTCCTCGGCCTGGGCGTCGGTTCGACTATGAGGGCCGACAGCTTCCTCACAGCCCAGACACTGATGATCCTTGGCCTCGGAGTGGTCGCCTTCGCCAGCGCCACCGCCGGCGGCGTGCTCTTCGGAAAGCTCATGATGAAGCTCTCCGGAGGAAGAATAAACCCGATGATAGGCGCCGCGGGAGTTTCGGCGGTCCCGATGTCGGCGCGCGTCGTTCAGAGGATGGCCAGCGAAGAGGACCCAGGAAACTTCATCCTCATGCACGCGATGGGTCCGAACGTTGCCGGAGTCATAGGGACTGCTGTGGCCGCTGGAGTTTTCCTGGCGGTTCTCGGGTGACTTCCCACCTTTTTGTCAATTTTTGAATGAAAAGCTTAAAATAGGAGAAGAGCGCTTTAGGTTAAAGCGGTGGTGAAGGAAATGCGTGTGAAGACTTTAATGACTCCAGACCCAGTGGTGATAGAGCTTCCGGCAACGAGGGAGTACGCCCTCAGCCTCTTCAGGAAGCACAAAGTAAGGTCATTCCCCGTCATCAACAAGAACACGAAGGCCCTCGTCGGAATAATAAGCATAAAGCGTGTTCTGCTCCACCCCGATGAGGAGCAGCTCGCGATGCTCGTTAAGAGGGACGTTCCCACCGTCAAACCAAACGATGACCTGAAGAAGGCCGTTAGGGCCATGCTCGAGATGGATTACAGGCGCGTGGTTGTGGTTGACGATGAGAACAAGGTTCTGGGAATTCTCACGGTTGGGGATATCGTGAGGCGCTACCTGGCGAAGAACGAGAAGCTGAAGAACGTTAGCATCGAGAGGTACTACCAGAAAAACGTCGGCGTCGTCTGGCACGGGACGCCTCTCAAAGCCGCCCTCAAGGCGCTCCTCCTATGCAACGCGATGGCAATCCCAGTCATCGACGACGAGGGCAACCTCGTGGGCATGGTTGACGAGACAGACCTCCTGAAGGACAGCGAGGTCATAAGGGTCATGAAGCAGACGGCACTGGCCGCCTCCAGCGAGGAGGACTGGATACTCGAAAGCAACCCGACGCTCCTCTTCGAGAAGGCCGAGCTCCAGCTCCCCAAGAAGCCCGTCTCAGAGATAATGAACCGCGAGCTCGTCGTTGCAACGCCCCACATGAGCATCTACGACGTCGCCCAGAAGATGGTTCAGTACCACATCGAGCAGCTGCCCGTCATCAAGGGAGAGGGAGAGCTCGTCGGCATCGTCAGGGACATGGACATCATAAAGGTCATCCTCAACAAATGAGCCCGCAAGGGCTTAAGGTATTCCCCTTTTCTTACGGGTGATGTTCGTGAGGGAGGTAAGGCTGTCTCTCTTCGGTTTTGGAAACGTCGGCAGGGCCCTCGCGCGGGTTCTGGTTGGGAAGGGTTCCATCTTCCGCGAGAGGTACGGTCTGGAGTTCAAGGTCGTGAGCATAGCTGACACCAGCGCCGTCGTCTGGCTTCCCGAGGGGATAGACCTCAGGGAGGCGCTCATGGTAAAGGAGAACTTTGGAATGCTTTCCTCATGGACGAACGAGTACGAGGTTTACAGTTTCACACCCGAGGAAGCGGTCAGGGAAATCGACGCGGATGTCGTTATAGATGTCACCAACGACAAAAACGCCCACACCTGGCACCTGGCGGCGCTGAGGGACGGGAAAGCCGTCGCCACGAGCAACAAACCGCCCCTGGCGTTCCACTACGCCGAGCTGATGAGGGAGGCGGAAAGGAGGGACCTCCCATACCTCTTCGAGGCCACCGTGATGGCGGGAACACCGATAATAACCCTCCTCCGCGAGGGGCTGAAGGGCGACACGGTGGAGATGATCGAGGCGGTTCTAAACGCCACCACGACCTTCATCCTGAGCCGGATGGAGTCCGGGCTGGATTTTGAGGGGGCACTCAAGGAAGCCCAGGCTCTCGGGATAGCCGAGCGCGACCCTAGCGGGGATGTACTGGGTATAGACGCCGGATACAAGGCAACGATACTCCACTGCCTGGCCTTCCACCCAGTGACATTCAACGACGCTCATGTTAAGGGCATAGTGGAGGTAACCCCAGAGGACGTGAAGAGGGCCAGGGAGCGCGGAAGGACCCTGAGGCTGGTAGCGATGGTGGAGGATGGAAATGTCAGGGTGGAGCCCAGGGAGGTGCCCCTCGACGGTCCCCTCGCCGTTGAAAGCCACGAGAACGCCGCGGTTATAAAGACAGACCTGCTCGGTGAGCTGGTCATCAAAGGGGCAGGGGCGGGGCTGAAGGAGACGGCGAGCGGCGTGGTGAGCGACATCATAAAGGCGGCACTGAAGGTTTAGGGGAGCTTCCCTACCTCTCTCCCTCTGAGGATCACTGCCACCCCGTCGATTCTCCTATCCAGTGCCAGCTCACCAACCTTGACGTAATCAGAGACTTTCCCACTCCACAGGGGCGAACCATCCTTCAGAACCCTCACCTCATAGACGGAGCCCTTCTTTTTAGCAGAGAGCCTGTATTCACCGTTATCTAATATAACGAGGTATCTCTCCACCGAAAGGGAGAGTAGTCCAAAGCCCAACGTTAACAAGAAGGTTCCAAGAAAGTCTATTCTCATTAAATACGCCACGATTGAGGAGCAGAACAGAACGACAAGAAGGAATGCGTAGCCCTTCCGAATGCCAGTCAGTCTCCTGACCTCCACTAACTCCACCAAGGAGTAAATCCTGCTCAAACCTTTTAAGCTTTCCTCCCAAGAACCTGTGGTGAAACCATGGAGCACGTGATAGCGCTCCACCAGGTCTACGCGGAGCTGATATTCCGCGGACTGAAAACGGTAGAGCTTAGAAAGGCCAGGGCGTTCAGCGAGGGAGACACCGTTTTCCTCTACGTGGCGAGGGGGAACCCCTACGAGCTGAGGGACACGCTGAGAAGGCTCGGCCTCCACGAGGAGCAGACGCTGACGCAGAGGGGAACGATAGCCGGCGGCTTCGAGGTGGGTGAGGTAATAAAGGCCGACCCCGATACGCTCTGGGAGATGACAAAGGAAACCAGCGGTTTGGCCCTGGTTCACGGGGAGAACGGGAAGCGCTGGCTGGGCGAGTATATCAGGGAGTACGGTTACGCATTCACGATAGAGAGGCCGTTCCTCTTCAAGGAGCCCATGAGCAGGGAGGAGATGAGGGAGCGCTACGGAGTTCACGTCGAGGGCATAATCCATCTCTCGAGAAAAACTAGAAAGCCCTGGGTGAGGGCTCTAATAGAGGACCTCCTGGCGCGGGAGGCCGTGTATCTCTAATCATCTTTTTCCTCGCCTTCTTCCGGCTCAACGATTACGTAGGGGCCGAGACTGAGGCTCTCGATTTCCTCCTGCGTCAAAAGCCGGCTCTTCACTTTCTCGCCGATGAGGGCGCTGTTGCCGAGGGGGTCCATAATCCTCACGGTGAGCGGTTTTTTGCCCTCCTTGACCTCCTCGATGTACTGGAGTATTTCGTCGGCCTTTTTGGCGGCCTCCTCGTCGCCCTCGCCCTGCCGGAAGTGCTTGGCCATTACCAGCGTTTCTCTAACGCGTTCAAGGATTCCCTCGACGTTGGTGACGAAGCCCTCCGCAGCTGGCCCAGGCTCTATCTTGACGCCGATTTCCTCCAGCTCTATCGTTCCACTCTTACTCCTCACGACGCGGGTGAAGAGGTCCTTTTCCTCCTCAACCTTTACGCTGTAGAGCTTCGGAGGCCTGTCCTCCAGTATCATGACGTCGGCGTTTCTGTAGCCGCACTTCTCGCAGATTATCGTGCTCTCCATGACCTTCCCGAAGTAAGGAATGTCGTGAACGTACTGAAGGGCCTTGAGCGTGCCCTTACCGCCGCATATTGGACAGTCTCCCAGCCGGATTTCCTGAATCTCTCCTTCCCTCTCGGTCATCTCTCACCACCGAAGAATAGACTCAATTAACCCTTTATAAAATCGTAGGATAGAAAAAGAAAGCCGTCACTTGGTTATCCTGATGTCCGCCGGAACGAGAATCAGCTTTATCTCGTGCTTGCAGATTTTAGCGGCCTGTCCGCCAAGGGCGCTGACCATTCCCTTTATCTGCTCGGCAACCTTCTCAAGAACCTCCGGCTTGACCTCAAGCGGGGTGAGGTCGACCAGGATTATGTTGCCGTTCTGGAGCTCCTCAGAGATTCTCTCGAGGTCGGCATAGCTGGTAACGACGATCTTCTTGAGGTACCTGACCTGGGGCTTGACTATCTCCTTAGCAAGAACATCCTCCTCGAGAGGAATGACATCGATGTCACGCCTAGGAGCAACCTCCTTTTTAATCGCCGCGGGCGGCTTCCTCTTGGCCTTTTCGTCCTTCTTTTTGAGGCTGTCAAACAATCCCATAACTGTTCCCCCCAGTTAATCGTAAGGCTGGATTAATTTGGGCATTGGTGTTTATATCTCTTTCTGAAAACCCCCCAACCCCTCCTCTTCCCGCAACCGGAACAGCCCGAAGACGCTGAGGAGGAAGGTGGCAACCGCGAAAGCCAGGGGTACGTAGGTGTAGAAGTCCCACCCCCAGGTGAAGGAGGCGTTGTAGATGAGCCAGACGCCGAGGGTAATCGAAAATAGTGCAAGCGTCAGGTAGAGCTCCTTCTTGGAGCCGCCGGTAACGGCCAGCCTGAGGAACTGGAGCAGGAAAAGCACCAGCACCGCGATGGCTATGACGTCAACGAAAAGGGAAGCCCCCATGGCAACCACCTGGAAGGTGAAAAGAAAAGGTTCACTCGGCCTTGACGGCCTCAAGAACCTTCTCCCTGATCTCGGCGGCCTTCTTCAGAGCGAGGTCAACCGCGTACATTACCTCCTCCAGCTTGAAGCTGCCGCCCTCGCTCTTCTGGACCGAGGAGATCATGCCGTTCTCGTCGGTGGTTATCGTTATCCTGCCGTCCATGACGCGCTCCTCGTCGAGGTTCGGGTCGGCTAGAAGGTTGCCGCCTATCTTGGCTATGGTCACCGGAATCGGCACCCTGGTTACTGGAAGCGGCTCGTACTCGTCGAGGACCTGAACCTCGTCTTTCTCCTCGTCGTAGACGACCTTCGGAATCTTCGTGCTCAGCAGGGCCGCTATGGCACCTATTCCACTGGCATCGAGGAGGTTTCCGTCGTAGTCGAGGACGTGGACGTCTATGAAAACGACGCGGACGAGCTTGCCTGGGACTATGACGAGCTTCTCAAGCTCAACGGCCCCGCTCTCCCTTATACCCCTGTCCACGACACGCGCCAGCTCGATGGCGTTCTCGTCCGGAGGCCCCGGCTCAAAGCTCGGGGAAGCGAGCGGCACGAGCTCGACGTTGGTCGTTATGACTCCCTTCTCCGGGAGGTCGGGGAAGGGCTCGCCCATGTCCACCTTTATGCCGACGAGAACCTGGGTGTTGCCGAGCCTCACCCAGGCTGAACCCTCTGCCTTCTCGATGACGTTGACCCTGACCTCAAGGTCGCGATAATCCTCAAGACCGCGGCCGTCTATGCGCCTGCCCTCCTTGAGGAGGCTCAGGATGTGGTCGCGCATTATGCTGGCCATCACTTCCATCTCAGTCACCTCCACCGACCTCCTCAGCTATCTTGAGATACTTCACCTTCAGCGCCTCGCGCTGCTTCTGGTAGACTGCCTTGGCGCCCTTGATGGCGAGCTTTACCGCCTCGACGAACTCATCCTTGGTGAGGTAGCCGTCCATCTGAAGCAGTGTTATGTCGTTCTTGAGGGGCATTATCGCGACCGGAACGTCGGCCTCGCCGTAGTTGTCCTCGTCCTTGTTGAGGTCGAGGACTATCTCGCCCTCTATCTTGCCGGCGGCGCAGGCAGCGACCAGGTCCCTCATGGGGACGCCCGCATCCGCCAAGGCGAGTGACGCTGCCGTTATTCCGGCGACCCTCGTTCCCGCGTCGGCCTGAAGGACCTCGATGAATACGTCTATGGACGTTCTTGGAAACATCTCGAGTATGAGCGCCGGCTCAAGCGCGCCCCTTATGACCTTGCTTATCTCGACGCTCCTCCTGTCCGGACCAGGCTTCTTGCGCTCCTCCACGCTAAAGGGCGCCATGTTGTACCTCACGCGGAGTATGGCCCTGTCCGGCCTCTGGAGGTGCTTGGGGTGAATCTCCCTCGGCCCGTAAACTGCCGCCAGAACCTTGTTCTTGCCCCACTCAACGTAGGCAGAACCGTCGGCGTTCTTCAGCACGCCGACTTCCATCTTTATAGGCCTGAGTTCGTACTTCTTTCTCCCGTCTATTCTCTTTCCGTTCTCATCTATGAGCTTTAAACCCTCTGGCTTGCCCATCATTCTCCTTCACCCTCTCCAGCATTTGGCTCTTCAATCTGGGGTATCTCCTCAACGACTCCCCGCTCCTTGAGCTCCTGGAGTCTCGTTATGAGAAGTTCCTTGACCCTGTCGGTCAGCCCCTGGGTGTGGCTCTCCCTGTTCACTTTGAGTATCGCCTCGATCGCGAGCTTCTCCATCTCTTCCTTCTTGCCGCTGACCCAGACCCAGCCGTTCTGGCCGACTATTATCCTCGTCCCGGTCAGCTTCTTGATGAGGTTTATCATTGAACCGCCCTTACCGATGAGCCTCGGCACCTTGGAGGGCGTTATCTTCACTATCTGCCCTCCCCTGAGCGGGCCGCCCTTGAAGGGCATGCCCCTCGTGGTCAGGTCTATCTGGTTTATCTCGTTGTACGCCTTTATCCTGGCGTAGATTATGTCGCCAATGTCGAATATCTTCCTCAGGTCGGTCTTCAGTATGTCTATGCGCTCCTCCGTGGCGTCCTGAACGCGCAGGTTGGCCTCGTAGGGTGCCCCTATGTCAACGCTCCAGTTGGAGAACCTGACGTCGGTTATCTTGCCGAGAACGTTATCGCCCACCTCTGGGATGTACGGTCCCTCTAGTGGTATCACCCTTATGGAGTCTCCCCTGATCTCAACCAGTCCAACGACCGTCGAGTATATCCTGTTGCCTTCTCTGAACGTTCCTCTTCCGCTCTTAAACGGTCCCTGGGCAAGCAGAGTCCCAGGAACCACCAGTTCCCTATTCTTTACAAAAATCCGTCTCATAGTCCCTTCCTCTCTATAAGTTTAGTTACCGCATTGCCCTTCGTGAGGGCGTTAAGCTTCTCATAAAACTCGTCCTCAATTCCCCCGGGAATCTCGATGAGGAACAGCCACGAACCGTCGCTGGCCCACTCCTCGCGCTTTATCGTTCCGAACTTCCTTACCTCCCCGTAGGCCTTGCCAACGTAGTCACCGGGTATCTTGACGGCTATGACCTTCAGCTCCATCTTTATCGGGAGAAGCGGCCTTATCGCCTTGATGACTCCGGGAACCTGCGCCTCTGCGTCCTTGAAGAGGTCAATGTGGACCCCAGCTTCCTCCATCGCCCTGAGGATTCTATCAACTGGGTGCGGATAGCCGGTCCTCGGGTCGACGGCGTGCCTGTGAATCACGGTCGCTATGTAGCGCCTCTTGTCCTCGAGCATCTGCCTCCTCTGCTCCGCCGTCAGCTGAACCTCTCCCTTGCGGAGGATTATCTTCGCCACCTCGTAGGGGTCGCTGGTGCCGAATATCTTCTCCATCTCGTGCTCGCTGGCCTTGTCGCCCTTGTGGGCGTCCTTGAAAACGTAGGGAGTGGCGAGGATCTCCTCAACGGGGACGTCCTTGCCCTCCTTGAAGTCCCTGGCCAGGTACGGGTCAACGAGTATCTCGAAGGTCTCGCCGTGCGTCTTCAGACGGGCGATGACGGCTTTATCAACACTTATGGGCATCGCCCGTCACCTCAGTAGTTGCTGTCCAGCTCGGAGTAGTCCTCTTCCTTCTCCTCAACTTCCTCTTCCTTGACCTCTTCGAGGATTTCATCGAGGTACTTGGCAACATCTTCCTTGCCGAGCTTCTTCCAGCGCTTGTCCTCCATGGTGATGTAAGCGACCTCTATGCTGTCCGGACCCGGCTCCTCAAGGGTCTTCGCGAGGGCCATTATGGCGAGCTTTACCGCTCCCTCCATGTCTATGTCGTCGGTGTAGTGCTCCTCGAAGATGGCCATCGCAGTGTTCCTGCCGCTGCCTATCGCGACGGCCTTCCACTCGAAGTAGGCCCCGCTCGGATCGGTCTCGTAGAGCTCGGGCTTGTCGTTGACCCCTGCCATTAGAAGGGCCGCACCAAAGGGCCTCACACCGCCGTACTGGGTGTGGGCCTGCTTGAGGTCGCATATCTTCTTCACCAGAACGGTGAGCGGAACGGGTTCGCCGTAGGTCAGCCGGTAAACCTGGGCCTCAAGCCTGGCCCTATCAACGAGGACTCTCGCATCCGCGATTATACCGCTCGGAGCGGCGGCTATATGGTCGTCGATCTGGAAAATCTTCTCGTAGCTGCTTGGCTCGATGAGCTTGCTGGTTATCCTTTTCTCAACGGCGAGAACGACGCCTTCCTTCCACTTAACACCGACGGCGGTTGCTCCCCTCTTAACGGCCTCCCGTGCGTAGTTTACCTGGAAGAGCCTTCCGTCAGGGCTAAAAACAGTAATGGCCCTGTCGTAACCTGCCTGTGGTGGTACAAACGCCATTTTACATCACCTCTAACGTATTATCGTCATATCTCCTACTCTCTGGCCATAATTCTCGGACGGCCTAATTAAGCTTTTCTATTCACCCCGCAAGGCGAGCATCGCCATCTTTCTGGCTATTCTTCTGGCGAACTCCAGGGGGATGAATGCTATCACGAATAGTATCGCGGCCAGAATCAGCGACGGCTCCCGGCCGAGGGGCTGAACTATCATCATGCCGAAGGCCACTATGAGAAACCCCATGCCCAGCGCGAGGAACCTCCGGTACGTTCTGTTCATTACTTCAAGGGTCTCCTCCATTCCTCTCACCGAGGCCTTTTTATTTGAAACCCGTTTTAAGTCTTTGGTGTTGCCGATGGAGTGTCCGTTCTGCAACGCGAAGCGGGAGGCAATTCTTTACGATGACGGAATCATCAGGATACTCGTTGACTCCTATCCAGCGAACAGGGGACACCTGCTGGTCGTCCCGAGGCGGCACGTTGAGAGTCCGAACGAGCTGAGCCCGGAGGAGAAGGAGGCGCTACTGAGGGGGATAGAGCTGGCGATGGAAAAGCTGACCCAGGCTCTGAGGCCGGACGGCTTCAACGTTGGGATAAACCTGGGAAAGGCCGCGGGCCAGACGGTTCCCCATCTGCACGTCCACGTCATCCCCCGCTGGGAGGGGGACTGCTCCCACCCGCGGGGCGGCGTCAGGAAGGCTGTGCTGGATCTGGAGGACGAGAACCTCAGCCTGAGGGAGCGCTGGGAGAAGAACAGGATGAGCGATGAAGAAATCGAGGTTCTGAGGAAAGCGTTCAGGTCCTGAGCGGGTACTTCCTCCCGTTCTTCTCCAGCTTCCTCTCGAGGGCCTCGTCCAGGTCTATGCCCAGCTCGTGGGCGAGTAGCGTGAGGTAGATAACGACATCGGCTATCTCATCGGCTATGGCCTCCTTTTTGGCCGGGTCTTTGACGGCCTCAAGTATCTCCTCGTCAGTCTCCCACTGAAAGTGCTCGAGCAGTTCGCCCAGCTCGACCGCCGCGGATATAGCCAGGTTCTTCGGCGTGTGGTACTCGGCCCAATTCCTCGCATCTCGGAAGGCGACGAGCTTCTTCTCAAGCTCCCTAAAGTCCATGGGACCACCTCAGTAGGCGTGGGCATTGGCATTCCTGAGAAGTTCAAGGAGCCTCAAAAACTCATCGAGCTCCTCCTCCGAGAAATGCTCCTCAACGTCGTCCTCGGGGTCGAGTTTGGCGAGCATCTCGCGCGCCTTCATCAGGTCATCCAGGTCCTCCTGGAGCTCCAGGGCCCGCTGGGCAAACTCGTAACTCGTGTGCGGGCTCTCAAAGACCCTGTTCTGGTTCGCGATTATCGCTATCTTCAGGTTGGCTATGGTCTCATCGACCAGCTCGATAAGTTCCCCCACCTTCATTTTCACCACGTATTCATCTACCCGCGGGGGTATTTAAGCCTCCCGAAAGGTTTTTACGTTCAACAGGATGAAATCCATACGGTGGTCGGGGTGGACTTCGACCTCTTCATGGAGAGGTACGGGTACAAAATCTTGCTCGGGATTTTCGGCATGATAATCCTGGGTATGTTCGCGATCATTGGCATCTGGGTATACGCGGCGCTGAAATACCTAGGCCTACTGTTCGGCGGCTTAATTCTAATGCTCGTAGTCGTCCGTAGCCTTGTGAATAAGAGAGTACTAGATGCCCAAGCGCAGGTATTCAGCAAGTACTTCTACGACGATAGGAAACGGAGGTAAAAGGGATGGACCTGGGACTCTTTATGGAGAGGTACGGGTACAGGCTCCTAATGGTGCTCTTCGCCTCCATCGTGATTGGGGTAATCAGCGTCCCGTTTCTCATCATGTTCTGGGGCTTCTCGGGCTACGCACCTGTTGCGGGCGTTATCACAGTGGTGGCCTTCGTCTTCGGGGCTATCTTCGTAGTGGCACCCAGGGAGTGGCGCTCGGAGACCATAACGAGAACCTGGTTCAGAACACACAACGAGGTCTACTACGACAAGAACGAGAAAAAACGGCGGTGATTTTCCGAATATTTTTCGATTTTCATCGACACTTTTCTGAAGGTAGAGTTTTAACCCCATGCACAAAGAAACTACGGTGGTCATAGTGGAAGCGATTAAGGCTTATCCTTCTGATTCAACCGAAGTCAAGACCAGGAAGCGTGAGAAAAAGCTTCTCATGGGTAACGAAGCCATCGCTTATGGTGCCCTCGAAAGCGGCGTTGTCTTTGCGACAGGCTACCCCGGGACACCGTCGACCGAGGTCATCGAAACGATAGCCCATCTGAAGCCGGAGGTATTCGCCGAGTGGGCCCCTAACGAAAAGGTGGCCCTGGAGGAGGCCGCGGGAGTCGCTTACACCGGCCTAAGGACGCTCGTCACGATGAAGTGCGTCGGTCTCAACGTCGCCGCCGACCCCCTCATGAGCCTCGCCTACTCCGGCGTTGAAGGAGGTCTGGTCATCCTCGTCGCCGATGACCCGGGGCCGCACACCAGTCAGACCGAGCAGGACGATAGGTATTATGGCAAAATCTCACTTCTGCCGGTTCTTGAGCCGGCCGATCCTCAGGAGGCACATGATTTAATCATCTACGCCTACGAGCTGAGCGAGCGCTACAAGGTTCCGGTCATATTCAGAACCACCACGAGGGTGAACCACACGACGAGCGACGTTGAAGTCGGCGAGTTCGTCGAGCTGGAGCGCGAGCCAAAGTTCAAGAAGGACATCGAGAGGTATGTGCGCGCGAGCATGGAGGGCAACAGGAAGAGGCACAGGTGGCTGAACGAGACCCTGGCAAAGATAGAGGAGGAGTTCAACTCGATGCCCTTCAACTGGGTCGAAGGCGAGGGAAGGATCGGAATCATCGTCGAGGGCGCGCCCTACAACTACGTGCGCGAGGTTCTCCCGAAGATCGAGGGTGATTTCAAGGTTCTCAAGCTCTCAACGCCGCATCCTCTTCCAAGGAAGCTCGTCGTTGACTTCCTCAAGGACGTGGACTTCGCGATAGTGGTTGAGGACGGCGCGCCGTTCCTCGAGGAAGAGGTTAAGATCGCCGCCTACGAGGCCGGCCTCAACGTCCCAATCTACGGGAAGAGAACCGGCCACTTCCCGCTCGAGGGCGAGCTCACTCCGAGCCTTGTGAGAAACACACTGCTGCGGCTCATCGGCGAGGAGGGGGAGACCTACGAGAAGCCGGAGGAGGTCAAATACGCCGAAAGCCTCGCCCCGAAGAGACCCCCGGTGATGTGTCCAGGCTGTCCACACAGGGGCTCCTACAGGGCCGCGCTGGACGCTCTGAGGGACCTCAGGCTGGGCAGGTTCAGCGTCCCGATACACGGTGACATAGGCTGCTACGCCCTTTCGCTCCTCCCGCCGCTCGAAGCCATCTGGACCGAGTACGTGATGGGCGCCAGCATAAGCCTGGCCAACGGTCAGAGCGTGGCGCTGAACAAGAAGGTGATAGCCACCATCGGTGATTCGACGTTCTTCCACAACGGGATCCAGCCGCTGGTCGATGCGGTCTACAAGAACCTGAACGTCCTGGTGATGATACTCGACAACAGAACCACGGCGATGACCGGCCACCAGCCCCATCCCGGAACCGGCGGAAGCGAAACCGGCAGGAAGTTCAACGAGATCGACATCGAGGCGCTGGTCAAGGCTCTCGGAGTGAAGTACGTTAAGACCGTTGACCCCTACGACCTCAAAGCAACGAGGGAGGCCATAAAGGAGGCCATGCAGGTCGAAGGACCTGCGGTGATAATAGCGAAGCAGGAGTGCGTTATACCGGTCATAAGGCGCGGCGAGATAGGAGAGATACCTGTGGTTATCGAGGAGAAGTGCACCGGCTGCAAGGCATGCATACTCCTGACCGGCTGTCCGGCGCTTGTTTACGAGCCGGATACCAACAAGGTCAGGATAGACAACCTGCTCTGCACCGGCTGCGGCGTCTGCAACCAGACGTGCCCGTTCGACGCGATAAAGTTCCCGAGCGAGCTGGAGAGGGGGGCTTAGCCCCTCACTCCCTCCAAACTTCCAGAACCATGAAGCGCCTCACGAGTGGGTTCGGGTAGAGCTCCCAGCCGATTCCTTCCGTTTCTGCCCCAATTTCCCCGAAGAGACCGCCCTCGCGCGGGTCGAGGCTCTCGCCGTAGATTTTTCCGGGACGGATTTCAACTTTCATATACCTCGGCAGGCCGACGATGGCCTTGCCGTGGTCCCTCGCGTAGTCAATCGCCCACTTGGCGGTGTAGAGGCCCGAGTAAATCTCCGCTATTCTAACCGGGACACTGGACTTGCCGATGGCGACTATCTCTATCCCCGTCTCCTCCCAGAATTTCTTCGCCAGGGGCTGAAGGTCCTTGGCCAGGTCCTTCCACACTTCCTTGCCGCGGTCGGTTATCGTCAGAGCGTCGATCGTCGGCTCGTCGAGCTTCCGTACCTCGATTCCACCTATCGTCGAGTCGAGGTGTATCACGTCGGGCTTAACTTCCCTCGCGAGTTCAACGGCCAGAAAAGCCTCCTCCCGAACGGCCTGCCTTCCGCTCATGTCGTAGTCGAAGGGATTCCCGTACCTCACCACGCTCATCGTTGCCGTTCTGTATGGCCTCTCCACAAGAACGGCCGCCGTGGCTATTAGACCTATTGGATTGTACTCCTCATCCAGCAGGGCACCACCCGTGTCAGCGGCGACTATTCTCATCGCAACCACCGTTAAGGACCAATTACCAATATAGGACGGAAGCCAACATATACAATGGTGATAGCGTTGGATGGGTCAGGCGATATTGTTTATGAAGCTTTGGGTTCTTACATAGACGACCTCTGCGGTTCGGTGTTTCTGGGAACTGCTAGGGGAAAGGTCGTCCTGTACAAGATGGGGACGTATCCCCTAACGCCCACCGGGGAGCCCCTGCCGTTTCTCAACGTCTTCTACTCCCATGGCATGCTTGAGATAACCGGAATATGGAACCGCGACGGCAAGAGCGGGGCGTTTCTGCTGAAGATGGTCCCCTCCGGGATAGAGGTGAGGGACGAGGGCATCATCTACATAACCTTCCACCCCTCTGACGGAGGCATAGTGCTGGTCACCCTCTACGGAAACGAGGGACTGGCGAAGACGCTCGAGGGCGCTGTTCTGGACTGCAGAACGGAGAGAAGGGAAGACGAGAAGATGCTGTCCTCAATGTTGGGGATAAGGTCGATCATTCCCCCGCAGTGGGAAACATCGCATCCCTGAGCCTCTCCACATCTTTTCTCATGGCCTTTATCGTTCCCTCATCAAAACTAGTCAGTCGAGAATATCGGACTATAACCTCGTGGATTTCAGGATGCCGGCTCTCAAGGATCCCCATCATCTCGGCCACTGGCATGAGAAGACCCGTGTCCAGATAAACCTGGTAGGCCCCCATCGTGTAGAGGGCATCCATATAGGCGTTGTACGCCATCTCGAAGCGTCTCTCCCCCAGATAATACTCGGCACGGTTCATATACGCCAGGGCCTTTTCCTTTAGAGCCTTTTCCATCGCCGACACCACGCATGGTTTATAAGGGGAGACCTAATAAACCTGTCGAGGGATATGAAGGCGGAGAGACTTGCCTGGGCTGCCACCGTGCTCATCATAGCCTACATAACGTGGAAGGCCATCAGCCCATTGATAACGCCAATATTCTTCGGCCTGATTCTGGCCTACGCAGCATATCCCATACACAGGAGACTCGCCTCCAAGCTCGGCGAGATTCACTCCGCGGTGCTCCTCACGGTGGGAATGCTGGGGCTCGGCGGTGTGGTGACCCTCGAGCTTTTAATGATATCCGTCCAGGTCGCGGCATCTTTCTACCAGAGCGTCGTTGATTTCTTCAGGTGGCTCATGACACAGCCGCTGCCCCCCGAGGTTCTCGATTTCCTCCAGAACTTCTTCAATCAGCTCATCCCAAGGTTGTCGGACTACATATCGAAGCAGGCCTTCTCCCTCCCCATGTACCTCCTCCAGCTCGTCGTCTTCCTCTTTACATTCTACTACGCACTTTCCAACGCGCATGAGATAGCGGAGGAGATACGGCTGGCGATTCCGGATAAGAACCGCCGTCTGGGTGAGGAGATACTCGAAAGCCTTAACAAGACCCTGGGAGCACTGGTAAGGGCCTGGCTGATTTTGAACGTCATAAAAGGTGTTCTGATGACGTTTGGCTTCCTCCTGTTCGGGGTCTCCGACCTCTACACCGCGATAGTGGCCGGGTTCCTGACCTTCATCTTCTCCTTCGTTCCCCTCTTCGAGGGCTGGATGATATGGCTCCTCGCGGCCGCGTACTTCGCCAAGGAGGCCATGTACCTCCACGCGATTGGGATAGCGGTCTACGGCTTCCTCCTGGTCTCCCCGATGCCAGACTACACGATAAGGCCGATGATGGTCGCCAAGGACGCAAATCTCGACGAGACCCTCGTCTTCATAGGAATGATAGGCGGAACGTGGGCCATGGGGGTAAAGGGCCTCATAATAGGTCCTATAGTGCTCAACCTTCTCCTGGTTCTCCTGAAAGAATGGAAGAGGGTCATATCAGGTAGAGAACCTTCACGCCGGCCCTCTCCATCTCCCTCAAAGCCCGCTCCTCATCCTGGGGTTTGATTCCCTTCACCGCGTCGCGGAGGAGGTAGGTCTCGAAGCCGTTCTTAACAGCATCGAGGGCCGTTGCCTTAACGCAGTACTCCGTGGCGACGCCGCAGACGTAAACCCTCTTCACACCGTTTCTCTTCAGTATCTCTGCCAGGTTCGTCCCCTCGAATCCCGAATAGGCCTCCTTATCCGGCTCCGTGGCCTTTGAGATTATCACGGCATCGGCCGGAAGCTCCACTACGAACTCCGCCCCGGGAGTGTTTTGAACGCAGTGCCTCGGCCACGGGCCGCCCTGCTCCCTAAAGCTGACGTGGTTCTCGGGATGCCAGTCGCGCGTGGCAACTATCAAAGCCCCCCTCTTCCTGAACTCCTCGATGTAGCGGTTGCACCGGGGTATTATCCTGTCTCCCTCTGGAACCGGCAGGGCTCCCCCGGGCATGAAATCCCTCTGCATGTCAACGACGATGAGCGCCTCCTCGGGCATGACATCACCCCAAAATAGAATTCGGCGGGATCGTTAAAACGGTTTGCGGAATAGAAGGAAAAGCCCTCACAGCTCGAGCCGGTCTTTAAAGCGCGACATGTCAACGCCCTTGTCCATGCCGAAGAGATACGCCAGAACCTTCTCGTCGAGGTCGCCGTAGCGCTCGCGCATGGATTTGATGCCCTCAAGAACCTCCTCCCGCTCCCAGCCGAGGGAATTTGCTATATGCGTCACCATCTCGTTGAAGAAGTCCTCCTCGGCCTCTTCCTCCGCTAGCAGGGCTTTGTTGACCACCAGAAGACCGTCCTTTTCCTCGAGGAGGCCCTCCTCCAGAGACTTCGCTATAAGCTCCTTCGCGGCCTTCACGTCCATCAGGCGGAGGCTGAAGGCCAGTATCCCCACGAGTTCGCTCCTGGTGAACTCAACCGAGCCCTTATACTCAACCGCGCGTTTTATCGGGTGCACGCAACCACCTAACTTTTTTAGGGCTAGGAAATAAATAAACCTTTGCATAACTCCGTTAGATGTTTAAGCACCCACGAGAACTCTAAACGGTGATGCCAATGGAGCAGAGAACTCACAGGCTGACCTCTGAAAGATTGGTTGGAAAACCCGTGAAAATTGAGAAAGATTACGCGGAGGTCCTTCTGGAGACCACTAAAGAGATGGCCGTTGATGAATACGGGCTCGTCCACGGCGGTTTCACCTTTGGCCTGGCTGACTACGCGGCAATGCTGGCCGTCAACGAGCCGACGGTGGTTCTTGGAAAGGCTGAGGTCAAGTTCCTCAAGCCGGTCAAGACAGGAGAAAGACTTCTAGCGAGGGCCAGGATAGAGGAAGACCTTGGAAGGAAGAAGATAGTAAAGGCCGAGGTCTTCAACGAGAGGGACGAGACGGTCTTCGAGGGGATCTTCCACTGCTACGTTCTGGAGAAGCACGTGCTCGAATGAGCCAAAATTTTTTAAACCTAGATATCGAAACCCGATATCGGTGTTCGATATGAAGTACCGGGACTTCTTAGCTCTACACATACTCCACCACGCGAGCGAAGAACCAGTTACAGGCTCGTTTCTGATGAAAGAACTTGAGAGACACGGCTACCACATCAGCCCGGGAACCATGTACCCACTCCTTCACTCCCTGGAAGGGGAGGGCCTCCTCAAAAGCCACTGGGAGGTCCGGGGCGGGAGACGGGTTAGGGTCTACGAGATAACGGAAATCGGCCAAAGAACCCTCGACGAGGGCAAGAAAAGGCTGAGGGAACTCTGTCTCGAACTGCTGGGGGAATGAGGAATGGAGGAAAGGAAAAAGAAGATATTCGGAATAAGCTGGAATGTCTTCCTGCTCGGAATCGTCAGCTTCCTCAACGACATGAGCAGCGAGATGATAATGCCCGTTATGCCGAGCTATCTGATGGAGGTTCTCGACGCCGGAAAGCTGCTCAGCGGTTCCGTTATGGGCGCGATAGAGAGCATGAGCTCGCTGTTCAAGGTAGCCTTCGGCTACGTGAGCGACCGCTTTAGAAAGAGAAAGGCCTTCGTCTTCGCCGGTTACGCCCTCTCAACCCTCGCCAAAGGTGCCCTGGCATTCACCCGCTACTGGTGGGACTTCCTCCTCCTGCGCGCCCTGGACAGGATCGGGAAGGGCATAAGAACCGCCCCCAGAGATGCGCTTATAGCGGAATCGAGCGAGAAGGGGAAGACCGGAAAGTCCTTCGGCTTCCACAGAATGATGGACACCCTCGGAGCCGTCGCCGGTCCGCTCGTTGCCATAGCACTCATCGAGTTCCTGAAGAGCCTTCCGGCGGAAACGGCCTACCGCTACATCTTCCTGCTCTCCGCGGTTCCAGGGGCGATATCGCTCTTCGTTATAATCCTCTTCGTGAAGGACCGGGGCGGTGAGGTCAAAAAGAAGATCAAGGGCATCTCAACACTGAAGAACAGGAACCTGCAGCTCTTCTTAGCGGTGGTGGCGATAGGTGCCCTTGGAAGGTACAGCTACGCCTTCACGATGTGGAAGGCGCAGGAGCTCGGCTACTCCGTTGTCCAGAGCATAGCCTTCTACGCCCTCTTCAACCTGATCTACGCCCTCTCGGCCTATCCCCTCGGAGTTTACTCCGATACCTTCGGCAAGAAGAGGATGATAACCCTGGGCTTCGGAGTTGCGGCCCTGGCGGCTTTAGCTTTTGCATACGCGAGGAACTTCTACACGCTCATAGCGGCCTTCGTGCTCTACGGGATTTATATCGCCATCGAGGACACGATACCCAGGGCGTACATGGCGGATCTGGCGAGGGAATACGAGAAGGGCACTATAATAGGGGCATACCACACGGTCTTCGGCGTCTTCGTCTTCCCGGCGTCGGTGATAGCGGGCTGGCTCTGGGGGAGCTACTCCCTAGCCTACACCTTCACCTTCGCCGCAGCTATGAACGTCGTTGCCATGGTCCTAATGGCCTTCGTGAGGGAGTGACCGCTCCCTCAAATTTTTGAGAGAAAAGGTAAGGGCAGGCTGAAAATCAGGCGCCCATCTTCTCAAGCTCTTCCTTTCCAATGAGCAGGGGTCTCTCAGCCTCAATGACGTAGCTGAGCTCCCACTTAACTTCACCCTTGTTCATCGCCTTTGCGTAGCGCTCGGCGATTTCCTCCGCCTCCTCGAGCGAGGAAGCCTCGACGATCCTCCGGACGTACCATTTCATGTCGCCGAAGCGAAGCTTGAACTCCGCCATGTACATGGCCATCACCGTAGAGAGTTGGTGGGGAACTATAAAAACCTAAGGCTCAGCGGCCCGGTAGATTCCTTCCTCCTTGGTGGCCTCGAAGATTTTCCCGCCTTCTTTCGTCTTCAGTTCGACGATCACGGCCGAGGGCCTTCTCTCAACTTCCTCCTCAACCTTCCGAGTGCTGAGAACCTGAATGAACGCATCCCCAAGCCTCTCGAACTCAAAAACCAGGACATCTTCTTCCCAGCGATGGCCGCGGTAAGAAACGCCCCCCATTTTAAAAGTAACCTCAAGAACTATTCTCATCAACATTCCTCCAAACATTGCTCATGAATCCCTCGGTCAGCGATGTTAAAAAGGTTGGCATTGAAAGAAAAGGAAAGCGCTTTCAGCCCGTCTTCTTCAGCCTGACCACCTGCTTCGCGAACTCCTCAAGAACCTCCTTGCGCATGCCCTCGAAGAACTTTATCGAGCCGGCGTAGCTGTGGCCACCGCCCTCTATCCCCGCGCTCGGCAGGGCCTCCTGGAGCTTTGGAATTATCTCGTTCAGGTCGAAGCTGTATGCCGCCATCCCGTCCGCGGCCCTGACCACCGCGAAGTCCGGACCATAAGCCAGGGTGAGTATCGGCGCGTCCTCGCCGTACTTCTCCTTGAAGTGGTCGTGTATCAGGCCGGAGAGCTTGCCCGGGCTCGGATAGCTGAACTTTGGAGCAAAGAGCTCGATGTCTATCGTGTTGAACCTTATCCCGTTCGGAAGGACGACGCTCTTGACGTGCGGCAGCGAGGCCTTCAAAGCCTTCTCCTGCTTCTCCTTGACCTCAGGGTAGATAGCGTTGATGAGCTCGCGGTGTCTCTGGAGATTGCCGGTTAGGAGGAGTATCTCGTCGATTACGCCGTGTCCGTCCATGAACTTCCAGAAGTAGGCCTCGTGGTCTATCACCTCGGCTATCCTCTTGAGGTCTTCCTCGTCGAGGCCCTTCGCTTTCTTCGCTATCTCCAGGTACTGGTAGAACTCCGGAGCCTTGCTCCTGTCGCCGGTTCCGGCTATGGCGGGGAGGTGCTTTATCTTGTCCTCCACTTCGGGGTTGATGAAGCGGGCCACCTCGGTCGCAAGCATTCCCGCCGTTAGCTCGTAGTAGCCGCGCTTTATGTGGTGCGGGTTGACGTGCACATCGACGTAGTCGTCGACCTTGGCCCTGTCCTCGCTCACCCATTCGCGCGGGTCGTGGTGGTCTATGACGACTATCGGGACGCCGAAGGCCCTTATGCGCTTGTAGGCAGGAATGTCCTCGCTCGTTCCGCCGTTGTCCACTATGACGAGCAGTGGGAGCGGGTCGCCGAACCTCTCGTGGTCCTCGACCATGAAGATGATATCCTTGAGCACATCCTCCAGCTCGTAGAAGGGCGCCCTGCTCGGTCTGCGCTTGAAGAGCTTCCACCTGGCGCCGGAGTCCGGCGAGACTTCCTCGATGAGCGGAACTATCGCGTACTCCAAAGCCAAGCCGGAGGTGTAGCCGTCGGCGTCGGCGTGGTGCCTCAGCAGTATCGGCCTGCCCTCGTAGATCGCCCTGCGTATCATGAAGGCAGCCTTCATTATCTTCGGCTTCAGAGCCTCAAGAACCTCGCTCTCAATGAGGAAGCCGACATCCTGGGGCTGGGCGCGCCTGTCGAGCTCCTCCTCTATGCGCCTCTTGACCTCGGCAGCCTCCGGCCCCCAGAGCCTCGCCATATCGCTGGTCTCTATCTGAATCTCGCCGGAGTGGAAGGCCACCTTACCTATTATCTCCACGATGTCGCCGACGTTTATGTTCGGATAGGCCCTAACCCCAGGCGCCTCGAAGGCGGCCGCCCACGTTATGCCCGTTCCATCGGTTATCGTGAAGACCGTTGGACCGCCGGTCACCTGTATCTGGGTGACCTTGCCGCGCAGTCTGACCGTCTGACCCGCCATGTCCTTGCGGAGGTCGCCGATGAGCGTTATCGGGAGCTCCTTTCTGACGACTACCTCCTTGTAGTGTTTGAGGGCGGACTCTATGAAGTCCACCTCGCCCCTGTCGGGCTTTACATCGAGAACCTGGACCAGTATCTCGTCCCCTGGCTTGTAATCCCTGCCGCCGAGGAGGTCCTTCCTGCGTATCAACCCCCTAACGTGCGGGTTGAGCCTGACGAATACGCCAAAACGCTCCACCCTGTCTATGGTTCCCTTGTAGACGTTCCCAACTTCTATGTCCTCCACGTCACAGGTCTTGTCGAGAACGTAGACGACCTTGTACTTACGCATGCAGTCCGGGCAGATCCAGGTGGTCTCCATCCCTGGCTCCCAAGGCCCCTTCACCTTGCCACAGATGTCGCAGGCCAGGACGCGGCCGGTTCCACCGCAGGTCGGGCAAGTGTCGTAAACCGGCACTACACCCTTCCCGTGGCACTCGGGACAGGGTATCTCGTCAACCTCGTCCTCGACGCCGATGTAATCGAGGTTGCGATAGCCCTTCAGCTTCTCCCCAACCTTGAAATCGGCAGGAACGTAACCCCAGCCCTCACAAACGGGGCACTCCTTCTCGCCAACCTTAACCTTCCCGGTTCCGTGGCACTCGGGACAGTCCTTAACCACCATGAGCATCACCCTAGAAATCTCTCGTCTGAGAGACCTAGGCCGACGGTGGCTTATAACCTTTTGTCTCCGCCCTACCGAAGAAGCCCCAGAACACCACCATCGAGAGGCTGTACAGGAAGGCGGTTATCAGGAACGGCCAGACCAGGGACATGTCGAAGAGAACGCCGCCCACGTACTGGCCCACCCCAAAGGTAGCCGTCCAGGCCAGGCTGTTAAGAGCCATCGCGGTGGAGCGCTCCTCTTCCTCGAAGAACCCCATCATGAAGGAGTTCCATATCGGGTTGACTATGTTCATCAGTATCGTCCTGAGGATGTATATCACCGCCGCAACGGGGAAGGCCGGCGAGAACGGAAGGGCGCCGATGAGAACGCTCGCCGTCCCGTTGAATGAGACGATCGTCTTAACGCTGCCGAATCTGTCGGCTATCATCGGCAGCAGGAACATCCCGATCCCCATTATGAACTGCTGGAATGCGAAGAGCCAGCCAATGCTCTCCAGGCTCGTCCCAAAGCGCTGGTTGAACCAGAGCCCCATGTAGGGAATCGCTATCCCCGCACCCAGACCTATCAGCGCCCCGGGAAGGGCGAAGCGGCCTATTCTGACGAGGAGGTTCCTGTCTAGGTTCAGCCCACGGGAATGCCTCTCAAGCACGGGCCTGACAAAGAGAACTATCGCGAACCGAATCGGTATGACCACGAGAACCAGGGAGAACACTCCTCCATAGCTCAGCCAGCGCGAGAGAAAGCCGGCGACGAGTATTCCGAGGGCGGAGGCTATCGTGCCGATTCCCGAGGAGAGGCTGAACAGGTAGTGCCTCTTCCCATCCTCCACCTCCCCGCTGAGCAGCGCCATGAATGAGGGAGACTCCAGTGCCATGCCTATCCCTATCAGAACGCCGCCCAGGGCGAGCATCCAGAGGGTCGGGTGGAGAACCTGAACGAGCCTCCCGAGGAACATCATGCTCACTCCAAGGAGGACGGTTCTCTTGTAGCCCACCCTCGCGCCGAATGGACCCGAGAACAGCAGAACCGCTGCCTGGGCCAGCGTTGAGAGCGAGAAGACCACACCTATGTTGGTGTAGTCGAAGCCGAGCGATTTGAGGTAGAAGGGGAAGATAAACCAGGCTATGTTGCCCCCGAAGGCGGAGGCGAATGAGTAGGCAACGAGCAGCCATGCGTCCCTTCCGAACCCGCGGTAGTTCTGCAGTGACATGAACGTTCAGACCGTGATTTGAGTATATAAACCTACCTCCCCATCCACCGAAAGATTTATTAAAAGAAACCGGGAATTACTCAGCGTTTAAATCAAAAATGAGGCTCAATTCTGGCTTGAGTCGAGAAGGTAAAATCAGGAGAAAATGGTAAAATAAGATTTTACATTTCCTCCATGAACTTCTCCACGGCGAGTCTGGTCTCCTCGTAGGTCTTTCCTGCCAGGATTATCACCTTGTAGCTCGGGTTGTGCGGGTTCTTGAGCTCCTTTATCACGTAGCCCTTCTGGTTTATCTCGTCTTTGATCGCGTTGACCGTGTCCTTGCCGTAGGCCTGCTCCAGCAGCTCCCACGCCTTGTTGCTGACCCAGCCACCGACGATTATGACGTTCTTGTCAGCCGGGAAGTCCTTGAGCTGGGTGTCCTCGACTATGAAGTCGTAGACGTCGTCCGTTGCTTCGATCTTCGGTGCGGTTATGGAGACCTTCTTGGTCACTGATGCAACGCGCACGAAGCGGTAGCCCTCTATTCCGGTTATCTCGCCATCATTGTTCTTCGTGAACACCGGTGCTATCTCAAGTCCCCACTCGGTGGGCAGCTTCAAAGCGGAGCCCTCGCCGATGAAGACCCTCTTGAAGCCGGCGAGGCTCTCGTTGACGTGGAGGTAGAGGACGTAGAGGTTGTTGGCGGGGTCTATGTCCCAGACCCACTGGCCGCTGTAAACGTCGCCGTCCTGGTACTGCCTGACCTTCTCGTAGTGCCAGTAGTCGTAGGTGACCATCTGGGCGTTGTTTATTCCCACGAAGAAGTCGGTCGGGGTGAACACGAAGAGTTCCTTGACGCCCCTCTCGAGGAGTTCGTTTATCCTTGAGGACGGGTACGTATCAAACCATTCGAAGTCCTCGTTCCCGCTGGAGTCAACGTACATGATGTAGTAGTTGCCCTTGTCCATCGTCTTCTGTTTGATTATGCCGCTGGGGTATGTGAGGTCAACCAGCATTTCCTCCTGGTTGATGTTGATATCAACGAACTTCAGGGTCCAGCTCCCGACGGTTATGCTCTCTCCCAGGGAGCTCGTCGTTGATTCGACTTCCGTGTAGGCGTAGAAGTACATGGTGTCCTTCCCGTCCACCGTCGTTGAGATGACCTTGTAGTCCCCGCCGATGTTTAGGGGAGTGGTGTTCTCGTTGAAGATTATCTCGACGCTCCTGTCGGTGAACTCGGCGGCTTTTTTAGTGGAGTTGAAATCGACCCGCGAGAAGTTGACCTGGATGACTATGCCGTGCCCAACCGGTTCGTCGCTGACGTTAACGCCGACGTCGGGCATGTCAACGGAGTTGAGCTTGTAGGTCTGGTTTTCATCGGGAATGAGCACGCTGTGGTACTCGACGGGCACAGAAACGGTTTTCGTGTACGTCCCCTGAGAAACACCCTGGAGAACCAGGAATGCACCGAGCCTCGAACCCGTTATGGCGTCCTCACCTATGTGGAGCGGCACACCGTTGACTATCTTGGTGGTCGGGAGGACTATCACTGTGTTCGAGGAATTGATTCCCGTAATCGCTGCGTTAATCGGCGTAAGGAGCAGGCCCAGAACCACCAGGCCCATAAACAGAACCAAAGCCTTTTTCATCGTTTATCACCGATTTAAAGTGCATCTCAACCTTTATAACCTTTCCCCGGAAGTTACTTCTGCGATGATGAGTGAATCCAATACTGACCGGATGATGAACCCCGAACCTGAGCATCGGATTGAAAACGAAAGGCGAACTGGAATGGAGAAACGTCTCGAAGAGCTGTACTCCAGCATTGAAGAGTTGAAAAGAGAGAACGAGATGAGAAAAGCCCCGGACAAGCTCGGATGGGACGACATAGCCCAGGAGATAGTCGGGGCGGTCACCTTCGCCCTCCCCTTCCTGTTCACAGCGGAACTCTGGGAGATAGCGAAGGACATCTCCATTGAACGTTCAATCGCGGTACTCTTCATGACCCTTGGCATTGCGTACCTGTTCATAGCCAAATCTCGGATAGGGAACCTGAAGAGGGAGGAACTCTTCCACATCCCCAAGCGACTCCTAACCGTCACGGGAATAGCGTACTTAATCTCGGCCGTTCTGATATACGTGTACGGAATCAACAACCTGGCCGACTTCACCCTCGGTCAGTACATCAACGCGACCATACTTATAAGCACCTTCGCGGTGATAGGTGCCATAACCGTTGACATGGTGAAGTGAATGAGGGTAATAACCGGAGACAGGTTCGAGGCCTTCGCAGATGAGAAGGCCATTCTATTCCCCGAATACAGGAAAAACCGCGATGAACTCATCGATTTCGTGGATTCCCTAACCGGAGAGGAGACCGTCGTTACGGCGAGTCTTGAGCTCATCGATTTAATCGCCTGGAAGTTCAGGCGGGGCGAGGAGAACGTCCTCATATACTCCGACACGGGGAAGAGCCTCACAATGAAGGAGGTCTACGAGCTGAGGAAGTACCTCGATTTCGACGTCCGCGGTGGCTTTTCTGGGGAGAAGGCGAGGTCAAGCGTCCTCTTCGTCGAGGGGAAGACCGACTCCAAGTTCTTCAAGGCGGTCTTCAAGAAGCTCTTCGAGTTCAAGGAGAGCAGGGAGGCCCCATACAGCCTGCGGTTCGTCGAGCGCGTCTTTGAGCGTGACAACTTCGACCTGCTGAAGCGCGAGGAGGACGAGTACTACATCGCGGTGCTGCCGAGTGAGGGCAACTCCGGGGTGATAAGGAACCTCGGCAACTTCCTCAAGGCCATGGACGTCTTCGACTTCACAGTCGAGAGGCTTGGAGTCGCCATCGACATCGATGAGGACAGAGACGCCGCCCTGGCCTCGATAACCGGAAAACTCTCCGGCTTCGGGCACAGGAAAACGCCCCTCGGCTACCTCGTCGGGAAAACCGAGGTGGTTCCCCTGATAATCGGCCTGCCCTTCGGGGACGAGGTCATCGAGTGGAAGAAGCCGACCGTCGAGGATTTGATGCTCCACCTCATAGCGCGGGAGGGGCTCCTGGAGAGGATAAAGCCGGGACTCAAGGCCCTCAACGAGAGCCTCGGGAGGAAGCTCAAGCCCAAGGAAGTCATGTACCTGGCCCTTTCTGCCTACGGGCACTGGGGCAACCTGGAGGGCTTCTACGAGCTGTTCGTCATGCGCTCACGCTTCAGAAACCTCAAAGTGGTTCTAAGGGAGGCCGGACTCATGGAGAGCCTCGCCTACCTGGCAGGTAGGGAGCGGGGGCGTTGAGTTTTTATCCTCCGAGGGGAATCCAGACCGGTGGTGAACATGAAGCTCGTTTCATTCGACGTCTGGAACACACTCCTAGACATCAACGTCATGCTCGATGCGATGGCCGTCGAGCTCTCCAAGCTGATGGGGGCGTGCATAATAGACGTCGTCGAGGGAATGATGCTCTCCCGCGAGAGGATAAAGCGCATGAGGGCCCAGACAGCTGGAGACCCCTCTAGGGCCCTCGAAGAGAGCCAGGAGATGCTGGCGGAACTCCTGGGAACAGACGTCGAGCTCGTCAAGAGGGCCGCCGCGAGGGCAACCCTCAACGTTGACGACGAGATAATCCTCCCCGGAGCGAAGGAGGCGCTGGAGGGCGTTAAGAGAAAGGGGCTGAAGGTTACCGTGACGGGCAACGTGATGTTCTGGCCGGGTTCATACACACGCCTTTTACTTGAGCGCTTTGGCCTTATGAAATCAATAGACAAGACCTTCTTCGCCGACGAGGTTCTGGCTTACAAACCGATGCCAGAGATGTTCAAAAAGCCGCTGGAGGTCTTTGGAGTCGAGCCGGACGAGGCAATTCACATCGGAGACACTTACGCGGAGGACTTTAAGGGAGCGCTGAGGACAGGCATGTGGGCGGTCTGGATAAACCCAGAGGCAGAAGAGGTCAGGAAAATCCACGAGAGGGGCTTCGAGGTTCCAGGAGTTGAGGGGATTCTGGAGGTGCTGGGGAGGATTTCAGATTAAAGATCCTCCGAGGAGGACACCAAAACTATCCCTTCCCCCTCACAAGCTCGCCTGAAATCGCCATCGAGAGAGACCAAGGCATCAATGCCGTAGTACTCAGCCGTCGCCAGAATAATCGAGTCGTTCGGAAGTAGTCCATAGGTCTTCGAGAGCCGCAGTGCCCTCGTGGACACATCATAATTAACCTCAAGGAAATCCGGAATCGCCAATAGCGGGAGCACAACTTCCTCAAACTCCCCCACAGTTTTTGCCACTGTCTCGGGGTTTTTCTTAGCCTCCCAGTAGGAACCGACCCTGATGCGTATAAAATGATACATGACCTCGCTGAAAACTACGTCGTTAATAAAAACTCTGGCGTCTGAATGAAAGAGCCGTGTTAGTATCTTTTCAGCCTCAGGATTCCCTTTAAGTGCTTCGATGAAAACGTTACTGTCCACCAGAAAGCTCCTCATAGAGCTCTGCCTCCAGATCCTTCCAGCTCTTGGAGGTCTTCAGATAACCGAAGGCTCTCTTGAGAACCTCATCAACGTTTGCCCTCGCTTCAGCCCGCATCTTGTCCATTTTGATTCTCCATTCAGCGTTTGCCCTCACGTTGACGTTCTCCATACCTTTCCCCCAATGCATACTTGGTTGAGGAGGTAAAAAGCTTTTTTATCAAGGGAACTGTTTCCGTATGAGAGTGCTATTCAACGAGCATCGCCTTGACGTAGTTTTTGGCGGCCAGATACTGTTTCTCGTCCGCAGTCAGAAATTCCGCGTTCAGTACCTCGGCCAGGGCTATGTAAAGGGCATCGTAGATCGTGATGTTCTCCCCCAATGCTATTTCCAGCCCCCTCTCGAAGAAGTTTTGCGCCTCAAACGTGAGCATACCCTCCCCGATGAGTTTGAGGACGGTTATAAGGTTCCTGCCGGCCTCTTCGGTGGCTCTACCCCTCCTAATGGCTTTCCATATAGCATTCATTCCTTCAACGAAGGCATAGTCCAGCGTCGCCGTGCTGGAATCGAGCTCAATCTCCTCCCAGCCTGGTTCCTTGAGGAGAACCTTGACGAGAACCGAGGCATCAACGACTATCACGGTCCTCCCTCACGGACTTCGCTGCAAACCCCTTCTCGACAGAAACCGGTGTGCGTTTGAGTATCTCCATGGCCTCTTTTATCTTCTTTCTCCGTTCTTCCTCGTCTATGCGCCTTCTTATGAACTCTCTAATCTCCTCGCTCCAGTTTACGTTAAGCTCCTTCATCTTGAGCTTCAACTCATCGGGAACGCGGACAGTAACAATGGCCATGTAATACACCCCGAAATACAGTTTGAAATACAGAGATAAAAAGGTTTTCGAAGGGGATCACTTCTTCCCCTTCGGCTTAAGCCACGCCCCGAGGCCGACCTGCCTCGTTTTCTGATACCTGAGCTCCTCCTTCTTGTAGCCGAAGGCCTTCAGAATCCTCTCCACGGCCGGCAGGACCTGGTTCTCGATGTAGTATTCCGCGTCGTACTTGTGCTTCGTCGGGTCGAACTCGTCGAAGGGAATCGCCCTGTCGCCTATCCTTCCGGAGCCCTTGAGGACGATGTAGCTTATCACCGTGCCGGGGCGTACCTTTATTCCCCTCGCCGCGAGGCGCTTCGCTATGGCCACGTGCGGGCCGGTGGCCTTGTAATCCTTTAGCTCCCTGGTAATCTGCTCGTGGATGACCAGCTTCTCCGGCGGAACCTCGTACCTGCTCAGCTTCTCGGTAACGTCCTTGACTATCCTGACGGCCTCCTCGACGTCACCGTGCCTCAGTATGGCCTCCAAAACCCTCGCCTGGGTCTCCTTGGCTATCTCGCTCCAGTCGCGCCGGACGATCTCAAGCCCCCGCGTGGTTATCTTGCCCTCCTCGTCTATGACCGCGTACTTCTTCTTCGTCACGAAGAACCCCCTGACGTAGAAGCCCTCGTATTCGAGTTCGAGAAGTCCCGGGAGTTTGGGGTTGATGTATTTTAAGAACTCCTTCGCCTTCTTCTTGACCGTCTCGGCGTCCGCTCCAGGAATAGTGGCATGGAGACCGTCGGTGTCAGCATAGAGCACCTTGAAGCCAAACTTCTCCTCCAGCTCGCGGATCACCATCTCGATGTAGTCCCTGCCCCATGCCGTAACGCTCTCGGCGCACTCCTTGCAGTACCAGCGGGACCGGGCGTAGCCGTAGTAGCCGTAGAAGCTGTTGGCGAGGATTTTAATGGCCTTCTGCCTGTAATCGAGGAGTTTCTTCTCCAGCGGGTCTATGCTGGCCTTCATCCTCTTCTTTATCTTCTGCCTCTCGTCGAGAAGAGCACCCAAAAGGCTCGGGATGAAGCCCGGGACGTCCTTACAGAACCTGTGGCCGACCTGTGGGGCGGTGTCGTACTCTTTACAGCCCTCGCGGTTTAGAGTGTCCGGCGAGACGTTGTGGGTGATGATGATCGAGGGATACAGGCTGCGGAAGTCCAGGTAGACTATGTTGTCCCACAGTCCCCGCTCCGGCTCCTTAACGTATCCACCCGCGTAGCCCCCGCGCCGTCTCGCAAGTTCCCGCTCGTCGGGCTTGTTTGGGGCGAGCTCGTTCCTCTCGTAGGCCTTCCTCAGGAGGAACCACTCCACGAGGTTGCCGGTGCTTGAGCGGGAGACGTCCCAGAGGCTCTGGCCTATCAGCCTTGAGAGCTGGGCCTCCATCGGGAAGAACTCCCTGCCGAGTTCAAAGGTGACCTTCGCGTCCTCCATGGAGTAGTGCGCGACCCTCTCAAGCCCCTCGCCGCTCTCCCAGGCGGTGGTTATCTCCTCGGGGTAGACCTTCTCCTTCGGCTTTCCAAAGACTGCCTCGTAAACCGCCTCAAGGGTGTAGGTTGGAAGGTTTATCGTCCTCCTTATGACGGGGTAGAGGTCGAAGTGTATTCTGCCCTTCACCTCGACTGCAAACCTGTCTCCCATGCGCTGGATTTTGGGCTCGCTCCCATCTCTCCCAAGGGTGAACTTTATCCCGAGCTTCTCGCACCGCTTCTTGAGGTAGGCGAAGTCGAAGTTGTCGCCGTTGTAGGTTATGAGGACATCCGGATCCTTCTCCTTCACGACCTTGAGGAAGCGCTTTATCATCTCCTTCTCGGTGGAGACGACGTCAACGTAGGGGAGGTCGACTTTCTTCCACGTTATGACCCTCGCCTCGTCCTCGTCGGCGTAGCTAATCATCAGAATCGGCCCGGTTCCGAACTCCTCGCCCTCGTGGTAGAGAGTCTCGATGTCGAAGGAGAGTAGCTTGAGCTCCTCGTCGCCTTCCATCGGAATCAGACCCTTGTCTATGAGGTAGCGCTTGGCGAAGGGTATGTCGTACTCGTAGATGTCAACGACGGCAGGATGGGCGCGTATCCTGTCCCTTATCGCCGGGACGTCCTGGGGATGGGTGAAGTAGAGAACCCAGACCTCCAGGGGCCTGCCGAGGAACTTCTTCTTAACCTTCTCGGCGCGCTTCACCTTAACGACCTTGCCGTGGCGCTCGGCGGTTATCTTCTTCACGTCCTCTATGGCAGAATCGTCCTTCAGGAGAGCGTAGATGTAAGGCTCAAAGTTCCTGTCATATTCTATCTTGAACTCGCCGTTTTCCTTCTTGAATATCCTTATGACGGGCTTTCCATCCTCTGTGATGTAGTCGGTATCGAGGATCATAACCAACACCTGTGGGATTATCGAACTGGAGACTAATAAACTTCGCCATGCTTAAAAAAGAATGGCGGCGGAAAGGGACAATCATTGGGTCTCAACCTTTTGAACAAGGTCACCACACTTTCTCTGGAGCTCAACGTTGGCTTTCAAAAGCTCCTCACTGGGATAGTTGCCGTTCTCTCGCCACTCCGTTGCAAAGTCGTGGATCAGGTTTAATCCCTCGCAGACGGCAGAGACGTTGGCGGTTCCATTAAGAAAAGCCGTTCTTGATGCGTTCAGAAACTCTATGCACTGCCCCGTATCGGCCATCTCAAGAACCGAATCGTTGAACGGATTCAGTCCAAGGTAACTCTCGGCCTCAAGAAGGTGGTTGAGGAGCCCCAGAAAGTCCCGCTCAAGCTCAACTGTGGAAAGGTTGAAGGCGGCAGTGGAATTCGAGTCGAGTGCCTCAAGCGCATTCTTGGAATGGAACTGAATATCAACCATGGTGGAAAAAGTCACGGTGTGAATCCAGCCCCTTTCACAGTTCCTCTGCCCCTCAATCAGGGCGTTCAGACGCTCTTTCTGGACGTAGAGATGGAAGGCCGAAACCGCGATCACCAACAGCACGGCAACGGCAATCAAGTCTTTCCACTTCATGTACCCACCACATCTAACCCTACTTTCAGAGGTAATAAGTGTTTCGGTGATCAGAGTAGAAACGCGCCGCCACCTTTTTAAACTCCCCCGCAAAGCCCTGTCCATGGAGCTGTTTTACCGCGTGAGCTTTCAGGAAGTGGTGGCGGACGCGTTGAGCCTGGTTGAGGAGCGCGAGCTCTCATCGAAGCACGCCCTTGAGAGGGTTTTCAAGAGGGTGTCCGGTAGAGACCGGGACAAGGCGCGGGGATTGGCCCATGCCTACGTCTTCGAGATAGAGAAGTGGCGCGCCAAGATAGACTTCATAATCAACTCCGTCCTAAAGGGTTCGAGGGTGGAAGACCTGGACCCATACCTGGCCAACCTTCTGAGGATAGGCACCTTCGAAATCCACTTCAGGAAAGTGCCGCCGGCTGTAGCGACCGATTCGATAATCAGGGTCGTTAAGGAGCGCTTTGATTTCTCAAGGGCGAAGTTCGTCAACGCGCTCATGCACTCGATAGAGAAGTTCGACGTGGAGAAAGCCCTGAAAAGGCTCAAGGAGAGGGACAGGATAGAATGGCTCTCCGTTCGCTTCTCCCATCCCCGCTGGTACGTCGAGTACGCGGTGGAGCTTTTGGGCTACGATGAGGCGGTTAGGTTACTCCTGAGCAACAACAGGCCGCAGAGGTACTACGTCAGAGCAAACATCCTCAAGACGGACGTGGACTCGCTGAGGGACTACCTTGAGGAGAACGGCGTGAGGACGGCCTTAACCCCCGTTCCGGACGTCCTGAAGATACTCGAATACCAAACTCCGGTAACGAGGCTCGACTGGTACAAGGACGGGAAGTTCGTTATCCAGGATTTAGCCTCTGCCTACGTCGCCCACGTTTTGGCCCCCGAACCCGGCGAGAGGGTTCTCGACTTAGCGGCCGCACCGGGAAGCAAAACTTTCCACGCGGCGGCGCTGATGGAGAACAAAGGCGAGATAATCGCGGTTGACTACTCCTACGACAGGCTCATGCGCATGAGGGAGAAGATGAAACTCCTCGGAATCAAGAACGTCAAACTGGTTCATGCCGACGGCCAGAGCTTTAAGGACAAGGCCAAGTTCGACAAAATAATTCTCGACGCGCCGTGCTCAAGCTCCGGAACCTACCGGCAGTTCCCGGAAGTGAAGTGGCGCTTCGATGAGAAGAAGATAAAGCGCATCATAAACGTCCAGAGGAACATGCTCCGCAATGCCTACGAGAACCTCCGTGAAGGTGGAGAGATGACCTACTCGACGTGCTCGATTAGGATTGATGAAGACGAGGAGAACGTACTCTTCGCGGTTGAGAGGATCGGGCTTGAGTTGGTGAACTATGACTTCAACTGGGGAGACAGGGGCTTCCTTGAAATCGGCGATAGGGTTTTCAGGGCGTGGACGCACAGGCACGACTGCAACAGCTTTTTTATCGCAAAATTGAAAAGAGAAAAGGGCTAACTGCCCTCAAGCTCTTTTATGGCTTCCAAGAGCATGTAAACGGCGTTCCTTTCGGTGACATAGGCCCTTCTAACGAGGTGCATCTTTGGATACGTCGGTATGGCCCCCCAGACGCGGAGCTTTATGTCGTCGAGGTTGTCCGTGTCCCAGGCTTCCATTATCATCTGGGTTGCGTTCTCGTGAAGTTCCTTCGCCAGCGAAAGGGTTTCGTTGTCAACCCCGGCGGCGCTTGCGTTGGCGTATATCTCATCGAACTCGTCGTGAAGCTTGAAGAAGTACATAGTCCATACCTGGGCGATGACCATCATGCGGTTGTACACGAAGAACGACTGGGGAACGTCGAATTTGACGTCGTCTATGATCACGGCGGTATCTTCCACGTCGTCAACGGCATCAGCGACCTCTAGAACAAGGGTTATCTCCTCGCCTCCGTACTGGGAGACGTCCACACTAGCTGTATAGATAGGTGTCATATTATCAAGAATCACGCCATCCTGGTTGTTTACATCTTGGAAATACGGCACGGCCGCGGTGATATAGGGGATACTTCCATTGGGAAGCGTTGCAGCGACTTTTCTTGTCCCATCAGGAAGTTCGACATAGGCGTAGAAGTAATCGTTGTAGTTGGGGTAATCATCTGAGACCATTCTCCACTTAAAAGACAATACCTTGGCACCGTGTGGGACCCTAAGGGTTAAGGTCAACCGCACAACGTCGTATGCATCCTGGCCCGTAACAGGTTGCCCTTCCTCAACGTATATCCCGCTAACATTCTCAACATCGTAGTCAGCACCCGCTGTAACGTATCTCGCATCACCGGAGCTCAGAATTACATAGGAGTCCCCCTCAATCGGGAAACCGAGTAGCGGCTTTGTGGTCACCAGAATCTGCTCTTCAACCCCCTTGAACTCCGCACTGACGAGTGAATCCCTGAAGTTGGAGTTTAGAATCGCGTTCGCCTCATCCGTGGCGTCCCTCGTGATGACGCTCCCATAGACCGCCCCCGCGGGAGGAGAGGAAACCACGAAAACCAAAAAGAGCGCCATAACCCAGAGGAAGTTTCGTTTCTCCACTTCACCTCACCTTGATTTGATGTATGTCATGAAACTATTTAAGTATTTTCAAGAAATTCCGGAAATTTTTCGAAAAAATTTCAAAAACCGCTCACAGCGGCTTCCTCTTGACCGGTCCCCCGGGCTTCTCCTCCTCGAATATCTCCGCGGTGAAGCGGTAGACCTTCGTGCTCTCATCGAGCCAGCAGTCGGGCGGAAGGCCCGCTTTCCAGCAGGTCTGGGCCAGAAACTCCTCCTCATCCCAGCCCCATTCTATCGGCACCTGCGGGAGCAGCAGGCCGGAGTAGATGCCCTTCTCGATTATCAACCCATCGCGGCCAACCTTTATCTTCTTCGGCCTTTCCTCCGGCGGCCCCTCAATCGGCTCAGGGGGCGTCAGGACACTCACTTCGATAACCAGATCGTTCAGCTCACTCTCCCTCACGGGCGGGAAGCGCGGGTCGTCGACCGCCGCATAGATGGCCGCCTTTATCGTGGCCTCGACGAGCGGATATACTGGAAGGGGAAATCCAATGCACCCACGAAGGGCCATCTGGGGTGGTGCATGTCGCTTGTTGAGCGTGACGAAGACGCCCATCTTCTCCCACAGCTCCGGAGGGGTATCTTCGGGAGGTTTTATCGTTCTCCCGTTTCTAACGTACTCCTCTATCGCCCTCCTCGCGAGCCTGACGAGGAATTCTCCCCACTCATCCTTGATTTTGTACATCGCCCTCACCCTTCGCTCCTACGGTGGGAAGGGTTATTTACCTTTCCCGCAAAGCTTAAAAAATTGCCGAAGGAAGTTAAGTCGGGTGTCGAAAGTGGTGATCGTTGAGTTCGTCATCGTCCCCCTCGGAGAGAGAAGTCTGAGCAGGTACGTCGCCGAGGTGGTAAAGCTTTTAGAGAGGAAGGGTGTTAAATATCAATTGACACCGATGGCAACTATAATAGAGGTTCCGACCGTGAGGGAAGCTTTCAATATAATCGAGGAGGCGCACGAGCTGGTATTCAAACTCGGCGCTTCGAGGGTTTCAACGACCGTAAGGATCGACGACAGACGCGACAAGCGCGTTCGCATGGAGGACAAGGTAAAATCAGTCCTCGAAAAGACGAGGGGTGGTTGAGATCAAAGCACTGATTCTCGCTATAGACCGCGATGATGATTTTGGGCAGAAGGCCGGCGTTGAAGGGCCGGTGATAGGGCGAGACGCCTGCGTAGATGCAGCCCTCAAGCTCAGCCTTGCCGATCCAGAGGACAGCGACGCCAACGTCGTTTATGCCGCGGTTAAGCTCTACGACAGCCTGAAGGAGAGCGGCGAGTTCGATGACGTCCAGGTGGCCCTCATAACCGGCCATCCCAAGGTGGGCGTCAAGAGCGACTTGGAGCTCGCCAGGCAGCTGGAGATCATCCTTGAGAGGTTTACGGCGGATGGTGTCATCACCGTCACCGACGGTGCCGAAGACGAGCAGATATTCCCGATAATAACCTCAAAGGTGCCGATAATAAGCTCCCACAGGGTAGTCGTCAAACAGAGCGAGGGCATAGAGACGACCTACTACATCATCTACCGCTACCTGAGGGAGATACTCAGCGACCCGGAGGTCGCAAAGGTAGTCCTCGGAATCCCGGGGATGATACTCCTGCTCTATGGAATCGCGAGGCTGATAGGGGTCTGGTATCCCGAGAGCGTGAAGATAATCTCCGCGACGATAACCGGTACGATACTCCTCTTCATCGGCGGCTACTTCTTCACCAAGGGCTTCCGCTTCAACTTCAGGGAGACCATAGCGAAGCAGTTCATCTTCGTCATATCCGTCATCGCGGGCGCCCTCATAATCGGGGGAGGCGCCATAAACGCCTACTTCAGACTGGAGGAGTACGCAAAGGAGATAATCGGCGGCTGGCCTGGAACGCCGCTCCTGGCAACGCTCATCTACATAAACGCCATAGCGGCTCCACTGATAATCGGAATCTCCGTGATGATAATGGGAAAGAGCATACAGGCATACCTTCGGAAGGACTACCACATCTGGTACTACGTCTCGGCGCTCCTCCTGATGCCCGCGCTCTGGATAACCATCGACCTGACGACCAGGTACGCGATGGCCATACTCACGATATCCGACATAGACGTCTTCGCGAAGTTCCTGCTCGCCCTCGCGGATGTAGCGGTGGCCGTTCTCGTTGGAATCTACATGAGGGGAAAAGTTAGGGGATGGGAGAGAGTTGAGACTGGAACGAGCGCTTGATGAGTACGAAAAGAGGAAAAAGAAGGCCGAGAGAGAGCTCGAAAAGGTCAGAAAGAAGTACAACAAGCACCTCGAGAAGAAAATCCAGGAGATTCTAAAGAAAATAGACTCCCTGGAGAAGAAGGACGTTCCCAAGAACGTGGACGACAAGATAAAGAAAATCGTAACCGCGGAGAAGAAGAACTACGTCACGGCACTGAGGAATGCGCTGGCCAGTATAAAGGACATGGACGACCTCGGAAAGCGCCTTCCCGATTTAGCCAAGCTCCACGTGGGGCACGGAAAGTATCTCCTCATAATCTTCGAGAAGGATGTCTATGCCATCAACCGCCTGCTGAAGGAGCTCAACGAGGAGTACGTGAAATACTACAACGAGCTGGGTAGAAAAGGCCTGCCCGACCTCAGACTTAGGGAGCTCCTCAGGGAAGAGGAGAGAACGAGGGAAATCATTGCCACCGCGGAGAAGGAGAAGCTGGAGCTGGAAAAGGAACTGAAGGCAAAGGAAGGAGAGTTAGACGAGTTTTACAGGGAACATGGGTTAGGGGGGCTTGAGGAGGATATAAAAAGCCTCTCCTCCTCGCTCCGGACTGCCGAAATGGAGGTTCGCTCGAAGGTCTCAAAGCTTCAGAAACCGATAAAACGGATGCGCCTCCACGAGCCGATAGCGGACGAACTCGTAAGGGACAGTTCCGTGGCCCTTAGAAAGCCGGACGAGTTCATTTCCCTGCTCCAGAGGATATACCCCAGGCTCGAGGGCAAGTACAGGAAAACCGCCCAGTGGCTGATAGAGAACCTCAAAGAGAGGGCAGATGCCCTCGGAAGGGAGAGAGAGAAGCTCTCCGAACTTGAAAGGAAGAGAGATGAGATTCTGGCGAACGGAGAGGCCAGGAAGAAGGAAATCTGGGAGATTCAGAGGCTCATCGAGGAGAAGGAAGCCGAGATACGGAAGCTCAGACGCCAGCTTGAGCACCTAGAGAGGGAGCTGGACGAGAGCTTGGCGAAGCTCGAGGAGATACTCGGCGAATCGATAGAGCGATAGGTTTATGAATTAGGCTTCCCTAATTCTTTTGGGTGGTGAGCATGTTTAAAGTTGACAGGCTTCGATTCGGCACCGCCGGAATACCAATCTCAACCCCAAAGCGCTCAACTATGGATGGGATAGTCCACGTGAGAAACCTCGGCCTCGATGCGATGGAGCTCGAGTTCGTCAGGGGCGTTAATCTGAGGCCGGAACTGGCCAAGAAGATAAAGCACGTGGCGAAGAAGCACGACGTTCTCCTGACCGCCCACGCGCCGTACTACATCAACCTAAACGCGGCCGAGAAGGCCAAGGTCGAGGCCAGCAAGAAGAGGATAATCCAGAGCGCCGAGCGCCTGTATGACGCAGGAGGCTGGAGCGTCGTTTTCCACGCCGGCTACTACCTCAAGCAGGACCCGGAGAAGGTCTACCAGAGGATAAAGGGCGAGATCAAGGATATAGTGAGCAGTCTCCAGGACAGAGGGATAGAGGTGTGGATAAGGCCCGAGTTGACCGGCAAGCCAACCCAGTTCGGAGACCTGAGGGAGCTGGTGAGGCTGAGCGAAGAGGTTGAGATGGTTCTGCCGACGATAGACTTCGCCCACGCCCATGCAAGGCACGCTGGGAAGTGCAACACCGCCGAGGAGTGGCGCGAGATGCTCTCCCTGATGGAAGACAGGCTCGGCAGGGAAGCCCTAGACAACATGCACATCCACATAAGCGGCATAAACTACACCTCGAAGGGCGAGAGGAACCACCTGAACCTCCAGGAGAGCGACATGAACTGGGAAGACCTGCTGAGGGTTCTCAAGGAGTTCCGCGTTAAGGGCGTCGTCATAAGCGAGAGCCCGAACATCGAGGGCGATGCAATTCTGATGAAGAAGAAATACGAGGAGATACGGGTTTAAGCCCTCTCAACCCTCCCGTATCTTTCCATGATTTCCACAAGCCTATCAACCGGAAGGGCGTACCTCACGTGCCCGTTCCCCTCGACGGTTCTGGCCTGCAGGAGCGCGTTGATTATAGCCTCCTCAGTGGCTTCGGCGGCTGCCCTAAAGAGCGGGCTCAGAGCGTTGTCGGGAAGGAAGCTGAGCAGGTGGGCCTCCTTATCCAGCGGGACGGTCTGGGCGGTGGAGAATGCCAGAACCACGTCGCCGCTCCCGTGGTAGGCGTAGCCGCCGGTTCTCGAGAGCCCGACCACTGCCCTCTTCCCCAGCCTTCTTAGCTGCCTCGCTGTCAGGGGCGCGTTCGTGGCAACCACCATTGAGACGCTCCCCCTTCCGGAGGTTCCCCTGCCAGGATAGTCCTTCAGCTCAAGGCCAACAGGAACCCCAGCGATTGTCAGGTCCTCTCTCCTTCCGAAGTTCGCTAAAACGAGGGAGGCAACCGTATACTCCTCGCCGCCGATTTCGACGACCCTCGACGATGACCCTATCCCGCCCTTGAACTCGAAGGCGCTCATTCCGGTGCCGGCCCCAACCGAGCCTTCTTCGAAGTCGAGTTTCGCGTTTTTGACGGCCTCGAAGTAGTGGTCATCTCGAACGACCATCTTTCTGATGTCGTTTAGGTAAGAATCGTTGCATTCCATGACGACCGGCGAAACGCTCTTCAAATCAGGGTTCAGCTCGATCATGTGTCTAACCACCGCGCTTGCAACGGTGTAGACGCTCAGCGTGTTGGTCAACGCTAACGGCGTCTCGATGTAGCCCAGCTCATCGACCTGAACGAAGCCTATCGGCTTGGAGAAGCCGTTCATGACGAAGGTGGCTGAGAAAAGCCTCTCCCTGTAGGGGTTCTTGACGGGAGGGAGCAGGACGGTAACCCCTGTTCTGATGTCATCCCCCTCGATTATCGTCGAGTGGCCGACTTTAACGCCCAAATCAGCCATTGAGTTCCTTTTTCCGTGAGGGTGAAGCCCGACCCTTATTCCCAGCTCGGGAGCCTTCATGGTATCACCGGTGATAGATAGCATGCTGGACTTAACAACCTTGCCCAATCAACGCTTATAAAGAGCAAAAACCGAGTTGTCACCATGGGGTCAAGGCTCTCAAAGCTCTTCCTGCTCATCCCTCTGGCCTTCCTCGTGGTCTTCTTCTACGTCCCGTTAGCCAGTATTCTAAAAACCGGCCTCTGGGAGAACGGTCTCACCCTTAAACACATCTCCGCCGTTCTGGCCAACGACTACCACCGAAGGGTCATCCTCTTCACGATAGGGCAGGCGATAGCCTCAACCCTCCTTACCCTGGCACTTGGCCTTCCAGGGGCGTACATATTCGCCAAGTACGACTTTCCGGGAAAGGGCACCATAAAGGCGGTCTTAACAGTCCCGTTCGTCATGCCCAGCGTGATGGTCGCCTTGGGCTACATACTCCTCTTCGGAAAGAGCGGCTTCATAACCGGCCTCATCGGCCGCGATCTGGGGATAATCTACTCCTGGAAGGGCATTCTCCTCGCACACGCGTTCTACAACTTTCCGATAGTTATACGCATGGTCTCGTCGCTGTGGCAGCGCGTGAATCCCCATTACGAGGAGGCCGCGATGGCATTGGGGGCGAGGGGCTGGACGCTCTTCCGGAAGGTTACCCTGCCGATGATCTCCCCGGCGATTTTTGCCTCAGCGATGCTCACTTTCGTGTTCTGCTTCCTAAGCTTCTCGATTCCCCTCATAATCGGCGGCTACCAGTACGCCACGATAGAGGTGGACATCTTCACCTCGATAATGGTGCTCCTCGACTTCAAGACCGGCTCGGCTCTGGCCATAATCCAGATACTCCTTAGCATGGGCTTCATGTACCTCTACCTGAGGGCGCTCGATGCCTACGCCAAGCGCGAGGAGCAGCGCGTGTTTAGAAAGCCTCGTCCCTTCACGAGACGCGACTGGCTGAGCCTCAAGGGGCTGCTTGTTGGAGTCTACTCCCTAATCGTCTTTCTTTTCATAGTCTCCCCGCTCTTAGCTGTCCTCTACGACTCCCTGCGCTTCAACGATGCCTGGAGCCTCGAATGGTACAGGAGAATATTCTCAACGGAGTACAACCCGATGTTCGGGGCGACGACGCTCGACGCGGTAAGGAACTCACTCACCTTCGGTCTGGCAACGATATTCCTATCTGTTCTCGTGGCACTTCCCATAGCCTACGCCCTCCACCGCTGGAACTTCAGGGGAAAGAGGCTCTTCGACGTCCTGGTGATGCTCCCGCTGGCTAGCTCTGCCATAACCCTCGGTCTGGGATACATAAGGGTCTTCCACTCGACCCCGCTCTACTTCACCGCCTGGATAATCATAGCCGCCCACACCGTCATAGCTTATCCCTTCGTGCTCCGTGCCGTTTCAACGTCCCTGAAGAAGATAAGGCCAAACCTCTGGGAGGCGGCCCTAAGTCTGGGTGCCAAGGAGTGGAAGGCCTTCCTGAGGGTGGAGCTTCCGCTGGCTTTGGGCGGGGTCATCGTCGGCGCGATATTCGCCTTCGCCATAAGCATAGCGGAGCTGGGAGCGACCTACATGCTGGCCAAACCCGAGTACACCACGATGACGGTGGCTATATACAAGTTCCTCGGGGCGAGGCAGTTCGGTTCGGCCTCTGCCTTGGCCGTTCTTCTTATGGCAGTCTCAACGCTCAGCTTCCTGATAATCGAGAGGGTAGGTGAGGAAGTATGGTGAGGGTAGAACTGAAGGGAGTCCTCAAGGAGTGGGAGGATTTTCGGCTTGAGATAAGCGAGCTCGACGTCAAGGACGGCGAGTTTCTCACGCTCCTCGGGCCGAGCGGCTGCGGAAAGACGACGACGCTGAGGATGATAGCGGGCTTTGAAAAGCCGGAGAGGGGCGAGATACTCTTCGACGGAAGGAGGGTGAACGATTTACCACCCTACGAGCGCGGGATAGGCATAGTCTTCCAGGACTACGCGCTGTTTCCCCACATGACGGTCTTCAAGAACATCGCCTTCGGCCTTGAGATGAAGGGGCTTCCAAGGGCAGAGATAGAGAGGAAGGTAAAGTGGGCGCTTGAGCTGGTCGGTCTGGAAGGCCTCGAAAACCGCTATCCGGAGCAGCTGAGCGGCGGCCAGCAGCAGCGCGTTGCCCTCGCGAGGGCCCTGGTCGTTGAGCCGGAGGTTCTGCTCCTGGATGAACCTCTCAGCAACCTCGACGCCAAGATAAGGGAGCGCCTGAGGGGAGAGATAAAGAGAATCCAGCGCGAGCTCGGCATAACGACGATATACGTCACCCACGACCAGGAGGAGGCGATGGCGATAAGCGACAGGATTGCCGTCATGAATGTCGGCCACGTTGAGCAGGTTGGAAAACCGCTGGAGCTTTACTACCGCCCAAAGACCGAGTTCGTGGCGCGCTTTCTAGGTTTGAGCAACATACTGGAGCTTAAAGCCGAGAACGGTAGGGCCTGCCTCGGAGGGCTGTGCTTCAACGTCGGAAGGGATGGAAAAGTGAGGGTATTCTTCAGGCCGGAGAGCGTCTACGTAAAACCCGGCGATACCGCTGAAATCATCGACTACGAACTCCTGCCCGGCAGGATAAGGCTGAGGCTCGGGGTTGGAGGGGAGGTAATCCTCGCGGAGCGCTTCCTCGACGAGCTGCCCTTCGGCGTTGAGGCTATGCCAGAGCGGGTGGACGTCGAGGTGAGGAGCTTCTCGGTGCTCGAAGCGGAATGAGATGCGATTTAACTCGATGTCATTAAAACTTTCACCCTCGGATGTGGAAAGGATTAAATAGGAGAGGCCCGAATATAAAGCCGGTGGGGATCGTGAAGAGGGGCCTTGCTGGCGCGCTATTGCTGGTTCTTGCGCTGGCGATCATGGCAGTTCTGGCAGGAGATAGCTCCCCTCCAAGTGCACGAGAGGAAAACTCACCGATGAACAACTCGAACGTTGAATGTTCCCTCCAAGTCAGCTCCCAGACCCCGAAAGACACCCAAATCGGCGGGTGGATAGACAACAGAATCACTGAGGTGACCAACGGTTCTGAGATCACACTGAAGGACTGGTTTGCCGTTTACCCCCACATGAACCACACCTCCCGGCCCGAGGGCTGGAACGCCTACATCATCTACTGGCCGGAGAAGTTCAACCTGACGGTGCCGTGCTCCATGGGCGGCTTTACAATGGCCCTTGTGGGCAGGGAGAGCGGGAAATCCTTCTACCAGGCAGCTTTGATTAATGAAACTTTTCCCAAACACGAAACGGAGTGCTGGGATGGAAGAAAAGGGCGGTGGTTGAAACTGCCGCCGGGAAAGGCCTACTTTGCAGTCCAGTTCATTCCAACGGCCAACGCGACCTGGAGATTTACCGTCCTGACGCCGACCAAGACCTGGACGGACTTCAAGGACTACCACATCTTCATCGAGACTCCCGTAGAGCTGAACGCGACCTGCACCTGTCCCGTAGAAACGCTGATTGAGAGGTTTGGGGCTTCTATTAAAGCCCGGGGCTTCGAGGAGACCGAACTCTGGGCTACGCCCGAGGAAAACGGCTGTTTTAAGCCCCTCAGCGTCAAGTTCTATCGCAAGGATGACCGATACCTGTACGTGGAATTTGCCCAAGTGAAAGGTCTGGATCTGGTCAGGGTTCTCATGGTACTCGGTGAGGAAAAGGAAGTCGTGAAGGCCTACGCGGAAGGCTTCACCGCGGTGGGCGGTTAGGGGTAGAGACTTTTGTTTTCCCGGTTCTTCAGCTTGAGCGCACATCACCCCTTCTCAATGGTTTAAACATTTATCTGTCAAAAAATCTTTAAAAAACCAAGTTATTAGGCAGAAATAAGTCAAACCAAGGGGTGAAGCTCATGGGATGGTTCGAGAACTACTTCGAGTTTGAGAGGCACGGCACGGATATGAAGACCGAAGTGCTCGCAGGAATGACGACCTTCATGACCATGGCGTACATTCTCTTCGTGAACCCGGCGATCCTCAGCGATGCCATGGGTAAGGAGGCCTTCAACTCGCTCGTCGCCGTCACGGCCCTCGCCGCGGGGCTTGCAACGATCATCATGGGAATCTACGCCAAGAAGCCCTTCGCCCTCGCGCCGGGAATGGGGCTGAACGCATACTTCGCCTACAGCGTCGTCCTGGGTATGGGATATGACTGGAGGGTAGCCCTCGCGGCGGTCTTCGTGGAGGGTCTGGTGTTCATAGTCCTCAGCGTTACCAAGGTGAGGAGCGCGATAATCCACGCGATACCCATAAGCCAGAAGTACACGATCGGAGCAGGTATAGGTCTATTCCTGACCTTCATAGGCCTTAACGACGTGGGTCTCCTCACGGCGGTCGTGAACGACGCGGGAGTGCTTCAGTTCACCGGACTCAACGCCTCTGCCCTGACCAGCGGTGAGATACTGCTGTTCTTCTTCGGGCTCTTCCTCGCGATGGTTCTCATCGCGCTCCGCGTTAAGGGCTCGCTGCTCATCTCCATCATAGTCACCAGCGTCATCGGCTGGATTACCGGTCTGGCCCCCTGGCCCGAGCACCTGTTCTCAACCCCGGACATCAGCTACACCTTCATGCAGATGGACCTCCAGGGTCTCCTCAACGTCGGTGCGATAGGAGTTATATTCGCCTTCTTTATGGTGGACTTCTTCGACACGCTGGGAACGGTTACGGGCCTGAGCGCCAAGGCCGGCTTCCTCACAAAGGACGGAAAGGTTCCCGACGCCGAGAAGATACTCCTCACGGACGCCATAGGTACGACCGTCGGAGCCGTCCTCGGAACCTCAACGGTCACGACCTACATCGAGAGCGCGGCAGGAATAGAGGAGGGCGGAAGGACTGGAATGACGGCACTCGTCACCGGCCTGCTCTTCCTCGGCATAGGCCTCTTCATAGCGCCGCTGGCGGGGGCGATTCCGGCCTTTGCAACCGCCCCGGCCCTCGTCATAGTGGGTTACTACATGCTCAGCGCCATCAAGGAAGTGAACTTCACGGATCACACCGAGGCGATTCCGGCCTTCCTCGTGCTCATAACCATACCCTACACGTACTCGATAGCCGACGGAATAGGCATAGGCTTCATCAGCTACACGATACTCAAGCTCTTCAGCGGCAGAAGGGAGGAGATACACCCGCTCATGTACGTTCTGTCCCTGATATTCGTGGCGTACTTCGCCTATCTCGGCGGGGTCTTCTGATTCCACTTTTCTTTTTAGAGAATAGCAAAAGTTTGAGAGAATCACTTGAATTCGGCGTTCTCGGCTAGCTTCTCCTTGAGGAACTGCTTGAGAACGTAGGGGCACTGCTCCTGAATGAACTGGGCGAACTCCCTTATCCTCTGCACGGTTATCTCGCTGACGTAGTGCTCGAACTGACAGGCGTCGTGCTCGGCTATCTCCGGTGGGATGCCCAAGATATCGATGAAGAACTGCGTGAGGAGAAGGTGCTTCGAATACGTGTCCTCCGCTATCTTCCTCCCCGCGTCGGTCAGCAGAATCCTGTCGTACTTCTCGTACTCCACCAGTCCCTTCTCCGAGAGCTTCTTCAGGGCATCGACGACGCTGGGCGGCTTGACGCGCATCATCTTGGCGATGTCCTTGACGCGGATGACCCCTTTGTTCTTGTGAAGGATGTACATGGTCTCGAGATATTCCTCTTCCCTCTTGCTTACCAACGACCTCACCTGTCGTTAGGTTGGCCAAAAATGTTTAAGTAGTTTTCGCACCACAGGAAACTTTGCCTGCGCAAAGTTTCATCAAAGTTCGTGATTCTTTTGTGGATTGCTATTTAGAAGGGGTCTTCACTTAAATTGGCAGTTGATTTGGATTCATTCCACAAAGGCAACATTCAATAGGTTTGGCTTTTTTAGCGCTCCGGAGGAGCGCGGGTTGAAGTTGAACCTGTTAAAATGCCCTTTCGACATGAATCCAACGTACAATCCAACCACTAAAACAAAAACCCACTGAAAATCTGACCACTCAAAAGGAATTACAACCTTTTGATCAAACTTTTGCCCTGCAAAAGTTTGTATTACTGGCGGGCCGGACGGGATTCGAACCCGCGGCCACGGGGTTAAAAGCCCCGCGCTCTAACCAGGCTGAGCTACCGGCCCACGCCCGATGGGATAACGGCGGAGAGATTTTATAAGCTTTGCCCCGAAACTTTGCCTGCGCAAAGTTTTATCACAAGTCTGACCAATCTGTTTTAAATGACTGGAGAATTGAGCGTGCACTCTGGATTTACTGGTAACAGGGGTTTAACGTCAGAACAATCCATTAATCAGGTTTCACTCTTATTCTGGCGTCCGAAGGACGCCTTGTGGGGAGTGAAACGTTGTAAAAGTGGCAATTGGAGCGTAAACCACTTGAAAAACAAGCATCCTAGAATCGCACGCAATCTTTCCGTCAACGCTGAAACTTTGCAGGCCAAAGTTTCATCAAAGTTTGTGATTCCTTCGTGGATTGCTGTTTGGGCGGGTTTTCACTTGAGTTGGCAGTTTTGATTGGGATTCATCATCTGGAAGGTGCACTTCAATGGGTTCAAGCTTTTTAGCGCTCCTTTGGAGCGCGGGTTAAAGTCGAACCCGCTAAAAAACGCCCTTTCGACATGAATCCAACGTACAATTCAACCACTAAAACAAAAACCAACTAAGAACCCGACCACTCAAAAGGAATTACAACCTTTTGATCAAACTTTTCGCCAGAAAAGTTTGTTAGAATGGCGCCCGGGTCGGGATTTGAACCCGAGTCACGGGAGTGACAGTCCCGTATGATGGGCCTGGCTACACCACCCGGGCGTTTGAGTGGCCGGCGGCGTCCCCGGCTTCCCGCCCCCTCCCGGAGGGCAGTACAACCGGGATCGCTGGCGGGCTTAACTTCCGGGGTCGAAACGAGACCGGGTGTGACCCCGCCGCTATGACCGCCGTACCGATGTATACCTGTCGCGGTGCATTTATAAATCTTGCGGTCGATGAGGGTGGATGATGGAGGGCGAGATACTGGAACTGCTGAGGCTGGAGAGGATGAGGGAGCCGCTCAGCCCAGGAAGGCGGCTCAGGGAATTTCAGATGAAGATCCAGCGGCTCAAAAACGGGGACGAGATCGAGGTAGCCGGCTTTCTGCTGGGCAGGAAGCCTCCCAATGCACCTGCCGACGCCGCCTACTACCTGCTGTCCCCACTCTCCCCCTCGGAGCTGTCGTCCCTGCGCAGGGGGGACTTCCGCACGTATCTGGTTATCCGGGCGACTGAAAGGACCGAGTTCTCCGGGAGGGTAAAACCCGGGAGCTACGTGCTCGTGAGGGGAATCATCGACGCATATCCCTGGGGAAACCTCCGGATGGTCAGCGCGGCAAGGATCGAGGGGAGGGACTACTCGGAGTACTGGAAGGACTACCGCGAGTTCGCGTTGAGCAGACGGGAGGTTCTCGACCTCTTCGAGAGGACGGTTTACCTGCGCGACGACATGAGGAAGGCCCTCATCTACTCGATATACGGCGTTCCGTACATACCGGGCGAGGAGTGGGGCGAGGGATTCGAGTTCACGGTGTTCAAATACCGGGAGGATTCCGGACTTCTCGCACTCTGGAAGGCCCTCAAGTACTTCCACTCAAGCCTTCCCTGGGAGGTTCGTCTCACCAGGAAAAGGGTCCTCGAAGTGGACGACCCGTTGCTCGGTTTGGATTTCCGGCTTGGGAACCCGAACGGAAGCGACATGAGGTACTACACTCCGCCGACAAAGAGGGGTACCATCAGCCTACCCAAGTGGGTCACCGAAAGGATACTGAGCAAGCGGGCGATTGGCCTGCTCCCCAAAAACGTCGAAGCGGATCCCCTCGACAGGATGGCAAGGATGTCCGAGACGCCGTTCGTGCTCGTACCCTCGGAGGAAAAGCCCTACTTCGAGGAGAACCGGGAGTTCCTCCAGCTCATACCCAACCTCCTCGTCACGATATTCATCCAGAGGGAAAGGTTGGGCTCCCTCGACAGGAAAAAGACCCGCGCGGTTGAGGAGGAGTTTCTGAGGTGGCTCAGGGAGTCAAGGGAGGACTATGGAGACCCATTCAGGGCTCTAACCGCCCCCAGCGGGCCGATGAACATCCGGCTTAGGGCGGAGCTGGGCAAGCGAGTCTTCGGCTCGATAGTTCGGTTCAACGGGAGGGTTACCAAGAGGGCCGCCAGGGAGGTCAAGCTGATAAACGAGGCCATAGTGAACGACTGGATGGTCGTTCTCAAGGACCATCCCTCGGAGATGATAAAGCTCCTGAGGGAATACCAGATGTATGTCCCAGGAACGCTCAAGGCCCGGCGGGCTCTGGAGATACTGCACGACCTAGCATCAGTGAGCCCTTCAAACGAGGTAACGAGGGAGGACTTCATCCGGGAACTGGTGAGGGACGGGTTCTCGGGGGAGGATGCCGCGGAGCTTCTTGAAAGGTTTATAGCCGCCGGATACGTATACGAACCGTTCCCGGGGAAACTAAGGCTGATAGGGTGATGTCATGTCCAAGAAGTTCATCCGCCAGAAGGAGCAGAGGGAAAAGCGCAGGATCGCCCGCGAGAGGGTAAACGTCCTCTTTACGCTCGCGGAGAGGGTTTTTCCCTACGAACGCGAGCTGGCCAACCGCTACGTTGAGATAGCCCTCGCGGTTCAGCAGAAGGCTAGAATAAGAATGCCGAGAAAGTGGAAGCGCCGCTACTGCAAGCGCTGCCATTCCTTCCTCGTCCCTGGTGTTAACGCCAGGGTGAGGCTCAGGAACGGCCACGTTGTCATCAAGTGCCTCAACTGCGGTCACATCATGAGGTACCCGTACATCAGGGAACAAAAGGAGAAGAGAAGGCAAAGGACTGATTCAAGCCCCTGATTTTAGCGCCCATACCGGGGGTTGGTGGTGTCCAACGTGTCCGGGATACGGAATGATCCCGAAGTATTGTAATAAAAACAGCCTATTTAAGCTTTTTTCACGAAATCGTCCACGCACGTTGGCGATTGTTCAGAAAAAAGTCTTGAGAGCCGAGTTTTATCTTTTAACCGTTAACAAAAGTTCCACAACGTTTAACTCTGTTTAATCGAAAGTAAGCGGACGTAGATATGCGAATAAGGGGGCAACAAACCCATATCAAACAAAACAAGCGCGGAGTTCACTCCACAAAGGCCACCGCCCTGACGGGGCTTCCCGAACCCCCTTCAATCTTGAGGGGAAACGCCACGAACGTGAAGTCCTTTCCCAAGAGGACCTCCAGGTTGGTCAGATTCTCAAACACCGGCACCTCCTCGCTGAGGAGTATCCTGTGAACGGCATCGTCCCCGATGCTCATGGAGTCTGTGCCAACGGCCCTAACGCCCTCGGCCACGAGAAACAGCGCCACCTCCGGAGAGAGTTCCCTGCCACCCGTCAGGAAAAGCACGATCCTGTCAAAATAGCCCTCGTCCGGAATCTCGTCCAGACGTACCGGGCCCTCACCACCCCTCACGTCAACGACCATTCCCCTTCCTGCGAACCTCTCCAGGGGCATCTCGTCGATGGTCTTTCCCCCGGGCACGAAGTGCGCCGGCGCGTCAACGTGGGTGCCTGAATGCTCCCCCATCTTCAGAACGTTCATGTAGTAGCCGTCCCTGTCGATGACGGCCCAGAGCCTTATGTTTACCCCCGGATCGTCGGGGTAGACCGGTGTATCCTCGGAGAGGGGCACCGATAGGTCAACTATCATGGGAACACCAATCCTTTTTTAACGTCTTTGATTAAAAACCCTGCGGTGATGACGATGGACTGCACGAGGGATTACTGCGTTAAGGACATCAGCCTGGCCCCCAGCGGCGAGAAAAAGATAGACTGGGTCTCCAGGTTTATGCCGGTTCTCCAGACGATAAGAAAGGACTTCGAGGAGAAAAGGCCCTTCGAGGGGATCAGGATTGCAACGACGCTGCACCTTGAGATGAAGACCGCTTTCCTGCTCCTCACGCTTAAGGCGGCCGGTGCTGAAGTCTCGGCAGCGGCGAGCAACCCGCTCTCGACACAGGATGATGTGGTGGCCGCTCTGGCAAAGGCAGGGATCAAGGTCTACGCGATCCGCGGGGAGGACAGGGAGCAGTACTACGAGTTCATGCACAAGGCGCTCGACATAGAACCGAACATAATCATAGACGACGGCGCGGACATGGTCTCGACGGTGCTGAAGGAGAGAACCGAGCTGATAGACGGACTCTGGGGAGCGAGCGAAGAGACCACAACGGGCGTCATAAGACTCCGTGCCATGGAGAAAGACGGCGTGCTGAGGTTCCCCATCATAGCCGTGAACGACAGCTATACCAAATACCTCTTCGACAACCGCTACGGCACCGGCCAGTCAACGTGGGACGGAATCCTGAGAACCACCAACCTGCTGATAGCGGGTAAGAACGTCGTCGTTGTCGGCTACGGCTGGTGCGGCAGGGGCATAGCCATGCGCGCCCGCGGTCTCGGCGCGACAGTCATCGTGGTGGAGGTCGACCCGATTAGGGCGTTGGAGGCCAGAATGGACGGGTTCCTGGTCATGAACATGATGGAAGCGGCAAAGGTGGGCGACATCTTCGTCACCTCGACGGGCGACATCAACTGCATACGGCGGGAGCACTTCGAGCTCATGAAGGACGGCGCCATAATGGCCAACGCCGGCCACTTCGACGTCGAGATAAGCAAACCGGACCTTGAGAGCCTGGCGGTTGAGGTAAGCGAGCCGAGGCCCAACATAACCGAGTACAAGATGGCTGACGGAAGGAGGCTCTACCTTCTCGCCGAAGGCAGGCTGGTCAACTTAGCGGCCGCCGACGGCCACCCGGCGGAAATAATGGACATGAGCTTCGCCCTTCAGGCGAAGGCGGCCGAATACATACTGAACAACCACGAGAGGCTTGAGCCGAAGGTCTACGTGCTCCCGAGGGAGATAGACGAGATGGTGGCGAGGATCAAGCTCGCCTCGATGGGGATAAAAATCGAGGAGCTCACAGAGGAGCAGAGGAAATACCTAGAGAGCTGGGAGCACGGGACCTGATTCCCCTTTTCTTTTCGGGTGGTGGCAATGAACTTCGAACCCTTCAAACTCGTTCCCGTCGGCTACGTGAGGAAGAACGGAGAGACCTTCATCGAGATCCTCCCAGAGTTCAGCGATGCGATCCACGGTCTCAACGAGGGGGACTGGATAAAGCTGATCCTCTGGTTCCATGAGAGCGACAGGCAGAAGAGAAGAGGGGTTCTCAAAGTGCACCCGCGCGGGAACCTGGAGAACCCGCTCAGGGGAGTCTTTGCCACCCGTTCGCCCATCAGACCGAACCCTATAGCGCTCTACACCGTTAGGATACACCGCATAGAAAAGGGGAGGCTCTACATAGACGAGATCGATGCCTTTGACGGCACGCCGGTTGTCGACATCAAGCCTTTTGTGGAGAGGCTTGACTGCCCGAAGGAGGCCAGACTTTGGGAGAGTATGCTTTACACAACGCCAAAAGCTGGTCTCAGAAGACGTGAAGGGCGCTAGCCTTGAAGCTGACGTAGACCTCCCGTCCCTTCGTTATCCCCATCTCCAGCATCGAGGAGCGGGTTATGAACGCCCTCAGATACAGGCCACCGATTCTCAGATGAACCCTGACGAGTGGGCCGAGTTCTTCAACCGACTCGACCAGGGCTTTGAACTCGTTCCTCGCGGACGTTCTAATGGGCCCCAAAGAGAGGATTATGTCCTCGGGCCTCAGGCCAACGCGAACCCTTCCCCGCGCCTCCGCCGGAAGCTCTATCTCGACGCCGTTGCTCCTCAGGATCCTTCCCTCCGCGGTGCCCTCTATGATGTTCTCGAAGCCGAGGAACCGCGCGACTTCTTCACTAGATGGTCTCGAAAAGACGTCCCGAACGGAGCCGGTCTGGACGAGCCTCCCATCGAGCATAACGCCCACCCTGTCGCCCAGGCTCACCGCCTCCTCGAAGGAGTGGGTAACGTGCAGCGCGGTGAAGCCGAGCTCCCGCTTCCAGTGCTTCATTTCGCCCAGAAGCTTCGCCCTGGTTTGGACGTCGAGGTTCGCGAAGGGCTCGTCCATGAGCAGAAGCTCGGGCTCCACAACTAGAGCTCTTGCTATGGCCACGCGCTGGCTCTCTCCGCCGCTCAGGGTTTTTGGCTTTCTGTGGAGGAGGTGGGCTATTCCCAGAACCCCGGCTATTTCCTTAACTTTCCTCTCGATTTCCGCCCTCGGAACCCTACGGAGCTTAAGCCCGAAGGCTATGTTGTCGAAGACGCTCATGTGGGGGAAGAGGGCGTAGTTCTGGGGAATGTATGCAAGACCGCGCATCTCCGGCGGCCAGTGGGTTATGTCCTCACCGTTGAGGAGGACCCTCCCGGCGTCGGGTTCGATTATGCCCGCTATTATCTCAAGGAGCACCGTCTTCCCGGCCCCGCTCGGGCCGAGGATTATGAAGTGCTCCCCCTCGCTCACATCAAAGCTTATCTCCCTCAGCCGGAACTCCTTCCAGTCCTTGGAAACGGACTTTACCTCAAGCATTGGCCTTCCTCCCCACGAGCCAGCGCAGGATAACGAAAACGGTGAGGCTCATCACGATGAGGATAACGGAAATCGGTCTCGATGCCCTCAGGCCGTAGTTGTTGAAGTACTCCATGACGAGAACCTGGGCCGTCTTCGGGTAGTACGCGACGATGAGTATCGCACCCACCTCGCTTATAGCGCGAGCCCACGTCATTATGGCCCCGCTCGCTATGGCCGGAAACGCCATCGGGAGTGCCACGGAGAAGAACGCCCTCAGGCGTGAGGCACCGAGGGTTCTGGCAACGTGCTCCAGCCCCTCGTCAACGGCAAGAAAACCATCGCGCGCGGCGTTTATCGCGAACGGTGCGGAGACGAAGAGCATCGCCGCTATTATGCCCGTGTAGCTATCGAGAATTGCGCTCGAAAAGGTAACGAGGAGCATTATTCCGACGACTGAGTGCGGGATGACGATGGGAACATCAACCAGGGCCTGGACGAGGCTTTTCCCCGGAAACTCTTTCCTCGCGAGAACGTAGCCGAGGGGGACGCCGAAGAGGAGAGCTATGAGAGCTGTCGCCGTCGCTGTAAGGAGGGAGTTCCTGAGGGCCTCGATAACGTAGGCGTCGTGAAGGGCCCTGAGCAGCATGTCGAAGTCTGAGGCCTGCTTGGCCAGTATGACCAGCAGGGGCAGGGCTATGTAAACCACCAAGAAGCTCCCGATTGCGGCGAAAAAGTAGAGCGTGTAGTCGTGCCTCGTCCCCATGGCGATCCCCATAGAGTTGGAAAGAGGAAATAAAAACCTCACCCCTCAACCTTGACCTCGTCCTTGATCTCATCCGGAACGTTGCCGAAGGCAACCGGCGGCCAGATGAAGTCTTGGTGGTTCTCCTGGAAGATCCGCCTGCCGTTCTCCCCCAGGAGGTACCTGAGGAACTCGATGGCAAGCTCCCTGTTGGGCGCGTCCTTCGGAACGGTAACGCCGTAAACGATGGGCTTGGCCTTGATGACCTTACCGGTGGAGCCGATGTAGATGCCAACCTTCCCGTAGAAGTCGGCCTTGCTGAAGTCCTTGAGGTTTATCTCGTTCGGGAGGGTGATGTAGCTGAGGTTGTGCTGCTCGGCCACGCTCTTGTAGATGAAGAAGTAGTCGAGGCTTCCGCTCTCGACGAGGGCGGTAAGGTCAGTCTCCTTGGGCCTTATGACGACCCTGTCTTTCTTTATCTGGATATCCTTGGGGGCGACCACCATGCTCCCGTTGAAGTATATGTTCGTGTTCTTCTCGACCAGGGTCTCGAATACCGGTTTGTCGTAGTAGTAATCGGCCAGCTTCATGACCATGACGGAGCGGTAGCCGCAGGGGTCCTGGTTCGGGTCCGAGAAGCCGAAGGAAACGTCGTCCCTCGCCAGTATCTCGTACCACTTCTCCGGGTGGGCCTTCATCTCGTCGGCGTACTTGCTCTCGTTGGTGAACGCTATGACGATCTCGTTGGTGGCGAAGATGACGTAGAAGTCCGCGTAATCGGGAATCATGAGCTGGGGAATTAGGGTGTAGTCCGCGACCGCCATCACGTCGGCCTTCTTGCCCAGGTCGATAACCTTCCTCACCGCCGCGACGCTACCGCTGGCCTCGTCCTGGAAGGTCACCTTGTAACCGAGGTTCTTCTCAGCGTAATCCGAGAACTCCTTCTCAAGCTGCTGGAAGGGTATGCTCAGCGAACCCGCGTGGAAGACCACGAGGGTTGCCTCTTTGAGCCCCGAGTTATCGGAGCCGTTTATGCAGCCCGCCGCGATAACGGAGAGCATGAGAAGTATAATCAGAGGGATGCCTCTCCACTTCATTGTAACCCCCAAGGGAATGGGCAGAATCGTGTATTTAAACATTTTGAGCAAACAAAAGAATTAACGTTAACGGTTTTGTTTTCTCAACCCGGCGAGCTCCTCAACGACCTCCCGGAAGTGCTCGTAGAACTCGCTCTCCCTGAGGGAATCCAGCGCACCCCAGAATTCGTGGAGGTCTCTGAAGCCGGCCTTTTCGTATTCGAGTGCCTGAACCAGCATCTCCAGCTTGTCGGCGAACTTTACGAGCCTGCCCTCCAAGCTAAGCCCCTCCTCGTACTCGCGCCAGAGCCTGAAGTACTCCCTCGGGTTCGGTGTTCTGATGAAAAGCTCCATCGCGGCCTTCTTCTCGGCCTTGCCCTTGTCGAGGTAGTACTGCGCCGTCAGGGGTATGTCGGTGAGCCTGGCCTCCGCGAGGTCGTGGAGAACCGCTATCTTGAGGGCCCGCTCAACGTCTATCTCAACGCCCTTCGCCCTCAGTTCGTCGGCCAGGAAGAGGGTTATCAGGGCGACGCGGTAGCTGTGGTCCGCTATGCTCTCGGGATTTGAAACGCCCCGGAGGAGCCAGCCCGTCCTGGGAAGTTTTTTCAGGTTTCCAGCCTCGATAAAAAGGTTGAGAAGAGACATTTTCATTCCTCCGTCGTGAAAACGGCCCTTTCGGTTTCAATGGCGCTCGCCATTATGCAGTCACCGAGAAAGCGGCCGTAGACCTTCACCCATTCGCCCTTTCCGAGGCACGGACTTCCCGAGAACTCCACCCTGAGGCCGGAAACTTTAAAGGTCGTCCTGTAGCCAGGTAATTCCATGGGGAGGAACTCCACCAGAGGCTTGTCCTCGATGGTGCCCTCGATGACGACGTTCTTACCGCGAAAACCGCCGGAATTCAGCTCATCAACCGTAACGATGTAATAATAATGATGACCGAGTTTGACCCGCTTGGGCATGCTCATCACCTTTATAGGCCAACCTTGTAAATATCTGTGGGGTGAGGGTATGATAAAGGTTGCGATTATCGGTGCCGAGAACGTCGGCAAGTCAACGCTCATGAACGCCCTCATAGGCGGTAAAATCTCGGAGGTGGAGAACCTCCCAGGAACGACCAAGGGAACGATAAGACGGCGCTTCGGAAAGCTCAAGATACCGAAGAGCATGAAGAACCCCCTAGGAGGAGCCGATGAGTTCGTGCTCATAGACACAGCCGGCCTCTTCGACCCCCAGAGGGAGCTGAGGGGCAAGGTCCTGAGCGAGGAGAAGTTCCGGGAGATAATCAACGAGATAGTCTCCTCGGACATAGTCATCCACATGGTCGATGCCACGGTCGGCCTGCACAGGGGTATGGAGAAGCTCCACCACATGCTCAAGTTCCGCTACGAGAAGCCAATAATCGTCGTTATCAACAAGGTAGACCTCGTTCCACCGGAGAGGGTAGAGAAAATAAGGCAAACGATAAAGAAGCGCCTTGAGCAGGATGCGATACCCCTCTCGCTGGTCACCTACGAGGGGTTCAACGATCTGCTCGAGAGGCTGGCGTACTACGCCCAGTACGTTTAGCACTTGCAAATCTTCACCAGAACCTTCCTGTGCCTCGGACCGTCTAGTTCGATGAAAAGGATTCTCTGCCAGGTTCCGAGGAGCAGTTCACCGTTCTCTATCGGCACGACGACCTCCGGGTTCAGGAGGAGAGTTGCCCTCAGGTGTGAGTGGGCGTTGCTGTCTATGCGGTCGTGGGCGTAGCCGGCGCCCTTCGGAATCAGCTCCTTCATCTTTGCCCTGATGTCCTGAACAAGCCCCGCCTCGTTCTCGTTTATGGCGAGGCCCGTAGTGGTGTGGGCGGTAAAGACGACGACAATGCCGCTGGTCACGTCGCTCTTCCACACGAGGTGCTGAATCTCGTCGGTTATATCAACTATCTGGAACTTCTCCTCGGTTGGGACCTTGACCTCGAACAGCATCACTCCCACCGGGTGAGTCCTTTCTTTATCTCGAGTAAAAGCTTATCGGGGGCCTCAATCGAGCCGGAAACGACCGCCCTCAGGAGAACCGCCTTCTCGTAGGCGTCAATCAAGTCCTTTCTGCCGTTATCCACAACCTCTGAGCGGAGGGTTCGGTATATCTCCTCAACGGCGTCCCTGAACAGTATCTCATCGGAGTAAAGCTCCTTGTTCGTCAGGAGGATGGTTATGAGGTAGCTGACGAAGTCAACCCTGTCTTCCTTTCTCCCTATCAGTGCCTTGAGCCGTTCCATGACTTAACCCTCCCCGGAAGCTCTTGCTCCAGGGCCTTGATGAGTATCTCGGAGACCAGTATTGAAGAGAACCTCGGGTTCCTGACCTCAAGCGCTGCATCGATGGCCCTCTCGACCTCTCCCCTCTTGACCAAGTGGTGAGCAACGTCGGCCATTATTATCGAGCGCAGTCTTTCGTTCTGTATGAGGCTTCCTATCCTCATCGCCCCCTCCAGCTCGCCCTTGAGGACGTGGTAGCGGGCTATCTTGGCCCAGACCTCCTCGCTGGAGGTTCCGTTTCCGATGGCTTTAACTATCGCCCAGCTGCCCTTCTTCGGGTTCTCGAGGATTTTGTTCATGATGACCTTCCCGACTAGGGCCACCTCTTCCTCCCTCATGGCGGAGATGAAGCTGGGTAGCACATCGTGGTCCCTTTCAAGGAGCTCCAGGGCCATCTCGACGATGATGGAGTCGCTGTTCTCAAGGCGCCTTATGAGGTCGAGGGCGGGCACGCCCTCACCGCTGAGGGCGAATACAAAAGCCAGCTCCACCGTGAAGTCTCTTCCAAACTTTCCGATGAGGTCGTTGGCAACCGTCTCCAGGGCGTCTATGTAGTGACCGAGCACGTCCTTCTCCTTTAGATAGAAAGCGACCTCTTTGAAGGCCTGCTTGGCCCAGTCCTTAACCTGAATCTCCCGAAGGAGAGATATGGCATTCTCGTAGCTGTCCAGGAACAGATAGGCCTTTATCAGCTCCAGCATGGCCCTTGAGCGATAGGGTTCGGAATCTATGTAGTCCACGATCAGCTTGCTCTTCCTGAGCCTGTATGCCACCTTCAAGTGCTCCTTTCCTATCATCCTGGTGTTGACGCGCAGTATTTCAAGGAGCATCTCGTTCCGGGCCTTGGGGTTCTCTATCTCCAGGGCGTAGGTTATCGCCTCGTTAACCTCCCCGAGAGCCAGCATGTAGCCAGCGGCACTCTGCATTATCAGGTCCCTCTGGGCCTTCGGAAGCATCCTGGAATCCTCAAGAACCCCCTGGTATATTCTCTTGGCGGATTTGAGCCCCGCGCGGCCCATTGAGTATCCAACGGAAAGAAGCGCCCGGAACATCGTCACAGGATCCTCTATCTCCTTGGCAGTCTCAATTGCGCGGAGAAAAGCGGTCTTGTAGAGGTTGTCCCTTGCTTTGGCTAATCTCTCACCAATTTTAGCATAAGTTGCAGATTTTATATAGGGGTCTGGAATTACCTCAACGGAGGCCAGCACCTCTTTGGCAATCATACGACATATCCCCCATTGGATTGTAGATTTTACCCGAATCCTCATTTAGTATATTACGCGCTTCTTCTTATTAACCTAACCCTCGGAACGTTTTTAAGACCGTAAGCGGAGTGAACGACTATGTACGCCGTGATATTCGGAAAGAATCCCCTCCTGAGTGAAGCGGAATTTCATGCGTTTGCGAGAAGGTTTAACCTAAAGGTTGGAATCATTGACTCCAACCGTGACTGGATGGTATTCAATTCGAGCCCCAAGGTTGAGAGGTACTTCCACTGGCTGGGGGGTTCACTCAAACTGGTCCGGATAGTCGGCGAAGGGGAGGATGCTATAGGCGACCTCGAATACGCGAGGCTCTTCACGGTCAGCCTCTACGGTGAGAGCGACTGGAGGCTCTGGCGAAAATTGGGAAGCGCGATAAAGAGGGAGTTCAAGGCGGAAGGCCCGTCAAAGTTCTTCAAGCCCGCCAAGGTTTATGCCATGCCCGCCGAACTCATCCTCAAGGGCTTCCCAGAAGTTAAGGACTTCGTCTTCCTCTTCCGCGAGGACGGGAGCTTCTGGGTCGGCGAGACCGTTAAAGTCACCGACCCGTTCGAGCTGAAGAAGCTCGACGTGGAGAGGCCTGTTCAGAGGCCCATCCTTTCCATCCCGCCCAGGCTCGCGAGGATAATGGTGAATCTAACAGAGGTGAAGAAGGGTTCTTTCCTCGATCCCTTCTGTGGTATAGGGACGATAGTTCAGGAGTTCGTCCTCCAGGGACTTTCGGCGTACGGCAGCGACCGAGACCCGGAGAGAATACGGGACGCCAAGAGGAACCTCGCATGGCTCAGAAAGGAGTTTCGCCTCAAGAACTCCGCTCACCTCGAGGTCTGCGACGCGAGAAAGCTGAAGCGCTGCTTCCGCCAGAGATTCGACGCAATAGTTACGGAACCATACCTCGGAAAACCCCTCAAGAGGAACCCGAGCAGGGGCGAGGCGATAAGGCTCGCCAACGAGCTGGACAGGCTCTATTATCCCGTCTTCGAGAGCTTTGGATACATTCTCAAGAGGAACGGAAGAGTCGTCTTCGTCTTCCCAGCCTACAGGCTGAGCGGAGGGGGAATATATAGAAAGGAGAGGAAGTGGCTGGCCAAGCTCGGCTTCGAGGTAGTTGGGAGGTACACCGACTACGAGGAGAGGCACAGGCTCGTCAGGGACGTCCACGTGCTGAGATATCGGGGCTAAAAATCGTTATAAGGAAAGAGTGAATAGTTTTACTGGTGGTTGAATGGGAAACATAGTTGTGAAAGTGCCCCCCACAGTGGATGAAAAACTTGCAAAGCTGATAGCAAAGGCCATAGTACACCGTTTGGAGAGCCTTGAGCGGGTAAACGAACTCCTCAAGAACTCAGAGTTAACGGAGGAAGAGGCGATAGAACTCGGAAGGAAGGCAAAGGCCGGACGGGGCGAGTACCTTGAGAGAAAATATTCTTCTCGTGGTTAACACCAACGTGCTGTTCTCTTTCTTCGGGAAATCCACCACAACGAGGGAGTTAATTTTCCTGCTATCCGGGAGACTAATCAGTCCGGAATTCGCCATAAAAGAGCTGTACGAGCATAAAGATGTGATAACGAGAAAGGCGAGGATAAGCTCTGAAGACTTTGAGTTTCTGATTTCTACACTGCGAGAGCACGTAATGTTTGTTGGGGAGGAGTTCTACGCCGAGTTCATCCCCGTTGCCCTGGAGATAACCCCTGACAAGGACGATGTAGATTTTATTGCGCTCTCGTTAAAGGTAAACGCCCCGCTCTGGAGCAACGACAAAAGGCTGAAAGAGGTAAATGAAGTTCAAGTTCTAACAACGAAAGAGGTCCTCAAACTTCTCGGCATCAATTAGCCGATCAGCCTCGCGTGCTCCTGCTTTATGCAGCGGTGGGCAACAGCAGCTAGGCCCGCTTCCTTGGCCTTTTTGAACGCATCCCTGTTGTACGTGTTAAACTGGAACCAGACGACCTTTGCCCCCTTCTCTATCGCCTGCTCAACGTAGTCCATCGTGAACTCCGCCCTCACGAAGAGGTCGACTATCTCCACCTCATCAGGGATATCGAGAACGCTCGGATAGCACTTCCTTCCAAGGACTTCATCGTACCGGGGGTTCACGGGGTAAACCTCGTAGCCGTGTTCGAGAAGGTAGCGCATCACATCGTTGGAATCCCTCTCCGGCTTCGGTGAAGCGCCCACGAGGGCGATCTTTCTGTACTTCGTCAGGATTTCCTTAAGGTTATCGTCGGTCAGCCTGTCAACCGGCATCGTCCTTACCATCGTACCACCAGGAAAGTTTTGAGGCCAAACTTTAAAGGGATAGTGGAGAAGTTCCTTCGGTGAAGATATGGCACTCTACGAGGAGAGGCTGACGAGCCGGGTATTCCAAATCATCATGCTGGTTCCGATTATCGCGATGTTCGCGGGCCTCTACGCGACGTATCAGGCAGGCGAGGGCGTTGAGATAATGCTCGCGACCACGATTGGAGTTACGGTTCTGCTCCTTGATGTCATGGCGATTAAAATCGAGATAGACGAGCGCGAGCTGAGGATACGGGGCATCATTGGACTCATAGTCAGGAAGACTGTTCCCATCGAGAACATTGCGAGTTTTGAGGTTCGGGAGGGCTGGACCTCCTGCTACGGAACGGTGCACTTCACCCTGCCCGGAAGGGCCTGCGTCACGATACGTCAGAAGAAGGGATGGACGGTCTCATTCACGACCAACAAGCCCGAAGAGCTCGCGGCGGTTCTTGCTACCCTCGGCGTTCCACGAGCACCTTAGTACCCCTAACGGAGATTATTCTAACCTTTTCGCCCCTTCCAGCGGTTCCGTTTAAACACTCCGCCTTCCAGAGCTCGCCATCGAGCTTAACAACTCCTTCTGGAGAAAGGTCTTCGACAACGAGGGCGGTTCTCCCTATCAGCCCCTCGGGGCCGGCCTCTGGCTTCCTGTCCGCTCCGCCGCCGAGAACGAAGGGCGCTATTAGAAAGTCCTTGGCCAAGAGAACGGCTATCACGAGCAGACCCGCCCAGATGGGAATCTCCACACCCATTCGTGGGAGTATTAGGAAGATAAAAATGCCAACGATAATCTCATCGGCCATCAGCGCGAGGAGCCTGAGGAGATTCTCGACTTTTGTACGCCCCATCTTTAAACCTCGCCCCTGGCCAGCCACTTCCAGTAGGGGTTCAGTTCCACTATCGTCCACCACTTCTTAAGCTCCTTTCTGGCGTTTTTGTAGTCCGGGTAGAACTCCCCGACGAGCTCCCAGAAGGCCTTTGAATGGTTCATGTGCTTCAGATGGGCGAGCTCATGGATTACAACGTACTCCCTAAGCTCCGGGGGGAGGGCTATGAGGCGAACGTTGAAGTTCAGGTTTCCCTTGGGGGAACAGCTCCCCCATCGGCTCTTCTGGTGCCTGATGTAGACCTTCCCCGGCTCCACCCCCATCCTGCGGGCGTAGGAATCCACGAGGGGCAGAAGCTCCCTTCGGAGGATCTTCTTCAGGCAGTCGACCACATCGTTGGGATTGGGGGAGAGGACGACGGTCTTGAACCGCTCGTGAACTTTGGGCTTTCTCCCGTGGATGACCTGATAGAACTCCCCGTTGATGGGGAAACCGGACTCCGCAATCTCTCTGAGCTCACCTATCTCGGCCAGCTTGCCCTCGAGCCAGCCGCGGTGCTTCTCGATCAGGTTATCGACGTCGAAGCCATCAGGGGCGGTTATAACAACCGTTCCGTCCGGCCTTACCTCGAGCCTTGCATACTTAACCGGCCGACGGCGAACCCTTAACCTCATGCCGCTCACCTTTTAAGGAGAATGGATAAAAAGTCCTTATGAAGGTTCGGGTTATAGAGAGGCGCGCCAAGAGCATCTACACAAAATCGAAGATTCCGGGTGTGGAGTGGGCGATCAATCAGTACGTCGGCTGTGCCTTCGCATGCGAATACTGCTACGCCAAGTTTCTAACGAGGTGGAAGGACTACGGGAGATGGGGAAGCTGGGTCGAGGTCAAAATCAACGCACCCGACCTGGCGAGAAAGCACGTTTCTGGGAGCGTCGTCATGTCAACGGTGAGCGACCCGTATCAGCCGATAGAGGCCGAGTTAAAGCTTACGAGAAGGGTTTTGAGGTACATGGACAAGAGGAACGAACTTTCTGTGCTCACCAAGTCCCCTCTGGTAACCAGGGACATCGACCTTTTCAAGGAGTTCCGGAGGATAGAGGTTGGCCTCACGATAAACGGCTTCATCGGAAGGGAGAAGAGGCTCTTTGAACCGCTGACGCCGGCTCACGAGGCGAGGGTTAACGCACTCAAAGAGCTCCACGAGGCGGGCTTGAAAACGTACGTCTTCGTCAGCCCAATAATTCCGGAGATAACGGACGTTTCCGCCATAGTGGAGGACACGAGGGGCTTCGCGGACTACTACTTCTTCGAAGTGCTCAACCTCCGAGCCTCTGGAAGGGAATTCCAGGAACTCCTCCGCGATGAGTACCCGGAAAGCTACGAGGTTCTGACCGATGATGAGGCCTTTGAAGAGTTTCTGTGGGGACTGAAGAAGGAGATAAGAGCCCTACGCGTGAAGACGGAGGGAATAGAGACCCACAGGGAAGGCTGGGAGTTTGTGAAGCCCTGACTCACCACGCAGGGGAGAGCAGAGCCCCGCCGTAGGCCAGCCAGATGAGAAGTGCCGTTGAGAAGGGCACAGTGAACTCATCGTAGGCCGAAGGGAGCGGGAGACTCTCGAGCAGGGTGGCGGCCAGTCCAATCCCGATAAGGATCGAGGGCGAGGGGTCCATCTCAAGAACCCCATGGCTGGCCCAGAGGGCCACCAGAGAAACCGTGAGCATTACGATGCTCCCGATGAGGGTTTTTCGCCGGTTCCAGGGAATTCTCGGCCCGCTCAAGAGCTGACCGGCTAGGGCGTTGCAGCAGTCCCCGAACGTTGAAACCCATAACGCTGAGAGGGCCGCTATTTTCGGAAAGACCGTGCAGATTATACCTGCGGTAATCCAGAAGAGAAAGCTGCCAAGGTAGTTATCCCTCTCGTCTTCCCTCGCCATAGTTCTGTAGCTCAGGTCGGCTATGGGTACCGTGAACTTCCAGCCGCGGAGGAGCTTGAGGTGCTGGAGAGTGTAGAGAAAGGCGAAGAACCAGACGACCACTAAGGTAACCCACTTTGGAGTGAAGACGATTATAGGGGCACCGAGAATTCCGGGGAGGACGTGCCAGCCCTTTCTCACGAGCTCCCTTCGTGGAATGCGGTTCATGATTTCACCCAGTAATATTGAACGGTTTCTCTTAAAGCCCCTTCGGGATGACCGCCACCACCAGCGAGTTCACGTTGGTTCCAGTCGGCCCGGTCCTGAGGAGCGCGCCGACCTTTTCCAGCGCGTGATAGGCGTCGTGCCTTCTGAGGACTTCCTCGACGTCCATCCCGGCTTCCCTGAGAAGTCCAAGCGTTTTCCCGTCGACTATCCCGCCGGCAGCATCGGTTGGCCCGTCCGTCCCATCCGTATCGACCGCCAAAACCACCGCGTTCAGCCCATATATCTTTCTGGCAATACTCAGGGCAAACTCCTGGTTCGGCCCGCCGAGGCCGGCCTTTCCCTCGATTGTCACAGTCCACTCACCGCCGGCTATTAGGACGGCCGGCTTTGGAGCCGGACGGTCGTATCTAGCTATCTCCTGGACTATCGAGCCTACCGCTAGGGCTATCTCCCTGGCCTCGCCTTCGAGGGTCGTGGTGAGCAGCAGGGCGTTGTAGCCGAGTTCCTTCGCCTTCGCCAAGGCGGATTCGCAAGCGAGGGTGTTGCTCCCAACTATGAAGTTGTGGACGTTCGGGAGGTCTTCCTTGAGGGTCTCCTCGGCTTTTCCCTCAAGTCCCAGCTCGATGTGTCTCTTAACGCTCTCCGGCAGCTTCTCCCAGACGCCGTAGAGCTTCAGAATTCTGAAGGCGTCTCCGAAGGTGGTGGGGTCCTTCACGGTCGGGCCCGATGCTATCGCCTCGAGCGGGTCGCCGACGACGTCCGAGAGGATCAGGCTTATCACCCTTCCCCTCACGCGCTTCGCCAGCTTGCCGCCCTTGACTGCCGAGATGTGCTTTCTCACCGTGTTTATCTCGTATATCTTTGCCCCGCTCTTCAGGAGGAGCTCGTTCGTCCTGATTTTGTCCTCAAGGGTTATCCCCCTCTCGGGTAGGAGGAAGAGTGCACTCCCACCCCCGGAGATAAGGACGAGAAGGACGTCGTTCTCCTCAACCTTTTCGGCCAGCTCGAGGCCGGGCTTTCCGCCCAGGAGGGAGTTCTCGTCTGGAACGGGGTGTCCAGCTTCGATGACCTTCAGCCTTCTCAACTTGGGACAGTCTTCGGCGTAGCCGTACTTGGTGATTATTACCCCTTCCTCAATCCGCTCCCCAAGGAGGTCAACGACGGCTCTCGCCATGGAGCAGGCGGCCTTGCCGAAGGCGAGGAGGTAGACTTTTCCAGACAGGGAAAACTCCTCTCCAAAAACGGCCATGCGGTTTCCATCGACGTTAATGCTCCTACGCACTGCCCGGTAGGGGTCGGCGCTTTCAATTGCAGAGTTCATAATCTCCAATGCGGCGGTTTTGGCGTCCATCTCACCCTCCTCCAGTGGAAAGAGATCACTCAAAGAGTATTATCCTCTCGGCCTCTATGTCCTCCAGGGAAGCGTTCCAGCCGCCCACGACGTATCTAGTTCCATCTTCGGTCTCGACGGTTATGTTGGATATCACCTTGTGCTCGTCTTCAAAAAACTCAACGATGGTGCCCGTGAGATGGACCGGCTCTCCGGAACGTACAAACCTTCCGATAACCTCCACGCGCATGCCGGCGAGTCCAAATGTTTTCAGGTCGGCGACCAGCTCCCTTATGTGTATGTACTCCCTCGGAAGCTTGAGCTCGCGCTCCTCACGATAAACGACCCTGCCGGTGGGCCATAGGGCGTGATAGAAGTAGCGGTCGAGCATGAAGAGCAGGTTGTTGTCCTGGATTATAAGGCCGTAGCCGTGGAGGGAGCTGCCACCGCTCAAGGCCTCGTAGGGGAGGTATACTCCCATATCCCGGTCTTGAATTATGATTATCGGATCGGGCACATCCCTGATGCGTATCTCGTTGGCCACGGATGGAACGTCGTTTTCCCCGTAAAGGAAAAGGTTTATGCGGACGTTGTTGTCCTTCTTTTCCCTCAGTTCCTTCTCCAGCCTCTTCAGGAACTCCCTGGGAACGGCAATGCTCATGTGGAATCTGGCGTTCTTTATTGCCCTCCTGACGTAGTCTTCCAGAGTTATGCGGCTCTTAACCACGATTACGCTGCCTATCTCGCCGTGAGGTGTGTAAATCTCCTCGAGGGCGGATTTGAGGGCCTCTATCCTCTCGTCGTACCGCCGCTTGATGGCGTTCATGACGCTTTCCGGGTTGAGGGGAATGACCTGCTTGGGTCTGCCCTGGCTCGTTGTGACGAATCCCTTGGCCATGAGCGTTCTTATTACGTCGTATATCCTGGGCTGGGGAACCTTTGAGAGCGTCGCGAGCTCTCCCGCGGTTAACGGCCCGTTTCTGATCAGGGCGAGGTAAGCCCTAACCTCGTACTCGTTAAGGCCGAACTCGCGGAGGAGGGCCTTTATCTCCTTCTCGTCCATAGGCAGGCCTCAGATTATCGCTTTCTCCGTGTCCCTGTCGAAGATATGGATATTGTCAAGGTCTATCTCTATTTTAATCTTTTCTCCAACGGGCAGGGGTATGTGCCCCGGCAGCTTTATCTTGATTATGTTTCCCCCAACCTTGGCGTGGACTATCGTGTCCGTCCCTAGGGCCTCGATGAAATCCACGATCCCATCTATCTCCGCAGTTCTGGTTACGTGCTCAAGGGTGGAGACTCCCTTCACCGTCATGTGCTCGGGCCTTATGCCAAGGAGAACGTCTTTCCCGATGTAGTCAAGAAGCAGCTCCCTGAAGTCCTCCGGTAGGGGGACGATGAAGCCATCCCCTTCGAGCGCCAGCCCCTCCCTCTCGGTGACCGCGGCGCTGAGGATGTTCATCTCGGGAGCGCCTATGAAAGTCGCCACGAAGAGGGAGTTGGGCTTGAGGTAAACCTCCGTGGGCGGACCCACCTGGAGGAGCCGGCCCTTGTTCATAACCGCTATCCTGTCTCCCATAGTCATTGCCTCGACCTGGTCGTGGGTGACGTAGATGGTCGTGACGTTCAGCTTCGTCTGGAGCTTCTTGATCTCGGCGCGCATCGCCACCCTGAGTTTGGCGTCCAGGTTGCTGAGCGGCTCGTCCATGAGCAGAACGTCTGGCTCAACCACTATCGCCCTGGCGACGGCCACACGCTGCCTCTGGCCACCGCTGAGCTGTCCGGGGTAGCGGTCGAGGAGACTCTCTATCTGGAGGAGTTCTGCCGCCCACTTGACGCGCCTCGTTATCTCGTCCTCGGGATACTTTTTCACCCTGAGCGGGAAGGCTATGTTGTCGAAGACCTTCATGTGCGGCCAGACGGCGTAGCTCTGAAAGACCATCGAAATGTTCCTGTCCTTGGGGGGCAGGTATGTAACGTCTCTATCGCCGAAGTATATCTTGCCTTCGCTGGGCGTCTCAAGGCCGGAAATCATCCTCAACGTCGTCGTCTTTCCGCAGCCGCTCGGCCCGAGGAGCACGAGGAACTCCCCATCCTTTATCGTGAGTGTAAGGTCCTTAACGGCCTCGAAGTCCCCAAACCTCTTGGTTATTCCCTCAAGCTTGACCTCAACCATGGTAACACCTCACTTGAGCGTTATACCCCACATCGTGACCAGATACCTCCTGGCGAAGAGGATGAACAGCATCGCCGGGAGGGTCATTATGAACGCCGCCGCGAACTTGTAGTAGTCCGGCGCGGCACCGCCGCTGGAGCCGGCCATTATCGAGAGTATCTGAGCCGGAAGGGTTCTGTTGTTGAGGGTGAGGATAGACGCCACGAAGACCTCGTTCCAGCTCATGACGAAGGTGAACATGGCGGCAGCGGCCAGCCCCGGGAGGGCCAGGGGAAGGGTTATCTTCCTGAAGGAGCCGAACCGGGTAAGGCCAAAAACCATCGCGGCCTCCTCGTACTCCTTGGATACCCCGGCGAAGATGCTCGACGTTATGAGGACGACGAAGGGGAGCGCCATCGCCGTGTGGGCCAGCGCCACTCCAAGGAGAGTATCCGCCAAGTGAAGGTCTATGTAGAGAACCAGGAGCGGTATGGCCATGACCGGAATCGGGAACATCCTGAGGGCAACTATGGAGAGCTTTATGTGGTCCTTGCCCGGGAACATGTATTTGGCTATCGAGTACCCGGCTGGGACGCCGAGGATGAAGCTTATGATGATGGTGAGCACCGCCACTATGACGCTGTTCTTTATTCCGTCCCACGCGCCGAGGGTGAAGAGTATCGTGTGAACGTACTCGCTCGTGAAGCTCGTCGGGATTATCTTGGTCGGGTCATAGTAGTCGGCCTTGCTGGTGAAGGCGTAGAGGAAGGAGATGATTATCGGAATCACTATCCAGACCGCGGCCGTGAAAACGGCTGTGTAGAACCCCACCTTTTTGAGGGCGTACTTGGTCTCGTCGTTCATTCTCCCACCTCCAGATACTCAGCGCGGAGGAACTTGATGTATAGCGCACCGAGCAGTATGGAGAGACCAGCTATCACGAGGGCGTATACCGATGCAACGCCGGCGTCCTTTATCTCCGTGAGCTGGTAGTAGCCCTCACCGGCGAGAACCGGGATGTCCCTGCCGGCCAGTATCCAGACGATACCGAAGATCTGCATCGCGAAGAGAGTCCTTATTATGAGGGCGCTCTGGATGCTGGGCTTTAGGAGCGGCAGAACGATGCGCCTGAGCCTCGTCCAGTAGCTCGCCCCAAAGACCTCGGCAGCCTCGATGTACTCCTTGCTTATCATCTGAAGGCCGGCCAGGATTATCACAAAGACTATCGCCGTGGAGCGCCACAGCTCGGCTATAACTATCGCGAAGAACTCCCTCATGCGGTATTCGTAGCCGAATACGTATATCGGCTGGCTTATCAGCCCCAGGTTCATGAGAAGCTTGTTTATGAAACCGTAGGGGGAGAGCATGGAGTACCATATTAAACCGGCCGCCACGTCGCTTATGGTGAGGGGAATTATGAGGGCGTAGAGGGCGGCGTCCTTGCCCTTGAAAACGCGGTTCATTAGAAGGGCCAGAACAACGGCAAGGGCAACCTGGGTCGGGACTATGATACCCGCCAGAAGGATTGTGTATTTAAACGCGCTCCAAAAGTAGTAATCGCTAAAGGTTCTCCGCCATACCTCAAGGGAGAGGGCACCGTTCTGGGTGAAGGCCAGATAGAGGGCCTGAACGAGGGGATAGCCAACAAAAAACAGCAGATACGCGAAAGCCGGCAAAATTAAAAGATAGGGAACGAGAGAGCGCCGTTCCATGGGAACTCCTCCTTCACGGCACCGGCACTCCAACGTCCTCGAAGAGCTTTATGAGGTCGGGCTTGATCTCCTTGGTTACCGTCGCCGGATCCTCGTTGTTGAGGACTATCCTCTCGAAGGCCTGCTTGTAGTACTCCTTGAACTGTCCTCCCTTGTCTCCAAGGTTCGGTATCATGACGACGAGGGCATCTTCGGTGCTCGCCTGGGCCTGGACCCCCTCCGCGAGTATCTTGAGCGGTCCCTCGGGCAGCTTTCCGCTGGCCTCCTCAACGGTCGGGAAGAATCCAACCTTCTCCAGAACCTTGACCTGGGTGTCCGGCTTGGTGAGGTAGTCTATGAGCTTCCAAGCCTCGTCCTTGTGCGGTGCTCCCTTCGGTATGGCGAGGCCGGCGAGGACGACTATGAATCCCCTGCCCTTCGGCCCCCTCGGAACCGGCACGACGACGAACTGGTCCGGCTTGGTCTCGATGGCGTTCTTAATCCTCGCCGTGTGGTCCCAGGCTATGAGAACCTCGCCCTTCAAGAGCGGGTCAGCCATGGCGTCCCAGGTGGTGCTCGACGGGTGCACGTAGGGCCAGAGTTCCTTGAGGTAGTCCCACATCTCAACGGCCTCTGGACTGTCGAACTCCTTCGCCTGGTAGCCGGTGTAGCTCGGATAGATGTAGCCATGGAGGAACCTGACGAAGAGTCCCTTCGGTCCGGCCGGGAAGCCCAGTTCGGGCTGTCCCTTGGCCTCCTTGAGGTTCTTGGCCCACTGGAGGAGGGCATCGTAGGTCCACTTGTCGGTGCCCTTCATGACGTCATCTTCGGTAAGCCCTTCCGGCAGGTACTGGAAGGCCTCCTTGTTAACGACCATAACGTAGGTGGCGCTCATCCATGGCACGTAGGCCTTCTGGCCGCGGATGTAGGAGTACTGCTCGAAGGTGCTGATGAAGGTCCTTCCCTCGAGCTTGGGCATCGTGCTGAGGTCCTCGAGCCAGCCCTTCGAGGCCATGTAGTCCATACCGCCGTGGAGGTCACCTATGACGTCGATGGTGACCTTTCCAGTCTGCATCTCGCCCTCGAGCCTCGTAACCATGTCCGTGTAGGAAATCGGGACGAAATTAACCTCGATGTTCGTGTCCGATGTAAACCCCTTCAGAAGGTCCTCCTGGACGAAGGCCCTCTCCTCGGGCGGGTTCAGCTGGGTTGACAGAAACGTCACTGTTACTTTCTCCTCCCCTCCGGGGGAGATACAGCCACTGGACACTACGGCGAACAACACAACCGCCGCCAACAGAACACCAAACAACCTCCTAATCATGGGGCATCACCCTATCCCTAAAGTAAGGTACTTCAACGGACTTATGTGAACAACATATATAAGATTTGTGTTTAGAACCACTGAAAGTGGTTGTATTACAAAAAAGTAAAAGTTTGGAATTAAACCCTGGGCTTCACGGTTTTCCCCGTTCTGGACGACTCGTAGGCCGCAAGGATTATCGCCAGGTTCTTCTTCGCATCCTCGCCGGTTATGGGAACGTTCTCATCCCTCAGAACGGCCCTCGTGAAGGAACTCACTATCCCCCTCACGTCAGGCCTGTCCCAGTATATCTTCTCCGCCCTGTCCTGGTAGACCGTAAAGTCCGGGTAGGCAGTTCTCACGTCGAGGAAGCCCTCCCTGCCGACGAGGTAGTACTTTATCTCGATGCCGTAGGAGTAGCCCCTCGGATTGCCCCAGCCGGCAGTGAGAACAGCAAGAACGCCCTTTCTGAACTCAAGGACGGCGGTGCCTATATCATCCACAGGGAAACCGTATATCTTGGCGCCTATGTCCGCGTAGACCTTCTTGGGGAGGTCCCCCGTGAGCCAGAGGAGGGAGTCAACACCGTGGGGTGCCGTGTCCATGAAGCCCCCGCCGCCGGACTTACTCGCGTCCAAGAACCAGCCCATGTCAAGGCCCTGAAGGAATATCGGAGGCTTAACGTTCTCCGAAATCGTCTGGATGTACTCAATGGGACCTATCTCACCGGCATCGATCATCTCCTTCGCCTTCACGAGGGGCTCCGTGAACCTGGGGTTGAAGGGGAGCATGAGCTTTACGCCGGCCTTCCTGGCGGCCCTTATAACATCGTCCGCATCCCTGAGGTTCAGGGCTATGGGTTTCTCAAGGAGTATGTGCTTGCCCTCCTCAGCGGCCCTGATGGCTATCTCCCTGTGCCGGTAGGTCTCGATTGCTATGTAAACCGCCTCGACGTTCTCATCCCTCAGGAGTGCCTCGTAGTTTCTGTAGAACTTCGCCCCGTACTTCTTCGCCTCGGCGCGTGCAACGTCCGGGTTGGCTCCATCGCCAGATATGGCCACGAGTTTTGTCCCCTTGCCCCCCGCGATAGTGGAGGCAAAACGAAGGGCGTGGGGATGAGCGTAGCTTATTATTCCGAAGTTGAGCTTCTTCATACCTCAACCACCTCCCCCTTGCGGGCGCTCTCCTTTGCTCTCTCGGCAATCTTCAGTGCTATCAGGGCGTCCTCGGCGGTAACCACTGGCTCTTCCTTCCCCTTAATGCAGTTGAAGAAGTGCCTCAGTTCCCTCTCGAAGGCGTCGGGGAAGGTTGAGAGGAGCGGTGAGAAGCGCGGCATCTCGAAGTTGGCCTTGGCGACGCCGACCACGGGAGTGTCCAGCGGGGTGTAGCGTATCCTGCCATTTTTCCCTATGATGTCAACGTGGTGGTAGAAGACACCGTAGCGCGAGGGGTAGGGGTAGGCCCAGCTGACCTCTGCTATGCCGGTCTTTCCTCCCTCGAACTTTATCATCATCATGAAGTGGTCGAACGTCCCGTTGGCCCTCGCCTCCTCCTTGATGGACTTCCCAACGGCGTAGACGCTCACCGGTTCGCTCTCGAAGAACCAGCGCAGGAAGTCCGTGACGTGAACTCCGAGGTCAACGGCGACACCGCCGCTCCTGTTCTCGTCCCAGTACCAGTAATCCCTGGGGAAGGGGAGGTTCTGGACTTCGGCCTTTCTGATGTGCATGGGAAGGATGTTGCGCTTCTTTATGACCTCCTTCATCTGCATCCATCTCTTGTCAAATCGCCTCACGTGACCAACGAAGAGGTGCAGGTCTTTCTTTTCGGCGGTTTTTATCATTCTCTCGCCCTCTTCAACGGTGAGGGCTATCGGCTTCTCCACTATCACGTGCTTTCCTGCCTTGAGAGCCTCAACGGCAAGTTCTGCGTGGGTGTAGGTTGGCGTGAGCACCTCAACGACGTCAACCTCTGTATCCAAAAACTCGTCGAGACTCGTGAACGCCTTCGCCCGAAACTCCTTCGCACCCTCGCGGGCCCGTTCCGGGTCTATGTCCATGCAGGCGACGACCCTGATGCCCTCGATTCCCCTGAGGGCCTTTTTGTGGGCAAGGTTGAATATGTTTCCGCAGCCTATCACTCCGACCTTTAGCTCCATGGGGATCCCCCAAGGGAGTAGGGGCAAAAAGTATATAATCCTTTTCAAAATAAACCACTTTAAATGGTTGTAAATTTATGAGGTGGAAGAGATGAGGGTCATCGTTGGAATTCCCAGTTACAACAACGCGGAAACAATATCCTTTGTCGTTAAGCAGGCCGCCCAAGGGCTGAAGAAGTATTTCGGTGGAGGAATCGTCGTCAACGCTGACGGAGGAAGCACCGATGGGACGAGGGAGGCGGTTCTGGGGACAAAGGTCCCAGAGGGTGTCGAGGTTCACAGCTTCGTCTACAGCTGGCCGATTCCGGGAAAGGGCAGCGCTATGAAGGAGCTCATGGAGTTTGCCCTCGAGAGGGACGCCGATGCGCTCGTCTTCGTGGACAGCGACCTGAGGAGCATAACCCCCGAGTGGATATACTGCTTCGCCAAGCCCATCGAGGAGGGCTACGACTTCGTGGCGCCGCTCTACATAAGGCACAAGTGGGACGGCACGATAACCAACAACATAGCCTACCCTATGACGGCCTCGCTCTACGGGAAGAACGTCAGGCAGCCGATAGGAGGGGACTTTGGGGTGAGCAGAAAGCTCATGGAAGTCTACCTCGAAGACGGGGCGGTCTGGAAGACCCACGTGGCGCGCTTCGGCGTCGACATATTCCTGACGACGACGGCCATAGCGAGGGGCTTCAAAATCATCCAGACTGCTCTGGGGATGAAGATACACGATCCCAAGGATCCGGCGGCATCGCTCGGCCCCATGTTCAACCAGGTCGTCGGGACGCTGTTCATGCTGATGGAGAAGTACGAGAACGTCTGGAAGGACGTTAAAGCAATAGAGCCCGTTCCGGTCTTCGGGGAGCTTGAGAAAGGGGAACCAGAGCCTGTAAAGGTGACCTTAGAGCTCCTTGAGATAAGGGCAAAGGAGCTCTTTGCCCAGCACGAACCCGTGCTGAAGAGGGCACTGGGCGAAGAGACTCTCAAGGGGGTGATGGAGGCCCTCAAGACCTTCGAGTTCGACGACAGGCTCTGGAGCCACGTCCTCTACGACGGGGCGGTGGCGTACAAAAACGGAATCCTAACCGAGGCAGAACCCCTCGTGCCGCTGTACTTCGCAAAGACGGCGGACTTCGTCAAGAGAACGATGGACATGAGCACCCTTGAGGCCGAAAAACTGATAGAGGAGAGGGCGAAGGTCTTCCTTGAGGAGAAGGACTACCTCTTGGAGCGCTGGTAGAGCTCCCTGACCTCTTTCATTAGAACTATTTCCTCCATTTTTGGAACGCTCCAAGCCCCCCTGAGGGTCGTTGAGAGCGCCGCTACGAGGTTTGCGAAGCGCCCGAGTTTTCTGAGGTGCTCCTCATCGATGGTCCCCTCACCGAGCAGGTTCGAGTAGTGAAGGCCGGCTAAGAGGGCAGCTGTGAAGGCATCCCCTGCTCCGGTGGTGTCAACCGGTTCGACTCTATAAGCAGGGATGTGAACCTTAGCGCCTCCACTCATCAGCTCGCTGCCCTTCTCACCTAAGGTCACCGCGAGAAGTTTGAAGTCGAAGTCTTCAGGGTTTATTCCGTTGTCTCTGAGGTACGCCAGCTCCCCATCGCCGAGCTTAACTATATCCGCCAGCCCGAGGGCCCTCTCAATATCCCGTAGCATCTCTCCCTCCCTTCCGCGCCAGAGGTCGGGCCTTATGTTGACATCGTAGCTCAGTGGAACCTTTCCCTTAAGTTCCTCTAAAATTCCAAAGAGCGTCGAGCGAGAGGGCTCCCTGGCGAAGAGCACGGTGCCAAAGTGAATTGTCTCAGCGTTCTCAAGAAGGGCCGTCTCCACGTCCTCAGGCTTCAGGTTGAAGTAGGCAACGCCATCGTAGAGAATGAACTCCGGCTTGGCACCGATGAGCTGAACGAAGACAACGCCAGTATGTTTTTCAGCGTCCCGGGATATGTATGTCCTTACCCCCTCATCATGAAGCCTTTCGAGCAGAAAGTCCCCAAAGGGATCGTCGCCGACCTTGCTTACCAGCGCACTCTCAACGCCGAGCCTTGAAAGACCAACCGCAACGTTTGCAGGAGCACCGCCCGGATGCTTCTCGAAGGACTTCACATCCTTAAGCTTCCCCTCCTGCAGGGCTATGAAATCTATGAGGACCTCTCCGATAGAGACCATCATCGTCATCACCACAAGCAACAACTTTTGGTTGTTTCCTCCGACAACCGTTATATACGTTTCCCGCGATTGAGATACCAAGGTGCTGCCCATGATAGCGGTAATAACGTTCACGGATCCGAGGCCAACGGCCCTCTCGATCGAGCGCGAGAGGGCTTTGATGGAGAAGCACTCCACCCTCATCGGGGAGCTGAGAAAGGCTGGCTTTGAAGTTCTCGACGTGAACGAGAGGCTTGGAAAATACGAAGCCCTCAAAGCCGGTAAGAACTTCGGGGTAGATTCGATGGATGAGAGCTTCAGGGCCGGGGAAATTATAGCCGGAAGCTCGGCCTCGGGAATAATAGCCGGCCTCTGGCACTGGACGGAGAGCAACCTCGTTACGGCACTTGTCAGAGAAACCAAGAGGCCCATACTCCTCTACGCCGACGATGATCCGGCATGGGCAGGAACCACGTGCGTCACATCTGTCGGGGCCTCTCTTTGGGAGAGCGCGGTGAACGAGTACGCGCTGAACCACGTCCGCCTCAAGGGGGACGTTGAAAAGGTAAAGGCCTGGGTTAGAGCCGTTGAGGCCGTCTCAAAGCTCTCCAGGAAGTCCCTCCTCCTCTGGGGGGCCCCGTACACCCTCGGGATGGAGCACCTCATGGACGACCTGCCGAGGCTTAAGAGGATCGTCGGCGACTTCATAATGCTCGGCCAGTACGTTCTGGTTAGGAAGGCGGAGAAGATGCTCTCGGACGAGAGGCTGAGGGTCCGCGTGGAGGAGTTCTACGACTGGCTGACCGAGAAAACGGAAGTCAAGTTTGACGACCTCATGCTGACACCGGAGGCGTTGAGGAGACAGATAGCACTCTACCTAGCCGCAAAGGAGAGCTGGAGCGAGCAGGAAGGCATTTCGGCCGTCTCGATAAAGTGCCAGCCGGAGCTGAGCGAGGTCTACGGTGTTACGGCCTGCCTGATTCCGGCGCTGTTCCCGTTCAACCTCGATGCCGAGGGCGAGAAGGAGGTAATCCCGGCCACGTGTGAGGGCGACGTTAAGGGCACGATAAGTTCGGCGCTCCTCTTCTATCTGAGCGGAAAGCCCCCACTCTTCGGAGACATAAAGTACGTGGACGACGAGGTCGTCATGATAGCCAACTGCGGCGCTTCATCGCTCTACTACGCGAGGCTGAGCGAGAACCCGGAGGAGAACCTCAAAGCAACAACCGTCCAGGGACAGTGCCAGGGGGCGAGCGGCGGGGCGTTAACTTACAGAACTCCCCCGGCTGAGTTTACGGTGGCAAGGCTCATACGTCGCGGGGGGGAGTACTACCTCCTCTACTTCCTCGCGGAGGGCCTTGAGATAACTGAGGAGATGGAATCAAAGCTCAAATGGGGCAAGCAGTGGCCGCATACGGCCATAAGGAACCCACTCGACAAAGAAACCTTCATCTCGGCCATGGGGGCCAACCACCTCTCGCTGGTTCCCGGTGACTACACCGAGGAGCTCCGCTTTACCGCGAGGCTCTGGGGAGTAAAGGCAATAAACCTTGAAGACCCAAGGGAGGTAAAGTCCTTCCTTGAGGGGTAGTCCATGAGAACCATCTTAGCCGGCAACGGAGCCTTCGTCCTGAGCGATGAGAGGGGGGACATGCCCTCCCATTACGACGGCTTTTATTTTCTTGACACAAGGTTCGTCAGAAAGGCCAGGCTTGAAGTTTCTCCGGAACCGGACTTCATCGGGGCATCCTCAACCTTCACCCGGGCGGTTTCACACTTCTCTCTCGGCGAGCGGGGAATCCTGGTGAGGCTAAGAACGCTGGACGGGGTTTACGAGGAAAAGCTCTCCTTCTACAACACGTCGGAAGAACCGCTCGGTGTCAGGGTCAGGTACACCTACGAGGCTCCCATCGAGGACATATTCCAGGTCAGGGGCTTTATGGGGCTGAAGAATGGAAAGGCCATAGTCCCAGTCGGCGGAACCCACCTGAAGGAAAGCCCCGCCGGAAGGAGGAGCCTCTCCACCGAGACCAACATGGAAAGGGAGGGGAGTCTCTTAAGGGCAGAACTTGAGATACCCCCCCTCGAAAAGGCCGTCCTCTATGTCCGCTTCATCCCCAAAATCGAGGGCAGGGTCTCGGAGATACTCGCAGAGAAAAAGAGAACGATAAAAAACGTCGCCTTCACCGGCTCACCCGCCATCGACGGAATATTCGAGAGAGCTGTGGAGAACATAAACGCCCTGACGCTGTTTACGCGCTTCGGGCCGGTCCCCCTTGCAGGGATTCCGTACTTCGCCTGTCCCTTCGGAAGGGACGCGATAATAACCTCACTCTTCCTCCTGCCGTACTACCCTGAATACGCCGCCGGCACGCTGAGACTCTTCGGGCGGCTCCAGGGAAAGAGAACCAACCCGAAGAACGAGGAAGAACCTGGAAAGATACCACATGAGTTCCGCCTCGGGGAGCTCGCGCAGTCGGGGAAGGTTCCCTTCGCGCCGTACTACGGCACGGTCGATGCCACCCCCCTCTACGTGGCATTGGCCGGCGAGTACCTGCGCTGGACCAAGGACAGGGGACTGATTGAGGAACTGAGGCCGAACCTGACGGCCGCCGTCGAGTGGATACTCGGAAAGCTCGATGATGACGGCTACGTAACCTACGTTCCGGGAATACTTGGCAACAAGGGATGGAAGGATTCAAGGGATGCGATAATTGACGAGGAAGGGAAACTTCCAAAGCCGCCGATAGCGCTCGTTGAGGTGCAGGGCTACGCCTACTGGGCGCTTAAACTTGCAGGGGAGCTTGACCTGACAGAGCTCGATGAAAAGACCCTCCTCGTAGAGGCGGAAAAGCTGAAGAAAAGGTTCAACCGCGACTTCTGGCTCGGCTCCTACTACGCCCTTGCGCTGGACGGGGAGGGAAGGCCACTCAGAGTCGTCTCCTCCAACATGGGGCACCTGCTCCTGACGGGTATAGCCGAGCACGAGGAGGAACTCGCGGGGAGGCTTTTCCAGCCGGACATGCTTTCCCGGTACGGCATAAGAACCCTGAGCGCCGGAGAGAAAGCTTACAACCCCTTCAGCTACCACCGCGGAAGCGTGTGGCCGCACGACAACGCGCTGATAGCCCTCGGCCTGGCGAGGATTGGAAGAACGGACATGGCGAGGGCACTCATGGATGCCGTCTTCGATGCCGCGAAGCTTCTGCCGGAGAGGGAGCTTCCGGAGCTGTACAGCGGCCTAAACGAGCTCGTTCCCGTTTTAAGGGCCAACTCCCCGCAGGTATGGAGCGCGGCGAGCGTTTTCGCCTTCGTTACCGCCTCGCTTGGAATGGAGGCAGGGGATGAGCTCACCGTCCGTCCGGCAGAGGGGACGAGCATCGTTCTGAGAGGGGTTTCGTTTGGAGGAAGGAGGTACCTCATAGTGGCCAATGGGGGCGTTAGCGTTGAACCCATATGAATTCAGGTTTGAAAAACTCCCAAAACCTGTGCTTTCTCCCTCAGATGAAGGATTCGACTCAAAGAACGTCTACAACCCCGCGGTGGTCAAGAGGAGGGAAAAAGTGGTCATGCTCTACCGTGCGGAGGCCAAAGGGGAAAAGATAACCGGAAGAATCGGGCTGGCGCTGAGTGAGGATGGAATCGACTTCATCAGACACCCAGAGCCCGTTATGGAACCGGAATACGAGTGGGAGAGCCTCGGCGTTGAGGATCCCCGCGTCGTGAGGATTGGAAAGACATACTACATGACCTACACCGGCTACGATGGAAAGACTGCACGGCTCTGCATCGCCACCTCGAAGAATCTTCTGAACTGGAAGAAGCACGGCGTGGTTTTCGAGGAGTTCCCCGCGCAGAAGAACACCACCGAAAACTGGACCAAGAGCGGAGCCATACTGACGGAGAAAATGAAGTCCGGATCCTTCGAGGGCTATTACGTCATGTACTTCGGCGACTCAAAGGTCTGGCTCGCCTATTCAAAGGACCTCATCCACTGGGAGTACGAGAGGGAGCCCGTTCTGAGGCCGAGGGGCCATCTCGTTGAGCCCGGACCTCCGCCAATCCTCACGGAGGACGGGATACTCCTGATACACAGCGAGGCCTTTCACGAGGACGGAAAGCTCGTCTACTACACGCACGCTGCCCTCTTTGACCGGGAAGACCCAAGAAAGCTCATATGGAGAACCGAGAAGCCCATCCTCAGGCCAACCCTCGACTGGGAGCTGCATGGATGGGTAGATAACGTGGTCTTCGCGGAGGCCATGATAGACCACGGGGGCAGCTACTACCTCTACTACGGGGGAGCGGACAGGCACGTTGGCCTCGCGATGGGAGGATGGAGGAAGAAAGAGGACTAATCCAGAATTATCAGCTCGATCTCCACCGTCCTCTCGGGGCTCTTCAAGAGTTCCACTATTTTCCTGTCTACGTCCCTCGCGGCTTTGTTCGCCCTTATGGCGAGGGTTCTGGCGTCGATGTAGTCACTCTTTCTCACCACCATCGAAAAATCGTGATCGAGGATCAGCCCGGGGCTCCCCTCGGCGAGAACCTCGTCCACCAAATTCCCTACCTTTATTCGGATTAGAAGCCTTTTTCCAGCCTTCAGGGCGGATTTAAACTCATCGCTAAGGTCATTTATTCCCTTGTCGGCCTCGATGCAGAGTATGCAGTCCCCTCGGGGCGTGAGGTAGTCCTCCTTCGTGAACTCCAGCGTTGATCTGTGCGTTGCTCTTACGTTCTCATGACCCCTGCAGCGGATTACCTCCCTCAGCATGGTTCCAACTTCGAGCTGGGGTTTATAAGTCTGAGCGAGGGAAAAGCTTTAAAACTGCTTTCGAGACTGGGGTATGGTTGTCAGAGTCAAGCTAACGGGGGGATTGATGATGGGAAACATCAAGCAGACGTTCATCAAGAGGGTTGCGCGCGAGCTGTTTGACCGCTACCCGAACGAGTTCACCAGGGACTTCGAGCACAACAAGAAGAAGGTTGAGGAGCTCACCAACGTCACCAGCAAGACCATCAGAAACAGGATAGCGGGCTACATGACCAGGCTCGTGAGGATGAAGGAAGAGGGCAAGATGCTCTGAGCCCTTTTCTAGGATTTATTCTCTTCAAGCCACTTCCTAAAAGTCTTCAAGGTCTTCGAGTATTTTTCTTGGAAGTCTAGCCCTGAACTCTTTCATCAGCCGCTCGAATTCCCTCTCGTTCTCCTGGGCGATGCGGCGGAAGAGGCTCTCGATGTAGGTCTCCGTGAGCAGGCGAACCTCCTCGAGCTCCTGCTTCATCCTGATTATTTCCTCTATCCTGCCCTGTATTTCGGTCAGAAAAGTCAGAAGCTCGTCTATCTTCTCCTCGGCCGGTTCCGTAGACTTTATGAGAGCCCTGGCCTGGGCGTACTCCTTTGTCTGCCTCGGTGCTTTGGGCTCGTACATCTCGGTGCCGAAGGCGTAGGGCGTGAGCAGAACCTCAAGGCGGAAACCGCGCTTTATCGTGTAGTACTTCCTGGGCCTGCCGCGCGGTATCTTCTCGGTTCGGCCTTCGATGAGGCCCGCACTCTCGAGTATCCTGAGGTGTTCAAGAACCGCCTTCTGACCCACCCCAAGCTCCTGGCTGAGCTCGCTCACGAAGTACGGTCTCTTGGTGAGCAGGATGAGTATCCTCCTTCGCGTCTCGTTTCCGAGTATGTCCAGCAGTCTCCCCATGTTCTTATTTGAGTCCATGGTCTCACCCCCTTTCCCTAACCTGATGTAAGAAAAGATTACTTTAAGCTTTTCGGTGATTTGGGAAATTTAAAGAACTAAGGAACGAAGTGGTGCTCCCTGCATCTGGCTTCGTAGCTCTCGCTTCCGCCGACGAGTATGACTGGGGAGTCACGGGGCGCCGGTTTTCCATCTATGAGGCGCTGGGTCCGGGTAGCAGGCTTTCCACAAACCGTGCACACGGCGGTGAGATAGACTATGTTGTCCGCCCGAACGAGCAACTCCCTGGTAACGGGAAACGGGTCGGCCTTGAAGTCGAGGTTGAGCCCACTCGCGATAACGTAAACCCCCTCGTCGGCAAGCCGTTCCAAGGCACCCACGATGGCCATCGGGAAGAACTGCACCTCATCAATACCTATAACCTCGTAACCCTCACGCTTCGTTATCTCAACGATCTTCCCAACGCCTTCAGCGTTGGTTGGTATCACAAAGGCCTCGTAGCGAAGTCCGTTGTGGGCGACGACCTCGTCCTCGGAGTAGCGGTTGTCTATGCTCGGCTTGAAGAGAGCCGCCTTCCTCTTCGCAAACATCTGCCTCTCAATGCGCTTTATCAGCTCGGTTGTCTTTCCAGCGAACATCGGACCGGTGATTACCTCCAAGAATCCCCCTGGATGAACCATGATTCCCACCAAGAAAAGAAGGCTTTCAGCTGTTAAATCTCCTCCGGCCGAAAAGTTGAACGGAAGACGAAAATGGAAGAAAAAAGCCGTCAAACCGGTCAGACCGGGGTGACGTGGCCCCACTTTTCGAGGGCCCTGGCGAGTTCCCTGTGGCTCTTGGCGTACTCGTCGAGCGGGATGCCCTGCATGATGGCGTCGAGGGCCTGTCTGACGGCCATCGCTCCGGCCTTCGGTCCGTCCGGGTGGCCGAGGGTTCCACCGCCTATCTGGAGGACTATGTCCTTTCCAAGGGCATCTATAACCGGCTCTATGTTGCCGGGGTGAAGGCCGCCCGAGCTGACGGGCATGGCCGGCCTGATGTGGTAGAACTTCTGCTCCATGTGGAAGACGTCAGTCTCATCGGGAACGTAGTGCTCCTCCCTGAATACCCTGGCTATCTGGATGACGTCCCACTTGCTTCCCTCAAGCTTGCCAGCGCCCGCGGTTCCAACGTGGAGCTGGTCTATGCCTATGATGCGGAGGAGCTTAGCCAGGACGAACATCGAGATGCCGTGGTAGGGGTCCCTCGTGAAGGTCGCGTGCATGGCCCTGTGGCCGTGAACCGCTATGCCGTAGTCGGCTGCGATGTCCCTGATGTACTCCAGCGCCCCCCAGCCGGTGACTACGACGTCGACCATGGCATGGGGGTTGCCGTAGTCGGCGAGTATCTCGAGCCTGCGCTCCATCTCGCGCACGTCGGCAGTTATGTTGGCGAACCAGCTCTTGGCCTCGCCGGTCTCGTCCTCGACCCTGTCTATGACGTTCATCAGAACCTCCGCCCTCGTCTCAAAGCGGTTGTACCAGGGGCTGGTCAGATTCTCGTCGTCCTTTATGTAGTCCATTCCACCGCTGAGCAGGTCGTAGGCGAGCTTTTCAAGCTCCTCCGGCGAATAGCCGACCTTCGGCTTGGGAACCGTTCCAACTATCGGCCTGTCCTTGACGTCAAAAATCCTCTTGACGCCGTCCTTCCCGAAGTACGGCCCCTCAAACTCGCGGAGGAACTTCTCCGGGAGGTAGATGTCCTCGAGGCGGAGTCCCTTAACGCGCTTCATTCCGAAGACGTTGCCAGCGACGCTCGCGAGCATGCCGGGCATGTTCCACTCCTCGAACAGATGAATCGGATATGCTATCCTGACGATCCAGCTGCCGTCCCCCATGTCATGGAAGTGGTACGCCTTGGCCGACATGTCATCCCATCTTTCCTTCTCGTACCACTGGTAGAGGCTCGTCCAAGTCCCGGTCGAGCTCTCCGCCGCGACGGCTCCAGCGGCATCCTCTATGCTGAATCCCTCCGCGGGGGTTATCCTGAAAACAGCCACCAGGTCCCTCTTTGGGTTGGGTTCGTAGTCCTTGTCAACGTAGATGTCGTATATCTCAAACTTCTCTACCATGCTTTCACCTCCTGAGTAACCTGGAGATTGCATCGCTACCTATAAAAATGCTGTGGTGCAATACTGGGGCATTCCTGCCTCTATGTGAGTATTGGAGACGCTTTTCCTGCGTCAACGCTCCAAACTCCTGCCCTTCTTTTAGAAATCGAAGGTTTAAAGGACCCCTAAATACGATTTAACGCCCGATTTGCCGTTTTTGAAACTTTGCCCTCAAGTTAGTATTTGCCCGTTCATAAGTCGGTAGGCTAAGGATACCAGATTTCTCAACATCTCACCCAAAAATGGCCGATTATTGGCCCCAGAGCGCCCGGTTTCCGAAAGGTTTATATAGACCTTTGTTCTTAGAATAGAACGCAGATACCTGCAAAACAACGTTTAGGAGGTTGGGAAAATGGCTGAGTTGCCGATTGCCCCAGTTGACAGGTTGATAAGAAAGGCCGGCGCCGCCCGCGTCAGCGAGGACGCCGCCAAGCTCCTGGCCGAGCACCTTGAGGAGAAGGCCATGGAGATCGCCAGCAAGGCGGTCGACCTCGCCCACCACGCCGGCAGGAAGACCGTCAAGGCCGAGGACATCAAGCTCGCTATCAAGAGCTGATGGCCTTTCTTTTCCACCCTTTTCCGCTTTTCTGAAAGTTTTGAATCCTCACCAGAAGCGTATCCTTTCGACTCTAACGCTTTCGCCGCTGACCCTCAAAAATGCAAAACCTGCGGCATCCATCCTCGGAAACGTTGGGGAGCCGGGGTTGAGGAGAACCACCCGCTCTCCATGGACCGAGTAGATATCGTGGTAGAAGCGGTGCGTGTGGCCGAATATCAGAACGTCCGCCCCCATGTCGAGGGCCTTGAGCGTCAAGAACTGTGCATTGAGCGAAAAGAACTGATGACCGTGGAGGAGACCGATACTCACGTCCTCGACATCGATGAGTCTCTCCTCGGGCAGGTTGAGGTGGTCCGCGTTTCCCCTCACGGCTACGACCGGCGCGAAATCCTCAAGCCTCTCTAGAAGTTCATGGGACGTAACGTCCCCCGTGTGGAGTATCAAATCGGGCTTTTTCTCTTCAAGATGTTGGAAAAGAAGGGAAGGAAGGTTCTTTGTCTTATCGCCGTGATGCGTGTCGCCCGTTACCGCTATCAGCAAGCCCATCCCTCATATCGGGACGTTTATGTTGAGCTTCTCGACGAGTTCCTTATACCTGTTCCTCACGGTAACCTCGGTTACGTGCGCTACCTCGGCCACCTCGCGCTGGGTCTTCTTCTCACCCTCGAGCAGGGACGCGACGTAAAGCGCAGCGGCCGCCAATCCGGTCGGACCCTTACCGCTGGTTATCCCCCTCTTGATGGCCTCCTGGAGTATCTCCTTGGCGCGCTTCTTCGTCCGCTGGCTGACGCCGAGGGCATCACCAAACCTGTCAACGTACTCTATCGGGCTGGTCGGCCTGAGGTTCAGACCGAGGCCCCTGGCAAGGAAGCGGTAGCTCCTCCCTATCTCCTTCTTCGTGACCTTCGAAACCGCGGCAATCTCGTCGAGAGTCCTCGGGATGCTCTCCATCCTGCAGGCGGCGTACAGAGCGGCGGAAACCATGCCCTCTATGGACCTACCCCTGATGAGCTTCTTCATGACGGCCTTGCGGTAGAGCGATGCAGCAACTTCCTTAACGCGCCTCGGCAGCATCATCTGGGCCGCCATCCTGTCCAGCTCGCTGAGGGCGAAGGCGAGGTTTCTCTCGGCGGCGTCGTTTATTCTCATTCTGCGCTGCCACATTCTGAGCCTTCTCATCTTCGTACGGTACATCCCGGTTATCTGGTTGCCGTGTATATCCCTATCGCGCCAGTCTATGTCTGTGGAGAGGCCCTTATCGTGGATCATCAAAGTCATGGGCGCACCGGTTCTGGCGCGCTTTGCCCTCTGATCCGGATCGAAGGCACGCCACTCGGGACCCTCATCAATGACGTTCTGCTGAACGACGTAACCGCAGACAGAACAGACAATTTCGCCCCTCCGCGGGTCATAAAACAACTTATCGGAGCCACAAACCGGACAAACATTCTTATCAGCCAAAAGCTCTCACCCCCTCTTTCTGGGGGCAGGGCGTCTTGCCTTTCCGCCCTTCGTGCGCCTCTTGCCGGTCTTTCCCGGCCTCGACTTCTTGCGCTTGGTATCAACGTAGAGCAGAGTCCCGACGTAATTCTCGGGATTCTTGATGCGTGGCTTCACGGCCACGTACGGTCTGTTAACTGGTCCGAACACATCCTTCACTACCCCGACCACGGTGAGCTTTTTGTCAACCACCGGGTCGTTGAGCGAAGGAACCCAGTCCGTACGCAGAATAAGGAACCCCTGCTTCGCGTAGTGAGAAACTTTGCCCAGGCGTCTCATAGCCCCACCCCAAAAGGACATATCCTTTTAAGCTTTTCGCTTTTGCCTTTATAAACTTTTCGCCGAATTTCCAAAAGGTTTTTATTTAAGTGCCCTCTAAAACAGAAGATTAGGTAGGTTAAAATGAAATGCCTCCTCGCCGGACACCTGGTCATCGACAGAATAATAAGGGGTTCGAGATTCGAAAGGAGGATCGGCGGAGGGGCCTACTACTCCGCGATAACCCTCGCAAATTTCTGCGACGTTGAGGTTCTAACCAGCGTTGGGGAGGATTTTCCGGACGAGTGGCTCGATGAACTAACCGACCGAGGGATAAGGCTCAGAATAATACCGGCCGAGAAGAGCACCTCCTACGAACTCCGTTACCTGGACGCCAACAGAAGAAAGCTCCGGCTCCTCTCAAGGGCTGCCCCAATAACGGACGTGCCGGACGGGGATTACGACATGGTGATGCTGAACCCGGTTGCCGGGGAGATTCCCCCCGAAAGTGCCACCAAGTTCAAGAAGCTATCGAACTTTCTTGTTGCCGATGTTCAGGGGTTCATAAGGACACCAGAAGTTGGCCCGGTAAGGCTTCGGGAGATTGATGCGTCCTTCCTCAGGGGAATGAGGATCCTCCACGCCGACCTCACGGAAACGCGCTATCTGAAAAACTTCAACCCCAGCGATGTCGAGGTTCTCCTGGTCACCAACGGAGCGCGGCCGGGTTTTGCATACCTCAGGGGGAAGGGATGCACCTACCGGCCTGTGGAGATGGAGATCGAAGAATCAACCGGCGCGGGAGACGTGTTCCTCGCGAGCTTTGCCCATTTCTACTCCCAATGCCCGTTCATCCAGGCGCTGAAGAGAGCGAACGCGTTCACCGCTCTTTTTCTAAAGCACAGGGACTTTTCCTTCTCGATGGAAGAAGTCAACGAGCTAGCTATGAGGGTCGCGGTCGAGAGGCTTAACGATATAAATCCATAGGAATAATTATGCCCGCCGATGATGAAACGTCAGCATGCTGAAGATGATGAGGAGAGACTTCCCTGAGGTGATGGTATGGACCGATACGTTCTGCTCGTTAAGGCCCCGAGGGGCTACGATATAACCCCCGTACGGGAGGAGCTCAGAGAGTTTCTCTCCAAAATCCATCCGGAGCTCAAGGTCGAGGCGCACAGATGCATAGGCCTAACCGCCGACATAGTCATACTGTACGGGGACGGCGTCGTACTCATAAAAAGGAAGCATGAACCGTTCAAAGACCACTACGCCCTGCCCGGGGGATTCGTCGAGTACGGCGAAACCGTCGAGGAGGCGGCCCTGCGCGAGGCAAAGGAAGAAACCGGTCTCGACGTTAGACTCATCAAGCTCGTTGGAGTTTACTCCGACCCGAACCGCGACCCGAGGGGGCACACCGTGACGACGGCATTTCTGGCCATCGGAACCGGAAAACTGAAGGCCGGAGACGACGCTAAGGAGGTGCACGTTATACCCGTCGATGAAGCGCTGAAGCTGCCACTGGCGTTCGACCACGCGAAGATTCTGAGGGACGCCCTGAGCCTGAGGTGATGTCATGAGGGTCGAGTTCCCTGAGTTCGGGAGGATAGTCGTGGACGGCAAGATTTACGACCACGATATCGTGATCTATCCGAGCGGAAAGATCGAGGAGCGCAAGAAATGGCTCAGCAAGAACAAGCACGGCACGAGCCACAAGCTCGACCCGGATGAGCTGAGAGAGTACCTAACGGAGGACTTCGACGTTCTGCTAGTCGGCACCGGCGCCTGGGGAAGGCTCTCCCTCCTGCCGGAAAGCAGGGAGCTGGTGGCGAACAAAGAGGTCATCGAAAAGCCGACAGGAGATGCTGTGGAGCTCTTCAACGGACTCTGGGGAAAGAGGAAAGTCCTCGCGATATTCCACATCACCTGTTGATGACAGCTTGAACCGCCGCAAAGCCGACGGTCGCCAGAGCCAGCGCGTAGGGATAGCCGAGGAAGTACCAGAGGCCGGCGATTGCTCCGAGGGTAACCCCGTTGATTATCATGAGCACCAGAACGTGACCGAAGTTCGTCTCCGGCACGGATAGCTCGCTTTCGCCGTGGTAGAAGAAGGCCAGCGCCACTGAGGACGTCAGGAGCGGAAGGATAACCGCGGCGGGAAGCAGGGCAAGGGTTCTAATGTTGAGGTACGAAACCGCTAGAACGAGGCCAACGCCGGCGGTGACCGGAACGGCGTTCATGACGAGAAGCTTCGCCCGAACGAACTGACCGACAGTTATGGGCAGACTCCTCAGGAACTCGAACTCCCTCCCGTCTATTTTGAGAACCGTGTCTATTCCAACGGAGCTCATCCAGGCTATCATGAGGAGAACCGACGCGAGAGCCCAGTCCTCAACCTTTCCGGACGTGAGAATGCCGACGGCACTCGGCAGGATTATGAAGAGCGGAAAGACGAGACCAACGAGGAGGGCGCTCTTTCTGAAGACTACCCTCAGGTCCTTCAGGGCGATCGCCACGATTGGATGGTGGGTTTCGGCCTTGAAGCGAACTGTTCTGGAGCGGGAAACCTTCGCCCCCTCTTCGAGCCTGCCCCAGAGCCGTCCGAGGATGAACAGGTAGAGAGGAACGAGGATGACGAGATAGCCGAGGAGGATGAGGGAGGAGTGGGATGGATCCGTTATCGAGGCGACGGAGAACGGATAAGCCAGGGAGTACTTCGAGAAAAAGGGCAGAAGGTCCTCGTAGTGCTCGTTGACGTACTGCTGGAAGTAGTTGAGGGCGTAGAAGATGCCGATGAAGAGGATAACCCCCAGGGTCCGCGCCAGCGTCCTGAGCTTCGAGAACCTGCCGCCAACGCTCGCCGAGCCGAAGAACGTGAAGACGACCAGTCCGAGGACGTGGCCGAGGAAGGCCCCGGTGAGGATCCAGAGCAGGCCAAGCAGGCCGGAGGCTCCATACTTCGCCACCATCATGATGGCCGCTGGGAGGAGCGCGATGACCGCTGGGACGTTGTCTATCGCGAGGAGAACGCTGAGGTACTTTGAGCCCGTTCTTATGGGTAGGGGCTTGAGCGGCTCGAAGATTCCCATGGAGGTCGCGTAGGAAGCATTGACGGTCGTCGTGTAGAGCGCCATTATGAAGGGGAGCAGGGCGTAGGTGGCGAATATCACCGCCGCCCGGGTTTCATCCTCGGCCCCGGCAATCGCCCCCGCCATCATGACGCCAAAGAACAGGAAGGCAACTGACTGAAGGGCCATCCCCCTCTTTATGTCGCCCGCGTTCCTGAGCTGCTTCCTGAACTTCTCCGGATCGGCGGCTATCTGAGGGTTGCTCTTCAAACGCCGGTAGTGAAGCTCCTTGTAGAGGATTCTGACTATCTCGAACATGCTCCCACCCTAGAGGGCATCTTTAAGAGCCCGGACTACGCTCGCCACCTCGTCCTGGCTCTCGGTAAGCTTGAGGAAGACGTCCTCAAGGCTCTCCTCGTGGGCGAACTCCTTGAGCTGCTCCACGGTTCCCTCCGCGATTATCTCCCCGTTGTAGATAACCCCAACGCGGTCGCATATCATCTCTGCCAGCGCCAGAACGTGGGTGGAGAAGACTATGCTCCTGCCCTCCTCCCTGAACTGGAGTAGGAGTTCCCGGAGAATGCGGGCGCTCTTGGGGTCGAGGCCGTTCATCGCCTCGTCCAGTATGAGAACCTTCGGGTCGTGGAGCATCGCCGCTATGAGCGACACCTTCTGCCTCGTTCCGAAGCTGAGCGAACCTATCATCTCGCCGAGGTAGCCCCCTATCCCAAACGCCCTGACCAGGGTCTCGACCCTCTCCTGGAGCTCTTCCTTCGGAATCCCCCTCACGCTCCCCACGAAGTTAAAGAACTCAACCGGGGTTAGGCTCTCGTAGAGAACCGGCGTTTCAGGCACGTAACCGACTATCCGCTTGACTCCGAGTGAATCCTCGGCGACGTCAACGCCGCCAACAACAACGCGCCCCGAGGTGGGTTTCAGTATCCCCGCCAGAATCTTCATCGTAGTGCTCTTCCCGCTCCCGTTCGGCCCGAGGAGGCCGTATATCTCGCCATCAGCAACAGTGAACGTTATTCCATTGACCGCCCTCGTGGGGCCGAAGCTCTTGGTGAGGTTCTCGACCTCGATCATTCTACCACCGGATGTGATAATAATCTGTGCTTAATAAATTTTATCCCTTGAATGACTCTTCATCGAAGAAACACTTAAATAAAATAAAACCCAAAATTGGGTAAAATCCAAACCCCTGTATGGGCTTCAATTTCGTTTCTTGCCCCAGGTTTGGGTTGGAGGTGCAGGTATGAGAAAAACCTCTCGGATTTTGGTTCTCCTTTTACTAAGCGCGTTAGTTGTCATCAGCGGGTGTATCGGCACCACCCCCTCACCCACCGGAACTGGCCCAACAACCAGCGAGAACCCAACGACAAGCGGCACGGGCGAGACGACATCCACGGCGGAGAGTTCTCCAACGGAAACTGGAAGTGAGACCGGAACCCACACAACCACTGAGACCGCAACGCAAACCGAAACCCAGACTGAGACATCGACCGAGACCTCAACACCCACTGAGACTCCCGCACCGAACGAGAGCATTCAGTACGATGAGGACGGCAATGTGGTATGTGAGGGCGACGCCGACCCGGATCTCGGCTGCGAAGCCGGGGAAACCAACGACAACGGAACAGGGCCAGGTTTCTCCCTGCCGGATAACCTGATAAACGTCACCCTTGAGCCCGTCATAATACCCATTTACAAGCTCACGGCGAACTTCACCTACGCCGGACCGATTGGAAGCGACGCCTTCGAGCCCAACGGGGAGAAGATAGAAAAGGTTTCGATAATTACATCCTCCACGGACCCGGGCAAGAACGTCAAGTTCACGATAACCTTTGAGAACGAGAGCCTTGCGGCGGCATATGTCCACATCCCCGTCTTCATAGACATGTTTAGCGGCAAAAAGTACGTCTACGAGCCGACGGTTCTGCGCTTCGATGAGGGCGAGGAGTTCGGGAGAATATGGGAGCTTCACCTTTACTCCACGGGCTTCACCCTCTACGAGCTGACTGGAAACGGCCCCGTTGAACTTCAGAATGGAAGCGTTCAGCTCGACGGAAGGCGGGTGAGCTTCACCATCGAGAACTTCTCGGAGATATTCCCGGAGAGGGTGTACCTAAGAATCTACGGGAGCACGATGACCGATAAAAGTCCAAGCCTCACCTACCCCTACACCGGTAGCTTCGTAATCGAGGCCGGGAAGGGATGGATTGACTACTACTCGCCGGCCAGCTTCTTCACGCCGGAGGGCAAGTTATACATGGAGGCGAGGGGCTACGACCTGATGATTAAGCTGTACCTCGACGACCGCAAGTACCGCGACATGATGCCGATGAAGGTCTTTTTTGACAGCAGTGACAACGGCGAGGCCGACTGGGTGGCCTACCTCGACGAGGACTCCTTCAAGCTTAGGGACACGTACGGGAGCGTCTACCGCGAGGGAAAGGTGAGTACATACATCGAAAACGACAGGCACGTCGTCGAGTTCACCATCGAGAACTTTTTCTCCCTCGTCCCCTGGCGCTACTTCCGCCTCTGGTTCGCGGGCCAGGTTCAATCCCCGACCTTCAAGCCCCGCTTCCCTGCCCACAGCAACATCTGGGTGAACGCCACCAACGGGCTTAGCATGGACAAAGACGTTGACCGCTACCTCGTCATCGTCGTCGAGGACGTTTACATAAAGGGCAACAAGGACAGCGCGGAGGGGGAGATTCAGCTCGTCTCGTGGGCCTTCCCTGTTTACTGGGAGCACGAGAACGACCTCGACTGGGAGTATGGGCCGATTTACGCCGTTGGCTACCCTGCAAAGCGCTGGGTCGAGGCAAACGACCACAGCCGGCTTTTATACCACGACGAGAGGGCGATAAGCGTGAGCTATCCCTTCATCAACGGCTATCCGATATTTGCCATGCCCCTCGAGGAGGTCAAAAAATACAGGAAAATCTACGTCCACACGGCCGGCTGGGACTTGGACGACCCCGGCGAATACATCACACTCGGGGCCGGTTTTCTGGTTGACGCCGCCCTGGGCCTCGCCACCGGAGAAATAGGAACGGCCATGAAGTACGGCTACAACGGCGTCATGTTCATCAACCAGCTCGTCACCGGCCAGGGTGCGGCCGAGTGGTGGGGCTCAACGATAGTCAGGGACCTCGGCGGAGACCCCGATCCGGTCGGCTACAACGGCTACGCGATAGACACGAACGGCAACTACCGCGACGGTGTTCTCGTTGAGGTATGGTCCGCCGACGGCAACATGAGGGTGACCTACCTCGTTCAGGAAGTTGAGGTCCCGAGGACGCTCCGCTACAACACGCTCCAGGCTTACCTTGACACCGTCCAGTTCACGAAGGACACGGAGTTCGGCGACGACGAGTACTACCTCTACGCGAGCGGATTCATTTCCTTCAAGCCAGAGGAGGTAGCCGATGTGCCCGACATAACGCGGGAGGAAACCACCGCGATGGTTCCCGTACAGCCGGTTAACCGCTATCCCGAAGCGGGAGTTCTTTCGGGGAACAGGTTCACCACAAGGCCCCAGATGCTAATCATAGGCCACACGAGGGCCGATGTGCCGTTCCTCTACCTCGAATACGACGGCTGGGAAGAGGACGCTGGAAAATGGGGCAACGACGACGACCCGATGGGGCAGGTGGCGATAACGCTCCTCCTCGACGACGACTACTTCGACTGGGAGCCGAACTCCGCGATTCCGACGAAGGAGTGGAGCCTCGAGTTCCCGAGCTGCGGGGTCTCAGGCGGCTGCTCGAAGGCGTGGTTCTGGGTCAGGGTGAAGCCCTAATTCCTCTTTTACCTTTTCCACCTTCATCTCACCTGGAACCCTGCCCCAGATGAGAGCCAACTTTTTTAATCCTCCACTCCCAACTCATGAGCATCAAGTATCAAATTAGGAAGATGGGGGGAGATAGTTGAACGGCTCCCAGATAATCGGTGTTGGGATAATAATAGGTGCCTACTCTCTTATGCTCTTTCTCCTGCACAAGTCGAAAAAGATAATCGAAGAACTGAAGGCCATGAGAGAGGCCCAGATGAGGCGCAGGATAAAGCAGAAGGTCAACTCCGTGAGAAACGTTGTAATCAGGAGGAGGCGATAGCATGGAGGAGGAAATCGGGCTCTCGCGAGGATTATCGATGTGGCACCTCATGATGATGGGCATGGGCATGATGATTGGGGCGGGCGTGTTTGTCGCCACCGGAATCTCGATAGGCTTCGCCGGTCCCGGCGGGGTTCTCGTGGCCTTTGCCCTCAACGGTCTCGTGGCCCTCTTCTCGGCGATGTCCTTTGCGGAGCTGGCTTCCGCGCTTCCCACCGCTGGAGGAGCCTACACCTACATAGACGAGGCGTTTAAGGGCTTAATCGGCTTCATCTCAGGCTGGCTCAACTGGTTCGCCCTCACCGTTGCGGGAAGCCTCTACGCCATAACCTTCGCGACCTACACGGTTTTTCTCCTTGAGGGGACGAAGTGGTTCTCGTCCCTCGGTGTTGAGAGCGAGCTCGTGATAAAGGCCCTCGCGCTCCTGATAATAGCCGTCTTCGTGGTCATCAACTACATCGGCGTTTCAGAGACGGGCAACATCGAGAACCTGATTACCATCGGCCAGATGTCAACTCTGCTCTTCATCGGTGCCTTTGCGGTGTTCTACACCATCCTCCATCCCGAGAGGCTCTCCCACTTCAGCAACTTCGTCCCGAACGGCTGGGGCAAGGTTTTAGCAGCTATGGGCTTTACATACGTTGGCTTTGAGGGCTACGAGGTCATAGCGCACGCCGGCGAGGAGGCCTTTGACCCGAAGGAGAGCATACCCAAGGCAATCCTCTACTCCGTTGTGGCCGTAACAACAACTTACCTCCTCTTCGCCTTCGCGGCGATAGTCGGGGCCGACGTTTCGCCCGAGAACCTGACGGCGTGGTTCGCCTCCCACGGGGCCGTTGGCATGGGCGAGGCGATAAAGGACCTCATGCCCTACGGGGGCCTCTTGATAACGCTCGCGGCGATTTTTTCCTCGACTTCAGCGCTCAACGCCACCATATACTCATCAACGAGGGTTCTCTTTGCAATAAGCCGCGATGGGAAGCTCCCGCGCTTCATATCGAGGATTCACCCGGTGAGGAGGGTTCCCCACATAGCACTTGCTCTCTCTTCCATCATCATAGTAACCGTTGCCATGGCCCTGCCGATAGAGGACGTTGCAGCGAGCGCGGACATAGTCTTCCTGCTGATATTCCTGCTCGTCAACGCAGCCGTGATAAAGATAAGGCGCGAGAGGGGGGACGAGCTGGATTATGGCTTCCTGATGCCTTATTTCCCGGCCATACCCATCATCGCCATAGCCCTGCAGGGGGTTCTCTCCATATGGATATTCGACGTGAGCCCAACGGCGTGGTTCGTAACGCTTGGGTGGGTAATCCTGGGTCTGGCACTGAGCTCCCGCTACAAGGGGGCGAGGGAAGTGAAGGAGGCACCTGAGAGGGAAGTTGTTTTCGGAGAGTGGTTGCCCGAAGGCTACAAGGTTCTCGTGGCCATCTCAAATCCGAGAAATGCCCCCTACCTTGCCAGGATAGGTGAGACAATAGCCCGGGCCAGAAAGGGTGAACTGGCCCTCGTAAGTGTCGTGACAGTTCCAGAGCAGACGCCACTTCAGGAGGCGCACCGCTTTGCGGGCCCCGCTTTGGAACTGCTCAGGAAGGTGAGAGAAGGGCTCAGTGAGGAGGTAAACGTGAGGGGTGTGGTTTACTACGCCCACAGCGTTTACAGGGGAATACTGAGCGCCATAAAGATCAAGAAGGCAGACCTCCTCGTGCTTGGCTGGAGGGGGCGTTCGAGGCTGGGATACATCTTTGGCAGCAACCTCGATAGGCTCGTGGAAGCCCCGTGTGATGTGCTCCTCGTGAAGCCTGGAAAGGGTGAAGAAGTTAAAAAAATCCTCTTTCCAACGGCAGGCGGTCCCCACAGCCTCCTCGCGGCGGAGATAGCGAGAATATTCGCCCTTGAAAACGATGCAAGCGTTACCGTGCTGTACGTTGACACTGAGGGAACGGAAAGGAGGAGGATAGAGCGCCGCCTTGAGCCGGTTATGAGGCTCCTGAACGGGGCGAGAGGCACCCTAAAGATTGTCCACACCAACAACCCCAAAGGTGCAATACTCTCCGAGTGCCGCAACCACGACCTCGTTATAATGGGCGCCTCGGAGGGCTCCATTTTTGCCAGGCGACTTTTCGGGGAACTGCCCGTCGAAGTTGCGAAGGAATGTGAAAAAACCGTATTCCTCGTCAAAAAGGACCTTGGAAGGCGCTCTTGGCTCAGGAGATGGTTTTTATGATGGCGTTCGTGCCTGCCGATGGAGTCATTTCTGTTTTTACTCTTTTTTCTCAAGGTGAGCCCTCTTGACCTCAAGCACTCCGGAATAGTCCCACTCGTTCCACTTCTTTTCGACTTCATCGAAAACTATGCGCGCCTTGAAGAAGGGCGCATCCCTGACGAAGGTCTCGAACTCACCGCCTTCCCCGGCCACGTGGATTCTGTACTTCTCGTGGAGCCTCACCAGCTCCTCTAAGGCCTTCTCGTCAATCCTCCTTCCGAGCCATCTCTCGTCCAGGCCGTAGGCGGCCGTGCCGACCATGACCACGTCGAAGATGCCGATTATCTCGCGCATGTAGTCAACCGGATCGCGGTGCCAGGCAGGGGCAAAGCTCTCTATGCCGAGCTCTTTTGCCACCCTGTCAACGCGCTTCTTCTGGTACTCGCTGGCCAAGGCGCCGGCAACGACACCGTCTATCCTCAGCCCCTCGAGGACGGCCTTCATGTCCTCTACCTCTTTCTCCTTCTCGCCGCTCGTGAAGCCCTTCACAAGGGGAATCCCCACAGCCTTCGCCTGGAGCTCGGTGAGGTGGATGTTTGGCACGTGGTACATGTAGCTCTCGTCGCTCTCGCTCACCATCGAGACGAGGTATTTGACCTCAAACTCCTGCTTCAAGGCCCAATAGAGGGCATAGTTGGAGTCCTTCCCGCCCGAATACAGCACGGCAACTCGCATCTCTCTCACCCGAAAGCTTCAAATCGTTGGTCAGATAACCCTCACTGGAGAGTGGCTCGGCGGGGGCTTTAAAAAGGTGATGGCAATGGTGCCAAAAACGGCGGTGATTCTGGCGGCAGGCCTCGGAACGAGGATGGGGGAGAGGCCCAAGGGGCTCGTTAAGGTAGCAGGAAGGGAGATTCTGTATCGGACGATGCATCTCCTTCAGAAGAACGGCGTCAAAAGGTTCGTAATCGTCACCAACGAACGCTATGCAGGACTTTACCGTGAGTTCATCGAGGAGCACGGCCTCAACGCCGAGCTGGTGATCAACCCAGAGCCTGAGAAGGGCAACGGACACTCCCTCCACCTCGCCAAGGATTATGTCTCTGGAAGGTTTGTTCTGGTGATGAGCGACCACGTTTACGGCGAGGAATTCATCCGGGAGGCCCTGATGGGGAGCGGCCTTATAGCGGACAGGAAACCAAGATGGACGGACGTTGGCGAGGCGACTAGGGTAAGAGTCAAAAACGGCAGAGTCGAGGAGACGGGCAAATCCCTCAACGAGTGGGACGCAGTCGATACGGGCTTCTTCGTCCTCGATGGGACAATCTTCGAGATAACAGAGGCACTGGAGAGGGAGAGAGAAGGGGACTATTCCATGAGTGATGTTGTGAAGAGGGCAAGGCTTGAGGTTACCTTCCTCGACGGTCTCCCTTGGATTGATGTTGACACGCCCGAGGACCTGAAAAGGGCCAGGAGGATGCTCGTTAAGACCGCGGTGAAGGGAACGGGCGACGGGTTCATCAGCAGGCATCTCAACAGGAAGATTTCAACCGAGATAAGCTACCTCCTCGCCGAGAAGGTCACCCCGAACCAAATGACTGTCGTTACATTTGCCCTCGGAATAATCTCTGCCTTTCTGACGCTCCTCAGTCTTCCCTTAGCCGGAATACTGTATCAGATTAGCTCAATCCTCGACGGCGTTGACGGCGAACTGGCAAGGGCCCAGATGATGACGAGCAGGTTTGGGGGCTACATAGATTCCCTCCTCGACCGCTACGTTGACGGCGCATTTCTGGCCTTTCTTGCTTACTCAACTCTCACCAAGCCCCTCTGGTACCTCATTGCACTCCTTGCACTCCTCGGCTCGGTGATGGTGAGCTACTCGACCGAGAGGTTCAAGGCTGCTTATGGAAAGGACGCATACAGCTCGATTCCAGCTCTCAGAAAGCTCCCCGGCAAGAGGGACGAGAGAATCTTCCTGACGATGCTCTTCCTCCTGTATCCGGTCGAGACTTCGGTTAAAGCGCTCTTCCTCCTTCTCGCCATAATCACGAACCTGCGGGTGGTAATGACGGCGTGGCTGATAGGGAGAAAGAAAAGCTGAGCTCACTCCTCGAGGAACTCAAGGGCCTTCTCCGTCTTCCTGTCGAAGAGGACTATCCTGTCCTCCCGGAGTTTCACCGTCACCGGCTCGCCGAAGCTGAAGTGCTCCCCCTCCGGGGCAAAGACCTTGACGAACGCTCCGTTGACCGAGACCGTGACTATCTGCTCCCTGCCGAGGGGCTCAAAGGAATAGACCGTTCCGACGAGTCCCTCGGTGGTTCCTTTCATGACTTCTGCGTCGTGCGGCCTGAAGCCGAGGATGACCTCCGCGACACCGAGTTTCTCAACCAGCTCCCGGTACTGGGCCGGAATCGGAATCCTGCTTCCATAGACGTCAAGGTAAGATCCCCTGACCTCAGCCTCGACGAAGTTCATGGGCGGGCTTCCGAGGAAGCCGCCGACGAAGCGGTACTTCGGCCTGTAATAGACGTCGTCCGGGCTTCCGACCTGGAGTATCACCCCCTCCTTGATCACGGCTATCCTGTCGGCCATTGCGAGAGCCTCGGCCTGGTCGTGGGTGACGTAAACGGCGGTGATTCCAAGCTCCTTCTGGAGTCTCTTGAGCTCGGCCCTTACCTCAAGCCTCAGGAGCGCGTCGAGGTTGCTCAGCGGCTCATCGAGTAGGAGAACGTCCGGCTCCTTGACCAGGGCCCTCGCTATGGCAACACGCTGCTGCTGGCCACCCGAGAGCTGCCATGGATAACGGTCGAGGAGGTTCTCTATGTGGAGCATCCCGGCAACCTCCCTGACCTTTTTGGCTATCTCGTCCTTCGGTGCCTTCCTCAGCTCAAGCGGAAAGGCTATGTTGTCGAAGACCTTCATGTGCGGATAGAGCGCCCAGTTCTGAAAGACCAGACCGACGTTCCTGTCCTTCGGCGGGACATCGGTAACGTCCCTGCCGTCAAAATATATTCTCCCGCTCGTCGGCCTGTAGATTCCAGCTATCGTGTAGAGGAGCGTTGACTTCCCGCTTCCCGAGGGGCCGAGGAGCGCCATGAACTCCTTGTCGGCTATCTCAAGGCTTACCCGTTTGAGGGCCTCAAAGTCGCCGAACCTCTTTGTGATGTTGTCCAGGGTGACCTTAACCATTTCAACCACCTCAACCCTTTATTCCACCCGAGTAGCCCTGGAGGAGGATCTGCTGGGCGGTTATGAAGAATATTATCGTGGGGAGGAGGTAGAACGTTCCGGCGGCCGCTATGAGGGGCATGTGGGAGTACTCGGCCTCTATGTTGGCCTCTATGAACGTCGCGAGCGTGGGATAGACGAGGAAGGTTCTCACGTAGATTATGTCCTGCCAGCCAGCGAGGAAGGCAAAGAGGGCAACAGCCAAAATCCCTGGCTTTATGAGGGGCAGCATTATCTTTCTCCAGACCGTTATCCGGGAGGCGCCGTCTATGATTCCGGACCACTCGAACTCCCAGGGAATAGTGTCAAAGAAGCCCTTCATGAGCCAGATCGACATGGGTATCTCTAATGCAGCCCTCGCGAGGATGACGTACGCGAAGGAGTAGAGTCCGACGACCTCGTAGTTCTGGGGGAACGTGAGGCGGTAGAGAAGGTAAACGCCCACTATGAGGGCAACGCCCGGGAAGGCGTGGAGAACGAGGAGGAGAACCATCATGGTCTTCCTTCCACGGAAGTCTATCCTTGAGAGGGAGTACCCAGCGAGGGCGCTTATCCCGGTAACGACGCCGGCCACACCAAGGGCCACTATGAGAGTGTTGAGGGTTATGCGCCATATGTTGACCCTTATTCCACCTGTGGTGGCTATCTTCCCCTGGAAGAGGTTTATCCAGTTCTCAAGCGTCGGGTGGAAGGAGTTGGGGTCAAGGTTGGTGACCATCTCCGTGCTGAAGCTCGAAAGGACGAGGAGGGAAAAGCCCAGAATTAGCGGGAGGCTCGCAAGGAGGAGGGCGAGGATTATAAGCCGCTCGTACCTCTTGGGTCTCGTCTCCACGTCCCTCATCAGAAGTCCCCCCTGGGCTTTTTCATCATCCTCTCAAACTTGAGAACCTTGAGCGTCACGAAGCCGCCGAGGATTCCGATTATGGAGAGTATGACGGCCGCTGCAGCGGCCAATCCCTGGTCCTGTTCTCCCCTGCCGAAGGCCGTGTTGAAGACGTAGAGCGCCAGGGTTGTTCCGTAGTCCCTGTTGACGAGGTCCCACTGGACGAGCAGGAAGAGGTGAGGATAGGTCGTCAGCAGGCTGAGGAACTGCCATGTCAGGACGTAGAGGAGGTGCCATTTAATCATCGGAATCAGAATCCGCCTCGATATCTGCCAGGATGAGGCACCATCGACCCTCGCGGCTATGACGAGTTCCTTGGGTATCTGATTCAAGGCCGAGGTGAAGACTATCATTCCGAAACTTACACCGACCAGGCCGTTAACGAAGATTATCACGCTCCACGCCCCCCAGGGCGTTACCTGGCCCCAGGGGATGGGCTGCGAGATGAAGCCGAGACTCATGAGGATCGAGTTCAGGGTTCCGATTTCACTCCCGTGGAAGAAGTAGTACCAGACGAGGCTGTAAACCGCTATCGGAGACATCCTGGGAAGGAGCCACAGGAGCCTGTAGGAAGATGCCGGCCTCTCGTTGATGAAGAAGGTCGCGAGAGCCAGCGCAAGGCCGCCGAAGACGTTTATCACGAGAGTTATTCCAACGAACACGAGGGTGGTCATGATTACGGCCTTAAACGTCGGGTCGTGCTGGAACATGTAGAAGAGCCTCTCGTAGTTGTAGAGGCCTACGAACTCGGTAAGATATCTCTCAACGTTCCAGTTCCTCATACGGGTCATGCTTATGTAGATGGTCATAACTAAGGGCACCAGATAGAACAGGAACACCATCAGCACCATCGGGGAAAGAAAGAAGGAAAGGTCCCTGAGCTTGCCCTTTGTCATGGCATCACCTCATCCCTGCGGGAACTTCCAGTCCTTGGGTATCTCACCCTGTATCTCGACGTTCTGGGCGAGCTCCGGGTCTGCCTGGACCTTCTGGACGATGTATTTGACCGCCTCCTCCGGGGTCATCTCGCCCCTCAGAACCTTGTCAACGGCCTCCTTGAAGATGTCCGCGAGCGCTGGGTACTTCGGGTGGGCTGGAGCGAGGTGGGTGTATTCGAGCATGTAGCTGACGTCCGCCAGGAACTGGGCGTTTATCGGGTTGACGGTCGCTTGGACTATGTCCCCGATGTTGCTCTTCACCTCATCGCTCAGGTCGAGGTTGAGCGCTTTGAGGCCGTTGAGCCACTTCTCGTCCTTGATCAGCTTTGCCGCATCTTTTCTCACGGGCAGGTGGGCGGATATGACGCTGTGTATGGCGTTTATGTCCGGGTCGCTGGCCTTGATGAGCATCAGGAAGGCAAGCTTGTGGTAGATGTCTTTGAGCTCGTCGTACTTCGGGTTCAGCTGGCCCGCCTTGGAGTTTATCATCCAGACGAAGGGCTGGCTGAGGGTTACCGGCTCCTTACCCTTCTCTCCGGCGGGGAAGAGGGTGTAGCAGAACCAGTCCCTCACCTCCTCAGGCTTCAGGCCCCTCGGTGTTCCCTCCTTGGCGTAGTACTGCTTGGTCTGCCACTCGGTCCAGTACCAGGTTCCGCCTATGTCGAAGAGCGTCCTGCCCTCGACGACCGTCGGGTGTATCTGCTTGGCCCAGTCCCAGCTCATTATGTCCCCCGGGAGCAGGCCATCGCGGGCAAACTTCCACTCAACGTAGAGCCACTTGTAGACCGCAGGAACGTCGACGACGAGCTTTCCGGTGTTCGGGTCGTAGAGCTTTCCGCCGAAGGCGAAGATGAACTGTATCAGATCGGGGTGGGCCGAACCCTTCCTGTGGATGAGGCCCCACTCGGCGGCGCCTTCATCCTTGGCCTTCTTGGCCCAGTAGTAGACGTCGCTCCAGGTGAACTCGCCGTTCTTCACCTTCTCATCGAGGCCGTTGAGGTCGAAACCTATCTTCTGAGCCACGTCCTTCCTTATGTAGAGCGGCCTCGCCTCGGTGTCCTGAGGCAGGCCGTAGAGTTTTCCGTTGTACTTGGAAGCCTCGATGAGGGACGGATAGAAGTCGTCGATAACGCTCTGATAGGCCTTGGCGTAGTCGGTTATGTCGAGTATGTAGCCCTCGTCAGCCAGCGTTGGCAGGAAGGCGTAGCTGTTCACGAAGAAGTCTCCGGCCTGCCCGAGGGGCTGCTTGCTGAGGTACTCCTTGTAGGCATCCTGGAAGGAGGCGACGTAGTGGGTCTCGGTTACGACGATCTTGACGTTGATTCCGTTGTCGGCCCAGATTTTGTTTATCCTCCTCGCGGCCTCCACTATTCCGTAAACCCTCATGACGCTGTTCGGATCGCCGGAACCCCAGGCAGAGAACTTGACCTCTTTAACACCGTTCTGCTCCAGAACCTTTCCTATCTCCACAACGTCCTTGGTGAAGTCGCCCGTAAGCTGAACCTCGGCCTGAGAAGTCTTCGCTTCCTCGCCGCCTATGCAGCCGCTGGCGACCACTCCGAAAATCACCAGTGCAACCAGCCAGAGTGCCGCGGCCCTCATGGCTACCACCCTCCAAAGTTTTCAAAAGCGAGCCCAAAAAGGCCCGGAGGGAGTTATTTTAGAAAGCGCGCAAGTGCTATCTTTTATTCAGGTTTTGTTATTTATAAAATTTTTGGACGGCCCTCTGTGAGCGGTATTCAGGCAAACGAGTACGGAGAGAATGTTCAAAAATTCATAAAATCGTTTTTTCACCAAAAACTATTTAACTGCTGTAAAATAATTTACCGCAAGTAAAGGAGGTGGATGGAATGGTTGAGGTTGTCATACTCGGACAGGGCTACGTTGCCAGCATCTTTGCGAGCGGTCTGGAGAAGATAAAGGCCGGAAAGATGGAGCCCTACGGCGTTCCCCTCGCCGACGAGCTTCCGATTAAAATCAGGGAGATAGAGATAGTCGGCTCCTACGATGTCGATGCGGGCAAGGTTGGAAAGGACCTCCACGAGGTCGTCAAAGCCTACGATCCAGAGGCGCCGGAGAGCCTCAAGGGCATCACCGTCAGGAAGGGAATCCACCTGAGGAGCCTCAGGAACCTTCCGCTCGAGGCCACCGGCCTCGAAGACGAGATGACCCTCAAGGAGGCCGTCGAGCACCTTGTGAACGAGTGGAAGGAACTCGGCGCAGAGGTCTTCATAAACGTCTGCACCACCGAGGCGTTCCAGCCCTTCGGAAGCAGGGAGGAGCTTGAGAAGGCCATCGAGGAGGACAACAGGGACAGGCTCACCGCCACCCAGGTCTACGCCTATGCCATAGCCCAGTACGCCAAGGAGGTTGGCGGTGCCGCGTTCGTGAACGCTATTCCGACCCTCATAGCCAACGACCCGGCGTTCGTCGAGCTTGCAAAGGAGAGCAACATGGCCATTTTCGGCGACGACGGAGCCACCGGAGCCACCCCGCTCACGGCCGACATACTCAGCCACCTCGCCCAGAGGAACCGCTACGTCCTCGACATAGCCCAGTTCAACATCGGCGGAAACAACGACTTCCTTGCCCTCACCGACAAGGAGAGGAACAAGAGCAAGGAGTTCACCAAGAGCTCGGTCGTCAAGGAGCTCCTCGGCTACGACGCGCCGCACTACATCAAGCCCACCGGCTTCCTCGAGCCGCTCGGCGACAAGAAGTTCATAGCCATGCACATCGAGTACGTCAGCTTCAACGGTGCCCACGACGAGCTCGTCATCACCGGCAGGATAAACGACAGTCCAGCTTTAGCGGGCCTGCTCGTCGACCTCGCGAGGCTCGGAAAGATAGCGATTGAGAAGAAGGCCTTCGGAACCGTCTACGAGGTCAACGCCTTCTACATGAAGAACCCGGGACCGAAGGACAGGCCGAACATTCCGCGCATCATCGCCCACGAGAAGATGAGAATGTGGGCCGGTCTGGAGCCGCGCTGGTTCTGATTCTCTAAAACTTTTTAATCCCCTTGCCCTATTTTTCTCGGAGGGAAGCCGATGAGCTGGAAGAGGGGAGCCTATCCTGAATTCACGCTTGAGGATGCCGTTGCGGTTCTTTTCATGCTCCAGAACCCGACGGGGAGAAAGGCGATATCAGAGGTTCTTGACCTCGGCGAGGGAAGCGTTAGAACGCTTTTGAAGAAGCTTGCCGCCCTCGAGGTCATAAGCTCCACCCAGCGCGGACACTCGCTCAACGAGAGGGGAATGGAGCTCCTCGAGGAAATTTCCAAGCATTTCTCCGAGGTCCACCGTATCGGCGAGGTCGAGGGCTATCCAGCCTGCGCACTAACGGTGAAAGGGGCTGGGGAGTTCAAAAGCATCGAGCTCCGCGATGAGGCCATAAGGTTCTTCGCGAAGGGGGCCATGATTCTCGTCGTGAGGGACGGGGAACCAGTCTTTCCGGAGGACGGAAGGCCGCTGAGCGAGACGATGCCCGAGCTCGCGGGGAAGATTAAGGAAGCGTTCAAGCTGAACGACGGCGACCTCGTCGTGGTAACTTGGGCGGAGAAGGAAGCCGATGCCATGAAGAGCGCCTACCACGTCGCCCTGACGCTCAAAGGCGATGGGCTACCTGAGGAGATAAAGTCCCTCGTGAGGTGAAGGCATGAGGAAGCTTATTCTCGCACTCGACGTGTACGACCGGGAAAGGGCGCTTGAGATAGCCGAGTGCACGGCGGAATACCTGTGGGCGGTGAAGGTGAACTGGCCCCTGATAATAGGCTCGGGACTAAATATCATCACCGAGCTCAAGCAGGTTACGGGACTGCCTATAATAGCCGACCTCAAGCTAGCGGACATACCAAATACCAACAGGCTGATAGCGGGTAAGGTTTTCGAGGCCGGGGCAGACTACATCATAGCCCACGGCTTCGTTGGGAAGGACAGCGTTGAGGCCGTTATGGAACTTGGAAAGACCATAATCGTCGTCGAGATGAGTCATCCCGGAGCGAGTGAGTTCATCCAGCCGGTGACTGATAGGCTGATCGAGCTGGCCAACGAGCTCGAGCCCTTTGGAATCATAGCGCCCGCCACGAGGCCGGAGCGCGTTTCGTACATACGCTCGAAGCTGAAGCCGGGAATCAAAATCCTGACCCCAGGGGTTGGCGCCCAAGGCGGTAGGGCGGGGGAGGTTTTAAAGGCCGGTGCCGACTACGTCATAGTGGGGCGCTCGATATACGCGAGTGAAAATCCGAGGGAAGCCGCGAGGAGGCTTCACGAGGAGATAGCGGGGGTGTGAGGATGGAGCTGAAGGTCAAGCATCCGCTCAGCAAGAAGGAGATCAAGGAGATAATCCGCGAGATGGGCGAAATCTTCGGTGAGGAGATAGCGGGCAAAATGCTCAACAAAAAGGACCGCGTCGAGGTTGCCGAGTTTGACAAGACGACGGATATACTCCTCGTTAACGGCAGACCCTTCTTCATAAGGAGGAAGGGACTGATATTCCCCCTCGTCATAGCTCTTTACGAGCTCTCCAACGAGGAGGACCTGAGGAAGTGGCCGAGGCGCGTCGTGGTCGATGCGGGCGCGGTGCCGTTCATAATCAAGGGCGCCGACGTCATGGCGGCCGGAATAACCGACGCGGATGAAGGCATAAAGGAGGGTGACTTCGTCTTCGTGGTCGAGGAAGACTACGGAAGGCCCCTGGCGATAGGCATCGCCCTGATGGACGGTAAGGCCATGAAGGAGAAGCCCAAGGGCAAGGCGGTGAAGAACATCCATCACGCCAAGGACAGAATCTGGGAACTGACGGTGGGCTGAGATGAGCGGAACAGAGGAGGGAAGGAGGAAAATCCGCGTTCTCGTCGGCGGGGTTTTTGACATCCTTCACGTCGGCCACATTCACTTCCTCAGCCAGGCCAAGGCCCTGGGGGATGAGCTGATAGTGATAGTCGCCCACGATGAGACCGTCAGAAGGCAGAAGCGCAGAGAACCTGTGAACAGTGCGGAGGACAGGGCCGAGCTACTCAGGGCACTCGCGGTCGTGGACGAGGTCTACATAGGCTCTCCCGGGGGGATAGACTACGAGCTGGTGAAACGGATAAACCCGGACATCGTTGCGATAGGGCCAGATCAGGCCTTCAGCTGCGAGCGCCTCAAGGAGGAGCTAAGGAAGCACGGAATAGAGGCCAACGTGATAAGGATACCCTACCTCTACAAGAGCGACAGGGCGAAGACCAGCAAGATAATCCAGAGGATAATAGAAACGTACTGCGATTGATTTTAACCCTGATTTTAAGCCGCCCGCGGGAGTTGGGGCCTGATTTTAGCGGATGATTCAAACGGTGAATTGAGCGTCTGGATTAACGTTAGAGTTTGAATCTCCCCATGTACTCCCGCAGGAACTCCGGATCCTCTCTTTTCACAGCACTCATCAGCTCATCGAACTTCTTCTCCCCTAATGCGAGCTTCAGGTAGTAGTAGAGGTTGAGGGCATCCTCGACGATGATGCTCTGCCTTCTGCCCTCCTCGCCGTAGAGCTCAATGAGCTTCCTGTTCATGTCGAGGCTGACGTAAAGGGTCTTCTGCTTCTTTTCCTTCTTCATGTCCTTGGACTTGGCCTTCCGGTCCTTTTTGGGCCTGGACGGCCGGGTGAGCTCGTTAACGGAGCCGTCAAAAAGCTTGGGGATTTTATCCTTCGACAATTTCAACCACCTCTCTCGCGAGTTTTAGAAGGGCCTTGGAGGCTCTACCATCCCCGTCGAATTCAAATATGCTCATTCCCTGGCTCTGGGCCTTCTCAAGGGCTATTGCCTTCGGAATCGTAGTCAGTATCGGGGCGTCCGGATAGGTTGCCTTGAGCTCCCTGAGGCGCATCTTCGGAACCTTCGTCTGGCGGGTGAACTTGTTGGGAACGAGGCCGAGCAGCTTCAGATTCTCGTTGGTCTCCTCGCGGATCATGCGCATGAGGTTGAACATGAGCTGCATACCTATGACGCCGAAGTAGCTCAGCTCGAGGGGTATGAGAACGTAGTCCGAAGCGGTGAGCGAGTTGACCAGAAAGATGCCCATGCTGGGCGGGTTGTCTATGAGAACGTAGTCATAGTCGGGCAGTATGGGTGTTAGAGCCTTCTCCAGGCGCCTCTCACGGTTGTAAGCGTTGATAATCTCTATCTCCCTGGCGGAGAGGTTCAGGTGACTTGGAATGAGATGAAGATTCCTCCGCACCTCGACGATGGTGTCCTCGATGTCGCTCTCCCTGGTCATCAGCGTTCCCACGTTGCTGTCCCCGTACTGGAGGACGTCCATGCCTATCAATCCAAAGGTTAGATTGAACTGCGGGTCTATGTCAACGAGAAGAACCCTCTTGCCCATCCCAGCCAAGGCATGGCCAAGGTTCATGGTCAGAGTGGTCTTCCCAACCCCGCCCTTCTGATTGGCTATGCTGATCACGACGGCCACTGGAATCACCTGCCAAAGGTAAAGAAAGGGTCAGGTGATGTCGATGAAGTCCTCAAGAACCCTCTTGGCGTAGGCCGGGAGTTCCTTCTTCTCCTTCTTGGATATCGTCGTGAATATCTTGTCGAAGCCGTTGTCCTCGGACTTGAAGGGCTTGACCGGCTCGGGGGCTATGATGTTCTCCTTGAAGGAGGAGCCAACGCGGAGGGCGTGCTCTCCGCCCAGGATGTGCGGGCTTTTAACGCCGGTCATGATGACCATTGCCCTGACGACCTTGCCCATGTCCTCGTCTATCCTTGCACCCCACTTGATTTCGCTCTTCTCGCCGAGCTTCTCGTAGACGATGTTCATGGCGTCGTTTATCTCTCCGAGGCTCACATCCGGTCCGACGGTGAAGTGAACCAGAGCCCTGTCGCCGCTGCCGTACTCGACCTCGAGCATCTTGTTCTCGAGCGCGTTCTTGACGGCATCAACCGCCCTGTTGCTGGAGTCGCTCTCGCCGATTCCTATCAGAGCGGCACCGCCGTTGTGCATAACGCTGTAAACGTCGGCGAAGTCGATGTTCACCATGGACGGGAGCTTTATGGTCTCGGTAATGCCCTTGACCATCCTGGCGATTATCTCGTCCGCGAAGCGGAAGGCCGCGTTTATCGGGAGCTTCGGAACGAGCTTGAGGAGCTTGTCGTTCTCGATGATGATGACCGTGTCGGAGTAGTACATGAGGGCCTTTATTCCAGCCTTGGCCTTCTCAATCCTTATCTTACCCTCGTTCTTGAACGGGTACGTTACAACGCTGACGACGAGCGGTTCCCTAAACCTTCCGTTGTGCCTGGCACGCTCCTTTATGACCTTGGCAACAACTGGAGCAGCGCCCGTACCGGTGCCGTTACCCATACCAGCGGTTATGAACACAAGATCGGCGTCACCGATGGTTTCGGCAATCTCATGGGCGCTCGCCTCGGCGGCGCGGTAGCCTATCTCGGGGTTTCCGCCCGAACCCTTGCCCTGCGTTATCTCCTTGCCGAGGAGAAGCTTTCTATGAGCTTTCGTCCTGGCAAGGTGCTGGGCGTCGGTGTTCATGGCTATGAGCTCCGCGCCCTGAACGCCAAGCTCGTAGAGCCTGGTTATCGTGTTGTTTCCAGAACCGCCCACGCCGACTATGACGATCCTTATCAGATCCTCAAGGTTCTCGTCGGAGAATCTGTCGAACTTCGCTGTCCTGGGCTCGTCGTCCAAGTCGAGTTTTATTCCGGCTTGTTCCAGGAGTTTAAATACCATTGCCCCAACCCCCTCAATACGTCTGGTTTTCGGATGATAGTGATTTAAAGTCATGATTTTAGCGGCTTATTTCAGGATGTAGTCAGGCGTTGAGCGTTCCTCAGTCTCCAGCTGATAGAGCTCCTTCTTCAAAAGCTCGCGAATGGCTTCTCTGATGATTTCGCTCCTGCTGGGGTAGACGCCCTTCTTAACCAGCTGATCCATGGCGTTAATCAAGCCCTGGGGGAGCTGTACACTGATGATACGCATTTTGCTCATCCCTGCACCACCCAGTTCAGTAAGCCGCTGAAATAACTAGTGATTTAATTAGTTAAATACTTTGCGGCTGGATGTTAATATTATGATATTATCAATTTCAAAAAATTTTTAGAAAAATCCAAGAATGCAAAAAATGCTTCAGATCGGCAAAAATCGGGGAGGAGAAAGGGTTTTAACATCGAATATTTCACCCGATTTCGGGGAACTCGATGAAGGGAATAACCGAAAAACTTCACATCACAAAAGTGTATGTGGAAGACGCCGAAAAGCTCATCCCGAAGCTTGGGGGGGACGTTCAGATAGTCAGCGCCGAATGCTGGGAGGCTGTGGCGTTCGCGGCCCTGCTGGCACTCCGCTCATTCGAGAGGGAAACAAATCACGCGAGAACTCTTGGGGGAGAACTGCTGATCCGCCTGGCCGGGACCCTCCAGATAAAAGACGCCATAGCTCAAAACGGCATAAAAAACGGCGAGAACTATCTGGTGGTCTTCGGAACGCGGGAGAGGGCGTTGGAGGTTCTGCGTGAATTTGGACTGAACGAGCTCCCGCTCATCGGTTGTGACGAGGAAAAAGTGAAAACTTTTTTTGAAAAAGCCGCACTCGCTGAAGTTTTATAGATAGCAGGTACCCAGTTCTGTACCCCTCGGAGGATAGGTTTATAAAATCCCTTCCTCATTTTCGAAGTGCCTGAGGTGATGCTCATGAAGTATAAAAAGCGCAAATATTTCCTTGCTGGCAGAATAAACCTCATCCAGCGCTCGAAAATCAGGGAGCTTTTTGAGAAGGCTAAGAAGATGGAGGACGTTATCTCCCTGGGCATAGGCGAACCTGACTTCGATACCCCCGACGTCGTCAAGGAGGCCGCCAAGAGGGCCATCGATGAAGGTTACACTCACTACACGCCCAACGCGGGCATTCCGGAGTTCCGCGAGGCCATAGCGGAGTACTACAAGACCCACTACAAGGTTGACGTTTCTCCGAACGATATAATCGTGACCGCCGGCGCTTACGAGGCGACCTATCTGGCCTTCCAGACCCTCCTTGAGCAGGACGATGACGTTATAATCCCCGACCCTGCCTTCGTGTGCTACGTTGAGGACGCGAAGATAGCCGAGGCGGGCATCATCAGGATACCCCTCAGGGAGGAGAACGAATTCCAAGTCGACCCGGATGAACTCGTCGAGGCGATAACCAAGCGCACCAGGATGCTGGTTCTCAACTATCCAAACAACCCAACGGGCGCGATTCTCAAGAAGAAGACCGTTAAGGCTATAGCCGACATAGCCGAGGATTACAACCTCTACATCCTGAGCGATGAGCCCTACGAGCACTTCCTCTACGAGGGGGCGAAGCACTACCCGATGATAAAGTACGCCCCGGACAACACTATTCTGGCGAACAGCTTCTCCAAGACCTTTGCCATGACCGGCTGGCGCCTCGGATTCACCATAGCCCCAACGCAGGTCATACGGGACATGATAAAGCTCCACGCATACGTCATCGGCAACGTCACCTCGTTCATCCAGATAGCGGGAATCACGGCCCTCCGCGACAAGCGCAGCTGGGAGGCCGTCAGTGCTATGCGCGAGACCTACGCGGAGAGGAGGAAGCTCGTGCTCAAGCACCTCCACAAGATGCCGTACATCACCCCGTTCAAGCCAAAGGGAGCGTTCTACATCTGGGCAAAGATAGACCCCAGCCTGGACATGAGCAGCGAGGACTTCGCCGACTGGCTCCTGGAGAACGCGCGCGTCGTCGTCATCCCAGGGACGGCCTTTGGAAAGGCCGGTGAGGGCTGGATAAGGATAAGCTACGCGACCAAGAAGAGCCAGCTCATCGAGGCAATGCAGAGAATGAACGAGGCACTGTCAAAGCTCTAACGGGGGAAAGGGATGGACGGCGTTCTGGCCATCTTCTTCGCCATTTTTCTAGCCGAGCTCGGGGACAAGACCCAGCTGGCAACCATGGCCTTCGCGGCCAGATACGGATGGAAGGTAGCGTTTATGGGGGCCATTCTGGGCCTCGCAGCGGTTAACCTCATCGGGGCGCTACTCGGCGACAAGCTCGGCGACATGGTGCCCCTCGAGGTTGTTCACAAATTCGCCGGAGCACTTTTCATTGTTTTCGGAATCCTCATGATATTCGGAAAGCTCTAGGAGGGATAAATCATGGACAAACGGTGGAGTTCAGTCCTGCTTGACACGTTGGTCATGACGGCAGGCTTTGGAACCCTGACCATGATGGCCGTCGCAAAGCCCGATATAATCGCCCACTTCGGGATAAACAGCGCGGAGTACGAATGGCAGCACATAGCGTACGTCTTTGGTTTGTTCATAGCGTTCCTTCTCGGCCACACCAGGATATACGAGGGAAGCTTCAAGAAGAGCGTTGCCATAGCACTCAGCTGGGCGGCGATAGCGCAGGCGCTCATTCCGCTCGCCCCCAACTGGTACGTCGTCGTCTTCCTCAGGTTCATCCAGGGTTTCGTGGTCACGCTCGTGCCGCTCTTCAGCACCCAGATAGCCCAGTTCTTCGTTGCCGAGAGGCCCTTTGCGAAGGGTATAATCCTCTCGGGTATCTTCTGGGGCGGTGTGTTCGGAAGCATGAGCGCCAAGTACGCCGTCGCGGACTTCGGGTGGAAGGGCGGTTTCTGGGTCACCGTCCTCATAATGTACGCGGTTCTCGCCCTCTGGTGGTTCTTCGTCGAGGACTTCGAGATAATCCACAAGACCGAGGGGACCGAGAAGGTAAGCGTCTGGAAGATGCCCTTCACCTGGGTGCTCGGATTCACGTTCTTCCCGGCCCTCTGGGTCATATTCACCATCATAGGGTTCTCCGCATCCCTCGGCTATGAAATCGGGTGGACGAAGGAGCACGTGGCAACGCTCAGCACGAGCCTCAACATATCCAAGGCGCTCTGGAGCATAGGCATGGGCTACGTCGGCTACATGCTGTCCAGGAAGAACCCGAACGCGAGGGGTCTCTTCAAGGCCATCGTGCAGGTCATGATATTCTCCTACGCGGTTGCCTTCATCGGACTGCTGGTCTACGGCAAGGCCATGCTCGCCGGCAACTACACCCTCGCCCTCGCATCGGTGGTCCTCATCGGAGCCCTCCAGGGAACCGGACCGGCGTTCTGGACCAGCGCCCCGGCCACGTATCCCAGGAACATCTTCCCGAAGGCCAGCTTCGCCCTTGGTCTCATCTCCAACTCGGCCAACGCCATAGCTCCAACGATAACGGACGTACTCGCAAGGCAGAGCACCGGCCTGGCCCTGGGAGAACTGGCCCTCATGCCGCTCATAGGAATCCTGACCCTTATAGCGGTCTCGAGAATGAGGCTCCCGGTGGAGGAGCTCGGAGATGCGGCCTAAACCCCTCGTCGTTTCTTTCTTTATCCTTCTTGCGATTTTCTTCTACGGCATAGCCGCGATGAGTTTCGGGGAGGAGTACACGTTTTTTGGCTACATCCTCGTAGGTAGCGTGCACCTGCTCTTCGCCTACGGGGTCTGGACAGGGCACGAGACAATCGTGGACCTCTCGGCGTACATAGCCCTCCTGGACCTTCTCTTCGGGCTCCTCTGGGTGATGGTGGGACTGTCCCTTCCGGCGGTAACGCTAACCCTCCTCTCGGCGCTGATCCTCTTCGTTCTGATGGACGAAGACGTAAGAACCGAGCTCAAAATGCCGTAGGCAACCTTTGCCCGCGCAAAGTTTCCTAACGTGGGAGAAGTATCACTTCAGCGGGTTTGAGAGTACAGGAAGCTCTTGGAACAAGCTTCTCCAAAAGCATGTAGCTCATCACAGAGAACGCTCCTGTAACCGATTTTACCCCCCAAGTGTCCATTTTTCAAGCGAGAACACTTCGAAGAAACTATTGAACATGGTTTGCTCTCCATTGACGCCCTACGGGCGTCGATTTTTAAAGTTAAACCCACACTCAAAGAGTAACTTGAAAAGTTCTTCTCAACTTTAAAACAGCCATATTGATAATAAATCACGCAGAATTGAGCCATGAAAAAGAGCTACCAAATTTGATGAAACTTTGCACAAGAAAATTTCTGGGGGTGTGGGGGCGTTAGCCCCCCGGAGGATTAAGGAATAAGGAAGGTGGGGAAACGTAGTTTCCCAGGTTTTTAGAGAAAAAACGGGGTTGTGGGGTGGAACCCCACTTCGGGGGTTTGAGAGTACAGAGAGATAAGGGGGCGGAGCCCCCTTGTCTTTCGTTGTGGTGCGGGGGACGGGATTTGAACCCGCGAACCCCTACGGGACGGGACCCTAAATCCCGCGCCTTTGGCCAGGCTCGGCAACCCCCGCGCGGGTTGAACTTCTCCCCGGCGCTTTAAAAACTTTGAGGGGAAAGGCTTATAAGGATGTAAAGGAAGCTTTACGTAAAGGAAACTTTACATGGTGATGGGGATGAAAGCCAAACACTGGCTCGGCTGGGGAGTGATATTCGCGGTAGTTCTCGGGCTGTTCATCGTGGCCTCGAACAGGGGGAGCGTGCTCCTCGGCGTTGCGGCCCTTTTCCTTGGCGCGGTTATCGCCACCGCTTACGCTCGCTACCTGGAAAAGATTGGAGAGGTTATCGTTGATGAACGAACTGAAAGGATTGAGGAGAAGAGCCACGCCTTGACGATGCGCGTCCTCGGCTTTACCATAGCCCTGACTTTCGTTTCGACGAGCATAATTTCCCAGGGCGACCCATTCTGGAAGAGCGCCTCCATTGTGAGCGGGCTTTTCATGTTCGTCTACGCCCTCGTGCCCCTCTTTGCAAAGGCCCACTATGAAGAGGTGATGTGAGATGAAGTACGAACACCTGCTGGGAATTCTCGTTACGGGCATGATAATTGGGCTGGCTTACTCGACGAAGTCCGGGAGGGCTCTCTTAGCCGTGGGAATCTTTGTAGCCGGCTTTTTGCTTAGCTATCTGCTCACGTGGTACTACAACTCAAGGATCGAGAGGGTTGAGGACGAGAGGACCGAGTTCATAAGCGCGAAGAGCGCGAGAAACGGCTACGCGGTGATGAGTTTCCTCCTCTTCCTTGAATACCTCTGGGACTACAGCCAGGGAAACGTCGAGGTGGCAACGAAGCTTATAATTCCCCTCGCTGCAGGGGCAGCGGTGCTCCTCCTATCGCACTACCACTACGGGAGGGCGATGTGAATGAGGGAACTCTTAGGCATCATCGTCCTGATAATCGGGACCCTCACGACCCTTTACCTCGCAACGGGCTACCGTAGAAACGTAGGGGAAGGAAGGGATGAGAGGGGCATTTTGATTGACTGTAAAGCCGCCGAAAAGACGGTTCTGCTCATCCAGGCCCTGGCGGTACTGGAGATACTTTACATCCGCTTTATCGTTGGTGACAGAACAAGTCCCGCCTACCACGGCATACTCTCCATAGCACTCGTGGCCACGCTCGGCTACCTCGCCGTCAGGTACCACTACTCACGGGTGATGTGAATGGGGAGCGAGTGGTTGTTTCTTTTCATAGCGGCCGCCACAGTGATATACTGGTTCGCATTCTACCGCTTCATGAAAGAAACCGGCCAGATGAAGGACGAGCGCGGCAGGAGAATAAATCAGGTCGCCTCCGAGAGAACCCTCATAATCCTTCAGGTTCTGCTTCTCATAGCCATCCTCGCAGTGGATAACCTCGAATGGCTCGATCCTGCCAAAGTGCTCGCCCTCATTTACGTCGTTGCTATATTCGGACACGCCCTGATGAGGTACCACTACTCGAGGGTGATGTGATTGAAGAACCGCCTCCGTGAGCTGAGGGAGGAGTTGGGCATAACCCAGGAGGAGCTGGCGAAAGCCCTTGGAGTGACGAGGCAGACGATAATAGCCATCGAGAAGGGTCGCTACGACCCATCGCTGAGGCTGGCATTCAAGATAGCGCGCTTTTTCAACAGACGGATTGAAGAAATCTTTATCTACGAGGAGGGTTAAAAAGACGTTGGGAGGGCTGGAGATGCCCATGGTTGAAGTTCTGAACCTAGAGAAGGACTACGGAAAGGTAAAGGCCCTCAAGGGGATAAGCTTCTCAATCAACGAGGGTGAAATCTTTGGGCTCATCGGGCCCAACGGTGCCGGAAAGAGCACCACGCTAAAAATACTCTCGACGCTCCTCAAGCCGACGGGAGGAAGCGCGAAGATAGACGGCCACGATGTGGTGAAGGAGGCCGACAAAGTCAGGGAGATTATCAGCTACCTTCCCGAGGAGGCAGGCGCCTACAAGAACCTCACAGGCTACGAATACCTCCAGTTCATGGCACGGCTCTACGCCAAGGACGAGGAGAAGGCAAGGGAGATGCTCGAGCTGGGCATTGAGCTCAGCGGCCTGGGAGAGAGGCTGCACGACAAGGTGTCGACGTACTCCAAGGGAATGACGAGGAAGCTCCTCATAGCGAGGGCGCTCATGGTGCAGCCGAAGCTGGCAATACTGGACGAACCGGCGAGCGGACTGGACATAGTCAACGCATACGCGATAAGGCAGATGATAAGACGCTTTTCAAGGACCGAAGGAGTCACGTTCCTGCTCTCGAGCCACAACATGCTCGAGGTCGAGTTCCTCTGCCACCGGGTCGCCCTGATAAACAAGGGGCAGATAGTAGAGGTGGGAACTCCGAAGGAGCTGAAGGAGAAGTACGACGCAGAGAACCTCGAGGAGGTCTTCATGAGAGCAGTGGGGGCGGACATCAGCGAGCCAATAGGAGGTGAAGGTGGATGAGCGACTTCTGGGTGATGGCCAAGAAGGAGCTGTGGAACCTCTTCAGGGACAAGAAGCTCGTCTTTGGCCTCGTGGTCGTCCCGCTGATACTGCTTCCCGTCATGGGAAAGGCCGTGAACATCGGCATGGAGCAGGCCCAGGGGGAGACACAGGTTACGATAGTCAACTTCGACGAGGGTGCCTACGGAAATCTGCTGATAAAGGCCCTGGAGGTTGCCCCCAACGTCACGGTAACCGTGGTGAACGCGACGACGCTTGACGAGGCCATTCAACAGGCCATCCAGCAGGAACAGAACGTTCTCGTGGTCATTCCCCCAGACTTCACGGCCAAGCTCCAGGCCAACGAGACCGCCACCGTCGAGATATACGGCATCTTCACGACGATAAGCACCGGCATAAAGGAGAGCGTCAGCGAGGGCAGGATAAACGCCGTCCTCGGGATACTCAGCGACGAGATAGCCAGGATAAAGGTGAAGAACCTCGGCGCCAGCAACCCCGATGCCATACTGCAGCCGATAAGGACCGAGAGCAAGTCCGTCATAAACAACAACGTCGTGGAGGTATCTCCAACCGCGGTTTCGAGCGTTATAGCGGCCCAGGCCTTCACGATACCGCTCATCGTCTTCATGATGGTTATGATAACCTCTCAGATGGCCGCCGGAGCCATAGCGAGCGAGAAGGAGAACAAGACCCTCGAGACGCTCCTGACCCTGCCCGTGGCGAGGACGAAGATAGTCGCGGCGAAGATATTCGGAACGGCCATGATGGGTCTCGTTGCCGCGATAGCGTACATGATAGGCATGCGCTACTACATGAGCTCCTTCGGGCTGGGTTCGAGCGGGGTGAGCCTCGAAGACCTGGGTCTGGTCGTCACCCCCACGGGGGCGCTGATGTTCGCGGTCGTGGTGTTCCTGACGATAATAATCGCCCTCAGTCTGGCCATGATAGTGGCAACCTTCGCCGAAGACGTCCAGAGCGCGACGACCCTCGTCAGCGCGGTTATCCTGCCCCTGGCGTTCCCGGCTTTCCTGCTGATGTACACCGACATCAACGACCTTCCAGCGGTCGTCAAGTACGTCCTGCTCGCGATACCCTTCACCCATCCGGTGGTGGACTACCGCTACGTCCTCCTCAGCAGCTACACGCCGATAGCGATAAGCATGGCCTACCTGACGGTGGTGGCGGTCGTCATACTCTACGCCACGGCATGGCTGTTCTCAACGGAGAGAATCCTCACGGCACAGGTCAGCTGGGGCAGAAGGAAGAAGAAAAAAGCGGCCGAGTGAGCTTTCCTTTTTTACTCTATCGGCACACCGTCCTTGGTCCTCGGCGCGAGCCACTTCATGAGCTTCCCTGGATCCCTGGTTCTGATGATTATCGTTATCGGGCCCAGCGGTGACTCCTCGTTGAAGTTGACGACGCCTGCGTAGGCCGCCTGCTTGTTGACCCGGATGATTATCTCCTCACCGAAGTAGCCCTCCTCAAGGAACGAGCGCGCGGTGTCCAGTATAGCCTGCCCCCGGAAGAGCTCGTAGAGCCTGCTAAGGGCCTTTCTGCTCCTCGTTTTGCCGGTCAGAATGACGTAATCACCCCTATCGAACGCCTCGAACTCCAGGTCATGAACCAGGTTCAGCATGGCCCTCTTGACCTTCTCGATGTCCTCGGTCGGATAAACGTAAGCCTCGACCTCAACTTCCTCAAAGAGCTCCATATTCTCACCCAGAAGAAGCTCGCGGGAAGGCTTATAAACCCAACCGCCCAAATAGTTAGGGTGGCCTAATAGTGTTAGAGAACTTCGTGGCCAATCTCGCGGAGTGGATACTGAGCATCTCGAACGGCGAAATCATGTGGGTTGCCTTCTACGCCGGACTTTTCGTAGCACTCATGACTTCCCTCGGTGCCATGGTGGCGATATTCGCCAAGAGCCTCCCCGAGGGGGGCGTTGACTTCGCCCTCAGCTTCGCCGCCGGCGTGATGATAGTGGCGAGCTTTACTTCACTCATCTTGCCCGCAATAGAGGAAACCGGCTCCTTTTCACCTGCCGGAATCGGAATAGCCCTTGGAGTGCTGCTCATCTACGCCATAGACCGCTTTCTCCCCCACGAACACCTCGTCAAGGGCTATGAGGGCCCCAAATCCATGAAGGACAAGCTGAGGAAGGTCTGGCTTCTCGTCATAGCGGTGATAATTCACAACCTGCCTGAGGGCCTTGCGGTCGGGACGTCCCTCGTCTACAACCTGGAGGTCGGTATGGTAACCACCATAGCCATCGGAATCCAGGACTTCCCGGAGGGGACCGTCGTCTCGCTGCCCCTCGCGACGATACAGAAGAAGCGCCTCGGGCCGATAGTGATGGGCGTGCTGAGCGGCTTCGCGGAGATGGCGATGGTACTCCTCGGGGCGTATTTCTTCACCCTCTTCGCCTGGCTCTTACCGTATGGCCTCGGTCTGGCCGGCGGGGCGATGCTCTACGTGACCGTGAAGGAGATGATACCCGAGATATACAGGGGAGAAAACAGCGACACGCTGATAACCCTGGGATTCTTCCTGGGCTTCTACGTGATGCTGTTCCTCGACTCAATGCTCGGCTAGAATCCGGTCAACGAGCTCCCTCACCCTCTCCTCGTACTCTTCCCTGCTGCAGTCGTTCACTATCATGTGGTCGGCCATCGCGATGACGTTTCCTATGCCGAACTTCAGCTCCTTCCAGTCGCGCTCCTCGAAGTCCTCCCACGTTCTCGGATCGTCGTGTCTGCCCCGGGCTTTGAGCCTATCGAAGCGCATGTGCGGTGGCGTGTGAACGGCGAGTATTATTATCTCCTCGTCCGGGAAAGCGCTCCTGAAGGTTCCAACCTCATCGAGGGAGCGGACGCCGTCTATAACGACGACCCTGCTGCTCTCAAGGAGGCGCCTCACCTTTTCCACAGTCAGCTTTGCAACGGCGTTCTGACCAAGCTCCTGCCTCAGGCGGATGCTCACCTTGGCAACGTTCTCCTTGGTCAGCTCCAGACCGCGCTTTGCCGTCTCTTCCCTTACGACGTCCCCCATAGAAACGCTTGGAAAGCCTCTCCTCTCGAACTCCTTGACGATCCTGCTCTTTCCCGAACCAGGCATTCCAGTCACGATGATTATCATAGTGCCCACGCCAGAGTAAAGGGGCTGGATTTAAAAGTTTGACCCTCACTTCAGGAAGTCGTCCAGGGTCCCTTTTCGTACCCTTTCTGCCTTTTTGGAGCCCTTTTTAGCACCCTTCGGCATCTCTACACCAAAGTGCCGGAACAGTCCCTCAACCACCTTCATTCCGATGCCCTCGACCTCCAGGAGGTCCCTCACCTTGGCGCGCATTATATCCTCCTGAGTCCTGAAGCCTGCGTTGTAGAGCGCCCTCGCCCTCTTCCTTCCGATGTTGGGGAGCCTGACCAGCTCAAGAAGCTCCTCTCTGACTCCATGCCTCAGCCTGAGGTGCAGGTCTCTCAGATAGTTCAGCACGTCTTTCTCCGGCTCGAAGAGCTTGTAGAGTTCGATGAGGGAGTACATGAGCCAGTCCGCGAGCTCCAGAATTCTGTAGAGGTCCCCGGGGTCTATGCTGTATGTCTCGTATATCCTCGCCTCCGGAACCTCGTTTATCCAGTCAAGGAGAATTTTCGCGGTCTTTATCTCGCCGAGGAAGGTCTGGAACCGGTAGTCCTCGTAGTAGGGGATGTTCGTGTACAGCTTCTCCTCAAACTCGTAGGCTAGGTCGAGGTAATCCTCCATCTCCCTCCTCCGGGCGTTCAGCGTTGCCATGTCCGGCGTCGAGGCTATCAGCTGGAAGATTCCGAAGGGGTTGGGGTTTCTCTCAAGCTTCGGGAAGGCGTCCTTGAATCTCTTCGCCGTCAGCGGGTCGATGTAGAGCTGAGATGTGCGCTTTCCGAAGGGAAGGGCTATGAAGCGGTCGTTCATGTCCATGTCCACGAACTCGTTTTCGATTAGGAAGTAGACTATGTCCTTCGCCTTGTACTCTATCGAGCTTGTGTCCTTCCTCTGGTGGAAGTAGAAGGTCTTCTCGAGGAAGCCTATCAGCTCCCTGAAGTTTGAAACGCCGAAGTTCGTTATCAAAGCCAGAACCTGACTCCTGAAGGCCTGCTCGTTGGCGAGCATCGAGAACAGCTTTTCCGGCTTTCCATGGATGTACTTCTCCATCAGCTTCTTCGGATCTTCGGTTCTCGCTACAACTATGGCTTCGCCAACCCTGTCGTACTTCGGCCTCCCTGCTCTACCCATCATCTGCTGTATCTCGAGGACGGGTATGTCCGTCCAGCCGAAGCCGGCGTAGCGCTTGGTGTCCCGTATGATGACGCGGAACGCGGGGAGGTTTATTCCGGCGCTGAGGGTTGGGGTGGCGGTTATTACCTTAATCAAGCCCTCGCGGAAAGCATCTTCTATCATCGTCCTCTCGGTTCTGCTCAGGCCGGCATGGTGGAAGGCCACGCCGCCCCTGATGGCCTTTTTGAGCTTCTCGTTTGTCGGATTCTCCTCGAGGGAATCCGCGAGTTCCTTAAGCTGCCTTGTTTCAGGCTTCGTGAGAAGGCGGGCTACCTTGGATGACAGCGAGACGGCCTCCTTCTCGGCCGAGCGGCGGGTGTTGACGAACACCAGCGCCTGCTTGCCCCTCTTAACCGCGTCAATCGCTAGGCTCTCCCAGTTCTCCGGATAGCGCTCCCGCTTTCCGTCCTCCCAGACTAGCTCCCCAAGGTGAAAGACGCCCTTTTTCAGCTCGACCGGCCGCCAGTCGCTCACAACGAGCTCCGCGTTGAGCCACTCCGCCAGCTCCTCGGCGTTTCCGACCGTGGCGCTCAGAGCCAGAATCTGGGCCCTGTCGAGCATGTGGCTGAGTATCATCTCCAGCGTCGCCCCCCTGTCGTAGGAGCCTATGAGGTGGACCTCGTCGGCAACGACCAGCTTGATGTCCCTTATCCAGTTGGAGCCGTGCCTCAAAAGGGAGTCAAACTTCTCGGATGTGGCGATGATTATGTCGTATCTCCCGAGCCACTCGTCGGTTGAATCGTAGTCACCGGTGGTTGCAGCGACGCGAAGGCCTAGAACCTCCCAGGCCTTGAACTCCCGGTACTTCTCCTCGGCGAGGGCTTTGAGCGGAACCAGGTAGACCGCCTTTCCTCCCTCCCGGAGGAGCTTGTTGGCCATGACTATCTCGCTCACCAGGGTCTTTCCGCTCGCGGTGGGTATGGCGAGGACTAGGTTCTTTCCGTCGAGAACCCCGCTCTTCAGGGCTTTTGCCTGCGGCGGATAAAGCTCCTCTATGCCCCTCTCAATGATGACCCTTTTCACGCGTTCGTCAACCGGGAGTTCCTCAATCCTCATACCAATCACGAAAACTCCGAAGGGCACTTTATAGGTTTTTGGTTTCAGCTTGAAAACCTACCAAAAGGTTCCTACGAAAAGCTTAAATGAGATGGGGGGCTAAATAAAGGCGTAAAGCCTTTCAGCGGTGGTGGAAAATGGTTAGGTCGTACGTTTTATTGACTGTGGAGATTGGGAAGGTTGAAAGCGTTATAGACGCCCTCAAGCAGATACCGGGCGTTACGAGGGCGGACGCCGTCACCGGACCCTACGATGCGATAGTTCACATCGAGGCCAAGGACCTCGGCGAGCTCACCAGAAAGATACTCCACGACATACACAACATCGACGGAGTTATAGACACTACTACCGCCATAGTCGTAGAGATGGAAGAAGAGGAGTGATCACCTCTTTTTCTTCCTGGATTTGTGCTTCTTCTTGCCCTTGGCTTTAGCCTGGATTTTCCTGATTTCCCTGATCTTCTGGCCTATCATTTTGAGGCTCTTCCCCTTGGGGTGCTTGCCCTCGAGACGGAGCATCCCCCTGAGCCTGTACTCCTCGTCCAGGCCCGCCAAGCGGGGGTTGAGCTTCGACTCGTCCATTTCGATGATCTTCATACTCAGTGCCCTCGCCGCGTCTGCTATCTCCTGGATTCTTGGACCGTCAACGGCAAATTCCTTTCCAACGGCCCTGCCGTACCTTCTGCTCAACCTGGCATCGAGTTCGCTGGGCCACACCACAAACCGTTTCATCCCTTCCACCTAACAAGGTTTAAAAGAGGAGCCGTTAAAAACCCTTTTGGTGAGTCCTATGGAGACCTCTGTCCTCGAAAAGTACCTCTTCGGAAAGGCCGAGAGGGGCGATACCGTTCTCATCGAGTACCGACCGACGTACCCGCTTGAGGAGCTCTCATGGGGATTCCTCATACCGGCCCTCATAGAGAGGGGAGACGTCGTCATAGGGGATTTCTTCGGTATCGGCGACCAGCTCTTCCGGAACTACATCCGCAGAATTTCCGGCAAGGAGTACTCCGACGTGATCGAACTCATAAAGAAGATAAAGGTCGTCAAGATAGGACCCGGCTCGGCCAGCTATGGAGAGGTCATAGAGGAGGTCGTTCCCGTCTACGACTCCCACAGCTTCCTCAAGAACTACCACATGGTCGTCAACAGGATGACCCACTCGCCGACGAAGCCCGAGTACTTCGTGACCTTTGGGCTCTCCCACTACGTCCACTTCGGCGGGGACGAGGCCATGAAGGCCATAATGACCGGAATAAGCACGATACCGATGGAAGACTGGGTCGGTATACACTTCCTCAATGTCGAGGTGCTCAGCAAGGCCCACCTGGCCATGCTGGAGGAGATGGCCTCGATAGTATTCCACGTATCCAACGAGGAACTTATCGTGAAGAAGGGCGGTGAGATTTTTGATTCGAGAGGGGGATAGGGTTCTTCTGGTCGACAGGAGGGGAAAGAGGTACCTCGTGACGGCCTCTAACAGGGAGTTCCATACGGACCTGGGTATAATCAACCTCGGTGAGCTGGTGGAGAAGGACTACGGGGAGAGCGTCATCAGCCACAAGGGCGAGGAGTTCAGGATACTGAAGCCGGACGTCAACGACATCATAGCGAAGATGCGTCGCGGCCCTCAAATCGTCCATCCCAAGGACGCTGGTATAATAATCGCCTACGCCGGCATTTCCCCGGGGAACACCGTGATAGAGGCTGGCGTTGGAAGCGGTGCTTTAACGATATTTCTCGCGAACATAGTTGGCCCCCAGGGCAGGGTCATCAGCTACGAGCTCAGGGAGGACTTTGCAAGGATAGCCCAGAAGAACGTCGAGATGGCGGGCTTCGCCGACAGGGTCACGATAAAGCTCAAGAACATCTACGACGGCATAGACGAGGAAAGCGCGGACCACATAGTTCTCGACCTGCCCCAGCCGGAGAACGTTCTCCCCCACGCGGTTGAGGTTCTGAAACCGGGTGGCTACTTCGTCGCCTACACACCGTGCACCAACCAGGTACACCGCTTCTTCCAGGCGTTCCAGGAGTACAGGGAGCACTTCTACAAACCGAGGGTCGTTGAGGTTCTCGTCAGGGAGCACGAGGTCAAGAGGGAGTGCATGAGGCCGAAGACGACCATGCTGGCGCACACCGGCTACATAACGTTCATCAGGAAGCTCTGATTCTTATCCTCTTGAATATATGGCCTTTTCTTGAAAATTTCTCGTGGAGAACGGCTTATTCCGAAATCTATTCGCCCAGCTGAACCAAAGGTTAGCAACATCTTTATAAACACTTTTGGTTGCAAACCTTTAGATGTCCAAATTTGACCACCTGCACGGAGGTGTTCATCGTGTATAAAATCCTTGAGAAAAAAGAGATCGCCATGAGAAACACCTGGTATAAGGTTCACGCACCCCACGTTGCCAAGAAGGTCAAGCCCGGGCAGTTCGTCATCGTCAGGGCTTTCAAGAACGGCGAGAGGATTCCGCTCACGCCAGTCATGTGGGACAGGGACGAGGGCTGGATTGTTCTCATCGTCTTCACCAGGGGCAAAACGACGGCTAGAATGGCCAACGAGCTAAAGCCGGGCGATGAGATACTCAACATCGCAGGCCCGCTCGGGAACCCGGCCGAGATGGAGAAGTTCGGGAAGATACTCGCTATTGGAGCCTACACTGGAATAGTTGAGGTCTACCCGATAGCAAAGGCCTGGCAGGAGCTTGGGAACGACGTAACCACGCTCCACGTGACCTTCGAGCCGATGGTAGTCCTTAAGGACGAGCTTGAGAGGGCCGTTGGCAGGCACGTGGTCGAGACCGTCCCCATAGACCCGAACCTCGACTTCCCAACCAACATGAAGAACGTCACCAAGAGACTCGTGGAGAAGGTTCGCGAGATGCTCGAGAAGGAGAGCTACGACCTCGTCTTCATGGTCGGGCCCACGGGGGACCAAAAGGCCGTTTTCGAGGTCGTCAAAGAGTTCGGAGTTCCAATGAAGGCCGACCTTCACCCGATAATGGTGGACGGAACCGGCATGTGCGGCGCCTGCCGTGTCACCGTCGGCGGCGAGGTCAAGTTCGCATGCATAGACGGACCGGAGTTCGACGCCTACGAGATTCACTGGGACGAGCTCATAGCGAGGAGCGGATACTACACGGATATGGAGCAGAGGGCCATGCAGGAGTACATGAAACTCATAGAGCAGGCCCTCCAGGGGGGTGAACAGTAATGGCGGTCAAGAGGAAGATCATTAAGGAGCGCGTTCCGACGCCGGAGAGGCCGGCGGAGGAGAGGATAAAGAGCTTCGTAGAGGTCAACCTTGGTTACACCTTCGAGCTTGCCGTTAAGGAGGCGGAGCGCTGCCTTCAGTGCCCCTACAACTACGCGCCCTGTATAAAGGGTTGCCCCGTTCACATCGACATTCCGGGCTTCATAAGCAAACTCGTTGAGTACCGCGACGACCCGGACAAGGCCGTTAAGGAGGCCCTCAGCGTCATATGGACATGTAACTCCCTCCCGGCCACCACCGGAAGGGTCTGTCCGCAGGAGGACCAGTGTGAGATGAACTGTGTCATGGGCAAGGTCGGTGACAAGATAAACATCGGAAAGCTCGAAAGGTTTGTTGCAGACTACGCGCGCGAGAAGGGTATAGACGAGGAACTCCTCTTCGAGATGATTCCGAGGATAGAGAAGAAGGGCCAGAAGGTTGCCATCATCGGCGCCGGTCCGGCCGGCCTTACCGCCGCTGGAGAGCTCGCCAAGCTCGGCTACGACGTTACCATCTACGAGGCCCTTCACGAGGCCGGTGGAGTCCTCATGTACGGCATCCCCGAGTTCAGGCTGCCCAAGAGCATCGTCGAGAGCGAGATTGACAAGCTCAAGAAGCTTGGAGTCAAGATACTCACCGACCACATAGTTGGAAGAACCGTCACCATCGAGGAGCTTCTGGAGGAGTACGACGCGGTCTTCATAGGCTCTGGCGCCGGAACCCCGAGGCTCATCAACGCGCCCGGCATAAACCTCAACGGAATCTACACGGCCAACGAGTTCCTAACCAGAGTTAACCTCATGAAGGCCTACCTGTTCCCCGAGTACGATACCCCCGTCAAGGTCGGGAAGCGCGTTGTTGTCATCGGTGCCGGAAACACGGCCATGGACGCGGCCAGGAGCGCGAGGCGCTTCGGCTCAGAGGTCATTATCGCCTACCGCCGCGGCCCGGAGGACGTCAGCGCCAGGGTTGAAGAGGTCGAGCACGCCAAGGAGGAGGGCATAAAGTTCGAGTTCTTCGTCAACCCAGTGGAGTTCATCGGGGACGGCAAGGGCAACCTGAAGGCCGTCAAGTTCGAGAAGATGAAGGCCCTGGACGAGAGGGACAGCAGGGGCAAGAGAAAGATCGTCGGAACCGGCGAGTACGTGACGATAGAGGCCGAAACCGCCATCATAGCCATCGGAAAGCACCCGAACAGGCTCATCGTTAACACGCCCGGCCTCAAGGTCGAGCGCGGAAGGATAGTCGTTGACGAGAACCTGATGACCAGTATCCCGGGAGTCTTCGCCGGTGGCGACGCGATAAGGGGAGAGGCGACGGTTATCCTCGCGATGGGGGACGGAAGGATGGCCGCAAAGGCTATCCACGAGTACCTCACGAAGAAGAGGGAAAACGGAAACGCGTGAGCCTCTTTTATTTTTCTTTGAAGCACGCTTCCAGTATCGGATCGGGAATGTGGTAATAGACGTTTCTGCCTTCTTTAACCTTCTCAAGGAACGAAGAATCGACGAGAGCTTTCAGAAGCCTCGCCAGTACACTGTCCGCCACACTTTTACCCTCCTTCCTTTCGAGGTGTTCTTTTATTTCCTCCCACGTTCTCTTGCCATGGGAGATGGCCCTCATTATCTCGACGTACCGGTTCCTCGCGGCAGGTCTCTTTGAGAGAAAGTTCTCGAATTCATCCATGGCAAGGGCCTTCGCCTCATCAAAGACATCGTCAATGAGCCTCTCGGAGAGCCCTTTTTCCATGGCTTTTCTGCCGAAGAGAACCAGCCATCCCACTATTCCATCGAGTCTCTCAACTGCAAGGCTTATAAGTTCATCCTGGGGCATCAATCCAACCTGCTCAAAGCCTTTCTGGAGGAAATCCCTGCTCTGTTCGGGTGTGAATCTCCCCAGGGAAATCTCATGGAAGTACCTGCCGTAGAGGGGAGCCTTGGGGTCATCGGTACCGAGGTAATCGTGAAGCAGGCCCACCTCTGAACCCGTCATGACCATTCTGAGGTCGGAGTAGTCGTACAGGTGGGCAATTAAGCCGGCAAACTCGCTCCCGACCGGCCCGCGGAGGTACTGGACCTCATCAAAAGCGAGGACAACGTCGTACTTTTCCAGCTCACGGAAGAGCGCTATGAGATCGGTTTTCTCCTCTTTCCAGGAAAAGCTCACTCCGAGGCTCAGAACCCGAAGACCGGCTATGTTTTTGAGCTCGGTTTTAATCTCCTCCCAGAGGTTACGGTTTTCGCGGAAGAATTCATTGATGGAGCTTTCTATTCTTTTGTAAACATCCATGCGGGAGTTGGCGTTGACACCCCGGAAATCTACGAGAACGTAGGGAATGGCGAGCTCATTGAGACCTACCACTAGCAGGGAAGTCTTTCCAAGCCGTCTTATACCAGTGATAACCGTTAGGGGATTCCCGGAGGTGATGGACTTCTCGAACTCCTTCAGCTCCGCTTCTCTGTCGTACAAATCCTCACGCTTCCTCTTCGGTCTGATGTCAAAGTACACAACTACCACCCCAGTAGTTAACTACTGGGGCAGAAGTTATAAGGATTTCGTGATGTTTATCAGTGAGTAGGTAGAGATGATTACCGGCGATGACGAGCCCTGGAGTGGCTGAAACTGCGCTTTGCGCAGCACCGTGATGAGGGGCATACTGGCCGAGCCGCTAGACTTTTAACCTTCTCCAGAGTAGAAAAAGCGAGCGATGAAGACCTCTAGGGTATCTGAAACCGCGCTTCACGCGGCAAAAATGATGAAGGTCAGAAACTGAGCTCAACCCTTATTCTCCCAAAATGGGCATTATAGAGAGAAAAGCGAGAGCAGAACGCTCAGAGACTCTCAAGGTACTCGGCGTACGCCTTGGCGTCCATAAGCTCCTTGAGCTCCTCGTCGAGGTTGCTCGGCTTGAGCTTGGCTATCCAGTTCTCGTAGGGGTCCTCGTTGATGAGCTCCGGGCTGTCCTCCAAAGCCTCGTTGACCTCAGTGACCTCGCCGCTGACCGGGGCGTAGACCTCGGAAACGGCCTTGACGCTCTCCAGCTCACAGAGAACGTCGCCCTTGTTGACCTCCTTACCAACCTCAGGAAGCTCGACGTAGGCCAAATCGCCGAGCTCCTTCTGGGCGTAGTCGCTTATTCCGACGAGAACGGTTCCGTCCTCAAGAACCTGGGCCCACTCGTGGTCCTTCGTGTAGTAAAGGCCTTCCTTGACCTTGTATTCCCCAACCTCAATCATGAGCATCACCATTTTCCTCTAGAACCGCCTGAGATTTAAACCTTTCCATAACGAGCCCTCCACGGTGGGGTTCCGAGAGAGCTACGCAAAAACCTTCGATTTTTCAGACATTATCCGAACGGATTTCACATTTTCGGGCAATATCTTTGCGTCTACAAAATCGTTATAACCCTCCGCGCCCTAAACTACCACATGAGCCGCGTTCCCTTCTATCTGAAGGAAAGGCTTGAGACCCTCCGGGAGAGGGTCCTCCACGAGGAATTCGAGGCCTCGAAGCTCCCCTCCTGGGAGAGGGTGGTTCTGACGTGGGCAGTCCTGATGGCATTCTGGGTGGTCGTTTCTGGAAGCTTCAGGGCGAGGGACTTGGCCCTGGGCGCGGCCGTTACGCTGATAATAGCGGCTTTCATGCGCGACCTCCTAACCGAGGACATAAGGAAGAGTGGCCACATAGTCGAGAAACTCCTCTACTTCGCCTTCATATACCTCCCGCAGTACCTCGTGATAATGGCCTTCCGCCTGCTGGAGAGCAACCTGAAGGTTGCGAAGAACGTGATTTTCATGGACATCAACCCCGGAATAGTCAAGATAAAGACCGACCTTCACTCGGATACGGGCGTGACGATACTCGCCAACTCAATAACCCTGACTCCGGGCACGTTAACCCTTGACGTCAACAAAAAGCTCGGCGAGACCTATCTCTACGTCCACTGGATAGATTTGGAGACACTCAACCGCGAGAAGGCTGGAGAAAAGATAAAGGGGGACATCGAGGAATGGCTCAAGAAGGTCTTCTGGTGAGTGCCTTCTACGTCCTCGTCTTCACGGCCATGCTGATAACCTACCGCGTGGTCAAAGGACCGACCCTGCCCGACAGGATAGTGGGTCTGAACACGATAACGACGAAGGTTGTCGTCATAATCGCGGTAGTCTCGGTCATCAGGGGCGAGTACTACCTTGTGGATCTCGCGATAGTCCTGCTGATGGTGAACGCCGTCGGAGGCCTGATTTTGGCCAAATACATGGAGAGGAGGAGCCATGATTGAGACAATCCTCATGCTGTTTGGAGATGCAGTCATGGTCTTCGGGGCGCTCGGCATTCTCCGCTTCCCCGACGTTTATACGAGGCTCCACGCGGCAACGAAGTGCGACACCGGCGGGGCAATGAGTATAATCCTGGCCCTGATCCTGATAATGGACGCCCCAGCGGTTGTGAGGGCCAAGTTCCTGGTATTGGCCTTCCTGATAGCTATGATAAACCCCATGGTGAGCCATGCCATAGCCCGCGGAGCCTACAAGTACGGGGTGAAGCCGAAGGTAGTGGTGGATATGTATGCTTGGGACAATCCTTGACGTGGTCTTCGTAGCGATGATACTGCTGGCCATAGCAGTCGTTGAAGAGAAGAACCTGGTTAGTGCGGTCGTTAAATACTCCCTCCTCAGTCTGCTATTCGTCCTGGCCCTGTTCGAGCTTAAGGCACCGGACGTTGCCCTCTCGGCGATAGTCGTCGGCGCGATAGTGATAGGCGTCTTCCTCTTCACGATAGAGGAGGTGACGAAGTGAGGAAGGCCGCCCTGGTCCTAACTCTGGCCCTTGGGGCGTTCCTGCTTGGCCTGAACTACTCTCCGTCCTACGGCGGGAGCTACGCCTACTACGTCACCAACTGGGGCGAGATTGGAATACCCAACCTGGTTTCGGCTATTCTGGCCGGCTGGAGGGCCTACGACAGCCTCGGCGAGGCGAGTTTACTGTTTACGGCAGTCATTGGCTTCTACCTGCTCCTCGGGGGGAAGAAGAAGTGAAGATGAGCACCGTCGTGAGGAGCACCACCAAGATGATAAGCCCGTTCCTGGTCACCTACGCAGCGTACATCATGCTCTACGGCCATCTAAGCCCGGGGGGCGGCTTCCAGGGAGGGGTGATTCTCGCGGTCGCGGTCATACTCCTCATAACCTCGCACGGCTACAAAAAGGTTCGGAAGAGGTTCAAGTTCAACTGGGCGAGCCTGATAGAGAGCTCCGCCGGAGCGATGCTCGTTCTGCTGGGAATCGCCGGGATAGCCTTTGGGGCGTTCTACTCCAATTTCCTCCCGACGGAGGGCGGAGTAATAGTGCCGTTCAACGTCATCGTTGGCCTTGAGGTCGGCGCCGCCTTCACCTTCGTCTTCTACATACTGCTGAGGTGGGTTGAAAGTGATTAGCCCGGAGCAGGCGGGAGTTATCATAATGCTGGTAGGGATATACGGCCTGATGGCCAAGAGGGAGCCGATAAAGCTAGTACTTTCCATAAACGTGGTTTCTCTGGGCTTAGTGCTCTTCTTCATCGGCTTAGCGTACTCCCCCGGAAAGGACGTCCCCATAATGCCGACGGATCCGGTTGACCCGCTTCCTGCAACGCTGATGCTGACGACGCTCGTCGTTGACATCGCCATAACTTCGCTCGCTTTGGCCATAATAATCCGCATGCGGAGGGACGGCTCATGATTCCCCTGATGGTGGCCTTCCCGCTCCTGTTTGGGTTCATAATCGTCATCCTGGACACCCTGCGGGCGAAGAAGATTCTAATAAAGGCATCCTTCATCCTCGGCGCCGTTCTCCCGGCCGGGATTTTTCTCGTGGGAAATGGAAGGGAAATCGTGGGGGGTTGGAGCAGGGTGGCAGGGATAGAGGTAGGAATCGGTGAAATCAACGCCCCGTTCATCGCGGGCGAGCTGATGCTCTTCACCGTCGTTGCCTTCTATTCCCTCTCATACTTCGATTTCAGGGACAAAAAGACCGCCAAAGCCCTTGTCCTATTTCTCCTGATGCACGCGGGTTTGCTGGGGGCGTTTTTGGCGAGGGATTTCTTCAACTTCTACATCTACATGGAGATTGCCTCGGTTTCGGCCTTCGCCCTGGTTGCCTTCTCCGAGGAGCCCGGCTCGAAAAAGGCGGCCTTTAAGTACCTCATCCTATCCCTCCTCGCTTCGTACCTCTTCATCTTCGCGATAGGCGTGATATACATGGAGACCGGCTACCTCAACGTCGAGCTCGTCGCTGAGAACGCCCTCCCGAGCAGGGAACTCAGCACCGCCCTCGGAGTGGCCTTTGCGTCACTCCTCCTGAAGGCTGGCATCTTCCCCCTCCACGGCTGGCTGCCCGATGCCCATTCGAAGGCCCCAACCCCAGTTAGTGCCCTCCTGAGCGGGCTCGTGGTCAAGGCGCCCGCTTACGGGATGATTCTTCTCTTCTCGGCTCTGCCCGTTGGTGAGAGCCTGAAAACCGCCGCCATGATGGTGGCGGTTGCTTCCATATTCTTTGGCATCGTCATGGCGCTCCTCCAGAAAGATGCGAAGAGGCTCTTGGCCTACCACACGGTCTCCCAGATGGGCTACGTGCTCCTTGGAATAGCCACCTTCAATTTCATCGGGGCCGCTTACTACGCCCTCGCCCATTCCCTCTTCAAGGGTGGCCTCTTCCTGAGCGTTGGGAGCCTTGGAACGAGGTCGAGGAAATTGGGTGAGTTCGGCTATAGGAACGCTCCACTCATGGCCTTCTCGGTGCTGATGCTCAGCCTCGCCATAGGAGGGGTTTCGCCCTTCATAGGTTCCTACGCCAAGGGATTGATATCATCGGGTCTCGAGGGCGGATTGAAGTGGACCGTTTTGGCCGGGACGATAGGAACGCTCGTTTCATTCACCAAGCTGAACTACCACCTCTCGAGGGGAGAAACGGAAGACCTCAGGCCCTCTTGGAAGCTCTCCTCACTGGTACTTGCTTTAACCACCCTAGGCGCCGGCCTCTACCTCGGTGCGGGGCTCAAGCCGACAGACGTCATCTACATCGCCGCCGCGGTGCTCACCTTCTTTGGGCTGAGGGCTCTGGGTGTCTTCGAGAGGGAAGTAGAGAGCGAAGCAAAGGACGTTGGAAGGGATGTAAACGTCCTGGCGGCGGTTTTTGTGACCTTCATGCTGGCGGTGCTCCTACTCCAGTGGCCTTAAGGCAATCTCCCTCACGACGTCCAGCGATTCAAGCTCCCCCCTTAGTTCCTCCAGTGTTCCACGCATCCCGCTCACGTCTATGACCGCGACGATTCCGGCCAGCCCGATGGAAGAGAGCTCCTCGGCCTCGCTGAAAAGTATGTTGGCCCCGTGCCTTCCGAAGAGTCCGCTTATCTTCGCCAAAACTCCGGGTCTGTCCTCGACGACGAGCTCAACCTCCACGAGCCTCTTTCCCGGGAGCGCTATCCGCTCCATGTGAACCTCGTTCAGGTCGGTGTCTATCTCGAGGAGAAAATACGCGCCCTCCACCATGCCGAGCTCGTAGGCGTAATCCCTGGGAAGCTCAACCTTGCCGTTCTCCCGTATACGAACTATCTCGTAGTGCCTCATGCTCAGAACTATCTCCCAACATCATAAAAGCCTTGTCGGGCGGAAGAATTATTAACCCGCCCGCCGTAGGAGGCCAACATGGAAATCATCGGGTACGTCTTCGTGATCATCGCATTCGCGAGGCTCCTTGCGGAAGGCTTTGAGAGACTGAACTATCCAGGATTTCTGGGCGAGATAACGGCGGGAATGATACTGAGCGCCGTTCTCCTGGACATGCCCAGGGACCAGATGCTCCTCATGGCCGAGCTCGGCCTTTTCTTCCTGATGATCTCGGCCGGCCTGGAGGTGACCCCCGAGGAGCTCCACTACGCCGGGAAAAAAACGCTGCCCCTCTACATAGCCACATACATCGTCATGCTGCTGGTCACGCTTCCATTCACCGGCTGGCAGCTTAACTCCGACGCCCTCATCGTGGCCGCGATAATCTCGACCGCCTCGGCGCCGATAGTCCTGAGGCTCAAGAGATTCTTCGGGGAGGACTTCATCCACGTTGCCCTATCCTACGCGGTCATAAGTGAGATAATGAGTCTGTTCATAGTCTACATGATGGTCAGGATACACGAGACGCCCGGCGACTACACCCCGGTCCTGGAGAGCGTACTGAAGGACGCACTCTTCATCGGCATCCTCATGTACGTCAACTACATCATAGGAATAAAGCACAAGGTGATGATAATACGCTTCCTCCGCAGGCTCAAGAGCGACGAGGCCGTTTTTGGCCTGTTCATGGTGCTCTCAACGTCACTGGCGTTTATCAGCGATGAGATAGGCCTCCACTTCAGCATAGGGGGCTTCATGGCAGGTTTAATGATGCACAGCGACCTGGTCGGAACGAAGCAGTACGACAGGCTCACGACCATAGTCAGCGGCGTTACGTACGGCATCTTCGCCCCGATATTCTTCGCCTGGCGCGGCCTCAACTTCGAGACCGAGCTGTCCTTCGTGGTGGTGGAGTTCTTCGTTCTGGTGTACGCCGTCAGGCTGGTGCTCTCGTCCATCATCGTCAGGCACAGGGACGTTCCAACGTCGGTCGTCAGGGGAGCGGGAATAGCAAGTTTCGGTGTTCTCGGCCTGCTCGTGGGAGAAATAGGTTTCGTCTCGGGCGTTTTAAGCCAGCACATGTACGCCATGGCCTCCCTCACCAGCGTCCTTGGAATCTTCACCTCGGCCACCCTGGGCAGGGCGGTCAACCATTACCAGTCAAAAGCCTCCAAGGCGGCCGCTTAAAGCGAACCGCGACATGTAAAGCGTTTTCAGGCAGCAATATGACCCACGAGAGTTTCTTTCCAATATAGCGAAACGTTTTTAAGTCTGCCCCAGACTAGCGAGTAGAGAAATCGTTGGTTTAGCTTATAATCGTCTAACTCGTGAGAAAAGAAAGGAGGAAGCTGAGATGAGCTGGACAACCCCAAAGAGGGCATTTATAGGCGCCGCCTCCGCGGAGGGAGGCACTAAGCTCAACGCGTTTGATAACGCTCTCCTCAAACTCGGCATAGGAAACGTCAACCTCGTCAAGCTGAGCAGCGTCATTCCGGCCCACATCGAGTGGATAGATGAGGTGCACGACGTCCCGATTGGAATGCTGCTGCCGACGGTCTACGCCCACATCGAGAGCGATGAGCCCGGAATGACCATCAGCGCTGCCCTGGGAATAGGCATCAGCGAGAACAACGAGGGCGGCCTCATCTACGAGTACGCCGGATACTGCACCAAGGAAGAGGCGGAGGAGATGGTCAGGAAGATGGTCGAGGAAGGCTTTGCCATGCGCGGATGGAAGCTGGCGGAGTTCAAGGTCGCCAGCGCAAGCATCACCGTTAAGGACAAGCCGGCTGCCGCCATAGCGGCCGTGGTGATGTTCCCGTACTGAGGGTGTGGTTTTTAAGCCCTTTCCCTTCTTCAGCTTTTAGAGGTGAGAGCTTATGGGATTCAACGAGAAGGAGAGAGCATTCATAGAGTGGTACCCTCGCGGTTACGGAGTCGGTTTTAAGGTGACCGACAGGCTCTTCGAAACCCAGACAAAGTATCAGAGGCTCGAGCTGTACGAGACGGAGGGCTTCGGCAAGCTCCTCGTCCTCGACGGCACGGTTCAGCTCGTCGAGGTCGGCGAGGAGAGCTACCACGAGCCGCTGGTTCATCCCGTCATGCTCGCCCACCCAAATCCGAGGAGGGTGCTCATCATCGGGGGCGGCGACGGCGGAACCCTCAGGGAGGTTCTGAGGCACGAAACCGTTGAGAAAGCCACGATGGTCGAGATAGACGAGATGGTGATAGAGGTATCGAAGATATACATGAACGTGGCGAGGGGTGCCTTCGAGGATCCCAGGGCGGAGGTAATGGTCGGCGACGGCGTGAGGTACCTCAGGGAGACCGACGAGCGCTTTGACGTCATCATAGTGGACTCAACCGACCCAGTCGGCCCGGCGAAGCTCCTCTTCAGCGAGGAGTTCTACCGCGACGCCTACGAGAAGCTGAACGATAAGGGACTTTACATCACCCAGGCCGGGAGCGTCTACCTCTTCACCAACGAGCTCCTCGACGCCTACAAGGCCATGAAGAACGTCTTTGACCGCGTTTACTACTTCAGCTTCCCGGTAATCGGCTACGCCTCGCCCTGGAGCTTCCTCGTTGGCGTTAAGGGCGACCTAGACTTCACCAAGGTGGACGTGGAGAGGGCGAAGAAACTCGACCTCTACTACTACGACCCGGAGAGGCACGAGACGCTCTTCCAGATGCCGAAATACGTCAGGGATCTCCTTGAGGGGAGGTAATCCCCAGTGTTTACCCTTCGATTCTCGTTTCTCCCTCTTTCTCCAGGGCCCTTAGGGTGGACTCAATGCGGCTAAACAGCTCTTGAAAAGCCTCTTTGGGAGCCTTAGCGTAGTAAACGTAGCCCAGCCAGCCCCTGTTCACGAGGGTTCTCTCAACCAGACCCAGCTCAAGGAGGTGTTTCAGCTTTTCCCTGACGATTCTCTCCGAGAGGCCGAGGGCTTTTGCAATCTGCCTCGGCGTCAGTGACTCCCGCTGGAGAAGGGAGTAGATTTTTATCTCGGACTCTCCAAGCTCAAAGACCCTAAGGGTTTTGGATAGGGTGCGGAGCACGTCTTCCATTCCAATCCCCTGAAGATTTTTCTTCATACCTGTTCATAGATTAGTGGAAAGGTTTATAACATTTTCTTCAAGAGGGTGAACGGTGGTAGCGATGACATCGATTTCAGCGGTTGTCAGGAACCTCCGGCCACTGGAGGGGAGGGTATACATAGCGCTTATTGGGTTCGCCCTTCTGATGAACTGGAGGAATACAGAAGTGTATGAGCTCGTTACGGCGTTCCTGGCGGGAGTTCTCTTCGTGTGGTACGCTTTTTCGATAAACAACTGCTTTGACGTGGACACAGATACCAAGAATCCAGCGAAGGTTAGAAAGAATCCCATAGCCTCTGGGGAACTGTCCTTAAAGGCCGGACTGTTGCTGTCGGCTCTGCTCGCAACGGCCGGAACTGGCCTGGCCCTCACAACAAACCTCAAAGCGTTTGCGGTTTATTTAACCATGATTCTCCTCGCCACGGCCTATTCAGCGCCGCCAAGGCTCAAGGCAAGGCCCATAGTGGACGTGCTGTCCCACGGCCTCTTCTTCGGAGGGCTGCCCTTCGTTTACGGGGCAATCGTCGATGGGAACCTGTCAGAAGTAGAGGTTCTCATGGCAATTGGGATAGCCATCTACTCCTTCGCCCTCGAGCTGAGGAACCACCTGGGGGACTACGAGAGCGACCTCATGGCGGGGCTGAAGACAACCCCGATAGCCATAGGAAAAGCAAGGAGCGAACTCCTTGTGGAGGTTTTCTCAATCCTGGCCATTGCAACGGTCCTCTACGCCCTCAGACCACATCTGATAGTTGCCTCATCCCTGATGGTGGCGGGGCGCGGGTTAGGTATGAATCCAAGGACTGTCTACCGCATCTTCGACGCGGCGATGGTCGGGGCCGTTTTAGCGGCAGGAGGGACAGTGTTATGAAGAAAAGAACCCTCCTTTCAATCCTCGCCTTCCTGTTTTCCGTAGGATACATAGTACGCACAATCGAAATGGGGGAGCTGAGAGAAGCCCTCTCCACGGCAGACCCGAGGTTTCTTCTCCTTGCCTTCGGGATGGCATTTTCAGCGATACTCGTTTCGACCCTAAGGTGGTACATCGTCCTCGGGAAGCTCCAGAAAACGAGCTTCAGGAAGACCCTCACCGCGATTCTGAGCGGTTTTTATATGATGGCCTTTCTCCCCCCGAGTGTAGGACACGCTGCCAAGGTGAAGCTCGTCGGAGGGGACTACTTCAAGGCCCTCTCGGCCCTCGCCTTCGGAATTTCCCTAGAGGTTCTAATCCTCGCCGGCATCTCCCTCCTCGTATTTGGCGCAACTACGTGGGGCCTCCTTCTGCTTGGGATTCTCTTCCTGGCCCTCTTCTACGATAAGGGTGCCTACACACTCCTCAGTAGAGGGATTGCCATAATCCGACCGCTCAGCCCCAAACTCGCCGAAAGGCTTGAAGACTATCTTGAGAGGACGTATTCAGGGTGGAAACGCTCCAGAAGGGACCCAACGACCTTTATGCTGTCCCTCCTCCTCTCGGTGCTCGCGGTGCTCCTGCAGGTGGCTGGTATAATCGCCGTTGGAAGGGCCTTCGGGCTCCCCGTTGAACCCCTTGATGCCTTCAAGGCCTTCATACTCAGCACGCTTTTTGCGAGCATAAGCGGTATTCCATCCGGCATAGGTGCGAACGAGCTCGGCATAACCCTCGCGCTGGGCTCATCGACAAAGAGCGCCGTGGTGGCGTTTACCTACAAGTTCGTCTACCAGTACGTATGGTCCTTTGTCGGGGCGGTTGAGTTTTACAGGGCCGTGGGGGGTAGGTCATGAGGATAGCCCTCGTAAGCGACTGGTACTACCCGAAGGTCGGTGGCGTTGCAAGCCATATGCACCACCTAGCTATGCACCTGAAAAAGAGAGGGCACGAGGTTGCAATCGTGACCAACAATCTCAAAACGGGAAAGGAGGAGGAGCTTGAAGAGCTGGGCATTGAACTGAGAAAAATTCCAGGAACAGTCAGCCCTATTCTCGGAATAAACCTGACGTATGGCCTTAAATCGAACAGAGAACTCGGGGAGTACCTGAAAGATTTTGACGTGGTTCATTCCCACCACGCATTCACGCCCCTCGCCCTCAAGGCGGTGAAGGCCGGCAGAAACCTCGGAAAGGCAACCATTCTGACGACGCACAGCATATCATTTTCCCATGAATCCCGACTCTGGGAGGCCCTTGGAATAACCATACCCCTGTTCAGCCACTACCTTCGCTACCCTCACCAGATAATAGCCGTCAGTAGGGCGGCGGAGGCGTTTATAAGGCACTTCACGGACGCTCCTGTAAGGGTCATCCCCAATGGAGTTGATGATGACGTTTTCAGGCCCCTCAGCGAGGGGGAGAAAGAGCGCCTTAAGGGGGAGCTCGGCATCGAGGGAGAGGTTGTCCTCTACGTGAGCAGGATGTCCCCAAGGAAGGGGCCTCACATTCTCCTCAACGCGTTTCAGAACCTTTCAAAGGAGATGGACGATGTTACCCTCGTCATGGCGGGTTCTGGAGAGATGCTCCCGTTCCTGAGGGCACAGGCGAAGTTTCTCGGGATAGAAGACAGGGTTCGCTTCCTAGGATACGTCGATGGGTCCCTCCTCCCCAGGCTCTTCGGAATGGCCGACGTCTTTGTCCTTCCCTCAACCACAGCGGAGGCCTTTGGAATAGTCATCCTTGAGGCTATGGCCGCAGGGGTCCCTGTGGTCGCCACGGACGTTGGGGGAATCCCTGAGATAATCAGGAACAGCAGGAGCGGGCTTCTGGTGCCCCCGGGCAATGAACTGGTACTAAAAGAAGCGGTTCAAAGGCTCCTACTGGACAAAGAGCTCGCTACAAACATGGGGAACAACGGCAGAAGTGCCGTCGAGAAGCACTACTCATGGAAAAAAGTCACCGAGGGAATAGAAAAGGCTTATGAGAACGTTATGCAAAGTGTTTAAGGGGAAGATTCATGCGGATCGAAGAGCTCACCTGGCCCGAGTTCGAGGAACTGAAAAAGCATGTTGATACGGTTATACTCCCCATAGGGAGCGTTGAAGCCCACGGAAGACACCTGCCTCTGGGAACCGACGTCTTCGCCCCGCTGGAGATAGGAAAGAGGGTTGAAGAGAGGCTCCATGGGCTGGGGGTGGAGGTTCTCATGGCCCCGCCCGTGTGGTACGGACACACTTTCGTTCTCGATGTGTACCCCGGAACGATAAACGTTGCTTCAGATGCCCTGAAGGCCTACGTACGCGAGATAATGCGCGAGTTCGCCGCTGAGGGCTTTCGGAGGATAGTCCTCCTCAACGGGCACGGCGGCAACCACTCGCCGCTGGTTCTGGCGGCGGAAGAGGTCGCGGAGGAGTTCCCGGAGGTCGAAATCTGGCTCATAAACTGGTGGATAGACTTCAGGGAGGACATCCTGAGCATATGCTCCAGCCAGGGGCATGCAGGCCAGGACGAAACGTCCGTGATGCTCGCCATAAGGCCCGAACTTGTGAAGATGGAGAACGCCCGTGGGGAGAGGAGGAGCTCAAGGGTAAGGGTAATCCGGAAGGACATCGGAAGGGAGCTGTTTCCGGACGGCGTGAACGACGACCCATCCCTCGCGACGGCCGAGAAGGGCGAGGCAATTTTGAGCGTTGTGAGCGAGAAGATAGCCCGTCTCATAGCGGGGGAGGGATGATGGGACGCGAAGAGGTTCTCGCGGAACTGGACAAGCGCATAAAGCGCCTTGAGGCCGAAGTTGAACTCGCGGAGGAGAGGCTACGCTACCTGGATGAGATAGGCGCCCCGTCGAGGTACAAAACTTTCCAGAGGAAGGACAACTCTGTCTACTACCTCCTCCTCATGGCCGTTTGGGTGCTCCTCGGCTTTCTCGCCCTGATGGCCATCAGCCACAGGCTTCCCTACGGCTTCAACTTCCCGCTGCTCCCCTACGTTCTCGTCGTGCTCGTCGTTGTGGTGCTTCCCCTGGCGTACTACTACCTGAGCCGGCGCGAGGAGCCGAAGACGCCGATGGACGAGCTCGAGGAGAGGGAAAGGCTCGCCAAACTCGTGCTCTCCTTATTCTACAGGCCGCTGAGGGAGGCCATTGAGAAGGACGACAGGAGGAAGATGGAGGGCCTGGCCGAGGATCTCCTGAACAACCCGATCCTGGCGGAGGCCATCGAGAGGACCAACGAGGGAGACCCAAAGGTCATGGCCTACGCACTGTACCTCTATGCCACATATCGCCCGGAGCTTGAGGACGAGGTGCGGGAGACCGTGAAGGTAGTCAACAACAAGCCCATCAAGGCGCTCCTCTCATCGCTGGTCGAGGGCTAAGGTTATAACCGATGGCGCCCTTCTCCCTCCGGTGAGAGGCTTGAGGCTGGAGGTTCTAAGCAAGGACGATATGAACGCCCTCTCGAGGGAGCTGAGCAGGGCGGGGATTATGAACAGGACCCGGGAAGAGGTGACCCCCGAGATTTCCCACTACGTGGTCGTGAAGGGCACCTACGCCGAGCTTGTGGAGAAGGCCGAGGGGATAGGACCCCTCCAGGAGAGTCTGGACGAACTTGAGTTCGCCTTCGAGGAGATAATATCCGACTGGGAAGTTGGAGCGGGGAAAGCCCTCGATGGCCTGTTCGACGAGTCCGACCTGGGCAGGCTACTCGTGCTCACGGCGCTGATAGAGAGCGGCGCCGTGGTTGAGGAGGACGGAAAACTGGTGCTCATGGAGAAGCCCGTTCTCGACGGCCTTAGGGTGGAGCTCCGCTTCCCGATAGACGAGATCGAGGAGTATCTTGAAGAGCTTGAGAAGCGCTTTGAGACGGGGATGATAACCGAGTACACGATGGAGAAGAGGTACTTCGTCGAGGTAATGGAGGTCGACAGGGAACTTGTCGAGGCGGCGCTTGAGATAGCGGAGGAGTACGCGACCGAGGAGAGCATAGTGGAGGCCATGTTCGACGGCATAGCCCGCTCGGTTCTGGCGGACGTAATCCTGGAGCTGGCGGAGAAGCACAGGAAGAAGAACGACCTCATAGACGCCCTTCTGGAGAGGGAGCCGATAGTCGTTGAGGGAGAGCGCGAGAGGCTCAACATATACTTCGACGAGGAAGCGATAGAGGACTTCCTCAAGGAGCTTCAAACGCTCGGCTACCTGAAGGTCAAGGGCAACCGGATATGGGTTTGATTTCCCTTTCCCGCTTTCCCCATCCGTAAAATTTTAAAAGGGCTTTTCTCACCTAACGCCGGAGGTGGTGGCAGTGGCGGAGCTGAGGGCGGTTATATTCTACGACCGCGACGGCACCCGCTACTACCGCTGCCCGCGCTGCGGAATGCTCTTCAGGAACTCCAAGGACTACACAAGGCACGTCAACAAGGCGCACGGCCATCTCTTCAAGAAGTGACCTCTCCTTTTTCTTCGGGATGAGGAGAACGGCCAGGCCTGAAAAAAGTGATGAGCGGTTTCGGGCTTGCCGACCGTCACTCCCTGAGGATTATCTCCTTCGTGAGCTTGACTATGAAGGTCTTTCCGACTTTCTCCCTTTCGACGAGCTGCTTCTTCTCAAGCTCCTGGATGATCCTGCTTATCGTCGGCCTAGAGTAGCCAGTGAGCTCCGGCAGTTCCTCCTGCTTGATGACGCCGCCCTTCTCCAGGATGGCCTTGACAACTATGCGCTCCTTTTCAGTCAGCACCTCGATGGGAACCCTGTTGGCGGCCCAGCGCTTCTTGGCGTAGTAGAGGGAAACCGGAATCGCAACGGCCAGCGAGAGTATCACCGCGGCTATTATCAGCACCCAGTTGGTTTCCTTTGGCTGCTCCGGGAGCCTTATCTCCAGGTTCTCCTTGACCCAGTAGGTCTGGTAGCCCATGGCCTCTATCTTGGTCTGGACGTCCTTTGACATGCCGGCACCCATCAGCTCCACGAGCTCGGGATTGAGCTTCTTTATCGCGTTGGCCGTCGAATCGGAGAGCGCATCCTCCTGGGTGAGGAGGAGGGGGTAGCCGTATATCATCGCCCACCTGGCAGCGGCCAGAGCCGAGCCGTAGTCGCTGGAGCTGGCTACGACGACTATGTCCGCTCCGTTCGGATAGAAGTGAAGCGCCAGCTTTGCGGCCGTTTCAGTTCTAACCGCGCCGCCTATTCTCTCGACGACGAAGCCCATGTTCAGCAGTTCGTCCTGGACTGTGTCGCTGACGGCCTGAGAGTCGCCTATTATGAGCACGTGGTTCCACCCGAACTGGGCGTAGCTCTGGAGCTGGGCTATCGTCCCCGGGTCGAGCTCCTTCGGGTTAACCGGAAGAATAGGAACGTCGAGCATCTTGGCGTAGGGAAGCGCGACGATGTAGTCAATCATATCGTCGTTCCTAACGATGATTAAATCGTACTTGGGCTTCTCCCCCTTCGCCCCCTGTGCGGAGGAGAGGGGGACGAGGAAGGACGAAAACACGAGCAGGATGAGCGCCAACGTCAAGGCCCTTTTAGCCATTCCATCACCTGAAAAAAGGGTAGGGAAAGCTCCTTAAAAGGTTTTTCAAAGCTCCAGGGTCTCCCCGGGTTTGAGGATTACCACCTCGGCCCTATCCCCGACCAGCCTCCTGAACTCCTCGGGGTCGGCTGAAATCGGGGGCCAGGTGTTGTAGTGCATCGGAACGACCTTTCTCGGCCTGAGGAACTCCACGGCCTTGGCGGCCTCGCGCGGTCCCATCGTGAAGTGACCGCCTATCGGCAGCAGGGCAACGTCTATCGGCCCGTAGAGCTCGGCGAAGAGCTCCATGTCTCTGAAGACGAAGGTGTCGCCGGCGTGGTATATCTTGACGCCGTCGAGCTCGATTATGTAGCCGCAGGCGCTTCCTATGCTGTACTTGCCGTCGCTGCTGGAGTGCCAGGCCGGAACCTGGACGATCTTGACCCCATCGACCTCCGTCGGACCGTAGTTCATGCCGATGGTCGTTATGCCGCTCTCGCTCTCAACGAGGTAGTTGGCTATGTCGTACATGGCAACTATCTTCGCCCCGGTTCTCCTGGCTATCGCGGCAGCGTCGCCCACGTGATCGCCGTGGGCGTGTGTAACGAGTATCAGGTCCGCCTCAACCTCCTCGGGCTTGGCAGCAGCCACTGGATTGCCTGTCAGGAAGGGGTCTATCAGAATCCTCTTGCTTCCCTCGATCAGAAAGGCAGCGTGGCCCAGAAACTTCACCCTCACCATGGTATCACCCCGACGGATATAATAACCTGAGCTAACTTAAGTCTTTCGGGTTCATGGAGGGCACAGTTATTGTCACCGAACGGTACAGGTACCCCCTCGGTAGTTCAAGTTACGAACGCATTGAAGTACGATATATCACGCAGTAACAGGAGTACAATGTAACAAAATGCACCGTTGCTGGACATAAAAAGGCAATTCTGTACAAAAAAGGGCAAGGTTTATAAACATGAACAATGTTGAATATGAGCGGTGATTCAATAGTGGAGGGCCAGACTCAAATACTGATCGTTCTGGTTCTGTACCTTTCGTTTTTGATAGGGTTCGGAGTTTATCAGGGAAGAAAGGCAAAGAGCGGCAAGGACTTCGCCATCGCAGGCAGGCAGCTTCCGGGCTGGATAGCGGCGCTCTCGGAGCGCGCCACCGGTGAGTCGGCGTGGGCACTCCTGGGCCTCCCCGGCTTCGCCTATGCCGCCGGTCTCTCGGCGATATGGGTCGCGGTTGGATGTGTGGCCGGTATCATCGTGGCGTGGACCGTCTTCGCTGGAAGGCTCAGGAGGGAGGCCGAGAAGTACGACGCTACCACATTCATCGACTACATCGCTAGGCGCCATTCCGACGCCGAGAAGTGGATAAGAATCCTCGGCAGCGTTACAGTGGTGTTCTTCTTTTTCTTCTACGTCGGTGCCCAGTTCCTCGGCGGCGGAAAGACGCTGAGCACTCTCTTCGGCGTTGATCCAAAGATTGGAATGCTGATAACCGCTGTGATAATCCTGCCCTACACCGTCCTCGGAGGCCTCAAGAGCGTCGCCTACACCGACACCGTCCAGGCGATAGTCATGATACTCACCCTCACCATAGCGCCAATAGTCGGTCTCGTCTACATCGCCAACCACCCGGATGTTTTCGCCCACTCGGTCTCCAGCGCCCTAGAGATGTCCGGGCCCGAGTACTCCACGATCCTCGGCGGCCTCGTTGGCGGCGCGGCGTTCGTCTTCGTCATAGCCGAGTTCTCCTGGTTCTTCGGCTACCTCGGTGGAATGCCCCAGCTCAGCATCAGGTTCATGGCGATCAAGGACGAGAAGAACGCTAAACTCGCCAGGAACGTCGGCGTCAGCTGGACCATACTGGCCTACATCGGTGCCCTCCTCATAGGATGGATTGGAATAGCCATCTTCGGCCCGACCGGCCTCGAGGACCAGGAGGCCGTTATGCCCTCGGTTATGCTGAAGCTGTTCCCGCCCTTCCTCGCGGCGATATTCATAACCGGTGCGATAGCGGCCATGCTCTCGACGGCTGATTCACTGCTCATACTCTCCGCCACCGAGCTCTCGGAAAACCTGCTCAAGCCCTTCGTCTACAAGGACGACTTCGACCCGAAGAGGAGCCTCAAGCTCTCGAGAATTACCACCGTCGCCCTGGGAGTCATAGCGCTCGTTACAGCCTACCTCGTCCCGTCAAAGCTCATCTACACCATCGTCGGCTACACCTGGGCAGGAATAGGCGACACCTTCTCCGTGATAGTCATAATGACGCTGTTCTGGAAGAGGTTCCACGGAAGGGCCGTCCCGCCGACCATCGTAACGGGACTGCTGTTCACCATCTTCTGGATCAGCTCGGGGCTTGAGAAGGTCGTCTCGGCAAGGCTCATGACCTTCATCGTGACCGCGGTGGTTGCGGTGATAGCGACCTACGCCCTGAAACCCAAGGAGGCAGCCGCCACCGCCTGAGTTTTGTTTTTTATCCATTGATGTCCTTTTTAGCCCATCAGGGCTTTACTTTTCCCCCTCCATGCTCATATTTGCCTCTCTGTCCTCTTTAGGAAAGCTTATATACAATTCCACCGATGCCGTAACGGTGAGCGACAAGTGACGTTTGATTACTTCTTCAAGCCAAAGGCTATAGCGGTTATTGGAGCATCCAACGACCCGCTCAAGCTTGGCTACGAGGTCTTCAAGAACCTTAAGGATTACAAGGACGGCAAGGTCTATCCCGTGAACGTCAAGGACGAGGTCGTTCAGGGCGTCAAGGCTTACAAGAACGTGAAGGACATCCCGGACGAGGTTGACCTGGCGGTAGTCGTCGTTCCGAAGCGATTCGTCAAGGGCACCATAGTGGACTGCGGTGAGAAGGGCGTCAAGGGGATAATCCTCATCACCGCCGGTTTCGGTGAGGTCGGTGAGGAGGGCAAGAGGGAGGAGCGCGAGCTCGTTGAGATAGCCCACAGGTACGGCATGCGCATAGTCGGCCCCAACTGCGTCGGTATAATGAACACCCACAACGCCATGAACGCCACCTTCGTGATGGACGCGAAGAGGGGCGACATAGCCTTCATAAGCCAGAGCGGCGCCCTCGGGGCGGGAATAATTTACAAGACCGTCAAGGAGGGAATAGGCTTCTCCAAGTTCGTCAGCATCGGCAACATGGCGGACGTTGACTTCTCCGAGTTTATGGAGTACCTCGCCGACACCGAGGAGGACAAGGCCATAGCGCTCTACATCGAGGGCCTGAAGAACGGAAGGGCCTTCATGGAGATAGCCAAGCGCGTTACCAAGAAGAAGCCCGTCATAGTTCTCAAGGCAGGAAAGAGCGAGAGCGGGGCTAGGGCGGCTTCAAGCCACACGGGTTCACTCGCAGGCTCGTACAAGATATACGAGGCTGCCTTCAAGCAGAGCGGAATAATCGTCGCGGACACGATAGACGACATGCTAAGCATGGCTCGCGCTTTCACCCAGCCGCTGCCGAAGGGAACCCGCGTCGCCATCATGACCAACGCCGGTGGACCTGGAGTCCTCACCGCGGACGAGATAGACAAGCGCGGGCTGAAGCTGGCCAACCTCGAGGAGGAGACCATCGAGGGACTTCGCTCGTTCCTCCCGCCGATGGCCGCTGTGAAGAACCCGGTCGATATGATCGCGAGCGCCAGGGGGGAGGACTACTACAAGACCGCAAAGCTTCTCCTCGAAGACCCCAACGTTGACATGCTCATCAGCATCTGTGTCGTTCCGACCTTCGCGGGTATGACGCCGACCGAGCACGCGGAAGGCGTCGTGAGAGCCGTCAAGGAGGTCAACAACGGCAAGCCGGTTCTCGGTCTGTTCATGGCAGGCTACGTGAGCGAGCCCGCGAAGGAGGTTCTCGAGAAGGCAGGCATTCCGAGCTACGAAAGGCCGGAGGATGCTGCTGCTGCAGCCTACGCCCTCGTGGAGTTTGCAAAGGCTAAGGGAGTTTTGAAGGAAGAGGAATGAGGTGATTTTGGATGGCGAAGGTTACCGACATTGTGTTGTGGGACAAACCCGGGGAGAAGGTCATACTCCTCGGCAACCAGGCCATAGCGAGGGGTGCCCTTGAGGCCAACATAGCGGTTTACGCGGCCTACCCGGGAACCCCCAGTTCAGAGCTTACCGATACGATGGCGATGGTGGCAAAGAAGGCGGGAGTCTACATGGAGTACTCCACCAACGAGAAGGTTGCCTTTGAAACTGCCCTTTCCGCTGCCTGGAGCGGCCTCAGGGCCATGACGGCCATGAAGCACGTTGGACTGAACGTCGCGGCCGACACCTTCATGAGCGCCGTTGGAATGGGCGTTGAGGGCGGATTCGTCATAATGGTCGCCGACGACCCGAGCATGTGGAGCAGCCAGAACGAGCAGGACACCAGGGTTTACGCGAAGTTCGCCAACGTCCCCGTTCTCGAGCCCAGCGACCCGATGGAAGCCAAGGAGATGACGAAGTACGCCTTTGAGCTGAGCGAGAAGTTCAAGCACTTCGTCATCCTGAGGACGACCACGAGAACGTCGCACGCCAGGGGAGACATAATCCTCGGGGAACTTCCAGAGGAGATAAAGCAGGCAAAGAGGAAGTTCGGAAACTTCAAGAAGGACCCGAGCAGGTTCGTCGACATACCCGCCAACTCGAGGCGCTTCCACCCGCAGATTCTTGAGAAGATAGAGAAGATCCGCGAGGAGCTCAGCGAGTGCCCGTTCAACTGGATAGAGGGCGACGAGAGCGCCAAGGTCGGTATCATCGCTCCGGGACTTGCCTACTCCTACGTGAAGGAGGCCCTCCACTGGCTCGGCGTCGAGAACGTGAAGGTTCTTAAGCTCGGAACCCCGTTCCCTGTCCCCTACGGCCTTCTTGAGAAGTTCCTCGACGGTCTCGAGAAGGTCCTCATCGTTGAGGAGCTCGAGCCCGTCGTCGAGGAGCAGGTCAAGACCTGGGCCTACGACAAGGGACTGAAGATCCCGATCCATGGAAAGGACCTCGTGCCGAGGGTTTACGAGATGACCACCAGGAGGGCCGTCGAGGCCGTAGCCAAGTTCCTCGGCCTTGAGACCCCGATAAACTTCGAGGAGCTCGACGAGAAGTACAAAAAGGTCCAGGCCATGGTTCCGCCGAGGCCGCCGAGCCTCTGTCCCGCCTGTCCGCACAGGAACACCTTCTACGCCATAAAGAAGGCCGCCACGCCGCGCGCCATATTCCCGAGCGATATAGGCTGTTACACCCTCGGTGTCCTCCCGCCGCTCAAGGCCGTTGACACGACCGTCGCGATGGGCGGTTCAATCGGTGTCGCCCACGGTCTGGACGTCGCTTTGAACGGCGTTCCCGGTGAGGAGCAGCGCAAGACCGGCAAGGAGAAGAAGGTCATCGTGGCAACGATAGGTGACTCGACGTTCTTCCACACCGGACTTCCGGCCCTTGCCAACGCGATCTACAACCGCTCCAACGTCCTCATAGTCGTCGTCGACAACCTCGTCACGGCAATGACCGGCGACCAGCCGAACCCGGGAACCGGTGATACACCACACGGGCCAGGCAAGCAGATAAAGATCGAGGAGGTCGCCAAGGCACTCGGCGCCGACTTCGTCGAGGTCGTCGACCCGTACGACATCAAGGCGACCGTCGAGACCATGAAGAGGGCCCTCCAGGTCGATGGAGTGAGCGTCGTCGTCACCAGGCGCGTCTGTGCCCTCCACAGGATAGGAGAGCTCAGGAAGGCCAGGATACAGTGGCCGCTCTACCAGGTCAACGAGGAGAAGTGTACCGGCTGTAAGATATGTATCAACGCCTACGGCTGTCCGGCAATCTACTGGGACGCCGAGACCGGAAAGGCCAAGATAGACGAGCTCATGTGCTGGGGCTGCGGCGGATGTGCGCAGATCTGTCCGTTCGACGCCTTTGAGAAGGTCAGGGAGGGAGAGATATGAAGGAGTACAACATCGTTATCACCGGAGTTGGCGGCCAGGGAATCCTCACCGCCGCCAACCTTCTCGGCTGGGCCGCCCTCCGCGCCGGCTACAAGGTCAGGATGGGAGAGGTCCACGGAATGAGCCAGCGCTTTGGTTCGGTCATCGCCTACGTCCGCTTTGGAGAGGAGGTCTACGGCGCGATGGTCCCCGAGGGGAAGGCCGACGTTATCCTCTCCTTCGAGCCGGTCGAGGCGCTCCGCTACATCAACTACCTCAAGAAGGGTGGCCTTGTCTTCACGAACGCCAGGCCGATACCGCCGGTCCAGGTTTCGATGGGCCTGGCCACCTATCCGAGCCTCGATGAGATAAAGAAGGTCGTCGAGGAGGACTTCCAGGCCAAGTTCATGGCCTTCGACGCCGAGGAGCTCGCGGTCAAGGCCGGCCACGTGATAACGACCAACGTCGTTCTCATAGGCGCGCTGACCCAGACGCCCGGCTTCCCGCTCTCCGCGGAGCACGTTAAGGAGGTCATCCGCGTCAGCGTTCCGCCGAAGGCCGTCGATGTGAACATGAAGGCCTTCGACCTCGGTGTCCAGGCCGCAAAAGAGATGCTGGGGCTCTGATGCCCCCCTTCAATTTCCACTTTTCTTCTGAAGCTTGACAAACCAACTTATCCCTGGTAAGCTACAGCTCCCACCATTCCCTCTGAATCTCCACCACGCGGTGAACTGTGGACAGGGCCTCATAGCTCGGTTCTATCGGCCCCCTCTCCGGTTCACCTTTCAGGTAGCCATCGATGAAAGCCGGGAGCCCCTTCATCAGTCCCACATTGTAGCCGCCCTCGAAGATAACCGCCAGGGAATAGCGCGAGAGCGTTGCACCGGCGTAGCGGAAGAACCTCTCCGTCAGCCTGAGGGTCGTCAGAAGTTCACCCTGGAAGCCGTCGAAGCCGGCGGAGACCACCACAACTTTCGGTTTCACCGCCTCCAGAACGGGCAGAACAACCTCCCTCCACGCCAGTAGATAATCGTCATCCATCGAGTAGTGCGGCATGGGGACGTTTATCTTGCTCCCCTCGGCGTCCCTTCCCCCCACGTCGTGTTCGTAGCCGCTCCAGGGATAGATGTCGCGCTCGTGGAGGTCGATGTGGATTACACCGTCATCGTTCCAGAATATCTCCTGAGTTCCGTTGCCGTGGTGGGCGTCGAAGTCTATGACCAAGGCCTTTCCATCGAGCTCTTTGAGGGTGTGAGCCGCGAAGGCGCTGTTGTTGAAGATGCAGAAACCGAGGGTTGAGGCGTTGAAAGCCCTTCCGGATCTGCCAGCATGGTGTCCGGGGGGCCTGACGAGGGCCAGGTACAGGCCTTTTTTCTTCACCGCGGACTTTACGGCATTCCTCGCTGCGCCAAGGGCTGTGAGGGCCGCTTCCCACGTGCCGGGGGATACGTAGGTGTCGGGGTCGAGGTATTCGAATGTGTTCGCCAGTTCCCTGACGCGCTCCACGTACTCTTCATCGTGTATCATAAGGACATCGGAGGGCGATACTGACTCCGGCTCCAGAATCAGCTCTTCATCCCACAGACCATTTTCCGAGAGGCCCCTTATGGCGTAGTCCAGCCTGGTTGGGTTCTCGGGGTGATAGCCCTCCGGCCTGTGCTCCCTGAAAAGGGGGGAGTAAAAGATTCTGAGGGGCAAGAGGGTTTCACCACTCTTCCTCTTCCTCGATGAGACCGTACTTCTCCAGCTCGCGGAGGAGCTTTCTAACGGCTTCCCAGGCGTCGTGCTCACTCTTCGCTCCGGAGCAGACGATCTTCCCGGACGAGAAGAGCAGTATCACAGCCCTCGGCTCCTTGACGCGGTAGATAACGCCGGGGAACTGCTCGGGTTCGTACTCACAGTTCGGCAGGCTCAGAGCGACTGCATCGAGGTTGAACTCCATGCCGATGTCTCCGCTGAAAACCATGTTCTGGATGTCTATCTGCGGGGCGCGGCCGAACTTGGCTCCTATCTTCTTGAGCATCTGGATGAGCTTGTTGACGGCGCGCTCTATGTCCTCGACGCTCTTTGCGCCAGTGACGACGAGCTTGCCGGAGCTGAATATAAGGAGCGCCACCTTGGGCTCCTCGAAACGGCATATTATCCCCGGGAACTCCTCGGGGTTGTACTTGGAGTTGGGACATATCTCTATGACTTTTTCAAGGTTCAGCTGCGTAAAAAGATCCACAGAAGCAACGATGTTTTCGATTCTGAGCTTTACATTGCTCATGTCAACCAAGGCTTACACCTCCAGATGGTGGGTTTAAAAACCCTTTATAAATGAGGCGGGTTGAGTTTTTAAAGGTTTAGGTTCGACGAAGATGATACTTGGGGTGAGAAGGCTTAAAAGGTGCCGGCACAAGGAGAGCACGGTGATGCGTATGAGAAACACGATGGTTTTAGTAAGGACCGACAACTTCCAGAAGGCCAGCATAGCCCTTGCCGACCTGGTGCGCTACGGCGGCATGGAGATACGCGGCGACCCAAGGATCATCCCCCCCGCCCTGTCCGACTGGGCCTTCGAGAAGATAAGCGGCGAGAAGCCGAGGAGGCGCTTCAGGGCGCACGTGATTGCCCAGATAAACCTTCCGCCGGCGAAGGCGATAGGAAGGCTCATGGACATCCACCCCCCGGCGCATATACTCGTGATACCCCCCGACAGCGAGGTCTGGGAGGAGCTGATTCGCCTCTGGGGCACCTTTGAGAAGCTCAAGGGATTCCACCCGCCGAAGAGAACCAAGGCGGAGGAACTCAGGAAGAAGAGAGAAGAGGAAGAACTGGAAGAGCTCTGACTCACTTCTTCTTCCGCTTCTTGATCTTGATGTTGGCTATGTCACCGAGCGTTGGCTCGTAGTCCTTGGGAATCGAGGCCTTCTTCTCGATCTCGGTCTCGGCACGCTCGATGAGGGTTATCTTGAAGTACTTCTCCAGCTTTCTTGCTTCCTTTATCGTCGGCTCGCGGTAGCCATGGGCTATGGCCCTCAGGTCGTTCATCGAAAGGCCTATCTCATGGGAAAGCTCCTCGTAGCTCTTCCCCGAGCGCTGTATAGCCCTGTAAACCCTCTCGGCGTAATCCTCAACTATCTCCTCGGTGTAGAGCGGCCTCTCGGTCCTGGGCTTGGATGATGGCCTCGGCCTGGCCGGCCGTGAATAGGTTCTCCTCGCCGGCTGCCTGCCGGTCGGCATGATGCTGAACGTTCCGGGCTTCTTTCCACCGTACTTCTCGTAACAGCGGTTGCAAACGAGAACCTCCGCCCCCTCAAGCCTTATCTTGTGGCCGGGTCCCCTTATTGGAGCACCGCATATCTCGCAGTATCTAGGCTTGGCTTTCCCCATCTCAACCACCTTCTTGCCACACTTAAGGCTCGGAGTCAGGCTTTTTAAACCCCACGATGAGCTTATATTGATGAGCGGGGTAAGGATAGAGAGGCTCCAACGGCTCGACCAAGAAACGTTGGAGAGGCTCATTGAAATCTACATGCGAGGCTACGAGGGAATGCGCGAGTACGGCGGGGAAGGGGAGAGCTACGCGAAGCGCTACCTTCGGTGGTGCTGGGACAAGGCGAAGGACGGCTTCTTCATCGCAAAGGTCGGCGACGAGATAGCGGGCTTCATAGTCTGCGACAACGACTGGTACAGCAAGTACGAGGGGAGAACGGTCGGGGCGATTCACGAGTTCGTGGTGGACAGGCGCTTCCAGGGACACGGCATAGGGCACTTGCTTATGGAGAAGTGCCTGGAGTACCTGGGGAAGCACAACGATAGGATAGAGCTCTGGGTGGGCGAGAGGAACGAGAAGGCCATCAAGTTCTACGAGGACTACGGCTTCAGGCGCGTCGGCCAGAGCGGGATATGGGTGCGCATGGTGAAAGACCTGCAAAAGGATGATAATAGAAAACCGCTGAGGGATGGTTGATGCCGTGCATAAAACCACCCCAGCCTGAGAGGGTGAAAGATTTGAAGGAAGAGAGCTTCATACGCGAAGGTAAGGGCAAGCTGAAGGTTGTTATAGAGAGCGAGGGGGAGAGGATCGAAACTACCATTAACGGCTCCCTGAAGAGCGTTGACGAGATGGCCGAGATGCTGGGCGTCGAGGTTAGGGACGGAAGGATAGACGCCGTCGTTGACGGGGTGAAAGTCAGGGCCAAACGCGGAAGGCTGGAGATGGAGTTCGAGAACGGGGACAGGATGAGGATCGAGAGAGCATGAGTCAGCCCGTTGAGATGAGGATTATCCCGACGCCCGTGAGGATTATGGCGTAGAGAAGTCTCCTGGTGAAGGGCTCCTTCAGGAAAAGCACGGCCAGGAGGGCAGCCAGAATCGGGCTGGACTCCGCCGCAGGAGTGGCAATGCTCGAACCAGCCTCTTTTATTGCCGTCGTGAAGAAGCAGTGACCAAGGAAGGTTCCCAGGAACGCAACGAGGAAGACCGTCGCCCAGTTCATGACCGCCATTCTCCTGACGTCCGGCAGTATCTTCGGCACGAAGATAAGGGCACCGAGGGCGCCGAAGCTTATCCTGAGGCCGGCTATGACGAGGGGGTTGTTGCCCGTGACGAGCCAGTCGGTCATGACGACCGCGGCGGCCCAGAGAACCTGCGCGCCGGCGCTGAAGAGGACTCCCCTGGGGTCAAGCCTCCCCTCCCTCGATTCGCCCATGAGTATCGTTACCGCAAGGATTATCAGGAAAGCCCCCACACCGATCTGGATGGTCAGAGGTCTTCCGAGGAAGATGTGAGCCAGAAGCATCGTGAGTATTGGATAGGGCGTCACGAGGAGGGCCGCCCTGGAGACGCCGAGTATTTTGATGGACTCAAAAAAGAGCCAGTCCCCTAGTGTGAAGCCGATCAGGGCCGAGGAGATGAGGATCAAAAAGCCCCGGGTTCCGAGGGGAGGAATGCCGTAGATGGCCAGAACCACGAGGTACAGAAGGGCGCCCATGAAGAGCCTCAGAACGTTGAGCGAGAGTGAACTGATGCCCCGCATGGAGACCCTGGCGAGCAGCGAGCCAACCGCCCACAGAAGGGCCGCGGAGAGTGCAAAGATCACGCCAAGGATGATGCTCATGGTGGGGGATGGGGCGCCGGGGCTAATAAGGGTAACGATTGAAAAAGAACAGAAAAAAGACCTCACTTCAGCGGAGGCCTGAACTTGTAGCCGTAGAGGATTATTCCGTCCTCCTCGAACTCCCTTATCTTCTTGGTGACGACCTCGACCTCCATGCCGAAGTCTATCTCCTCCGGGTCGACGTCCGTCAGCTGGGCGAGGACGACGGGCCCCTCTTCGAGCTCCACGAGCGCCAGCGGGAAGGGCTTGTAGTACTCGAAGCCGCTGGGCGGGTTCCTGACGATGGTCCAGCTGAGGACCTTGCCCTTGCCGCTCAGCTCGATTTCCTCGATCTTCCTCGAGCCGCAGACCGGGCAGACGGACCTCTTCGGGAAGTGCACGTGGCCGTTCTCGCACTTTCCGCCTATGAGCATGTACTTCTCACGGAAGTGCCTCCAGTAGCGGGAAACCTGCATCGGGCGCGCCATTTCAGACCCTCCTAAAGACGTTAACGGTTATGTTCGAACCGGTTCCACCTATGTTCTGGGTCAGGCCGATTTCCGCGTCAGGCACCTGGCTCGGCGCCTCACCGCGGAGCTGGAGGACGGCCTCAACCGTCTGGTAAACTCCTGTGGCCCCGACCGGGTGACCGCGAGCCTTGAGACCTCCCATGGTCTGTATCGGGTAGTCCGCGTCAATCGCTATCTGCCCCTCCTTGGCCAGCTTCGCTCCCTCTCCCTTCTTGGCAACGCCGAGGGCCTCGAGGCTGAGTGCCGCCATGACGGTGAAGGCATCGTGAACCTCGAAGAAGTCGATGTCCTTGGCCTCAACGCCGGCCATCTTGTAGGCCCTTTCGGCGGCGACTTTGGCGGCCTTCAGAACGAGGAGGTCCTCCCTGTTGGCGAGGTTTATTGTGTCTATGGCGCGCCCCATTCCTGCAACCTCGACCCACTTCTCCTTCGGAACGCCTAGCTCCTTCGCCTTCTCGGGCGTTGTGATTATCACCGATGCCGCACCGTCACAGACCGGCGAGGCGTCGAAGAGCTTGAGCGGGTCGGCAACGTAGGGGCTCTTGAGAACGGTCTCAACCTTAATCGGGCGCTTGAACATGGCGTAGGGGTTCTTGGCGCCGTTGGCGTGCGCGTTAACTGCGAAGAGTGCCAGATCCTCCTCGGTGTAGCCATAGGTCTTCATGTAATAGCGCATCACGAGCGCGTTTAGGGCTACGAAACTTGCCCCGTGGAACAGCTCCCACTCGGCATCGGCAGCGTAGGCAAGGTATCTGGTGGCGTCGCTCGGCCAGGCGTCGGTCATCTTCTCGACGCCGACGACAGCGACCACGTCTTCCAGCCCGCTGAGGACGGCCTTAACGCCCTCCTGAACCGCGGCACCGCCGCTGGCACAGGCGGCCTCGATTTTAACGGCAGGGATGTTTCCAAGTCCGGCCCAGTCGGCTATGAGCGCGCCGAGGTTCTCCTGCTCAACGAAGGATCCTGAGATCATGTTTCCAACGTATAGAGAATCGACCCTGTCTATCCCAGCGTCGTCCATCGCGTTGAGGAGCGCCTCGACTGCGAGGTCCCTCAATCCGAGCTTCCAGTGCTCCCCAACCGGGGTCATACCGGCACCGATTATGACTGCCTTCCTCATCTCAACCACCTCACAGGATGTACTTCCTCCTCGCCTTCGCGTAGAGGGCGTAGTCTATGTACTTCTTCCTGTTCACGTAGTCCATGGTCTTCGGAGCCAGCTCACGCTTCTCCTCGATGGCGTCCTGAACGACTATGCTGAAGGCGTCGCTTCCCGCGCCGGAGCCAAAGCTGACCCACAGAATCCTGTCGCCGGGCTTGGCTATGTCGAGAACCGCTGAAACACCGACCATCGTTGCACCGCTGTAGGTGTTTCCAATGATGCCCGAGAGAAGTCCGGGGAGTATCTTCTCCTTTGGAATTCCAAGTATCTTACCGATGGTAAGCGGGAACTTGACGTTCGGCTGGTGGAAGACTGCATAATCAAACTCATCCACAGTGAGGTCTAATTCCTCCATGAGAATCTTAGCCGCGTTGACTATGTGGTGGAAGTAGGCAGGCTCACCGGTGAACCTGTTGCCGTGCCTTGGGTAGTGCTCGTGCTGGCGCCTCCAGAAGTCCGGCGTGTCTGTAACGTAGGAGTAGCTGCCCTCGAAGTAGGCGACGGTCTCGCTGCTCTTCTCACCGACTATGAAGGCCGCTCCACCCGCTCCAGCGGTGAACTCGAGGTGGTCGCCGGGCCTTCCCTGTGCGGTGTCGGCACCGATGGCCATGGCGTAGTCGGCCATCTCGGAGCCGACGAAACCTATGGCAGTCTGTAGTGCCTCGGTTCCGGCCTTACAGGCGAACTCGAAGTCGGCCGTGCTTACATCGGGTGTGGCGCCGATGGCCTCGGCTATGACCGTGCCGGTGGGCTTGACGGCGTAGGGCTTGCTCTCGCTTCCAAACCACACGGCCCTGATGAGCGCCGGGTTTATGCGAGCCCTCCTGAGTGCGTTTCTCGCGGCCTCAATTCCTATCGTGAGCGCGTCCTCGTCGAGACCGGGGACGGCCTTCTCCTGTATCGGGAAGCTGGAAACTCCCCAGACCCTTCCTATCTCTTCGGCTTTGATTCTATACATTGGGACGTAGACACCGTAGCCGACGATGCCGACTTCGCGCCTTGGCTTCAGGAGCTTTTTCATGGGGCATCACCTACAAAAGCTGAACGTAACTTCGGCTAAGGTTCATGAGCGAGTTATAAAAGTCTTTCGGTGAAAGTGAAAGGCTTTTTCGACGATTGGCGATAAAAAAGGACGGAAAACGAAGGAACGTCTTTATGGCTTCCTCACAACGAACAGCGCGTGGTCCTTCTCGTAGGGTTCGAGCGAAAGCCTCTCAACGACCTCGAAGTAGCTCGCGAGCTCCTTCTCGACCTCCTTGAAGACCTGCCCCGGCTCCTTGGTCACGTCGATGCTCCTGCTCTTGACGCTTATCATGCCGTAGCCGCCGCTCTTGAGGTAGATCTTGGCGTTGTCTATGAGTATCTTCGCCTGCGTCGGCTGGGCGACGTCCTCAAAGATGACGTCGACCTTAGGCACGAGCGCACGGTAACCCTCAGGCTTTGTCGCATCGCCGAGTATCGGCACGATGTTCCTGCGCTCATCAACCAGCGGGACGAGCTCCCTCAGGACCCTAGGTGAGAATTCCACGCCAAAGACCTTCCCCTCCCAGCCGACGATGTCGCTGACGTGGGAAGCGGTCGTTCCGCTCGCGACTCCAAGGTAGAGAACCTTCGAGCCCGGCTTTATCGGGAAGTTCTCCAGGCCGTTGAGTATGGCAGCGGCGAGCTTTGAGCGCCTCGGATTCCAGACCCGATACTCCTCGCCCTCGAACTTAATCAGCCTCTCGCCGTAGACCTTCTGGCCCGGAACGAGGTTCTTGGTGGCTATCTTCTCGCTACCGTCCTCATCAACGAAGACGTAAACGCCGGGGAACCTGCCCTTCTTAATCCTCATCTACCTCACCTCTTGCCCTTCTTCTTTTTCTTTCCGCCTTTCTCGCCCTTCTTACCCTTTCCTGCCTTTTCCTTCTTCTTTCCACCGAAGCCCTTGCCCCGCTTTTCTTTCCCCTTGAACTTCTTCTTTTTCTTCTTTTCAGGCTTGGCCTTCCTCTTGGGCGGGTTCGGATACTTCTGCTTTATCTCCTGGATGCGCTGCTCTATCTCCTGCTTCAGCTCCTCGGCTATGTATTCACCGGAGAAGTAGTCAACCCTGGCAGCTATGGCGAGCTTTCCAGCTAATGCCCTCGCTATCTTACCCCTCTGCCACCACGGCGAGCGGTTTATGGCAGGATACTGGAAGATGACGCCGTGCTTAGGTGGCTTGGCACCACTCCTCAGGTGCCTGAAGAGCGCCTTCTCGGCACCGAGAACCTGTATGGTCGATGCCGGCATCATGGCGAGCTCTTTGAGCCCGCCGGCGAGGCTGAGCAGCCTGGCACCGAGCTTGGCACCGACCAGAGCCTTCAGGTTCGGCGCGACCTCGTCCATTGCCATCTCGAGATAGTCCTCTATCTCCTCCCTCAGCTTGTAGAGGTCGCTTATCTCGCTCGCGAGCTTCATTATGATGTCAGCGTCGAACTTGCCAAGGGGAGCGCCCATCGAGGTTTCGGCCGCCTTCAGAATCTTCTCCACCTTGCCCTCGGGGAGGCCGAGGCTCTTGAGCTTCTCCTCGCTCACGTTCTCCCTCGGGCCGACGGTCTTGACGAAGGCAACGTACTGCCCGTGCTTGGGCAGTATCTCGTCGAGCTCAGGGAAGTGAAGGCTGTACCACTCCCTCAAGCGAGAAACGAGCAGGTTGATGACCTTGTCGATGTCGTCGAGGGACTCGATGGCCTGGATTATCATCTTGTCCCTTGCCCCGCTCTGCTCCTGTATGCGGAGCCTCGTCAGGGCAACGCCGACGCTGAAGTACTCGTCGAACCAGTTCTCGCCGAGGAACTCCTCAGGGCTTGAGCGGAGCTTTTCTCCTGCGATGTTCGGAAACTCAGCGGTAGCGTTGTAGCCGAGCTCCTTCAGGTTCCTGCTCAGCTCCGAGTCCTCGAGGATGAACTCGTCGTAGCCCCTCTCCTTAAGCTCGTCGAGGAAAGAAATCAGCTCGTCGCTTGGCTCGCCCTTCAGAAGCCTGTCGAGGCTCACCTCCGGCCTTCCGGAGAAGACCCTCTGATCAATGAGATTACCGCTCTCGTCAAAGGCGTAGATGCCCCTGACGTTCTCAGCCACGTAAGCTTTCATCATCATCACCCTCTCAGTTTTTGTTTCTGAAGTATAAAAGGGTTAGGCGTTTTAAACCCTTGCGTGTATTCGTTCAGCACTGGCACCAACAGAGGCACGCCGGCAGTCGAAAGGTCAGGCCGGTTTGGGTTTAAGTATCATCGATCCGCATTCCACAGGTTTATGTTATGAGCAACGGCTTGGAATTTATACCAATACAGCGGGGTTTTAGCTAAGTTTTCACTTCGGATGATAGAAAGAATTAAATAGCAGAATGCTCTATTGTGTAACACAAACTCCATTGGAATACATATAACGAACTTGAAAACCCTCATTGGTGTTACTGGGAGACATTCCAAAATATCAGCTCCCTCGGATATCTGGAGGTGGCTCCAAAATGGATAAGAACGTAAAGATTGCTATCCTTGTCTTTTCCATTGCTGTAGTTCTCACATTGGGTTACTACATATCCGGAAGCCAATTACCAAGCCAAGACTCCAGTGAGGGAATAGACTACTCCACCATAACCTGCACGCTTGAGACGGAGCCCCAATTCACCCCCGCAAACGCCTGGACCGGCTGGAGCGTCAGAGAGCTTGTAGACAACCGCATGGTGGAGTTCACTGATTTCCTAGAGTTCGTTCCCAGGGTATCGCTGAGTGAAGGAACGAGTAGCGGTTTCCTGCACGCAGAGGACTGGCCGACCGAGATGGGAATAGCGCCCAAGTGCACCCTGGCCGGCAGTGCCGTCTTCTTCGAGAACAAAGATACCGGAAGGGGAATGTACTACCCAGTGGTTGCCGGAAACAGGGGGGCGATAAAAAGGCAGGACATCGAACTGCCTGCGGGGGACGTTTACTTCGCCCACTATGTGATACCAGTGAAGAACGCCACCTGGGAAGTAACAGAGAACCTCGCGAACTCGAACGGGACGGACTTCCTGAGGAGCGGCGGCATCTCAGAGAGGAGAAGAACACAGCTCACCGGGGCCTGCACCTGCCCCGTTGAAGCTGTAATTGCCCAACTCGACGAGGCCATAAAAGCGAAGGGATTCGAGGAAGTTACCTTAGAGAAAAAACCCGCGGAGAATGAATATTTCAGGCCGTTGAGTGCCAAACTATACCGCAGAGGCGATGATTACCTCTACGTGGAATTCGCCAAAGTTAAGGACATGGATCTCGTCAGAGTCCTCATGATAATGGGCGATGAGGAAGTCGTGAAGGCCTACGCGGAAGCCTTCACCGCGGGAAGCGTCGAAGGCTAAAGCCTTTCACTTTTCACAATCGACAGGGCGGGGAATAAAGAGAAGAAGAGCCTCAGTCCTCCCAGGGCTCGGTGTACTTGAGGGCCCAGCCGAACTCCTCCTTGAGGATGTCTATGGCGGCACTCGGGGGGATTATTCCGCGCTCGGTTATGATGACGTCCACGTACTCCGGGGGAGTTACATCAAAGGCCGGGTTCCAGACCTCTATGTTCTTAGGCCAAGTCTTGAGCTCCTCCTCGGGAATGACCTCCGTCGGGTCGCGCATCTCTATCTCGACCAGCTGGCCGAGCATCGTCTCCGGGTGGAACTTGTAGGTTTCCGCGGCGATCATCGTCCATATCCGGTGTTCCTTGGCGGTGAGGGCTATCAGAGCCGTTCCAATCTTGTTTATGACCGCGCCGTTCACGGTTATGCTGTCCGCACCCATGACCACCTTGTCCGTCATCTTCATGTAGTGCCTAGCGGCGCTGTCAACGACATAGATGACCGGGATGCCGTAGCTGGCGAGCTCCTTCGCGGTGAGCTTGCCCTGCCACTTGGGCCTCGTCTCGGTGACGATGACCTTTATGTCCTTGCCCTGCTCGAAGGCTGTCTTCATGACGCTTATGGCAGCTTTGCTGTGGCAGTGGGTCATTATGACGTCTCCATCCTCTATGCGCTTTGCCCCCATCTCACCTATCCTCTCGATGGCCTTCTCGGAGTTGTGGATGAACTCCTTGGCGGCGTTGATGACGACGAACTTGAGCTGGTCGAGGTCGGCGCCGCCCGCGTAGGCAACCTTCCCGCGGTGCATAACGTAACGGAGCGCGTTGGGGAGGGAAACCGCTGTGGGCCTTGTCTCGTACAGTATCTTGGCCGCCTTCTTCATCTCGTTCCAGAAATCGTCAACGTTCGTCGCTTTGCTCTTCTCGGCCTGAAGCTGGAGCGCATAGGCCGCGAAGCGGGCTATCTTGCCAGCCCCCCTAATCTCCATGTTCCTGATTTCGTCGGCAATCTCAAGCACTTCCTTCACTACCGTCATCTCCATCACCCCTCTCAGGTAAACCCAGGTTATGGCGGGAGGGTTTATAGGGGTTTTGTGTTCACCCGTGTTCCTTTCAGTTCGTTGATGTTCTTAAAAATACCTTCACCGAGCAGTTTACAAATGTAAACGGCACTAACGACCATTGCAGAAAGATTTATAACCAATCGCCGCTACCCCTTAAGTGTATAGATTTGATGACGTGCTCAAAAGTGTGCATCTGATGGGGGGAACGGAAGTGGAGGAAAAACTTATGCGCAAGCTGAGTTCAGGGTCACTGGATTTTGAGACGTACTTCTCGGACAAGGCTCAGGGTATGAAGGCCTCGGAGATTAGGGAGCTCCTCAAGCTCGTTGAAGCTGGAGACGTCATCTCCCTTGCCGGCGGCCTTCCCGCTCCCGAAACCTTCCCGGTTGAGACCATAAAGGAGATAGCCGCCGAGATTCTCACCCACCACGCCGACAAGGCCCTGCAGTACGGAACCACCAAGGGCTTCACGCCGCTCCGCCTCGCTCTGGCGGACTGGATGGAGAAGCGCTACGGCATCCCGACTAGCAAGGTCGAGATAATGATGGTCGCCGGTTCGCAGCAGGCGCTCGACCTCATAGGAAGGGTCTTCATAAACCCCGGCGATATAGTCGTGGTCGAGGGGCCGACATATCTCGCGGCACTCAACGCGTTCAAGTACTACGACCCCGAGTTCCTCAGCATCCCCATGGACGACAACGGTATGATGGTTGACCTCCTCGAGGAGAAGCTCAGGAAGCTCAACGCTGAGGGCAAGAAGGTCAAGTTCGTCTACACCGTTTCAACCTTCCAGAACCCGATGGGCGTCACGATGAGCCTGGACAGGAGGAAGAGGCTCATAGAACTCGCCAGGGAATACGACTTCCTCATCGTCGAGGACAGCCCGTACAGCGAGCTCAGGTATTCGGGCGAGCCCATACCGCCCATAAAGCACTTCGACGACGAGGGCCGCGTCATGTACCTCGGAACCTTCTCGAAGATACTCTCCCCGGGAATGAGGCTCGGTTGGATAGCAGCTCACCCGCACTTCATCAGGAAGATAGAGATAGCCAAGCAGGCCGTTGACCTCTGCGCCAACACCCTCAGCCAGGTCATAGCCTGGAAGTACGTGGCGGACGGCCACCTCGACGAGCACATACCGAAGATAATAGAGTTCTACAAGCCGCGCAGGGACGCCATGCTGGAGGCCCTGGAGGAGTACATGCCCGAGGGCGTCAAGTGGACCAAGCCCGATGGAGGAATGTTCATCTGGGTCACCCTCCCAGAGGGCATTGACACCAAGGTGATGGCCGAGAAGGCCATAAGCAGGGGCGTTGCCTACGTGCCCGGCGAGGCATTCTTCGCCCACCGCGAGGTCAAGAACGCCATGCGTCTGAACTTCACCTACGTGCCCGAGGAGAAGATACGCGACGGCGTTAAGAGGCTCGCCGAGGTCATAGAGGAAGAGATGAAGGCCCTTAAGGGCTGACGTCCCTTCTTTTCTTCCCACAAAGCTTTTTATTCTGACGTGAACACATCACTAGGTGGTGGTACTTATGAGGCCATTGATAGGCATAATAGGTCAGGTTGACCCCTCCAAAAACAGGCTTTTTCTTGACCGCAGGCACGTTGAGAAGGTCACCGCTGCCGGGGGCGTTCCGGCGGTTTTCAACGTAAACTCCTCCCCCGAGGAGGTTCTTGAGCACGTGGACGGTGTGCTGCTCATCGAGGGGCCAGACGTCCATCCCCACTTCTACGGAGAGGACCCCTCGGGCGCGATAAAATACGTTGATGTTGACAGGGACGAGTTTGAGATACGGCTCGTGAAGAGGGCCGTGGAGATGGGCGTTCCGATACTCGGCATATCCCGCGGGATGCACGTGATAAACGTGGCCCTCGGGGGAACGCTCTATCAGGACCTGAACGACATCCCAAAGGCCATAAAGCACGACTGGGACGTCGAGCTGATTGGACCGACCCAGAGGGTTCACGGCGTCAGGATAAAGACCAGCTCCACCCTCTACGAGATACTCAAGGACGAACTGGACATAGAGGGAACCAACGAGGTCTACCTCAGGGTCAACAGCTTCCACCACCAGGCGGTTAAGAGGGTCGGTGAGGGAATAAAGCCAGTTGCCTACGCCGTGGACGGTCTGATAGAGGCCATCGAGGGAACCGAGGGATTCATAATTGGCCTGCAGTGGCAGCCGGAGTACCTGCCCGAGATGGACAGGGTCTTCGAGGCCTTCGTCAAAGCCGCCGCCGAGTACCGCAGGGACAAGCTTGAGATGGAGAAGATAGAGATAGAGGCCGAGCTCAGGGAGGAGCTCACAAGGGAACAAGATGAGAGCCATCACAGCTCGGAAACGACCGATAGCCCTCCCGACACGAACCAAACGTGATCCCTTTCCCCAAAACCTTCCTCTCCGCCTCCCTTAGGATTTCAAACCTCAGCTCGCGGGGCAGGTAGTGGTATCCCCCAATCCTCTCCCCCTTCTCGTAGAGGGGCCACAGCTTTTCCATTAGCTCCGGAAACTTGGCGAACATCCTCCTCTTTGAATCGGGCCTCAGTTTGAGTGTCGAGACGGTTATGTGGCTCACGAAGCTCAGGGCATCGAGGGTTTCATCGAAGTCCTCCCAGGTGTAGAACGGTATTATTGGGTCGATGCGGGCGTAAACTGGAATACCGGCATCCTTCGCCTTCTCAAGCGCCCGGATTCTCGCCCTTGGGGAAGGGGCGTTCGGCTCCAGCAGCTTCGCCTTCCGTTTATCCACTGTGGTCACGGTTATCCCGACGGCGCACTTGAGATCGCTCAGAACGTCCAGGTCGCGCTCAAAGATGTCGGACTTCGTAAGGAGCAGGCAGCGGACGTCGTAGCGCCTGAAGAGCTTGAGAACGCTCCGGGTTATGCCCAACTCACGTTCAATCGTTGGATACGGGTCGGAGGAGTAGGAGAGCGCTATTATGTGGCGCCGGTCAAAACGCCTCAGCTCGCGCTCCAGCTTCGGCAGGAGACCCTCTTTAGTCCGCACGCGGAAGGCATTGGAGATGTAGCTCGTTATATAGCAGTAAACGCACGCGTGGTCGCAACCGGTATAGACGTTGAGAGTGTACTTGAAGGGACAGGTGCAGAGCTTAGCCTTCCACGGGTCGAAGGGCCGGATATACATATTCCTGCCTACGAAAAGTCCTTAAAAGGGATTGCGTCTACACCAACGGGTGAAAAAGATGACAAATGAAGTTAGAGGACGGGTTAAGTGGGTCGAGAACATGCAGTTCGTGGGAAAGATGGACACCGACCAGTGCGCGATAATCCTCGGAGACGGCGGTATAAGTCCCATGAAGCTCCTTCTTCTGAGCGTTGCCGGTTGCACCGCCTACGACGTGGTTATGATCCTCCAGAAGATGCGCGAGCCCATTGAAGGACTGGAGGTCGAGATTTCAGGCGAGAGGCGCGATGAGCACCCGAAGATATACGACAGGGTGCACCTCCACTACAGGATATACGGGGACGTGAGGGAGGAAAAGGCCAGGCGTGCGATAGAGCTGAGCCAGGACAAGTACTGCTCGGCATCCGCCCACGTGAAGCTCAGCGGCGCTGAAGTTACGTATTCCTTCGAGATAATCAGGGGTTAGGTTTTTAACCTCCTCTTCTTCCCGCCTTCGGGTGGTGACGTGATAGAGCTGGTCAAGCACTTCGTGATACTCTACGGTGGGCTGTTCGCGATAACAAACCCGGTTGGAGCCGTTCCGGTGTTCCTTGGAGTCACTCACGACCTTTCCAGGAGGGAAAGGCGGGAGATAGCCAGAAAGACCGCGATAACCGTGGTCGTTACACTCGTAACCTTTGCCCTCATAGGGGAGTGGATATTCAAGTTCTTCGGCTCCAGCACGGACGCCTTCGCGATAGCCGGTGGGATACTGCTCTTCAAGATGGCTATGGAGATGCTCTCAGGGAAGCTTTCCTCGGTCAAGATAAGCAGGGAAGAAACCGAGGAGTTCAGCGAGGAAGTCGTCACCCTCGAGGAGGTCGCTGTGATTCCCCTAGCGATCCCGTTGATTTCCGGCCCCGGCGCGATAACGACGGTGATGCTCTACATGGCTAAGAGCACATCCATACCTGAGAAAGGGGCGGTCATAGCAAGCATAGCTGCGATAGCCGTAACCGTCTGGCTCATCCTCTGCTCGTCCAACGGGATACAGAGGAGGCTCGGCAGGGTGGGAATAAAGGTCATGACGAGGATGATGGGGCTGATACTGACGTCCATGGCGGTGCAGATGATAATCAACGGCATCAAGGGGGCGTTTGGAATTTAGGCCCCTAAATCTCATTCTTCACCATTTTTAACAACTCGAAAAAGTTAAATATCATAAGCGTTCTATATGTAACGGATTCGGAAAGTAAAAACACGCACTGTTCGTTATCTGTACTCGGGGGTCACCCATGGGGAAGGGAGCAACCGGTCTGGTGCTCGCGCTGGCCGTTATATTCCTCGTGCTTTTTGGGGCGGTTATTTTAAAGAGAGGGGACGAGAGCCCAAAAACCTGCATTTTCTCCTCGGATTTTCCCCTCGTTCAGTCGCCACACGTCATAAACGTAGCGTACTACCCCGAGAACGGCTCCAAGGTAAGCTTCAGTGAAGGCTTCGGAGCCTGGCCGATTAGTGGGGGAAGCGGGTATTCCATAATAGACGAATGGGCCACAGAGCTCGGCATAACTCCACCCTGCCATATCCAGCGCGGAGAGGTCAGGGTCAAGATAGAGAAAGGTGCCAAGGCCTCCCACAGCGTTCACCTCTGCCATCACAATCCGAATCCGACGGATCCACTCTGGGAGAAGTGCCTCAAAGAATACACTCTCAGGACGGAGCTAATGATTCCGTCAGGAGAAGTGAAGATTGCCACCTTCGTCGTTCCCATAGGCGGAGGAAGCTGGAAGAAGACCGACATGCCCTTCTGCGGGAAGGCCCTCAACCTAACATCCGCCGGGGCCTGCCCACCTGCGACTGCCTGGGTCAACGGGACCTGCAGTTGCACTCCGGAGGAAATTCTGAAGATCACGGTGAAGAGGTTAGAGTCAGCCGGCTTCATGAAGCATGAGGATGTGAAGGTCTTGGAAACGGAAGTACTGAAACCCATGTACTCGGCCCTCTTTGTTAAGGACGATGAGTACCTCTACGTGGAATTCGTGGAAGTCAAGGGCATGAATCTGATGAGAGTCCTCATGATAATGGGCGATGAAAAAACCGTCAGAGCCTACGCGGGGGCATTCAGTAGTGCCCCCTGAGCAATCACCCTTTTAAACTTCCCCACCAACTCTCTAATGGTGTTGAAGATGCGTGGAGACCTGATCCGTGTTCTGAGCACCGTGGAGGAGAAGGCCAACGAGCTGAAGCTCGACGGCTACGAACCCGACATAGTCCTCCTTGGAAAGGAGGCGTACGAGTTCATAAGGGCGCAGATAAACGAGGAGTTCGGCGACGAGGAAGAGGTTTTCGAGCTCTCCGGGCTCAAGATACGCACCCTCGACGAACTCGACGGTGACGCCGTCGTCGTGGACAGCAAGGCGCTGGGCCTCGGTCTGGGCGGGGCGAAGCGCTTCAAGGTCGTCCTATGACTCCCCAGACCCTTCCGTTTCTCAATTCTATCCTTAATCCCCTGAGAACGAGCAGGCTGAGCGAGACGGCCATGACGTCCGCCAGGCTGCCCGGGTTTCTCAGGTCGCCCCTCTCGCGCATGAAGGCATCGAACTCCTCAACGCCGAGCTCTCCGGCGAGAACCTTCCCGGCATTCTCCCGAACGAGCTTCGCCTCCTCCAGGCCTGCCTTTCTGACTATCAGCGTGTCGAGGTTTGTTGCAAGCAGCTCAACGAAGGCCCTCACGACGGCGTCCTCCAGCGGGAGCTCCTTTATCAGCTCGTAGAGCCTTCCGAAGGTGGAGTAGCTCAGCTCGTATTCCTTGAGCCACTCGCAGAATATCAGCTCTCGTTCACAGCTTATCTCGGCGAGCCTGGCGAGGTTAATCCCATCCTGGAAAAGTTCCCTGAAGGAATCGTCGGAATAAACGTCGTACTTGACGCCACTGGGGATTCCCTTGGGATTGGCTATTCTTATCGCCCGGTAGAGCTCCATCGTGTCCCTGACCGTCGATTCCTCTATCAGCAGCCTCGCCTTTTTCCTCGCATCGAGCATGTTCCTCCCAATCGTCATCCCCATTATAAGGGGAAGCGAGAGGGCCACAACGCCAAAGTTGGGGTTGGCGTCCTGGGCCTCGCGCGATGCCTGAACCGCCCGCTTTATCAGCTCCCCGAGTCCCGCTTCCCGGGGCTCGAGGATGCCCTTCCGCAGAAGCTCCGCCGTCTTCACGGCCTCGTAGTAAACTCCCGTGACGGCCGTGTCGGCGAAGAGAAAGTGGTAGAAGGTGAGGTCGTCGAAATCCCTGAGCCTGCTCACGTTGCCCGGTTTTGGAACCGCGGCCTCGAGGAGCGGACCGAGGGTGAAGGCGCGGACTATTCTCCACCTCTCCATTCAGACCACCAGGTAGAGGAGCAGATAAATCAGGTAGGCAGCTATTACGAGCTTCCTCGCCGTTCTCTTGGTCAGGAAGTACAGGCCTATCGCGATGAGGGTAACCCCTCCGAACGCCTCCTTGATGTAGGGCGCGTAGGGCTGGAGCCAGCCGAGGAACGCGGGGTCGAACTCCCTGAGGAGGACGAGCAGGCCTATGAAAACGAGTATTATCCCGAGGGTTCTCATCTCAATCACCTTTCACCAGCAGTATTATGCCTATCACGAGGAAGACGACCGCCAGGGCGGTTTTGGGGTCAACAACCGGCATCACCAGCGGGAAGAACGGGCCGGCCAGTAGAATCGCACCCAGGATTATGAGAACTATCGCAAGGGCTTTGGAGTTCTCGCTTCCCGAGAAAACCTCCCCGAGCCTCTCCCCGGTCTCGTCCACGAGCTCGGTGATTTTATCCCCTAGGGGCTTTTCTTCCCCCTCCTCCCCCTCTTCGGGTATTATCAGGGCCACTATGAAGTAGAGCAGTCCCATAGCCACAGGGTTGGAGACGAAGAGCACCGCGAAGATGATCCTGACCAGCGTTGGGTCAACGTCCAGATGCTCCGCTATGCCGCCAAGAACCCCCAGGAGGATTCTGTCCTTCCGCGAGCGTGTGAGCTTCCTCGCCATGGTTTCCACCAGAGGTAAGAAAATCCGGGGGCTTAAAAAGTCATCCCCCCACAGTGATGTCGCCCACCACGTCCCTCACTGTGATGACGACGGTGCCGTTCTTCCCATTGGCCGTGTTGGTCACGTCCCCCACGATGTCCTTGACGGTAAGCACCGCCCCAAAGCCCGGGGGAACGGTTATGGTCACGTCGCCAACCACGTCGCTTATCGTCGCCCTCCCTGCGACGTTGAGGGAGACACCGCCCACGATGTCAGAGAGGTCGTAATCGTTCCAGGAGGTTCCCATCACCTTCCCCACAACGTCAGTAATGTCGATTCCAGCCGAGTCCGCGGCCACCAGAACATCCCCAACAACATCGTGGACGTTCAGACCCAGCAGCCTCCCAGGAACCTCGACTATAACGGTACCGTTCCTGTAATCGTTGCAGACGTTCCTGTGGCTGATGCCAACCCTCTTCGTGGGGCAGTAGACGGTAAGAACCCCGTTCTCCAGGCTGGCGTTTATCGGCAGGTTGCTCCTAACCACGATCTCGCTCACGTTGGCGCCGACGACCGAGACGTCGCCGACCACGGCCGTCACCTCCAGAACGGAGGCGTTGAATTCGCCAATCTCGACGACCTTCCCCGCCACTTTCCTCGGGGTTATCCCGTCTATGCTGATGTCTCCCCTGATGGCCAGGACTGTGAGAACCGCACCGATCAGAAGGACCGCGAGGGCCACGCCGAGCACTGCTCCCAGGACACCACCTCTTCGTCTCATGAATCACACCGATGAAAATATTCTCATTTTCCGTATAAAGTTTACGCCCGGCAAGAGTTACAAAGAAAAGTTGAAGGTCAGCGGAGGAGCTTGACGAACTCCCTCATCCAGGCGTAGAGGTCACCGGGATGCCTCGAGCTGACCCAGTTGCCGTCAACCACGACCTCTGAGTCTATCCACTCTGCCCCCGCGTTCCTCACGTCGTCCCTGATGGTTATCGTGCTCGTTCCCTTTCTGCCCCTCAGAACGCCGGCCGAGATGAGTATCTGCGGGCCGTGGCAGATGCTCGCTACCGGCTTTCCTGCCTCGAACATCCTCTTGGTTATCTCAACGACCTTCTCGTTGAGCCTGACTATCTCTGGAGCCTTTCCTCCGGGCAGAACCAGGGCATCGAACTCGTCCGGGTCAGTCTCGTCAAAAGTCAGGTCAACGTTCACGGAATAACCGTGCTTTCCGGTTATCTTTCCCCTCTCGAAGCTCGCCACGTAGACCTCGTGGTTCTCCTCTTTAAGCCTGTGGAGCGGGTATATAAGCTCCAGGTCCTCGAAGCCGTCGGCACTCAGAAACAGCACCCTCATTCAGAACACCCCCATCCAAACGCTCAGAGAGAAATAGAAAGGGGACATTTATAATCCTTTCTGGGCAGAAATGGTCAGAGCGGAAGCTCCGTGGTCTCCTTGTGAACCTTGAGGACGACCATCGTATGAGTAGCCACGACGCCGTCAATCTCGCCGATGGTGTCCAGGAACTCGTTGAGCTCCTCGCTTCCGCGGGTTCTTATCTTGACGAGCATGTCGTAATCGCCGGTGGTCTCGAATATCTCAACGATCTCGGGGTACTTCTTAAGCTCACTCGCGACGTACGAGTACTTGCCGGCCTTGGCCTTTATCAGTATGAACGCCAGAATCTTGAAGCCGAGGGACCCGGGATCCAGTATGACGGTGAACTTCTTTATTATTCCACGCTCCTTAAGCTTTTTAATCCTCTCGTAAACGGTCGATTCGGCGAGATTGACCTCTTTCGAGATCTCCCTCAGGGGCGTTCTGCTGTTCTTTTGGAGGATGGCGAGAATCTTTCTGTCCACATCGTCCAAACCCGTTCGCATGAGCATCACCGTCTGTAAAAAATTTTCGGAAGATTTTATAAACTTGCCGATTTCAGAACCACAGCGTTTATAAAACGCCGCTCGCCTCTTACTTCAGAGCTTCTGGGAGGGTCAGGGATGCCAACCAACGTAACAGCGGAATACCTAGCGGCGGAGGAGGAGTACAGAAACGCCAAGACTATTCCAGAGAAGATTCGGGCCCTCGAAAAGATGTACGCCACCGTCCCGAAGCACAAGGGGACGGAAAAGCTCAGACTGCAGATAAAGAGAAAGCTCGCCGAGCTGAGGAAGGAGCTGGAGAAGCAGCGCCAGATGAAGAAGGGCGGCGGCGGGCCGTCGATGTCTGTGAGAAAGGAGGGCGCGGCGCAGATCGTTCTCGCAGGTCTTCCCAACGTCGGAAAGAGCTCACTCATGAAGGCCCTGACCAACGTGGATATAGACGTTGCCGATTACGCATTCACCACGGTTGAACCTATCCCGGGCATGATGCACCACAAAGACGTCCAGATCCAGCTCGTTGAGGTTCCGGGCCTCGTTGAAGGTGCCGCCCTTGGAAAGGGGATGGGACCGCAGCTCCTCAGCGTCGTGAGAAACGCCGATGCGATAGCCATCGTGGTTGACCTCTCCCAGGACCCGGTGAAGCAGATGGAGACCCTCCTCAAGGAGTTTGAGAGGGCCGGAATAAAGCTGAACAAGCGCCGTCCGAGAGTCGAGATAAAGAGGACGGCTATGGGCGGAATCGTCATCAACGGCCAAGAGAACATCAAGGGAGACATCAGCGAAGTCATGAAGATGCTCAGGGAAGAGCGCATTCACTCAGCCGAGATAACCGTCAAGGAACCGGTAACGCTGGAGGAGTTCGCCGATGCCCTGGATGAAAGCCTCGTCTGGAGGAGGGCGATAATCATAGCCAACAAGGGTGACGCCCCCGGAAGCAAGGAGAACTACGAGAAACTCGTTGAGGCCTACGGTGACAGGTTCAAGATAATTCCCGTCTCGGCGAAGAGGAAGATACAGCTGGACAGGCTCAAGGACGAACTCTACGAGCTGGCCGGAATCATCCGCGTCTTCACCAAGAGTCCCGGCGAGGATCCGGCTTACCCGCCCGTGCCGCTGAAGAAGGGCTCAACCGTTATGGATTTAGCTGAGAGGATTCACAAGGACTTCGCCAAGAACTTCCGCTATGCTAGAGTCTGGGGCAAGAGCGTGAAATTCCCTGGCCAGCGCGTTGGGGCCGACCACGTGCTTGAAGATGGAGATATAGTGGAGATTCACGCGAGGTAGAAAGGTTTTTCTTGATAATCTTCAACATATCAAGTGGGTGGAAGTATGGAAAGCACAACGCCTGAGGGGTTTCGTGACTTTCTCGGCCCAAGGCCAGAGAGGGAGCTTCTTCTCCTCGCCGCCATAGAACTCTACCGGGAGGGGAAGCTGAGCCTTGGAAAGGCCGCTGAATTTGCAAGTTTGAGCGTGAGAGAATTCCTCTACGAGTTGAGAAAGAGAGACGTGCCGATAAACTACACCAAGGAAGAGGCCGAGGCGGACATCAGGACCATTGAGGGTCTGGGATGATTGTGATATCAAACACGAGCCCCTTGATAAGATTATCAAACATCGGGAAGCTTGGAATATTCCATGAGCTTTTTGGAGAAGTTCTTGTGCCACCGGCGGCTGCTAGAGAATTTGGTGAAAGCCTTCCGGAGTGGATAGCAGTTAAGCATCCCAAAGATGATCCTCTCGTCAGCGCCCTTTCAAAACTCCTTGGAGACCGTGAATCCGAGGCGATAGCCCTCGCCATTGAACCCAATGCCGATTTTCTGATACTCGACGATCTGAAGGCAAGGAAAATTGCAAAAGATATGGGAATCAAAGTCATCGGAACCGCAGGTGTTCTATTGCTTGCGAAAAAGAGGGGCATTGTTAATGAGGTGAAGCCGCTCCTCATGGCGCTTGTGGATAGGGGATTCAGAATCTCCAATGACGTTATCGAGGTTATACTCAAAGCGGCGGGAGAGGGTTAGTCATAAGGTACTGGAGGAGTTTTCGCTTACCTGCACCACGGTCCCTTGCACTTCCTTCCGTCCTTCCCAACGAGCCTCTCTAGGCTGAACTCCTTTCCGTCAAGACTGTCCAGGAGGAACTTCTCCCCGTCCTTCTCGAAAATCCAGAAGACCTTGTATGCCTGGGCATCACGGATTATCTCTATCCTCGGAAGCCACCACGAGACGACCCTTGAGTTGCCCCAGGTTATCGCGCTTTCAAAGGCCTTCATCCTCGCCTCCTCGTAGTCCACCAGCGGCTCCATGACCTTTTTCTCATCGACGTCCCACTCGTAGAGGTCTATGAAGCCGTCACCCCTCTCCGCCCCGAGACGGTACAGGTCGACGTAGGCGAAGTAGTCAAAGACCCTGTCGCTTCTGCCCAGACGCTTGTAGAACAGCTTCAGGTGGAATATGTGGTAGGGGTATAGAACGAAGTCGGCATCCGGCACCTCGGGTTTGAATATAGGTCTCATGACGTTGACCCTCATATTTCAGCCCCAAATCTACGTACCCCCATGGCCTATTAACTGTTACCCTTTGTTTGTCACGGCCGCTCAACATCCCGTTCTCAACGGGGAACTGGTAAACCAATATGTTTATATTTTCAAACGTCCATAGTGTGGTCTGATGTCCTTTAGTTTACACCAATGGATTGAGGTGGAGTAAGATGGGCTTGAGTGGTTCAGCCTGGGCAACACTTTTGGTGCCGACACTTTTGGGTATTTTGACGATGCTGCTGTATGGCTTTTGGGACAAAATAACGGGCAAGGAGTACTACGTGGACGACGAGATTCTGGCCTACGACGAAGACCTCATGACAACTCTCAAGGAGGAGGGTAAGCTATGAACAGCGGGATACTGTTTGGTTTTCTGGTGTATCTCGCACTGCTGGCGTACATAGGCTGGTGGGCCAACAGGTACACCAAGACCGAGGATCAGTACTTCGTCGGAGGCAGGAGGGTTCACGTCCTGGCCGCGACCCTCTCCGACAAGGCGAGTGACTTCTCCGGATGGCTGATGCTCGGTTATCCAGGTGCAGCATTCTCCAGCGGTCTCGGTGCTTTCTGGGCGGGAATCGGCTGTCTCTTCGGTACCCTCGCCGATTACGTCCTTATCGGACCGAGGTTGAGAATATACGCAGGTAAATTCAGGGCAATAACCGTGCCCGACTACCTGGAGGCAAGGCTCAAGGACGACACCAAGCTGATAAGGGTTCTGAGCGCGCTGATAATCATAATCTTCATGACCGCCTACGTTGCAGCGCAGTTCACAGCAGGCGGAAAGACCTTCGCCGAGGGCTTCGGCATAAGCGACAACACGGGAATTCTCATAACCGTCATCATCCTGACGGCCTACGTTATCACCGGTGGGTTCTTCGCGGTCGTCTGGACCGACGTCGTTCAGGCAATGTTCATGCTGCTGACACTCATAATAGTGCCGTTCCTTGCGCTCTCAAAGATAGGGGGCTTTGATAAGGCCACGCAGATAATAGGTGCCGCCGACCCTGCAAAGCTCCACCCGTTCGGTGGTGCCACGGGAATAGCGGCCATAGTTTTCGCCATCGGATACGCCTCATGGATAGTCGGCTACCTCGGCCAGCCCCACATAGTCACCCGTTACATGAGCGTTGAGGACCCGAGGAAACTCAGGAGGCCGGGTATCTTCATCAGCGGTACCTGGACCATACTCGTCCTGTGGGGAGCGTTCTTCGCGGGCTTCCTCGGCTTCGCCATGTACCAGGCAGGAATCCTAAGCGTCAGCGACCCGGAGAAGGTCATCCCGGCCATGGCCGTTGAGCTGATGCCCGGCTGGCTCGCTGGTTTCGTGATAGCGGGTATAATCTCGGCCGTCATGAGTACCGCGGATTCACAGCTGCTCGTCGCCTCCTCGGCAATAGCGAGGGACTTCTACCACAAGGTCCTTGGAAAGGAAGTCGGTAAGAAGCAGATGGTCAACATATCGAGGCTTGTCGTTGCCGCCGTTGCTCTGCTGGGTCTCTGGTTCGCTCTCAGCGGTCCAAAGGTCATCTACCAGATGGTCGCTACCGCCTGGGGTGGCTTGGCCGTTGGCTTCGGCCCGATACTCACGCTGAGCCTCTGGTGGAAGAGGGCCACCAAGGAGGGCGCCATAGTCGGCATGGCCTACGGTCTCATCAGCGAGGTCATCTTCGAGGCAAAGATATACGGCTGGGCCTTCAACCCGGACGCTCCGGGCTTCTTCGGAACGATAGGCGGCTGGTTCAACGGCATACCAGTGTTCTTCATCAACTTCTTCGTGACGCTGATAGTCATCATAATCGTCAGCCTCCTCACCAAGCCACCCGAAGACGTCGTCAAGCTCCACGAGGAGATATTCAAGAAGGTTCCCGTCGAGGGAACCGGCAAGAAGAGCATCACCGAGACCAGGGCCAAGAGCCAGGTCGAGAACGTCGCCGAGTTCGTCCTTGCCAAGGGAATCGCCTGATTCCCCCTTTTCTTTCCACCGTTATTTTTCGATCGCACTACAGAGGGATATTAAACCAAAGGTTTTGAACCTTTTTTGGCCAACCTAACGTTTATAAGCATTGGTGTATAAATGATGACGTCCTTTGTAAAATCTTCGAGGTGGGAGCATGAGGCCACTCGACCTGACCGAGAAGGACCCTTCTAAGAGGATCACCATCTATTTTGAAGGAAAGCCATATGAGGCCTACGAGGGAGAAAAGATTACAGTCGCACTCCTCGCCAACGGGGTGTACTGGCTCACCACGAGCACCGAGGGAAGGAAGAGGGGAGCGTTCACCTTCGGGCCGGTTCCCATGGTGGTGAACGGGATAAAGAACGTGAACGCGCGCAAGACGAAGGTCAGAGACGGCATGAGGCTGGAGAGGCGGGGCTACGGGGACTTCCAGGAAACCGTGGAGATAGACGAGGGCAAGCCCGTTGAAAGGCTGGTCGTTGACGTGGCCGTCATCGGCGGCGGCCCGGCTGGAATCGGAACCGTTCTCGAGGTTCAGGATCACCTGACCGTCGCCCTGGTGGAGGAGAAGGGATGGCTCGGAGGCGACCTCTGGCTTAAGGGTCTTCCCCAGGAAGGTTTTGGAGAGGAATCTCCCCAGGAAGTCGTTAGGGAGCTCACCGGAAAGTTCAACGAGAACGTTAGGGTTTTCAAGGGCACGATAGCCCTCGGAGTCTTCGACAAGGGCGAATACTTCCTCGTGCCGATAGTCACCGGGGGAAACCAGCTCATCGAGGTAATGGCCAAGCGCGTCGTTCTTGCCGTTGGGGCCGTTGACAACATCCACCTCTTCGAGAACAACGACATGCCGGGTGTATTCAGGCGCTCCGACCTCCTGGAGGTTCTCAACGTCTGGGGAGTTGCCCCAGGAAGGAAGGTCGCGGTCGTGGGGGGCAAACCGGGGGAGATAACGGCGGAGCTCGACCGCTGGGGCATCGAGTACATCGTAGTCCCGAATCCCAAGCGCGTTGAGGGGGATGAGAAGGTCGAGAGGCTCATCGACACGAACGGCAACGTCTATGAGGTCGATGCCGTCATAATGGCCGAGGGAAGAAGGCCGGACATCAACCCGCCGACCCAGGCCGGTGGAAAGCTGGCGTTCAAGCACGGCTACTACGTGCCGGTTCTCGACTCACAGCACAGGATCCGCGACGGAATCTACGTCACCGGTAGCGCCGCTTCAATAAAGCCGCACTACGCGAACTACCTAGAGGGCAGGCTCGTCGGGGCCTACATCCTCAGGGAGTTCGGCTTCGACGCCGAGCCGTGCATCTACGCGGAGAAACTGGAGGAGTACGAACCGGAGGCGGTGCAGGTTCAGAGCATAGACTTCGGAAGCCTCAACCTTGAGGACGTCCAGATATGCGGCTGCGACGTCTCCCTGAGGAAGGTAGACGACGTGGTCAGGGCCGGAATAACGGACCTGCAGATAATCAAGCGCTTAACGCACCTCGCGATGGGCTTCTGCCAGGGCCGCTTCTGCCTGTTCAACGGCGCGGTTGTTGTTTCACAGAGGACGGGGACGCCAATGGACAAGCTGGACATACCCGTCGCGAGACCGCCGCTCAAGAACGTTAAGATGAAGGTCACCGCGGGGAGGGATTGAAATGCCGAGCAAAGAGCTTCCCGAGAGGAGTGAAATCGTCATCATCGGTGGTGGAATAATCGGAGTCACCATAGCGCACGAGCTCGCCAAGCGCGGGGAGGAGGTCACGGTAATAGAGAAGCGCTTCATCGGCTCCGGCTCCACTTTCCGCTGCGGAACGGGAATAAGGCAGCAGTTCAACGATGAGGCGAACGTTCAGGTCATGAAGCGCTCCGTGGAGCTGTGGAAGCGCTATAGTGAGGAGTACGGCTTCTCCTTCGAGCAGACCGGCTACCTCTTCCTGCTCTACGACGACGATGAGGTCGAGGAGTTCAAGCGCAACATAGCGATTCAGAACCGCTTCGGAGTTCCAACGAGGCTCATAACGCCCGAGGAGGCGAAGGAGATAGTCCCACTCCTCGACATCAGCGAGGTTATAGCGGCATCCTGGAACCCGACCGACGGAAAGGCGGACCCGTTCCACTCCACGGCCAAGTTCGCCCTCCACGCGGAGGAGTTCGGGGCGAAGATGGTCGAGTACACCGAGGTCAAGGACTTCATCATCGAGAACGGCGAGATAAAGGGGCTGAAGACGAACAGGGGAACCATTAAGACCGGCACCGTCATCAACGCCACCAACGCCTGGGCCAAGCTCATAAACGCGATGGCAGGGATAAAGACCCAGATACCCATAGAGCCCTACAAGCACCAGGCGGTCATCACGCAACCGATAAAGAAGGGCTCGATAAACCCGATGGTCATCTCCTTCAAGTACGGCCACGCCTACCTCACCCAGACCGCCCACGGAGGTGTCGTTGGCGGCGTCGGCTACGAGCTGGGCCCGACCTACGACCTCAACCCGACCTACGAGTTCCTCCGCGAGGTGAGCTACTACTTCACCAAGATTATCCCGGCACTGAGGGAGCTCCTCATACTGAGGACGTGGGCAGGTTACTACGCGAAGACACCGGACAGCAACGCCGCCATAGGAAGGATAGAGGAGCTGAGCGACTACTACATAGCGGCGGGCTTCTCCGGTCACGGCTTCATGATGGCGCCGGCGGTTGCCGAGATGGTGGCGGACCTGGTTACGAAGGGAAGAACCGACCTACCCGCGGAGTGGTACGACCCCTACCGCTTCGAAAGGGGAGAACTGAGAACGACTGCGATTCAGATGGGCTGAGCTTTCCTTTTCTCCCTCGTTATCCTTAAATATTTTCGAACCTAACCCATCTGGGTGGAATCATGTACCGCGTTGATTCTCCTGGGAGGGTCAATCTGATCGGGGAGCACACGGACTACGCGCTCGGCTACGTCATGCCGATGGCGATAGACCTCTACACGGTCCTGCACGCCCAGGCCGATGAGAGGGTGAGGCTCTACTCCCAGATATCCAGGGAAGTGAAGGAGTTCGACCTCGATGAAATCAGGAAAGCCAACGACTGGGCCGACTACGTCAGAGGAATCTTCTGGGTTCTCAGGGAGGAAGGTCACAGGATTGGAGGGATGAAGGGCATCATTGGGGGGGACCTCCCGATAGGTTCCGGACTGAGTTCCTCGGCGAGCCTTGAGCTGGCCGTTTTGGCATTCCTCAACGAAGCCTATAAGCTAAACCTCCTTCCGATAGAGATGGCCCTTCTCGCCCAGAAAGCGGAGAACGAGTTCGTTGGTGTCCCCTGCGGGATACTCGACCAGTTCGCGATCGTCCATGGGAAGAAGGACCACCTCATTTTCCTAGACACTGACACGCTACAGCACGAGTACCTCCGGTTCCCGAGCGATGTCCAGGTTCTGGTGTTCTACACCGGAGTTAAGAGGGAACTGGCGGAGTCGAGCCACATGGAAGGGAGGAAGGTCGCGGAGGAAGCCCTCCGGCTACTCGGAAAAAGAACCTCCAAGGAGGTCGAAGAGGAGGAGCTGAGGAACCTCCCCTCACTCTACCGGCGCTTCTTCGGTTACATAGTGAGAGAAAATCGGCGCGTCCTCGAGGCGAGGGACGCCCTGAGGAGCGGCGACGTCAGGGCCTTCGGCGAGCTGATGACCGCCTCGCACTGGGATTTGGCCAGAAACTACGACGTCTCAAGCGAGGAGCTCGACTTCTTCGTGAGGAAGGCGGTTGAATTCGGCGCCTACGGTGCCAAACTGACCGGTGCCGGCTTCGGCGGTTCCGCGGTGGCCATAGTGCCCGAGGAGCTGGCCCTAGATATCGCTATGAGGGTCACAGACGAGTACGTCAGGCACTTCAACTGGGAGCCGGACTACCACCTCGTTAGCCCGAGCGACGGAGTGAGCGTGAGGAGGGTCTGAGTTGATCGCTCTCCTCCTCCACGGCAACCTCCAGTACGCGGAGATTCCAAAGGCGAAGATAGGAAGGGTCATCGAGAGGGCCTACGTGCCGGTTCTCTCGGCGCTCCTCAAAAGGGAAATCCCCTTCGCACTCAACATCACGGGCTTCACGCTCGAACTCCTCCCTGAGGACGTGTTGAGACTCGTACGCGAGGGAATCGAATCCGGGCTGGTCGAGATAACCGGGACGGCATACACCCACGCGATACTGCCCCTCCTCCCCCTTGATCGAGCGGAGGCCCAGATCCAGCGCGACAGGGAGGTAAAGGAGAGTCTCCTAGAAGTCTCCCCGAGGACAGGGGGACGGTTTTCGGCCTCTTCAACATCCTCGACAACGTAGGAAAGGCGACCGGCCCGCTCTTCGGCGGCTTCCTGATAGAGACCCTCCGGAGCATGGGGTACTCGAACGCCCTGGCCTACGAGTACACACTCATAATAGGTGCCCTCTTCTGGATTCCCTGCGCCCTTGTGTGGCTCTGGATAAGGAAGCAGTACCCCGAGGACAGGGACAGAATAAAGGAGACCCTGAGAAAAAGGGCAGAAGAACTGGCGAGGGGTTCAGCCACCTGACATCCCATATCTCCCAAGCAGCTCGTCATTTATCTCCCCATTTTTCGCGATTTCACCGTAGATGTGGGCGCTCCTCCGAGGCCTTCTCTCGAAGGTCTCGTAGTCGACCTCTACCAGTCCAAAGCGCGGTCTAAAACCTTCTGCCCACTCGTAGTTGTCTATGAGCGACCAGTAGAAGTAGCCTCTCACGTCGATGCCCTCTTCCAAGGCCCTGTGGACGTACTGGAGGTGCTGGACTATGAACTCCACCCGCCACTCGTCGTCGAGCGTCGCTATGCCGTTCTCGGTGACGTAGAGCGGAAGGTCGTACTCCGAAAAGGCCTTCAGCCCCTCGTAGATGCCCCTCGGGTAGACGCTCCAGCCCATGTCGGTTTTCCTGCTCACGTCGGCGTCCTCGACGGCGAAGCGTCTGAGCGGGTTCCGCACTGCCCTAACCTTCATGATGTTGTAGTAGTTCATCCCAAGCCAGTCGAGGCCGCTCACCGGGACCTCAAAGGTTCTCATGAAGCCCTTGAATTCTCCCGTTAGGATTCCGTCCAAGAGCGAGCGGTTGAAGGTGTAGTCTATCTCCTCGGTAGCTTTCCTGTCCCTCTCGGAATCGCTCGCCGGAATGAAGTGCGGGCGGTTCTTCACCATCCCGACCCTGAACTTGCCGTGAAGAATCTCGTAGGCGATGGTGTGGGCTTTAATCAGGTTTACCGCAACTTTCTCCGCCTTCAGCGGGTTCTTCCTGAAGGGTGGCCACATCCCCTCGACGTATGAGGCCACGACGTAGACCATCGGCTCGTTGAAGGTCGCCACCAGCTCAACGCCCTCGATGTTGTCGGCTATCAGCTCAACGTAGCTCCTCCAGTGCTCAAGGTTCTCCTCCCTCTCGAAGCCGCCTTTGAGGGCGAACCACGCCGGCAGGGTGAAGTGGTGGAGCGTGAGCATCGGGGTAATCCCGTTCTCTCTGAGCAGGTCGATTATCCCCTGGTAGCGCATTAACGCCTCCTCGTTCGGTTTTCTCTCCTCGGGAAAGACCCTGCCCCATTCGATGGAGAAGCGGTAGGCCGCATAACCCAGCCCGGCCATCAGTTCGATGTCTTTCTCGTACAGCTCCCAGGAGTTGCAGGCCTTTCCGGCAGGGGGAAGCTTTCCTTTTTCAGCCCAGTACCACCAGTCGCTCCAGACGTTGTCGCCCTCTATCTGGTAGGAAGAGGTTGCCGTTCCGAGGAGAAATCCATCCGGAAACCTGAGCATCCTCAACCCTCCAGCTTAAGTCCAGCCTCCTCGTTAACCTTCCTCCAGCTCCGCCCGAAAAGAAAGGGAAGTCTTCCGGGCTTCACAATCTTCTCCCACCTTTCGAGGAGCTTGGCCTCCTCCCTGAATGCCCACTCCGTTAAAGCTTTCAGATCCTCCGGCGTCTTCTCAATCTCTCTCGCCTTCTCCACTATCTCGGCCTGCAGTCTATCCCTCTCGCGGGCGAAGTCATCGATGTAGCTCCGGTAGTTCGTCAGGAACCTCCTGTGAAAGGCCTCGAAGCGCCACCAGTATGCCTCGGGATCGTAGCGGTCGGTGGGTTCCTTTCCGAGGTCAGGGAGGCCGCCCTCGAATGTCACCGGCTTGAAGATGCTCATGCAGGGGTTTGACGTGCCCGTGAACCAGTGAAAGCCCTTTCCAAGCTCGGAAACCTGAGAAGAGGCAGTCTGAGATGGCCTCGTTAGGCCGCCGTAGTGCATGCATATGTCCCTCATCGAGCCCTTCTCCGGGCGGTAGGGCTCAAAGGAGTGGGAGCGAAGAAGGGACATCATGTACCCGAGCGTTATCTCGCCCTCGCGCTCCTTCAGCCTCTTCAGTGTGAAGGCCCTCCGCTCCCTGCCGTGGGCAAAGTGGGTGTAAAACCTGTCCGAGAAGTGTTTCGCGAAGCTGAAGGAGCCCCTTCTCGCGAGCCTCTCAACGCCTTCCGATGCCATGTCCCAGTCGCCTTCTATCGTGAGGGCGTTGGAGATGGAGTAAACGCCCTCTATCTTCTTTGCGGCCCACTCCTTTCCGACCGTCTCAAGAACCCACGCCTCCCTTGGGTCGGCTATTATGAAGGAGCTGAAGTAGTAGAGCCTGTGGCCCTTGCTCCCGTTTCCACCCTGTGAGCCATTCTCAACGATGCCGGTTATGAATGTCAGAGCCTCCCTCGCGCTCTTCGTCCTCTCAAGCGCCAAACGTATCATGTCCATTCCGGTTATTCCTTTCTCCGGCACCTTGACCTTTGTGAAGACGGCGGTGTTGCCTATTGCAACTTCAAACTCGTTCACGCCCATCTCTGCCCCCCACATCCACCAGGGGCGGGATAGGATTACCGCGTAGGTTTCCTTGACCTGAGGAAAGTCCACGTAGGTTAACCTGACCTTCTCCTCCTCGTGCTTGGTCCCCGGTGTGAACTCAAGGATCTGCGCTTCGTTCGGCTCGCGGTCGCTGTTCTTGGCGAAGAGAGTTATTCCCTCCTTGGTGGCCTCGGGAGTAGCCACGAGAATATCGCACATGGTTTCACCCGTAAACCATTGGGAGAAGTTTATAAGAAGCTTTCCGTAGGACCGGCCGATGGGGAGGGAGCTGACGGTACTGTAGGGGCAAGGAGAAGGCGGGAAAGCCGAGGATGCTGAAGGTAAAAGGAAGAACGTTTTCGTGTTAACCGTCTCCATGTTCCTCGCCAACGTCGCCTTTGGGATGGCCTTTCCCTATTTGAGTGTTTACATGCACCTCCTCGGCGGGACGATGGTCATGGTCGGCCTTTTGAGCGTCGCCTTCAACCTGACCTCGACAGTCTTCCAGTACCCCTTCGGCTGGCTCTCCGATTCAACCGGCAACAGGAAGGGCCTCATAGCCCTCGGCCTGTTCTCGACTGGAGTGTTCTACACCGCCATGGCGCTCGTTTCAACTCATCTCGCCCTCCCTGCCTTTAGGACAGCCCAGGGGCGTTGGATTCGGCGATGATGCCCGCGAAGTCCGCCCTCATAGCCGAGTTCTCCACGAGGATATAGGCTCCGCCTACTGCATCTTCTCCACCGTTGAGAACTCGGGTTTCACGGTGGATACCTTCCTCGGCGGCTACCTCCCGGGGATAAGCTTCACGCTCAACTTCCTCAGCACTCTGATTCCTCTTGAACTGGCGTTCGTATTTGCAACTAAGTTAAAAAGTTAATAACTCATAACTGTATTTCCATGTAAACCCCACTAGCATCGTCACTTGGCTTTAGTCTTGGGAATTTTATACAATTTGGGTCATTATTTTCAATATTTCTCAACAAGACATAGGCTGTTTTTAGCTCCTTTTGATGAGCAATAAACGCCATGAGTTTTTGGTATGAGTTGAATAATTTATATGTCGAGATAATAGCATCAAATCCATCTGTTAATGCTAAGATGCGAGCGTTTTCGTTTATCCTTTCCTTTCCATATATTGCATGGTCAATAGCTTCCTCTTGAAAACTAAGAACCCAATACCCTTTAGGCGTATTTTTGAGAGATCTATGTTTCCTAAGAATAGGTAGGATCTTTTTTCTTGCAACCTCATATGAGTATCCCTTTTGTAGATATGAACTAAGAATAGATACTGCTTTCGAGTCTAACTTCTCAAGAGTTTTGTCTTTAACTACTTTGGACAAGTTTTTGTCTATTATAAAGGAGAGAACACTATCCCCCAATACTAAATACTCGAACTCAGTATAATCTTTAGCAAATCGAACAATAACCAAAGAGGAAGAGGGTTCTGCATATGGTGGGAGGTATTCTATCCCTTTTTTATCCAGTAGTTTTTGCCATTTTTTTTGAACATAATAAACTCCTTTTTTGACAATATCTTTAAGAGGGCTTTTTTTTGTTATGTTCTTAGTAAGGTATATATCAAATTCTTTAACAAACCAATGCGCATCACTTTTCCCCGCTAGCTGAACATCCCATAATCCAGTCGCCCCATCCATTACCCAAAATGATCTATATCCAAATCCAACTAGATCTTCATTTATTTTCCCAGCACCTTCTGATAAAACTGCCATGTTTATGTGAACCATCTCCCCATCCCTCCTATTATGATGAACACAGAAAGTAATATAGACAATGCAATTACAATAACACTAAAGAGGTCTAGCTTTTTCCTATCAAAGATGATTAAATTTAGCCCAAAAGGAAGAAGTACAAATAATAATAATATCCCACCCAACACAAGAATTAGGTTTATTATGTTTATATTATTGGAACTAGCGGGTAAGGTAGTACCAGTAGTTACAAGGACACCTATAATTGCAGTGAAGATGGCCAATATCTCAATATTCCTTAGTCTCTCAGTTGACAAAAATTCCATAATCTTCGATTTTTCTTGCTCAAACAATTGCATAATTTCCAATTCCTCTCGTTTAATTTCATTTTTTAGTGCCTTCAGTAATTTCGCATAGTATAAATACATCATATACTGGGATAATCTTAGTGTATAGTCCTTTTCCGTCGGATCCTCTAATGATATTCCCCTAGTTATTAATTCAATCGCCCTCTTAAATTCCCCTTTTATTATGTATAATCTACCCAATGTTATGTAGAATTTAGGATAATCCCCCTTGTCAATGGCTTCATTCAAGTATTTTTCCGCCATATTTAATAGTTCTTTTGGAGTAAACGACTCAGTATATATATCAATTTTCTCGGCATCCTCAAAATCTATTTCATTCCACTCAAATAATTCTACCACGCTTTCAGCAAAATTATGTAACACTCCTGGGTTCTCTCTAAGGATTGGGTCTTTAACTGCTCTATAAGCAGCTTCTAATGATTTTTTGAATTCATTTAGATTTTTATATGCCATGGCTTTTAAATGCCACAAAAAAGGAACATCTTTAAATTCTTGATCATATCTTTTGATGAGATCTATTAATTTATCATAGTTACCTATGCGCCGATGAAATGTAAATAACACAAAAAACAAGGTAAAGCCTATATTTTTATTATCTTCGTCTCTTATTCTTAATTGTATTTTATCTTCCAGATATTTTTTGTTTTTTAATTTTTCAATTAAACTCTTACTCACTAATTTAGTGATCGCTAATTCATACTCTCTCGTACCAACCTCATAGTTTTCAAGTATTTTTTTGATCTCCTCAAGAATCTCTTTGAGGATTATATCTTGTTGGCTGTGGTAGGTTGTAATATCTTCGTGAGGCACTTCTTGCCCTGACATGAGGATCCCAGAATTGGATATTGAAAAGATTTTATAAAAATTATCACCCATATCTCTAGCTCTCTCTGCGAGTAGCGGAGAATGTATGCCATCAGCCTGCTAACTTTAACCCTCGGCGGCATGGAGAAAAGTGGGAGAAAGGAGTTAAAAACCAAACCTCACGGCAGTTCAATGACCGCCCACACCGGCCTGTGGTCAGAAACCTCAATGTCACAGAGGCAACCGTAGTCCTTCACCCTAGCCGGCCAGTCTCTCTTGAGCAGGATGTAGTCGATGTTCTCCTCGTCCCTGACGCCGTTGCGCTCCCAGAGGAATGTGTAGGGCGGCCTCTCCGGGAAGGCATCCTTGTAGTCGCGGGTGAGTATCTCTATCGCCCTCTCGTCCGGCTCGGCGTTGGTGTCGCCGGCTATTATCTGGGCCACCGGCGAGGCCTCGGCGAACTTCAGAAGCTCCTCGGCCTGCATGGCCCTCTCCTCCTCGCTGAGGCCCATGTGAACGTTCACGAGGGTTACCCCGAGCTCCTCGATGGAGACCTTCTGGGCCGGTCTCGCCTGACCCATGCTCGGGAGGTTCAGCTCGGCCTCGGTCTTCATGTGCCAGTGGGAGAAGACCGCTATGCCGTAGGTTCCCTCTATGGCCGGCTTGTACTCATAGGCGTAGCCGAGGTGAGCGGAGATGAAGAGCGGAACGTCCTGGTAGCCGTTGCCTATCATTCCCCCGACGACCTCCTGGGCAAACCAGATGTCAGGATTCTTTTCGGAGAGGAGGTTCACCAGCTCGTAGCCGTTGAAGGTTCCGTCGTACGGCCCGAAGCCCTGGTGGACGTTGTAGGTCCACACGAGAACGTCCTTCTTGGCCTCATCATAGGTGGGTCCCGCGTTGAAGAGGGCGAGTACTATAACAGAAGCCACCACAACGCCGAGGAGTGGGCCGGCAACCTCCTTTACGCTCGGAAGGCTTACCTCGGTGCCCTTCCCGTAGGTGTTGAGGGCGTAGATGATGGAGACGGCCAGGATCAGTGCCTCAAGCCTGTCCTCCATGAAGGGCAAGCCTATGTCCCTGCCGACGTAGGCCCCGAGGGCGAGCGTGGCGACGAGGAACAGGTAAACGGCCCCGATAATTCCCCCTCTGCTGCCCTTCGCATTCTTAACGAGGGCTATGGCAGAGGCGAGTGCCAGAGGAAGGCCGACCAGTGAGAGGGGCTTGAGGAAGAGCGTCGCTGAGCCGATTATCAGGAGCGCCATCGCAACTGTCGGCTTCCTCGCGAGGTATGGGCCGAGCAGTATCGCCAAGGCAAGGAGCAGGGAGAAGCCGACGAACTCAGGGAGATAATAGACAGTCATCCCGGAGTAGCGCATCACCGCGTTGGGGTAAATCAGCCCCAGCTCAAGGAGCGCCGCGAAGGCGTAGAGACCGAAGCCGGGCTTTTTGAGCGTTCCAGGTTCCTTCCAGAGAGCATAGGCTCCCAGAAGCAGGAAGAGCGTCAGAACAACCCTCGTGTATGGGAAGTCGGCCGGCTCGGCACCGACAGCTAGCACGCGGAGTGAAAGGTCCGCAACGAGTCCCATGGCGAGGTACTTGACGTCAAGCTCCTTGACGAGCGCAAGGGCAACGGGCAGGGCGAATGCCGCTAAGAGATGGACGTACTCGGTCGCGTCGGTGGCGAGGAGTACAAGGGCGTAGGCTGCCATTATTGCTGCCCCGACCTTCCTGCTGAGCCTGCCGACGAGAAAGGCCGCCAGAAGGAGCAGGAGAATTCCCAGTCCGGATGGGAAGTTCATTCCATAGAAGAAAGTCTTCTCCAGACTTGAGTACGCTCCGGCCACAAAGACCCTGAGGGACGAGGCCAGCAGCACCCCAGTTCCAAGACCGAGCAGTATTTTATCCCTCTCGTCCAAGTTCATACCCATCACCTAAAACTCAAGTTGTTGGGGGAACACTTAAGCTTTGTTGATGTTCCGACTCACAGGCAGAAGGGGACGAGGAAAGCGGCCGCGCCCAGCAGGAAGGAGGCCTCCAGTTTTTTGAAGACCTTCCTTCTGTCGGCCCCCTCCAACCAGCGGTGGAGCTGGAAGGTGGCGTAGACCATGAACGGAAGAAAGGAGAGCGAGAGGAGCGGATAGTAGCCCAGGAGGCAGTAGGCGACCACCATCGCCGAAGCGATGACAAAGATCGCCATGCCAACCTTTATTCCCCTCTCGCGTCCGAGGAACGTCGCGGAGGTTCTCGCACCGAGGGCGAGGTCTTCCTCTATGGTGGGGACGGCGAGGAGCATATGTCCGGCGGAGAGGAGGACGAGGAATGGAAGAGAGTAGACAACGGCCCATCTGACGGGAAGACCGAGGGATTCGAAGACGAGCCCCATGGTAACCGGCCCGTAGGTGAGGCCGTTGGTGAGGGAGTCAACGAGGGGTCTCGCCTTGAAGCGCAGGGGTGGGGCGGAGTATGCTACCGCGAGAAAAGATGCGACGAGGGTTATTGCGATGGCCCTGAGGGATATTATCCCAGCGAGAAGAATGGCCGGAAGAAAGAGGCCGTAACCGAGTAGCTTGGCCGTTCTGAGGCTCACCTTTCCACTCACGAGGGGGAGTTCGGTTCTGTTCGCGAGGACGTCGAGGTCGTAGTCGTGGTACTCGTTGATGACGAGACCGGCGGAGGTAACGAGAAACACCACGAGCATCGCAACGAGAAAATCTACAGTGAAGAAAACGCCGTAGTGATAGCGCGCTATGGTGAATGCAATTAACCCGGGAACGATTGAGGGGAGGGCGAACTTGGGGCGAAGAAGGGAGAAAAGAGCCCGAGGCTCCACTCAGCGGAACCTCCTGAGGGCCATCTCCGCCGCAACGGTTATCGGGTCTATCGTCGGGCTTATCGGCGGGGCGTAGGCGGTTTCAAGATAGACCACGTCCTCCACCGTCGCTCCCTTTTGGGCCAGAGCAGAGAGGGTCATTATCCTGCCCCAGACGCGCTCGCCGCCGACTATCTGGGCGCCGATGAGCTTCCTGTCCGACTTTCTGAAGATGACCTTGACCGTTATCGGCTTTCCGCCGGGGTAGTACTCCGGCTTGGTTGAGCCTTTGAACTTGCCGACGGCTATCTCAACCCCCGCCTTCTTCGCCCGCTCCTCGGTTATCCCGAAGGTGCCTATCTCAAGACCGAAGAGCTCGGTTATCGCCGTGTTGAAGACCGGCCTGAAGGAGGCGTCCTTTCCGGCTATGTGTTCAGCGGCAACCTTTGCCATCCTTACCGCGCTCGTTCCGAGCTGGCTGAGCGTTCTCTCGCCGGTTACCGCGTCGATTACCTCGGCGCAGTCGCCTATCGCGTAGATGTCAGGGTCGCTGGTCTGGAGGTGCTCGTTCACGACGATGCCCCAGTGTACGTCTAGGCCCGCCGCCTTTGCAAGGTCGGTGTTGGCCCTGACACCTGTAGCGACGAGAACGAGGTCAGCCGGGACTTCCTCCTCGCCTATTTTCACGGCTCTAACCGGACTGCCGATTATCTCGCTAACCCCCTCGTTGAACCTGAAGGAAACGCCGTGCTCCTCCATTTCCTTCTGGACGATCTTTGCCGTATCTTTGTCGAGCATCGTCGGCATGAGCCTGTTCATAAGCTCGACGACCAGAACCTCCATGCCGAGCTTCGCGAAGGCTTCAGCCCCTTCGAGGCCTATTAAGCCAGCGCCGATGACGACGGCCCTCTTCGGCTTCCTCTCGGCGATGTAGGCCTTGATTTTGCGCACGTCGTCAAGACTCTTAAGGGTGAAGACGCCCTCGTTCTCAACGCCCTTGATCGGCGGGACAAAGGCCTTCGAGCCAACCGCCAGAACGAGCTTGTCGTAGGGGACTTCACCCTTATCGGTGACCACGACCTTCCTCTTGCGGTCGATGGATTTGACCTCCGTTCCGAGCATGAGGTTAATCTTCTGCCTCTCGTAGAACTCGTTCGGGAAGACGATAACATCTTCGGGCTTCTCGATCGTGCCGCTGATGACGTGCGGCAGGGCGCAGGGGGAGTACTGCATGGTCTCCTCCTTTCCGATGACGGTTATCTCGGCCTTCCTGTCGAGCTTGCGCATGAACAGCGCGAAGTTGCTTCCGGCTGTGCCAGAACCGACGACCACGATTTTCATGAGCACCACCGGAGGGAGAAGGGCGAGGAGGTATAAAAAGTTGGTCGTGGTGTAAAAGGCTAGGAACTCACGGCTCAACCACAGTCCCGTTGTGCCTGCCCTTGACCACGTCGAAGAGGTGGTAGGCGTCCTTCTTGCCTACGATGTAGGTCTTTATCTTGCCGCGCTGGATGAACTTGGCAGCGAGGGCATCAACGACGCCGCTTCCCCCCGCCTTGCTCTCGGCCTGCATCGCTATCTCTACGAGCTGGTCGAAAGTTATCCTGTCCAGCTTCTTCGCGTTCGGGTTCTTCCTCGGGTCGCTGTCGTAGACGCCGTCAACGTTCGTCACCACGACGAGAAGGTCGGCCTGCAGGTACTCCGCGAGGAGAGCCGAGACCGCGTCGGTCGTGTGGCCCGGATGCGTTCCGCCCATTATCGGTATCTTCTTGAGCTGGATGACCTCCCAGGCCTTACGGAAGTCCTGAATGACGAAGGGGTAAGCTTTTTCACCGAGCGCCGCTATGAGAAGCATCGCGTTGGCGCGGGTGATGTGTATGCCGATGTAGTCCTTGAAGGTCTCGTTGGGCGTGAAGGTCTTCGCGGCCGTAATGTACTTGCGCGCCACCTTTCCGCCGCCGACTACCACGGCAACCTCGTGATCCTCGCTTATCTTGATGAGCTCGTAAGCCATCTTCCCGATAAAATCAACGTCCGGGTCGTCGGGAACGAGAACCGAACCGCCTATATCGAAGACTATCCTCATGATGACCCTCACGATGCTAATCGGGGCTCCTTTATAACCTTTTTCTTGCCGCAGGGGTGTTAAAAGAAGGGACGGAGAAAGTGAAAAGGCTCAGCCTATCTGGAAGGCGCTCGTGCGGAGCTCGCCGCGCTCGAAGCGGTACGGGTCGTACCACTCCCAGTCGAGCGGAACCTTCGAGCGGCCCTTTGAAATCAGCTCGGCCATCGCCTCCCCAACGGCCGGCGCCATCATGAACCCGTGCCCGCTGAAGCCCGCCGCTATGTAGAAGTTGTCGAGGAGCCTTCCGATGGCAGGATTGCTGTCCGGCGTCTTTGCGTAGAAGCCCGCCCACTGCCTAACGACGTGAGCGTAGCGAAGCGGCGGGGCGATTCTAACGGCATAATCCAGAACTCCGCGCAGGAAGTCGTAGGTCGGCTCGTAGTCGTCGAGGCTCTTGGCCTTGTGCTCTATCCCGGCACCGCAGATTATTCCGCCGTCCTCACCGTCCTGGATTATGTAGGCGTCGTTCCAGCTCGGCGGGCAGACCAGCGGCTCGGCCTGTCCGGGTTCCAGAGGTTCGGTCTTGACGAGCTGGTGCTTGTATGCCGTGATGGGGACGAGGTCCCACTTTAAGCCGGCCATCTCGTTGATGAGCGGCGCCCAGGCGTTGGCCGCGTTCAGAACTGCGTCAACCTTAACGCTCTCGACCTTTCCGTTGTTCCTGAACTTCACGGCGGTTATGGTATCCCCCTCGCGCTCGAAGCCTATGACCTCGGTGTGCTCCCTCGCATCAACGCCGAGCTCCTTAGCCTTGAAAAGGTAGGCAAAGAGCGTCTTGAAGGGGTTCGCCTTGCCGTCCTTCGGGTTCCAGGCTCCGGCCAAGAAGGGCTCGGTGTTGAGAATCGGCACTATCTCCTTGGCCTCGTCCATGTCGATGAGCCTCGTTGGAACGCCGAATTTGTTCTGGAGCTTTATGTTCGCCTTAAACGCCTCGACCTCCTCCTCGCTCGCCGCGAGGAACAGGTAGCCGGTCTGCCTGAAGACGATGTCGCTCTCCAGCTCCTCCTCAAGCTTCTCCCACCTCTCAACGGAGTGCTTCATCAGCCTGATGTTCGCCTCGTCCGTGAACTGGGCGCGGATTCCAGTGGCACAGCGGAAGGTGGAGCCCGAGCCGAAGTAGTTCTTCTCGAAGAGGATTACCTCCTCGCCGAGCTTCGCCAGCTCGTAGGCGGTGACAACGCCTATTATTCCGCCGCCGATGATGGCTATTTTACTCATCGGCACCACCCACTATGACCTCTACGCGAACGGGCCTCGTGGGGACCCTAGCCTTTGGAAGCGGTATCTCCTCCTGCCTCTTTCCGGTCTTCCTCGCGAGGATCGACAGCACTATGGGAATGCAGGTCCTTCCCTGGCAGGGGCCCATTCCTATGCGGAGAAGCCTTTTAATCTCTTCAATGTCGGTGACGCCGGAATCGATGAGCGCCTCAACCTCCTCAACGGTGACGTCGTTACAGCGACAGACGATTTTCTTTCCCCCCATTTCAATCACCTCTCAACCCTCACGGCGCGGACGTCCCAGGCCAGCTCTATCGGCACCTCGACGATGATTATCGGCGTGTCACCCTTGCTCTTCTCCCTCGGCACGACCGTGAGCACCTTCCCCTTTCCAACGGGCTCGCCGACCCTGTTGAGGAGGACGACCTCCTCGCCCTTCTCTGGAACCGGAAGGAGCTCGTGGGGCATAGTTATCCTCGCTTTATCGCCGACGTAGTGCACCATGAAGAAGGCCAGACCAGGGCAGATCTGAACGCAGAGGGAGCAGCCGATGCACTTGTCGTAATCGACTATCGGCAGGTCGTTCGGAGTGGGCATGCTTATGGCCCCGGTGGGGCATATCTCCCTGCACGGAGCGCAGGGTATCTCCTGCGGGCACTCCGGAACGGCGACGGGCCTCTTCCTGAGCCTCTCCTCGCTCGGCAGGGGGATGAACTTTTCAAGCTCCTCAGGGGTGATGTAGCCCTTTCTAAGGTACTCCGGAATCTCGCTCATTCTCTCACCACCAGTGCCTTCTTTATGCCCTCGAGCACGTGCCTGCCGAAGGGCCCGGAGCGGAACTCCAGGAGGTCTTTCTGGGCCTTCTCCATCTCCTTGAGCCAGCCCTCGTCCGCTATGCCCAGCCGAAGCGCGGCGGCAATTCCTGCGACCTTACCCTCAAGCATCGCGGTCGTTGCCTCCTCTATTCCAGCGGAGTCGCCAGCCACGAAGATTCCCCTGACGGTGGTCTCCATCCACTCGTCGCGGACGGCCACGTGACCGCTGAGCTCACGGACGTACCTTATCTGGCAGCCGGCCTGGTGAAGGAGCTCGATGCTGGGCCTCAAGCCGACGGCGAGTGCTATAACGTCGACCTCAAAGGTTCTCTCCGTTCCGGGGATTACCTGCCAGTTCTCGTCGAGCTGGGCAACAACAGCTCTCTCGACCTTCTCCTTCCCCTCGGCGCGAAGGATGGTGTGCCTCGTGAGTATCGGAACGCCCAGGCGCCTGACCTTTGCCGCGTGGACGAAATAACCGCCGACCTTCGGCATGGCCTCAACTATCGCCTTCACCTCAACGCCGGCCTGGATGAGCTGATACGCCAGAATAAGTCCCACATTTCCGGCTCCAACGATTAGAACCCTATCGCCGGGTTTGACGCCGTAGGTGTTCATAAGCGTCTGAATCGCGCCGGCACCGTAGATTCCGGGCAGATCGTTGTTCTCGAAGGGTATCATCTTCTCCATCGCGCCGGTGGCGACTATGACCGCCCTTCCGCGGAACTCTATCAGCTCGCGGTTGTTCTTAACGGCCAGGACGAGCTTCTCGTCGCCCTCCTGGAAAATGCCGACGGCGGAGGTTTCAAGGAAGATTTCAACGTTCTCCCGCTTCCTTGCTTCATTCTCAAGGATTTTCGCTATCTCTACCCCCCTGACTCCTGCAAACTGCTCGCGTTTGCCGAAGAACTTGTGAGTCTGCTTGACGAGCTGGCCGCCGAGCATGGGTTGCTCATCGATCAGTATAACACTGGCCCCTGCATCTGCTGCATGTATGGCCGCCATCAGCCCGGCCGGACCGCCGCCAACTACAACGACATCCGCCTTGACGACCTTCGCGTCCTTGAACTCGGGCGGCTTTGCCTCCCTCGGCAGCTTGGCCTTTCCGCGCTGAGGCTCGATTCTCATGCCGTCTTCAACGAGGGTTATGCAGGAGCGAACGTTTGGGATTCCGTTCACGACCATCAGACACGAGGAGCATTTGCCGATGGCACAGAAGAGCCCCCTGGGCCGCTTCTCGTTGGCGGAGTAGTTCAGAACCCTCACGCCAGCGGCGTGAAGGGCCGTCGCTATCGTTTCCCCCTCGTATGCCTTGATCGGCCGTCCTTCAAAGTATATTGTAACCTCCCTGCCACGCTCAAAACGCAGAACAGGATGCTCAGTTAAGCGCACGGTGTATCACCCATGCACCTATTCGTTCACGCATTTATGAAAATTTTTCAATCCGAAGGTTCTTCACCTTTGGTTTCAGGGAGTACCAAAGCTTTATATATCGGGCGGCGGATAAGTTAGCTGGCGGCGGGCTAGGCCGGGGGGTTCGGCGTCCCCTGTAACCGGAAACCGTCGATATGCCGGGGCCGAAGCCCGGGGGGCGGTTCCCAAAGCCGTCCCCGGAAGCCGGGGCACAACGGTGATCCCTCGTCCCACGGGGCCGGCGGTGGGAGGGGCCCGGCTGGAGGGCCGGGCTAACTCCCTTTGCCCGCCGAACCCCGCCAGGCCCGGAAGGGAGCAGCGGTAGGCGGGACGTTCGGCGCTCGTGGGGTAGCGGGGGTGAGCGAGCCCCGGTGGAAGGGGACGGTGGAGGGTTCCCACCCCCGGGCGCGCCCGCTGCCACTAAACTTTTAGCGCTTCTTCACGTATTCAGGTACGGTGATTCCAGATGCATCCAAAGATAGACTCTCTTCTCGCCAGGTTTCCAAGGGTGGAGCTCATCGGCTGGGAAACGCCGATCCAGTACCTTCCGAAGATAAGCTCGATGGTCGGCGTTGACGTCTACGTCAAGCGCGATGACCTCACAGGCTTTGGAATCGGCGGGAATAAGATAAGAAAGCTCGAATTCCTCCTGGGCGATGCGATGGCCAAGGGCGCCGATACCGTGATAACCCTCGGTGCGGTCCACTCGAACCACGCTTTCGTGACGGCCCTGGCCGCAAAGAGCTTAGGTCTAGATGCTCTCCTCGTTCTCCGCGGGAGGGAGGAGCTCAAGGGCAACTACCTCCTCGACAAGCTGGTCGGGATAGAGACGAGGGTCTTCAAGGCCGAGAAGACGACCGACCTGATTCCTATGGCGGAGGAGATAGCCGGGGAGCTGAGGGCAGAGGGCAGAAAGCCGTACCTGATCCCGATAGGCGGCGCTTCCCCAATCGGAACCCTCGGGTACGTGAGGGGAGTTGGAGAAATCGCCTCGCAGGCAAACGGGCTTGGCCTCGAGTTCGACACGGTAGTTGACGCCGTCGGCAGCGGCGGCACTTTAGCGGGAATAACCCTCGGCCTTAGCCTCCTTGGAGCGGAGACGGAGCCCGTAGGAATGGGCGTCGGGATATTCGCCGGCGACATGGAGGGGAGAGTCGTGGAACTAGCCGAGGAGACGCAGAAGCTTCTGGGAACCAAATGCAGGATCAAAAAGCCGAGGATACACGACTACAGCTTCGGCGCCTACGGGAAGATTGTGAAAGAGGTGGGGGAAACGATAAGGCTCGTGGCGAAGCTTGAGGGAATACTCCTCGACCCGGTCTACACCGGAAAGGCCTTCCACGGCCTCATGGAGATGGCCCAGACCGACGAGCTCGGCGAAACCGTGCTCTTCATCCACACGGGAGGGACCCCCGGCCTGTTCCACTACGGAGAGGAGATGCTCAGGCTCATGGAAAAGCCTTAAAGCCATCCTCCACCTTTTTGCCTTCGGGGTGTCAAGATGGTCAGCCTTGAAGTGGAGCTTTTCGGGATAAGGTTCGAGAATCCCCTCATTCTCGCATCGGGAATAAACGACAAGGTTCCTGAGCAGTGGATTAGGGCGCACGAGGAGGGCGCCGGCGGGGTGGTCACTAAATCAATCGGAATCGAGCCGAGGGCAGGTTACGATAATCCAACGATTGTGGAGCTCCCCTACGGCCTGATAAACGCGATGGGCCTGCCGAACCCCGGCTGGAGGGGCTTCCTTGAGATGGTCGAAGGATACACCTTTGACTTCCCGCTCATAGTCTCGATTTTCGGCGGAACGCCAGAGGAGTTCGCCTTCCTTGCGGAGAAGCTGAGCGATGTCGCCGATGCCTTCGAGCTGAACCTCAGCTGTCCCCACGCGAAGGGCTACGGGATGGAGATCGGCCAGAAGCCGGAGAACGTATATGAAGTGGTCAGGGCAGTTAAAGACGCCACGGACAAGCCCGTCATCGCGAAGCTGACGCCGAACATAGACGACATCACGAAGCTCGGTCTTGCGGCCGAGAAAGCGGGAGCAGATGCAGTCTCTGCTATAAACACGCTGAAGGCGGTGGCTATAGACGTCTACGCGAGGAAGCCGATACTGAGCAACCACGTCGGTGGCTACTCGGGGCCAGGCGTGAAGCCGGTAGCTTTGAGGGCCGTCTACGACCTCGCGAGAACGCTTGAAATCCCGGTCATAGGCATCGGCGGCATAACGACGTGGCAGGACGCGGTGGAGTTTCTCCTCGCCGGAGCCTCGGCCATTCAGGTTGGTACCGCCGTCTCGCTCCGTGGGTGGAAGGTATTCCGGGAGATAAACGAGGGAATAGATGGATACCTCGAAAGCGAGGGCTTTTCGAGCGTGAGGGATATAGTCGGCCTGGCGCTGGAGTAAGACATTTATAGTAGAAAACTCTACTATACTATGGTGAACTACTATGCCGATAACAAAGGTCACCCGCAATTACCAGATAACGATTCCGGCCGAGATTAGGAAGGCCCTCGGAATAAAGGAGGGCGAATACCTTGCAGTTGAGATCAGGGGAGATGAGATAGTTATCAAAAGGGCCAAAAAAACCTGGAAAACATTCAAACTCGGGAGAAAGCTCACGGCGGAGGAGCTTGAGAGAATTTCAGAGGAGGCTATGGAGGAGGAAATGACATGGGGGCAGTAATCGACTCAAACGTCTTTATCTATGCTGCCGTTGAGGATTCCGAGTATCACGAGAACGCCATGGAACTCATTCATTCCCTTGACCGCTGGATTGTGCCGACGATAGTGATTTATGAAACCGTTTGGAATTTCAGGAAGCTTGGCTTCAGCACCGAAGAAGCGAAAGAACTCGTCGAGCAGATACTCTTTGATCCGAGGACGTCCCTTGCTGACGACAGGCAATATCTGCTCGAAGGCTTTGAACTGCTGGAGAACCTTAGCCTGACGCACTACAACGACTCCGTAGTCCTCGCCACAGCGAAGGACATAGGAACCCTCGCCACATACGATAAAAAGCTTAGAAACCGTGCTGCAAAATTGGGAATTAAACTGCTCCCGGAGGAGTTGGAATGAAGCGCGCTGTGGTGTTGTTCTCGGGTGGGCTTGACTCGACGGCCTGCCTCTACTGGGCGAAGAGGAACTACGACGAGGTCATCCTGCTCACCGTGAACTACGGAAGCAACGAGGAGAGGGTCACGAACAAAGTTGCCGAGTTCTTCTCGAAGGAGCTGGGCGTCCCGCTGAAGATAGTCCGCCTCGACTTCCTCGAGGAGTTCTCAAAGCTGAGGGGGACGACCCTCGTTGGAGGTGAGACGCCGAAGGTTACTGCCGAGGAGCTTGAGGACATGAGCGTTGCACAGGAGACGGCGAAAAGCGTCTGGGTTCCGGCAAGAAACGTCGTGCTGATAAGCGTCGCGGCTTCGCTCCTCGATGCACTCGGAGGCGGGGACATAATAGTCGGCTTCAACGCTGAAGAGGGGGCAACGTTCCCGGACAACACCCCGGAGTTCGTCGAGAGGATGAACGAGATGCTAAAGTACGGAACCATGGCCGATGTGAGGGTCGTCGCTCCGCTCATAGACCTTGACAAGAGGGGCATAGCCAGGCTCCTTAAGGAGCTGGACGCGAAGTACGAGTACTCCAACTCCTGCTACATGCCGAGGGGCTTCACGGAGGACGGCAAGCCGATACACTGCGGCCAGTGCGAGAGCTGTGTGAGGCGCCACCGCGGTCTGATCGAGGCCATCGGGGAGGACAGGACAGTTTACGCCGTGGAGCCGAGGATATGACCTCCTCCCCAAACCCTCTCCGTTTCAACGGCCCCGCTTCTGAGCCACCGCAAGATTTATAAATTCGCTCTCTACCCTATCCATTGGGCGTGGGGCGGTAGCTCAGCCTGGGAGAGCGCCGGACTGAAGATCCGGGTGTCGGGGGTTCAAATCCCCCTCGCCCCACCACTTTCTCAGCAACGCGGTGGTAGTCTAGCCTGGTCTAGGACACCGGCCTTCCAAGCCGGTGACCCGGGTTCAAATCCCGGCCACCGCACCATTCTAACAAACTTCTCCCGGGTCAAGCTCGTCAGCCATTATTTTCCGGTTTTCACCGACTTAAATTGATCCGAGGGTTCTCCGCTGCCCACATCTGTCCACTAAACGTTATAAAGGCCACCGTTTTACTTCGTCTTTAGGTGGGTTACGTTGGAGAAAGACGCTCATAGGTTCGAGCTCAACGGTGCTTTCGTTCTTATCCCCAAAAAACCTGATTTGAAGTATCTCTACATCGAAATAACCAACAGGTGCAACCTCCGCTGCGAGATGTGCTTCAAGCAGTACTGGGAGGACCCCGAGGGGGATATGGACTGGGAACTCTTCATGAAGATTCTAGACGATGCGGAGGAGCTTCCTGAGCTGGAGATGATATACTTCGGAGGAATAGGCGAGCCCACGGTTCATCCGAGGTTCATGGACATGGCCAAGGAGGTCAAGAGGAGAGGATTTGCGCTGGGAATAAGCACCAACGGCTTTCTTCTCACCGACAAACGCATAGAGGAGCTCGTTGAGCTCGGCCTCGATCTGATATACTTCTCGGTGGACTCCGTGCCCACCCAACCGGTGGATATAGGGCACATAAAGCCAGACGTTACGGGTTCCAGGATCAGGAAGATCCAGGAGGTCAAGAAGAAGCTCGGAAGCGACGTCCCGCACATAGGGGTCGAGGTGGTGGTCACCAAGGAGAACTACGCCGAGCTCATAGACATAGTACACTACGTGGGGTCGCTGGGCGTGGACACCGTCCTCATCTCAAACCTGATTCCAATAACGAAGGAGCACGCGAAGCTGATAGTCTACGACGGAAGCGTTGACATGAAGCCGATAGTAGACAAGCTCGAGGCCGTGTACCACGGCTACATCTACAAGCTCGCGGAGTTCTCCCTGAGGACGGAGAGGCACTGCGAGTTCGTGGAGAAGAACGTGGCCGTCATACGCTGGGACGGCGAGGTCGCCCCGTGCTACCGCTTCCTGCACACATACCCGGAGATAGTCTTCGGAAGGGAGAAGAGGGTAATAGCGTACTCATTTGGGAACGTTAAGGAGAAGAGCCTCAAGGAGATATGGACCAGCAGGGATTACTCCTGGTTCCGCTTCGTCGTCAAGAATTCGCTGTATCCAAGCTGCGCGGATTGTCCGCTCAACGAGTCCTGTTCCTTCGTGTGGGATACTGAGTCAGACTGCTGGAGCAACAAGCCGAGCTGCGCCGACTGCCTCTGGGCGAGGCGCATAGTGCTCTGCCCGATACCCGAAAAAGGCATGAAAGGATATTGGTGAAGTTAAATCCATACTTTTATCAACATTTTTTCAGCAGGCCTCAAAATTTTTAAGTTCGAAAAAACTCTCCTCGATGTTTGTTAAACTAATGTGCTTACCATAGCATCAATGTTGCATTCTTTTGCTTTCGTCAAATTTATTAGCATCAATGTACAAAAATGCTTCCAAGAACTGCTGGAGGCTTCGAAATATGTTTGCGTATTGGGGAAAAATTTTGAGAGTGAACTTGACGAACGGAACCATTAAGGAAGAGCACTTTGACGAGGAGTTCGCGAAGAAGTGGCTGGGCACGAGAGGTTTCGGCATTTACTACCTCCTCAAGGAGATGGACGCCACCGCGGACCCGCTGAGCCCGGAGAATAAGATTATATACGCCACCGGCCCGCTGACTGGCACAACCGCGCCCACCGGCGGAAGGTACATGGTTATCACCAAGAGCCCGCTGACCGGTTACATCGCCATGGCAAACTCCGGCGGCTTCTTCGGTGCGGAGCTGAAGTTTGCCGGCTGGGACGCCATCATAGTTGAGGGCGCCTCCGACCACCCGGTTTATCTGTACATCAACGACGAGAGTGTCGAGCTTAGAGATGCGAGTCATCTCTGGGGCAAAACCTCGAGCGAGACTGAGGAGGCCCTTAAGGAGGAGATCGGCGACAAGCGCATCAGGATAGCGCTGATAGGCCCTGCCGGTGAAAACCTCGTGAGGTTCTCGGCCGTTATGAACGACGAGCACCGTGCCGCCGCCAGGGGTGGCGTTGGAGCCGTCATGGGCAGCAAGAAGCTCAAGGCGATAGTAGTCCGCGGCCACAAGCGCGTTGAGGTCGCCGACAGGGCGAAGTTCACGAGCGTCGTCAAGGAGAAGACCGACAAGCTGAGGAACGACCCCGTTGCCGGTGGCGGTCTGCCGAAGTACGGAACGGCAGTTCTCGTCAACATCATCAACCAGAACGGCCTGTATCCGACGAGAAACTTCCAGTACAGCCAGTTTGAGTACGCGGAGGAGCAGAGCGGTGAGGCCATGACCGCGAAGTACCTCATCAGGAACAAGCCGTGTTACGCCTGTCCGATCGGCTGTGGAAGGGTCAACAAGCTCCCAACCCTCGGAATAACCGAAGGGCCAGAGTATGAGAGCATCTGGGCGCTTGGAGCACACAACGGCATAAACGACCTTGCGAGCATAATCCACGCCAACCACATGGCGGACGAGTACGGTCTGGACACCATAAGCCTCGGTGGAACCCTCGCAACGGCCATGGAGCTCTATGAGAAGGGTATTCTCAAGCAGGAAGACCTCGGAGAGGAGGCTCCCCCGTTCAGGTGGAGCAACAGCGAGGTTCTCCACTACTACATCGAGAAGATCGCCAAGAGGGAGGGCTTCGGTGACAAGCTGGCTGAAGGCGGCTACCGCCTCGCCGAGATGTACGGCCACACCGAGTACTTCATGGGCGTCAAGAAGCAGGAGCTTCCGGCTTACGACCCGCGCGGAGCTGAAGGCCACGGCCTCGGTTACGCCACCAACAACCGTGGCGGCTGTCACATCAAGCAGTACATGATCAGCCCCGAGATTCTCGGTTACCCGTACAAGATGGATCCGCACGACATCGGCGACGAGAAGGTCAAGATGGTCATCCTCTTCCAAGACTTAACCGCTTTGATAGACGCCGCGGGAATGTGCGTCTTCACGACCTTCGGTCTCGGGGCGGACGACTACCGCGACCTGCTGAACGCGGCTATGGGCTGGGACCTCTCGACCGAGGACTACCTAAAGATAGGCGAGCGCATCTGGAACGCCGAGAGGCTCTTCAACCTGAAGGCAGGCCTCGACCCGCTCAAGGAGGACACCCTGCCGAAGAGACTCCTCGAGGAGCCCGTCAGGAACGGTCCGAACAAGGGGCACGTCGTCAGACTGCACCTGATGCTTCCGAAGTACTACAAGTTCCGCGGCTGGACCGAGGACGGAAAGATAACCGAGGAGAAGATGAAGGAACTCGGAATCGAAGAATTCTGATTCCTATTTTCTTACCTTTTCTGCCATTTTCTTCACCCTGGATAGCACGAACTCCCTGAGGAAGCGCTCGTCGAACCCCGTCTTCCTGCCGTCGAGGTAGGCGCTGTATATCCTCACGGCGTCCTCGTCCCTGAGTTTCCGCAGGGTGCTCAGCACGTCCTCCTTCGTGAGGCTGGAGCCGTTCAGAAAGGCCATCAACCTTGCCGTTTCGCCGGCCAGGATGTGGAGCATCTTCCGGTTCCCCGAAAAGCGCTCGAGGTTTCTCAAAATGCACTCCAGCCTTCCAGGGAGGAGTTCGTCCAAGGGGTACTCCGGAATGATGTCAACCACGTCCTCCCCGAGCAGGACAACGTGATTTTCTCTGAAATCCCGCTGGTAGACCGTCAGAAACTTGTAGGGATAGCCCAAGTTGATGGGGTCGCTTAGATTTGAGAGCCATTCCCAGGCGACGTCAACCTCCACCGGGTTGAGGGACGATGAGCACTCCTCGAGAACCGGCTTTATCTCCAGGAGAACGGACTCCGGGTCGGTTCCGTCCTCAAGGACCACAAAGAAGTCCACGTCGCTCGTTCCAGGAACGAAGTCGCCCCTAACGAGGGAACCGTACAGAATGAGGGAATGGAGGCCGGAGACCCGGCCGAGCTTCTCCCGTATGCAGTCCGCGAGCCTTTTGGCCCTCATGTGGTCGAGGCCTCTTCGTCGTTGTAGAGCTCGTCGCCGACCGTAATCCTCTCCTCGAAGCCCTTCGAGCCCTCGAGGGTCTGAATCCTGAACATGTAGCTCTTGTACCAGTTGTATGACGGCTTGACCTTGACCGGCAGGAGCTTCCAGGCTCTGGTTTCCTCCTCGTAGCCCCAGTTGACGTACTCGTTGAAGTTCCTGATGATGTCGGTGATGACGACCCCGAACTCGTTGATGAGGACCTTCTGGATCTCCTTCCACTTGTCGAGAGAGCTCTCGCGCCTCGTTATGCCGAAGTAGCCGGCACAGCCGGGCCCTTTGAGGGTCGCTATTCCCCTGCCGACGAACGCCCTTATGGCGTCAACCGTCTCGGGCGGGTCGGTGATGAAGGTGTCGAACTTGTGGAGCGCGTAGTCCGGGAGCGGCTCCCTCAAATCGAAGGTGAACATCTCGATGTTCTCGTAGCCGAGCTCGTCGGCGGTCTTCTCGATGAACTTCACGAGGCGCTCGTCTATGTCGAGGACCGCTATCCTCTTGGGAAGGCCGCTGAGCATGAGGGCTATGCTGGTCAGATCGTCGTCGCCAAGGACGAAGACCTCCTTGTTCTCAAGGTCCCCGCGCGTGTGCATGAGGGCTATCCTGGCGACGGTGGTCTCGGGGGTAACGTAGGCCTGGTCGAAGTCGTGCTTGGGCTGCGGGCGGTCTTTGACTATCTCCTTGAACTGCTCAAGGAGGTCGCTGAACGCTGAAAGCTCGACGGTCTTGCCCTCGCAGTGGGAGCAGGTGTAGTCCTTCCTGGCGCCTATTCCATACTTCTCCACCAGCTTCCTGCCGCTCTGGGTGAGGACGACGCTCGGGCCGTCGAAGGCCACGTAGCCGAGCTCATGGAGTGCAGTGACAACGGCAACGACGAGCGGGAGCGGCTCCTCGCTGAGGTCAACGATTCTCCAGACGTCTCCACTCGCCTGGATGGCGCTCAGAACGTTCTCGACGGTTCTCTCGTAAACGGGGATGCTCGTCTTCTCCCTAACCTTTTCCACTATCTCCCTCATCGCAAGCACCTCCAGAAGCATTTTAGGTTCGTGAACGGGGTTAGGGTGGGTCTCTTTTAAGGTTTTCCCAGCGGCAAGTTTAATAAGTGGGGCGTTTAGTGGCCTTCGATGATAAAGCCAGTGGGAGACGAGTTCGTCAAGCGCTACCGCCTCGAGTACAACCTAGAGGCCCTTGAGAGGGTTAGAGGGGAAATCGGCGAAGAAGCTTACTCCCGCCTGAAGGCCTTGATAGAATACCGACTGAGCGGGAAGGACTTCGACCGCTCTCCGGTCGGCGTTAAGATGGCCCTGGCCTTCTCCGCTGGTTCCGACAGCACGGCCGCGCTCAAAATACTCCGCTGGGCGGGCTTTGAGGTGGTGCCCGTAACGGTCAGGCTTCCCCAGATGAACGAGGCGGTCGTAGAGAGGGCAGAGCGGCTGGGGGCTGTCTTCGTCGAGGTTCCCGGATACCTTGAGGTCATCACCGCCCAGATGGAGAAGGGCGCGCCGATCTGCGGCAAGTGCCACTCGATGGTAATGGCCGCCGTGGAGGGGTACGCGAAGGAAAACGGGATAAAAATCCTCGCCAGCGGCGATCTGCTCAGCTCGGGCCTCATCTCGATCTACGAAACCGAGGAAATCATTATCTTGAACCTTCCAGCGTTCTTAGCCCTGGACAAGGCCGAGATAATCGAGATCATCGGGGGCAGATACGACCTCAAATTCGGCTGTCCCATCCTCTGGGAGACATTCAGGAAAGCACCGAGCGTAAAGCGCTTCGCCATGCAGAGGATTCTCCGGGAGCTCCGCGCCAGGGCAATAACCCCCGAGATGGCCGAGGCGCTGATACTGGACGTGCTGTCCAGATAGTTACTCATTTCTGACCCAAAAGGTTTAAATCTGTCATCCGGAACTTCACCCAGGTGGTGAATAATGGTCACGAAAGAGGAAGTTGAGAACGTCGTTAAAGCTATCGTTGACGAGAAGTTCGTAAAATCCGTTGAGGTGAACGAGAAAGGGGACGTAGCCGTCACCCTCGCGAAGGACACCCCGAACATCGACGACGTGCTGATAAGGCTCAACGCGAAGCTCGGAAAGCTTGAAGGGGTGGGCACTATAACGATAAACCGCGAGAGGGAGATGAAGGTCGAAGAGAACGCCGAGCTGAGCGAGGAGCTTGTCCTTGAGAAGCTCAAGGAGGTCATAGACCCCGAAATCGGCATCGATGTCGTCAACCTCGGCCTCATATACGAGGTAAAGGTCAGGCCGGATAAAACCGTGTACGTGAAGATGACGATGACGACCCCGGGCTGTCCGCTCACGATGTGGATTCTTCGCGCCGTTGAGGACAAGGTTCTCGAAATCCCCGGCGTTAAGGACGCCGAAATCGAGCTAACCTTCGACCCGCCCTGGACGCCCGACAGAATCAGCCCGGAGTACAAGAAGAGACTTGGACTCTACTGACCCATTCTGTCAATTTTTGTTCATCAACGGGCGGTTTGCTCCCCTTTTCCACGTATTTTCGTCTTTCGGAGTCCTTTCCTCGACGAAAAGTTTATATTCGCCTGGGTTCATCTAACTCCGGTGATGTTCCCATGGCTTGGAAGGTTAGGGTTGACCAGGACGTTTGTATCGGAGATGCCATCTGTGCCAGCCTCTGCCCGGACATCTTCGAGATGAACGATGAGGGCAAGAGCGTTGTCATCGTCGAGGTTATCGAGGACGAGAACCTCTACAACTGCGCCGTCGAGGCCGCTGAGGCCTGCCCGGTCAGCTGCATTTACGTCGAGGAGGCCTGAAGCCTCTTCTTTTTCCCCTTCATTGGGCTCGCTTTTCTGAAAGTCCTGGAAGATTTAAAAGAAGAGGAAGTCACTCCAGGCCAAGTCCAAACTTCTCGGCCTGCTCGAGCACGTACTCCCTTATCTCCCTCGCCTTCGGCAGCTCCGCCACTATCTCTCCGTTCTCGATAAGCGGCCTGAGGAGCGGCTCAACCTTCGCCCCGCAGACCGGGCAGCGTTCGAGCTTTTTGCCCGCTGGAACGCGGTGGTAGTGGCCGTTCTCGCAGCGGTATATCTGCTTCCTTCCGCTGAGCTTGCCGCGCTTCGTTATCGGCTTCCCCTCTATCTCAACTATGTCGAGCGAGAAGTCAACGGGCTTGGCGCTCGCTATCGAGCCGCCAACGCCGAAGGCATCCGCAACGTCCACTATCTCCCTTATACTCTCCTCGTCGAGACCGCCGCTCACGAAGATTTTGACGTTCTCATGACCCCTGAGGTCGAGCTCCCAGCGGACCTCCTCGATTATCCTCCTGAAGTTGCCCCTCCTGGAGCTCGGGGTGTCGAGCCTGACCGCGGTGAGCCTCTCGCCCAGGGCTTCTGCAGCCATCAGGGCCTCGAACTTCTCGTCACAGAGCGTATCCACCAAAGCGGTTCTCGGAACCTCGGGCTCAATGACCTCGTCGAAGTACTTCCAGGCTTTCACCTGGTCGCCAACGACGAGGATGAGCGCGTGGGGCATCGTGCCGACGGGCTTCTCCCCCATCATCTCAGCACCCAGAACGCCGCTGACACCGTCGCAGCCGCCTATGAATGCCGAGCGGTCTATCATCGGCGCTATTGCCGGATGCATGTGCCTTATGCCGAAGGAGTAGACAGGTTTGAAGTCCGCCGCTATCTTCGTTCTGAGTGCGGCGGTGGCTATTCCCGTGGCCTGGCTGAGCATTCCCAGCAAAGCGGTCTCGTAGATTCCAAACTCCTTGTAATAGCCCTCTACCTGGAGGACGGGCTCGTAGGGGTGGAATATCGTTCCCTCCGGCATCGCATAGACGTTTATGGGGAGCCCCTCAAGGAGCTTTGCGACCTCTTCAATACCAGCCAGAACCCCCCACTTCCAGCCCTTCGGAAGGGAAGTCGTTGTCACGTCGGCGAAAACCTTCCTGTGGATGCCCTTCTCGACGAGTATCTTCTTCGTCCTGATGAAGTAAACGTCAGTGGTCTTTCCGGCTTTGATATCCTCCTCGTG